>CAZBWJ010000006.1:0-87147 GCA_964495535.1 uncultured Acidobacteriota bacterium | reverse complement strand
GCGAGGTGGCGGTGATTGGCTACCTGAACTACCTCGACGTCTGGAACATGGAGCGTTTCCGCGAGCAGCTTGACCAGAACCCGTTCAGCGACGACGACCAGCAGACTCTGAGCAACCTGGGAATCTAGGGATTTTGGATTGGCGATTTTGGATTTTGGATTGGCGATAGGCGACTTCAGGCTTGGGATTAGAGCGATTTTAGATTTTTGATTTTGGATTTTCGATTTGGGTTCGGTGATTTCAGGTTTGGGAATGTAGCGATTTTGGATTTTCGATTTGCGGTGAACGCTTCCGGGTTGGGACTGACAGACGGTGACTGATGGTAAATGGACGGGCAATCCCGAACCCCGAGTCCCAAGTCCCGAGCCCGGGGCAGTGCATCGCCCGGTACTCCTCAAGGAAGCACTGGAGTTCTTGAATGTTCGGCCCGAGGGCATCTACATCGACGCGACGCTCGGAGCCGGCGGACACGCCGAGCAGATTCTCAAGGTTTTGCAGCAGGGGCAGGGGAAGCTCCTGGGCATTGACTGTGACCCGGCGGCGCTGGCGGTGGCGCGCGAGCGCCTGCAAGTTTTTGGAGAGAAGCTGATCGTGCAGGAAGGGAATTTCGCTGAGATCGATGCGCTTCATGCCGCCAGTGGGCTACGGCCCGCGGACGGCTTGCTGGCCGATCTCGGCCTGAGCTCGCTGCAACTCGAGGATGCCTCACGCGGCTTCAGTTTCAGTTTGCCAGGCCCGCTCGATATGCGGATGGACCCGACGACAGAGAAAACGGCGGAAGCGACTGTGAATCGAAGCTCTGAGCGGGACCTGGCCAATCTTGTCTTCAAGTTAGGGGAAGAGCGCCACTCGCGCCGCATAGCGCGAGCTATTGTGAAGGCCCGCCCGATTCGATCAACCACCGAACTGGCGCAGGTGGTGACGCGAGCCATCCCCTCCCGGGCGGGCCTCCACCAAATTCATCCGGCCACGCGCACCTTCCTGGCGTTGCGTCTGGCCGTGAACCAGGAACTCGAGAACCTGGAAGCGTTCCTCGCGAAGGCGCTGGACGTTCTTGCGCCGCAGGGCCGGCTGGTGGTGCTGAGTTTCCATTCGCTGGAGGACCGGCTGGTGAAGCGCGCCTTCCAGGCGTGGCAGCGAGAAGGCCAGGTTCAGGTGCTGACGCGCAAAGTCGTCCGCCCGAGCGAAGAAGAAATGCGGGCCAACCCGCGGTCGCGCAGCGCCAAGTTGCGCGCCATTGAAAAGCAGGGACTAGGTGCTAGGGACTGGGGGCTAGGGAAAACCTAACCACGAACCCCAGCCCCAAGCCCCCAGAACCCAGCCCCCAAACACATGGCCACAGTTGCCGTAGCACTCCCGAAAGCGAAGCGGCGTCCGCGAACCCAGCCGGCCGGTGGCCGGGCGGGCTTCACCGACATTTACTTTGTCAAGCGCATCGACAACTCGCGTTTGCACCGCGAGGTTGACCGGGAGAAGCGCCGTGAATGTTTCTGTCTGCTGGGACTGGGCGTGCTGGTTTTTCTTCTTGGTCTGCATGTGGCGTGGCAGAGTTTCCAGTGCGTGCGGGACGGCTATCAGATTGAGGCGGTCAAGGCCGAGCGGGCGGGGCTGGAGGAGTGGAACCATCAGCTCCGCCTCGAGCAGGCCTCGCTGGCTGACCCGCAACGGATTGACACGTTGGCGCGGCGCGAACTGGGCCTCGCCCCGCCCGCCCCGCAGCAGGTGATTCGCGTGGGCGGCGCGACGGGCAATTCGGGTGAGACGGGGAGCCCCGAGTTCGCGCGCAACGCCCCCGCCCTGGGGGAGCTACCTCGCGAGCCCTAAATGCGTCTTCGCCAGCGGCAAGCTCGGTCGGCTAGTGGCTCCCGTTCCGGGATGCTCCCCCGCACCCTGCTGCTGGGCGCGCTCCTGGCCTTCTGGATGCTCGCCTTGGTGGGGCGTCTTTATCACCTGCAAATCATTCAATACGTTGACCTGCTGACGCGCGGCGAACGCCAGCAACAGCGTACCATCGAGGTGGCGCCCAAGCGCGGCGTGGTCTACGACCGCCAGATGCATCCCTTGGCCATGAGCCTGGCCGTGGACTCCATCTTTGCCGTGCCCGGCGAGATCCCCAACCCCGAAATGGTGGCCGGTCTGCTGGCGCCCGTCTTGGGGCTGGAACAGGGCAATCTGCGGGGAAAGTTCAAAGCCTTTCGCTCCTTCTGCTGGGTGAAGCGGAAGGTTTCGCCTGAGGAAGCGACGCGCGTGCGGGACATGAACCTGAGCGGCGTTTACTTCCAGAAGGAGATGAAACGGTTCTATCCCAAAGGCGAACTGGCGGCTCAGGTACTAGGCTACGTGGGTCTGGATGACAACGGCCTGGCCGGGCTGGAATACCAGATGAATGACACGATCAAGGGCACGCCGAGCCGGGTGCTGATCGCTGCCGACGCCCGACGCCAGTGGTTTCATTCCACCGAGCGCGAAGGGCAACCGGGTAGGAACGTGGTCCTGACCCTGGACGAGAACATCCAGTACATCGCGGAGAAGGCGCTGGCCGAGGCTGCAGCGAGATGGCGGATTTCCGGCGGCGCGGTCATCGTCCAGAACCCGCAAACCGGCGAACTCCTCGCCCTGGCCAGCTATCCCACGTTCAACCCCAACGAGTTCGGCAAGAGCCCGCCGGAGGCCCGACTGAACCGCGCCGTGGCGTGGGTCTACGAGCCCGGCTCAACCTTCAAGATGGTCACGGTCGCGGCGGCGCTGGAGGAGAAGCTCACCACCCCCCTGGAGGTCATCAATTGCCAGAACGGCAGCATCGTGCTCGCCGGCCATGCCATCCACGACCACAAGCCTTTCGGCGATTTGACCGTCAGGCGCGTGGTGGCCGATTCGAGCGATGTGGGCACGATCAAGCTGGGACTCCGACTGGGGGAGGAGCGGCTCTACCGCTACATCCGTAGCTTCGGATTCGGCAGCGAGGCCGGAGTGGAATTGCCCGGCGAAGAACACGGCTTGCTCAAGCCGCCCAGTCGCTGGTCGGGCATCTCGATTGGCGAGATTGCCATGGGGCAAGAAGTGGGTGTGACCGCCCTGCAACTGGCCTCGGCGTACTCGGCCATTGCGAACGGCGGCATTCTCTTCCAGGCGCGCGTGGTGCGCGACGTGTTCCTGGACAGCGCTCACCATCGGCCTCCGCCGGCGGTGGGGCGGCGCGTGGTGAGCCGGGAAACGGCGGAGCGGATGAAGGAGATGCTCGCCGAAGTGGTGGAAAGCGGCACGGGCGTAACGGCTCGCCCCATAGGCTATTATGCCGCCGGCAAGACGGGCACGGCGCAGAAGATCGATGCTTCCGGCACTTATTCGAAATCGCACTACATAGCTTCCTTTGCTGGGTTTGCCCCCGTCGAGCAACCGGCGGTGACCATTCTGGTGGTCATCGATTCTCCGGTGGGGGCGATTTACGGTGGAGAAGTGGCAGCCCCGGTGTTCAGGTCCATCGCAGAGCAGACTCTGGGTTATCTCAACGTGCCGCAAGACAATCCCTCCCGGTGGCCTCAGGTTGCTTCGTCCGCGCCCGCTGGGTCTCCCCGCCAGAGACGAGGGGATCAGGTGGGATTCCTTCCTTCGGAACCTGAACTGCTCGGGGTTGCCACCCCGCCGGTCCAAACAGTTTCCTTTTCGCCGCCTCCGGCTCTGGAAGCCCACGGGGCCATGATCCTGGATGACGCTCCTCTGCTGACCCTGCCCGACTTCTCGGGTTTGGCCTTGCGCCGTGTGGCCGAGGAGTGTCAGGAGCTGGGGCTAGAGCTCAATGTGCGCGGTTCCGGTTTGGCAGTCGAGCAAATGCCTCCGGCGAGAGCGCAAGTGCCGCCGGCGTCGCGTATTTGGGTCCGTTTTGCGCGGTGAAACGCGCCTGCGGTTTGGAGTTTGAGGGGTAGGGCTCGATTTGCGCGAGTTCCATGCGCAGCTACACGTTCCGATTCCCAACCCCCAAGATTCCAAGTGCTATAATGCGAGTGGGCGATGAAATTAGGCGAGCTCCTCCAGGGACTGCCGAGCCCGGAAATCGGCGCCGACGCCGCGCAAGAGATCACCTCTCTCGCTTACGATTCCCGTCGGGTTGAGGCGGGGAGCCTCTTCTTTGCCATCCAAGGTGAAAAGGCCGACGGGCACGACTTCATTCCTCAGGCATTGCAGCGTGGCGCTGTAGCTATAGTCAGCGAGCGCGCGGCACCGGCGGAGCTTGCCACACGGTGGATTTGTGTTCCGAAAATCCGCCGCGCTTTGTCGGAGGCGGCGCGGGTCTTTTACGGCCGCCCGGACTCGCACCTACAGCTCGTCGGCATTACGGGCACAAACGGCAAGACCACCACTGCTTTCCTCTTGGAGAGTATTTTCCACGCCGCCGAAATTCCCGTCGGACTCTTCGGCACCATCGAACATCGCTTTGGGAGGCGAATCCTCGGCGCCCTGAACACCACGCCGGAATCCTTGGATCTCCTCTCCTATTTTGCTGAACTGGTCGCGGCGGGCGGAAGGGCCGCAGTGATGGAGGCTTCCTCGCACGCCCTGGCGCAGGAACGCCTCTGGGGATTTCACTTCTCGGCTGCTGTCTTCACAAATCTCACCCGCGACCACCTGGACTACCACAAGGACTTCGAACACTACTTTGCGGCAAAACGCCGTCTCTTCGAGGGCCTGGGGACTCCGCCTCCGGATTTGACGGTAATGAATGCGGACGATCCTTGGGCCGCGCGACTCCTGGATATTCCCAACCCTCGCCGCATCACTTACGGGTTCAACGCTGGCGCCCAGGTCAAGGTCAAGCAGTTCAGCCAGACGCTTTCCGGCCTTCACGCCACCCTGGCGACGCCCGAGGGTATGTGGGAGATGGATTCACCCCTGGTGGGTCGGGCGAATTTGGCGAACATCCTGGCAGCCACGGCGACCGCCCTGGGCCTGGGCATTGCCAAGGAGAAGGTCCAGGAAGGCATCGCCAACCTGGCGGCTGTGCCCGGGCGCTTCGAACGCATCGACGAGGGGCAGCCGTTCCTGGTAGTGGTGGACTACGCCCACACTGACGACGCTCTCCGCAACGTCCTGAAGACCGCTCGCGACCTCACCCGCGAAAGGCTCATCGTGGTTTTCGGATGTGGTGGCGACCGCGACCGTACGAAGCGACCCCTCATGGGGGAGGCAGCAGGCTCCCTGGGCGACCTCGTCGTTCTGACTTCTGACAATCCCCGCAGCGAAGACCCGATCATGATTATGAACGACGCCCTGGTAGGTTTGCAGAAGACGGGGAAACCCTATGTCGCGGAGGTGGACCGCGAGGTGGCAATCCGCAAGGTCTTGGGAGAGGCTCGGGAAGGGGATGTAGTGGTCTTGGCGGGCAAAGGCCACGAGACCTATCAGGTTCTGAAGGATCGGACGGTTCCCTTCGATGACCGGGAAGTGGCGAGGCGAGTGCTTCGGGAGCTGGGGTTCCGCCCCGAGGCGGTGATAAACCAGCGGGGAAAGTCCGTCCGACGTTAGAGTTTTCTCCGGGCGTAAGCGGGCAGCAGGGTATGTCCGCACGCCTCTCAAAAGTGGGCCGGACATGCAATTGGCGCTGGGCGAGGTGGCGGCCATCCTGGGCACCTCGTGTGAGGTTCCGGAGCGGGCGGCATGTGGCTACTCAATCGATTCCCGTACACTCGCTCCGGGCCAACTCTTCTTCGCCATCCGCGGTCCGCATTTCGACGGACACGACTTCGTCGGCCAGGCTTTCGAGCGCGGCGCGGTGGGCGCCGTGGTCGAGGAAGCCTTCCGCGCGGCCAGCTCTCCATTGCTGGCTCAGGCTCTCCTTCCAGTCGGGAATACCACCGAGGCTCTCCAACAGCTCGCCCGGGCCGTCCGGCGGAAGTGGGGCCGGCAACTCGTCGCCATTACCGGCAGCACCGGGAAGTCCACCACCAAGGAAATGGCAGCGGCGGCCCTCGCCCGGCGCTTTTCCGTGCTTAAGTCCTTCGGAAACCTGAACAACTACTATGGGCTGCCCCTGACGCTGCTGGCGCTCGAGCCCACTCACGACGTAGCGGTAGCCGAGCTGGCCATGTCCGCGCCGGGGGAAATCGAACTCCTGACCCGAATCGCGGAACCACAGGTAGGCGTCGTCACCAATGTGGCTCCCGTCCATTTGCAGTTCTTCGATTCAATTGATTCCATCGCGCGGGCCAAGCGCGAACTGATTGATAACCTTCCCTCATCCGGAACCGCAGTCTTGAACTACGACGACGAGCAAGTCCTAAGGTTCACGGAAGGCTTCAAGGGTCGCGTGGTAACCTTTGGGTTCAGGCAGGGAGCCGACTTCCAGGCGCTCGAGGTGAACCCTGGAAGTGCGGGCGGCAGCCGGTTCCGGGTGCATGGGCCGAAGCTCGACGGCGAGTTTCACCTGTCCCTGCCGGGACACCACAACGTCCAGAACGCCCTCGCCGCCCTTGCCACCGCGAGCCTCTTCCAAATCCCCCTGGCGGACCTTCAGCAAACCTTGTCCAGTTTTCAGGCTTTACCTCAGCGCAGTGAAATTCTTATACTGCCCCAGGGGGTCACTCTCATCAATGACTGTTACAACTCGAACCCCGTGGCCATGGAGAAAATGCTGGAAACGCTGGCAACTTGGCCCGGAGCAGGGCGGCGGATCGTTTTGGCGGGGGAAATGCTCGAGCTGGGGTCCACCTCGCCGGAGTGGCACCGCAAGGTTGGCCGGAAGTGCGCCGAAAGTGGCGTGGATTGGCTGTTAGCGGTGCAGGGCGACGCCGGGTTCTTCCTGGAGGGAGCCGAGGAAGGGGGCTTGGCGGCCGCGCGCATGCGCTTCTTTTCAACCCCCGAGGAGGCTGCGGAATTCTGCCGAACCCTTCTCCGGCCGGGGGATGTTCTCCTCCTCAAGGGCTCCCGCGGGGTACATCTGGAAAAGGTAAGAGAATTGCTTGCATCATCTGAGAGCAGTTTGCCGGCAAATTCGAGAGCCGAGCCTTCGAGCTGAGTAAGGATAAGTGTTTTACTACCTCTACCTCGCATTCCACGACGAGTTCCGCCTGCTGAACCTTTTCCGCTACATCACCTTTCGCACCGCCTACGCCAGCCTGACGGCCCTGTTTCTGGCCTTAGTCCTGGGTCCATGGCTAATTCGGAAGCTCAAGGAGTTTCAGGTTGGCCAGTACATTCGGCAGGACGGCCCGCAGTCGCACCACGCCAAGGCGGGGACCCCGACCATGGGGGGCGTGCTCATTGTCCTCTGCGTGGTCGTCCCCACGCTTCTCTGGGCTGACTTGCGCAACGTCTTCGTCTGGTTAGTGCTGACCGTCACGTTGGCTTTCGCGGGCATCGGGTTCTGGGACGACTACCAGAAGCTCCGGCGGCGACAGAACCTCGGCATGACGGCGCGCACGAAGTTTCTGCTCCAGATTCTGGTCAGCTTCATCTTCGGCGTGAGCTTGGTATTCCTTTCCGCGCGGGCTCTGTACTCGACGACCCTCACCTTTCCCTTTTTCAAGCGCTTCCGGCCCGACTTCCTGCTCTCCGCCTTTCTGAACAATATCTGGACCTACCCGCTGGCGTTTCTTCCGTTCCTGATCTTTGTGATTCTGGTGCTGGTGGGATCATCCAACGCCGTCAACCTGACGGACGGGCTGGACGGGCTGGCCATCGGCTGCGTCATCATCTCGGCTTCGGCGCTGACGGTTTTGACCTACGTGGCGGGCCACGCGGTTTTGGCGGATTATCTCGACCTTGAGCACCTGCCGCGGGTCGCCGAGTTGACCGTTTTCTGCGGCGCGATGGTTGGGGCCAGCCTGGGCTTTCTTTGGTACAACGCCTACCCGGCGGAAGTTTTCATGGGGGACGTGGGATCGCTGGCCCTGGGCGGCGCCATCGCTACCGTGTCCGTGATCATCAAGCAGGAACTTCTGCTGCCCTTCATTGGGGGAATCTTCGTGGTGGAAGCCCTCTCGGTGATGCTTCAGGTGGGGTCGTATAAGCTGCGGGGAAAACGGGTGTTCAAGATGGCCCCCATCCACCACCACTTCGAGCTGCTGGGGTGGAAGGAATCGAAGATCATCGCGCGCTTTTGGATTGCGGCCCTGGTGTTCGCGCTGTTCGCGCTCACCACGCTGAAACTGCGATGAACTGTCCGTGGTCCGTCGTCAGTTGTCCGTTGTTTCCGAGGCCAAGTCTAGGGTCTTGGGGCCCTTCCGAACCCGTGTTCTTCGCTCCCCGGAACGGACAACGCACCCCTGACAACGGACGACGGACAATTGGCGTTTGACAAAGAAGATTTCTGCGCATAAAATACGCACTAATGAGCTATGGCCAGGCCGAAGTCATTCCGTAATCCGACCCGAGTCAGCCTCACGCTGAACCGGGAGACTCTAATCATCGCTCGCCGCCGCGCGCGGCGCGCCCGGCGCTCGCTTTCCGAAGTGATCTCGGAAATCCTGGAAGGCTATTTCCGCCGGAACGACCGGGCGCGGTCGGGAGGAATCCCATGACCGACGTGCGCGGGAAGAGGGTGCTGGTGGTGGGCTTGGCGCGCACAGGGCGCGCCGCCGTGCACTGTCTCCACCGGCGCGGCGCCGTGGTGACGGTCACGGACTCGCGCCCGCCTTGGGCGCTCCAGCCCGATGTCCGAGAACTGATGGCGCACAGGATCGGTTTGGAGCTTGGCTTGCACCGCGCGGAAACCTTCCAGCGACAGGACCTGATCGTAGTCAGCCCGGGGGTACTGCCCGACCTGCCGGAACTCGAGGTGGCGCGGCAGCGGAACATCCCCATCATTCCGGAGGTGGAAGCGGCCAGTTGGTTCCTGGAAGCGAAACTGGTGGGGGTAACGGGCTCGAACGGAAAGACGACCACCACCGCGCTGTTGGGCAAGATGCTGGAGACCTCTGGCTTTCGGACCTTTGTAGGTGGCAACATCGGCGTGCCCTTAATTTCTGCGGTGGACCAGGTCTCGCGCGACACCCTCGTGGTGGCGGAGCTGAGCAGCTTTCAACTCGAAACCATTCAGCACTTCCGGCCGCATGTGGCCGTGCTCCTGAACCTCACCGGCAATCACCTGGACCGGCACCCATCGTTCGAGGCCTACGTGCGGGCAAAGGCGCAGATCTTTCGCAACCAGTCGGCAGATGATTTTGCCGTCTTGAACGCCGATGACCCCATGGTGATGAACCTCGCGCCTGCCATCGCGGCCCGCAAGGTTTACTTCAGTCGAAAGCAGAGTCTTCCTGAGGGTGTGTTTGCTTCAGACGGACGCATCCTCTACCGCGTGGGAAATCTGGAACGCGTGCTTCTGAGGACGCAGGAGGTGTCGCTGCGGGGCGAATTCAATTTGGAGAACGTGCTGGCGGCGGCGGCCGCAGCCTGTGTGCTAGGCGCGGACTTCGAAGCCTTACGGCGGGCCGTCCGTGAGTTTCGTGCCGTCGAGCACCGGCTGGAATACGTGCGCGAAATTCGCGGTGTGCAGTTCTACAACGACTCGAAGGCCACCAGCGTGGATGCGGTTGTCAAGGCCCTCTCGGCCTTTGAGCGTGGCGTGCATCTGATTCTGGGGGGCAAAGACAAGGGTGCTTCCTACGCGCCACTACGTCCTCTGCTCAAAGCGCGGGTGCGCAAGGCGTACCTGATAGGCGCCGCGGCCGTACGGATCGCGCGCGAGCTGAAGGGTGCTGCCGAACTCATCCGGGCCGGAGACCTGGAGACAGCCGTCAGGCAGGCATTTGAGGAGACCGTGCCTGGTGACGTCATTTTACTGTCCCCGGCCTGCGCCAGCTTCGACCAATTTCAAGATTTCGAGCACCGCGGGCGCATGTTCAAGGAGTTGGTCGAGCGCTTGTCTCGCGAAGTTGAAATTGCCGAGGCTGAGAGACCGAAGGATGTGGCGGCGCCGAGTTTGGTTTCTCCTCCCCCGGCTGCTCTGCCTCAAGTCCCGCCGGAGCCCGCGCCGGAAATGAGCGGCAGCCCGCAGGGCCCTGCCGCGGAGGAGATTGCAGGCGTGGCCGGGCCTCAAATCGCCGCAGCTTTGGAGGCAGAGAGGGCGCCAGCTGCTGAGGCCGCCGAACCCGCAACGCCCGAGACTGCTCCTGTGGGAACTCCCAGCGTGGAGCCGGCTCCGGGCGAGCCGGCGGCAATTGAGGCCCCAGCCGCGGGCAAGCCCGCGGAGCTTCAAGAAGTTCTGGAGTCGCCTCAAGCAACGGAGGAGCAGCCGCCCGCTGTTCACCAAGCCGAGTCTCCGGCTGGTGTAGTCAGCTATCCCGAGCTGCTTTATGTGTACGAGGTAGGTGCCGAAGAGGTTGCTTACCCGGAAAGGGAAGTTCCCTCTTCGCTACCGGAAGAGGACTTTGCGCCGCGGGTTTCGGAGGATCTGCAAGCTCCCGAAAGCGTGGCCGACGACCCCCTGCCGTTTGAGGATCGGCCGTCAGCAAGCGGGACTGTTGCTGGTTCTGCGGGTGGAGGGTCGGGCAGTCGCAGGTCCAAGGAAGCCGACACGGCGCGCGCGAAACCTACGTCCTCCGAGCCCCCGAGCGGCCAGGGGCGGCTGCCGGGGATTTGAGGAGAGCATGGCCCGACAACTCGAATCCGACCGGATCCTCTTCGGAGCAGTTGTGGTTCTGGTGCTGTTCGGGGCTCTCATGGTCTTCAGCGCCTCGGCCGTGCTGGCTTCGCAGCGGTTTGGGAGCAGCTACTACTTTTTTCTTCGGCAGGTAGTTTGGGCGGGAATCGGCCTGGCTGTGATGGTTGGGGCCATGCACCTGGACTACCGGCGCCTGGCGGATCCACGCCTGGTTTTTTCCGCTCTGGGGCTCCAGTTCGTTTTGCTGGTGGTGGTCCTGTTTGCCGACCGCAGCCACAACGCCCACCGCTGGCTGCACCTCGGGCCGGCCAGCTTTCAGCCGTCGGAGTTCTCCAAGCTCGTGCTGGTACTTTTCCTTGCCTACTTCCTCCGCCTGCGCCAGGGCGCGGTGAACGACGGGAAGCATACGCTGCTGCCCATCGGGCTGGTCACCGGGGTCAGCGTGGCCTTGGTAGTGAAGGAGCCGGACCTCGGGACTTCACTGGCGCTCGTGCTTATCGTGGCGGCGATGCTGTTTGCCGCAGGGCTGCGCCTGGCCCATTTCGCCTGTGGTGCGCTGGCGGCCATGCCGGGGCTCTATCTGCTGATCTTCCATTCCGGCTATCGCTACCGGCGCTGGGTGGCGTTTCTGGATCCTTACTCCGATCCGTTGGGCAAGGGCTTCCAGATCATCCAGTCGTTCATTGCCGTGGGCACTGGAGGCATTGGCGGGATGGGGTTGATGGAAGGCAAGCAGAAGCTCTTCTATCTACCCGAGCCTCACACCGACTTCATCTTTGCGGTGATCAGCGAGGAACTAGGTTTTATCGGGGCAGTGCTCGTGCTGGGCTTGTTCAGCGTGGTCCTCTGGCGAGGCTTGCGGGCGGCAGGCGGCTGCGCGGAGGAGTTTGGACGGCTGCTGGCCGTCGGACTCACGGTCATGCTGGTAGGGCAAGCCTTGGTGAATATCAGCGTGGTGCTGGGCTTGCTGCCGACCAAAGGAATTCCGTTGCCGTTCGTCAGCTATGGCGGCTCATCGCTGCTGATGAGCCTGACTGCGGCGGGCATCTTGCTGAGCATTTCTCAACACTCCGGTTAGGTGGATCTTTGGACGCGCTGGAAGTGAAAATCGGGCAGGCCAGCGGGGAAACTCCGGTCGAGACGGACAGGCTTGACGCAGGCAAAGGCGCTGCGCCTCCGGGCGAGGAGGTCAGGCCCCTGCGCGTCCTCATGGTGGCGGGAGGGACGGGCGGGCACATCTTCCCGGCGTTGGCCGTGGCAGAGGAGCTGCGCGAGCGCGCGAAGCGTCGCGGGGCGGCTGGCGTCGGCTGCGAGATTTTGTTCTTGGGCACCGGGCGTGGCCTGGAGACTCGCGTGGTTCCGGCTGCGGGCTTTCCTTTGCGGACCGTCGCCGCAGCGGGGCTGAAGGGAATCGGCGGGTGGCGAAAGCTGCGCAACCTGCTCGTGTTGCCGAGAAGCGCCATCGAGACGGCGTTGATCATGGGGAAGTTTCAGCCGGACGTGGTTGTGGGCGTAGGTGGGTACCTGGCTGGTCCAGCCATGCTGGAAGCGGCCCTCAAGGATATCCCGACCTTGCTGATTGAGCCGAATGCTGTCCCTGGCTTTACGAATCGCGTGCTCGCCCCGGTAGTGCGCTTGGCCGCTGTGGCGTTCGAGGAGACTGCAAGTTTCTACCGTGCCAAGGGACGCCTGACAGGCCATGCAGTTCGCAAGGGTTTCAGTTCCGTTCCTGCAAAGGAGCACGTTCCCCCTTACACGGTGTTGATTCTGGGGGGGAGCCAGGGATCGGCGGCCATCAACGATTGCGTGGTGAAGAGCCTGCCGCTGCTGGTGAATGAGACCGGGCGAGTGAGATTCATTCATCAGGCGGGCGGCCGCGACTATAATGCCGTGCGGCAGGCGTATCAGGAACGAGGGCTTACTGCCGAGGTCCACGCCTTCATCGAAAACGTTCCGCAGGCCTTGGCGCGGGCTGATCTGGTCGTTTCCCGCGCGGGCGCAATCGCGGTTGCAGAACTCGCGGCAGCAGGGAAGGCCGCGCTGCTCATTCCGTTTCCGGGCGCGACGGACCAACACCAACTGGAAAACGCCCGGGCGATGGAGCGCGCGGGCGCGGCGCGAGTCCTCCGGCAAGTCGAGTTGACGCCGGAGCGCCTGCTCAGGGAACTCTGGGGCTTGCTCGCTGATCCGCACGGCTTGGAAGCAATGGAACAAGCTGCCAAGCGCTTGGCCCGGCCGGACGCCGCGGAGCGCATTGCGGAATTGATTGAGAATCTGGCGGTTGGTCGTCACTTGCAGGCGACTGACCACTGACCACTGCTTTCTTATGCTTGGGAAGATTCGAAACATCCACTTCGTGGGCATCGGTGGCATCGGGATGAGCGGCATCGCGGAGGTGCTGCTCAACCTGGGGTACGCGGTTACGGGTTCGGACTTGAAAGCCACGCCGGTAACTGAGAGGCTTGCGGCGCTGGGGGCGCGGGTTTCCGAGGGGCACGCGGCCGCCCATGTCCACGGCGCCCAAGTCGTGGTCACCTCGGCGGCAGTGGCACCGGACAATCCGGAGGTCGTGGAGGCAAAGCGCCTGCAAATCCCCGTCATTCCGCGCGCCGAGATGCTGGCCGAACTGATGCGGCTGAAGTCCAGCGTGGCCGTGGCCGGCGCGCATGGCAAAACGACGGTGGCTTCAATGATTGCGGTGATGCTGGCCGAGGCAAATCTCGATCCCACCGCCGTCATTGGCGGCCGCTTGGACGCTTTCGGCTCGAGCGCCCGGCTGGGCAAGGGCGAGCTGATGGTGGTGGAAGCCGACGAGAGCGACCGCTCGTTTCTCTACCTCTCGCCCACCCTCGCCGTGGTCACCAACATCGACCGCGAACACCTCGACCACTATCGCGACCTGGACGAGATTGCCTCCGCCTTCGTTTCCTTCATGAACAATGTGCCGTTCTACGGCGCCGTCATCGCCTGCCTGGACTCGCCCTGGGGAGAGCGATTTCGCGGTCTCCTGCCGCGGGTCCGCCGTCGGGTGGTCACGTACGGAATCGAGCCGGGCGCTGATGTCAGGGCAGAGGCGGTTGAACTCCACCCGACGCAGTCCAGCTTCGAGGCGAGCGTGAAGGGCAAGTCGCTGCGCCGTTTCGTCCTGCACGTTCCGGGTCGGCACAACGTGCAGAACGCGCTGGCGGCGATTGCCGTGGGCCTGGAGCTGGAGCTCACCGAAGAACAGATCCGCCAGGGCCTGGAGCGCTTCCGGGGTGTGGACCGTCGATTCCAGGTGAAAGCGGAATGGAACGGCATCACCGTGGTGGACGACTACGGGCATCATCCGGCGGAGATTCGCGCGGTCATGGATGCGGCGCGGCTACGCGGCGCCCGGCGTGTCTGGGCGATCTTTCAGCCGCACCGCTACACGCGCACCAAGTTCCTCATGGACGATTTTGCGCGGTGCTTCGACGGCTGCGAGCGGGTGTACGTGCTGGACATCTATCCCGCCAGCGAGCCGCCTATCCCGGGCATCACTTCCGAGCGTCTGGTGGAGCGCATGCGCGAGCTGGGATTTGACCGCGCCCGTTATGCAGCCTCCGAGCAGGCGGTCATCCGAGCGGTGCTGGCGGAAGCACAACCTGGCGACTTGGTATTGACCGTCGGCGCCGGAAGTGTCTGGAAGGTCGGCGAGGCACTCGGCGAAGCGATGCGGGGCGCGGCGCGACTGGACACCGCGCCAGGCGCCTGAGAACACGGGAAGTCTGATAGGTTACGATGTCATTCCTCGCGCGTGAGACCGGGATTCGAGAGCAGATGGCCGCCTTGGGCGCCCAGTGGCTTCCTGCCCAAGCGCTCAGCGCACGCACTTCGCTGGGCGTCGGAGGGCGGGCCGACTTGGTTCAGCTCTGCGACACGCGACGCCTGCCGGAGCTGATGGAATACTTCGATCGTCGTGGGGTTACCTGGCGGCTGCTGGGCGGCGGCACGAACCTGCTCGTCGCGGACGAAGGTCTGGACGACGTGGTGCTGCAACTGGTGCGCGAACCGGATGGCTTGAAGTTTGAGGGTCGCCGCGTTGAAGTCACCGCCGCGGCCAACCTGGGCTCCACCGTGACGGAATGCGCCAAACGGAACTTGGGTGGCATGGAAGGATTGGTCGGCATCCCGGGGACTGTGGGGGGCGCGCTGTGGATGAACGCGGGAGCTTACGGAACGCAGATTGGCGACGTGGTGCGCGCGGTTACCCTCTATCGCGGCACGTCCGGCCGCGTCGAAGTCTGGCGAGTTGAGGACGCGCGCTTCGAGTATCGGCACGCGGGCTTTGCGGCGGACGACGTGCTTCTTTCCGTCTCGCTCGAGTTGCCGGAACGCCCGTATACGGAAATCCTGGAGAAGATCAAGGAGTGCAACCAGAGGCGGCGAGCCTCGCAACCTATCAACGAAAAAAGCGCTGGCTGCATCTTCAAGAATCCTCCCGGGCATTCCGCCGGCAGGATGATTGATGAGCTCGGGCTGAAAGGGACGCGCGTCGGGGGGGCGGTCATCTCGGAGCGGCATGCGAATTTCATCGTCAACCGCTGCCAGGCAACAGCCGCAGACATCTTCAAGCTGATGGATTTGATCCGCGAACGAGTGCTCAAGGCGTACCGAGTCGAGCTGGAAGAGGAAGTGATTGTGTGGAGGAAGCTGGCGAAAGTTGAAAGTTGACAGTCGAATGGCGTTATGTTTCACCCCTGGGTTCTTGGCTGGCAACTGCGAACTGTCAACTGTTGACTCAGACTAATGGGCATCGAAGACACCGACGAAATCCCGCTGCCCGGAGAGCTTGACGGCGAAGAGGAAGCGCCATTCCGCCGGCGCCAGAGGGTGGTGCCGGTGCGGCGCGGGCGTTTCGGGCGCGTGCGGCGCTTCCTGCGCTGGACGCTGGTGGGAGTCCTGGTGCTTCCGCCTCTCGGTTACGCGAGCTATCGCCTGGCCGTGTTCGGTCTGACCTCGCCGCGCTTCAGGTTGACTTCCGCCGAGGACATCGTGCTGACGGGGAACCACTACGTTTCCCGCGAAGAGGTGCTGAACGTGCTCGGTTTTCCGGCGAGTGGGAAACTGGCGAGCGGTGTGAACGTTTTCCGCTTGTCGCTCGACGAGAAAAAGCGGCAGGTAGAATCCATTCCTTGGGTGCGGTTTGCCACGCTGAGCCGGGCGTATCCGCACCGTTTGGCGGTTAACCTGGTGGAGCGCGCTCCCGTGGCTTTCGTGAACGTGGAGGGACGCGTCAAGCTGGTGGATGGCGAAGGCGTTCTCCTGGACAAACCCGAACAGGCCTCATTCGGTTTTCCCGTGCTGGCGGGACTGGACGCCAGCGGCAGTGTGACGGAGCGTCGAGCGCGCCTGGCGCTTTACGACGCATTCTCGCGAGAAGTCTCGAGTGAGGCGTCGGCCTCCGGCTGGCTGGTGTCGGAAGTCGATCTGACCGATCCCGACGATCTCAAGGCGGTTCTGGTTCAGGGGCGCGAGACCCTCCAGGTCCACTTCGGCCACGAGAACTTCCAGGAGCGGTTTCACAACCTTCTGGCCCTGCTGCCGGAAGTGCAGAAGGGGGACACCAGAATCGACTCTGTGGATCTGCGTTATCGCAATCAGGTTGTAGTGAATCCGCAGACGACGAAATCCGGCGGGACCGCGGCTCCGTCGGCGACGCAGAAGGAATAGAGCTTCCGTGGCGCATAAGGACCGGTACATTTTCGGGCTCGACCTCGGGACCACCAAGACCTGCGCCTTGGCCTGCTGCCGGGGCGAGGAAGGCAAGCTGGAAGTGGCGAGTCTGGGTGTGGCGGAATCGCGCGGGTGGCGCAAGGGCGTGATCGTCAACCTGGATTCGGCCGTGCTCGCCATCAAGAAGGCGGTGGAAGCGGCGGAGAGCGAAGCCAAGGTCTCGTTCGAATGGGCTTACCTGGGGGTGGGGGGCGGTCACGTCAAAGGAGTAAACTCGCGCGGCGCGCTGACCTTGGGCAATCACAGCCGGGAAGTGACAGTGGAAGACAAGGTCAAGGCATTTCAGACGGCCAAGAGCATCTCGCTTCCGCCCGGCCAGGAGTTGATCGACGCCTTGCGCCAGGAGTACTTGCTCGATTCCCAGGGGGGCATTCGCGATCCTCTGGGCATGGCCGGAAAACGCCTGGAAGTGAATGTTCACGTCATCACCGCCTCGACCACGGCTTGGCAGAACATTGTGACCGCGGCGAACCGCGCGGGCATCAAGGTCCCGGACAGTGGCACGATCTTCGAGGCGCTGGCCTCCGCCTGGGCCTGTTTGACCGAGGATGAGCGCGAGCTGGGCGTGGCGCTGCTGGACATCGGCGGAGGTTCGTCGGAACTGATCGTGTTCCATCATGGGACCGTTCGAGCCACGGCCGTGATCGCGGTGGGTGGCGAGCATTTCACGAACGACATCGCGGTGGGTTTGCGGACTCCCATCCCCGAGGCCGAGAAGATGAAGCGCCTGTGGGGCGACCGCGACCCAGCGCAACCTGCCGAGGCGCCGCTGGAAGTCCCGAGTGTGGGCGAGCGCCCCACGCGCGTAGTCAGCTACGCTACCCTGAGCGAGATCATTGAGCCGCGCGCTTTGGAACTGCTCGAGCTCCTGCAGGCGGAACTGGCGCGTTCGGGTTTTGAGAAGCAACTGGGGGCGGGCGTGGTGCTGACGGGCGGAGGAGCGAAACTGGGGGGCCTGACCGCCCTGGCGGAACACCTGCTGGGACTTCCGGTGCGCCTGGGCCAGCCCACTGGCCTAGCGAAGATGGGAGATGCTCTTTCTGACCCCGCCTTCGCCACGGTGGTGGGTCTGGTGACTTATGGGAATCGGCTGCGGCTGTTGCGCGATTCGGGGGATAAGGGCTGGGCCGGGAAACTCTGGAGCGCCTGGCGCGGCAAGGCAAGCTAGGGGTCAGGTGCCAGGTATCAGGTGTCATAGGGAGGGCTCTTGGAGTTTTCTTGCTGACACCTGACACCCGAAACCTGACACCTGCACTTGAGAAGGAGCGGCGATGGCAAACGACGAAATCAACGAAGGCAACGACAGCATCCGGGTGGATTTCTCCGAAGAGCTGCGGCATGGCGCCAAGATCAAGGTCATCGGGGTGGGCGGAGGCGGCGGGAACGCCGTCAACCGCATGATCGCCGCCAAGCTCGAGGGCGTGGCGTTCATGGTGGCCAACACCGACCTGCAGGCTCTCAAGGCTTCGCACGCGCCGGTGAAGATTCAGCTCGGCGCTAAGTTGACCAAGGGGCTGGGCGCCGGCGCCAATCCGGAGATTGGCCGGCGTGCCGCGCTCGAGGACACCGAGAAGATCATCGATGCCCTGGAGGGCGCCGACATGGTCTTTGTCACCGCCGGTCTGGGCGGAGGAACCGGCACGGGCGGGGCGCCCATCGTCGCCGGCCTGGCGCGCGAACTCGGGTCGCTCACGGTGGCCGTGGTGACCAAGCCCTTTGCCTTCGAAGGCAAGCGGCGCATGGTTCAAGCCGAGCTGGGCCTGGCCGAACTCAGCGAGGCTGTGGACACGGTCATCTGCATCCCCAACGAGCGCTTGATGCAGTACGTGGACAAGGGCACGAGCTTCTTCGAGGCCTTTCGCATCGCCGACGACATCCTGCGCCAGGGCGTGCAGGGCATCTCCGACATCATCACCATCACCGGCATCATCAACCGCGACTTTGCCGACATCAAGACCATCATGGAAGGGATGGGTTACGCGGTGATGGGGACGGCCGAGGCGAGCGGCGAGAACCGCGCCGTCGAAGCCGTCAACCGGGCCATCGCCAGCCCGCTGCTCGAGGACGCCTCCATCAACGGCGCGCAAGGCATCCTGCTGAACATCACCGGCTCGAGCAAGCTCACGCTTTACGAGGTGCACGAGGCTTCGACCATCGTCCAGAAGGCCGCCGCCGAGAACGCCAACATCATCTTCGGCGCTGTCCACAACGAGGAGATGAAAGACGCGGTGCGCGTCACCGTCATCGCCACCGGCATCAAGCCGGACAAGCTCGGCATGCGCCCCCGCACCGCGGGCCTCTCGCCGGCGCTCCGCAGCGCTCAGCAGAGTGTGAAGTCCATGATGCTGAAGAAGGAGAAACTCCCCATTGAGACGGCCAAGGCGCAAGTGAGCTCGGAAATTCCTCCGGACGACCTCGACGTGCCCGCTTTCATCCGGCGGCGCAAGCCCGAGGCCTAGCAAGGCCCAGCGGCAGGGCAGGGACCGGTGACCGAATCCCGATTGACATGCCTGGGCCGGAAACTGGACATTCGAAAACCGCCCCACGGCTAACCACCATCAATCACACTTCCCCTTACTCGTCACTCGTCACCTGTCACTCGCGACTTGACTTCCAGTTTCGCCTTTTGCACTCGTCTGTAAGTGATTGACTGGCAAACACTTACCAGCTTCGTGGCGTGCAACCGCCCTTCCTGTGTTTTCAACAACATACCAGCTTCGTTTCACGACTGAAAAATGTAAGTTGTTGACGCGCAAGGACATACCAGCTTCGTTTTTTTGTGTCCGTATTTATATGCGAGGTTGAGACCGGCGTGTTGATTGGCGTGGCCGTGCAAGGTGAGAATCAATCTGCTAGGCATCGCTGGCCGCTCCGGGTCGCGTGCGTCGGCCCTCCCGGCGCACCCTTTACCCTTTTGTCAGCTTAGCATACTCGTCAACAAAAATCAAGGGGAAAATGGGTCCGGGTGGGCCAGACATGTGGTGTAACTCTGCAACTTTTGGCTTTGGGGAAAAGCCACATCCTTACAGGACACGTCTGCACTAGCGGCTGGTAATTCCCCTCCTTGTTAAGGAGGGGACCAAGGGGTGGTGGTGGCGCCCCACCCCCATTAATCCCCCTCCCCCGCTCGCGCGGGGGAGAGGGTGAGGGGGAGAAGGAGGACCCGCAAACCCACGGCTCACGCCCGCGCGCGGCGGGCTAGAAGAAGCCGTGGGCCATGTTCCGACGCCCCTGGCGGGGCGGCACGGCGCGCTGACATTAGAAAGCGATGTCTGCGCCACCCGCGGGAGCCCCTCTGCTTCGTGCTAAATGCGGCCTCACTCAATCTCCTTGGACAGAGCCTGAACGCTCGCCTTGCAGTACGAAGACAAGTCCGCGCCGTCCCGCCCAAGCATAGCCGAGTTCCTCTTGAGGAAGACCAATGGGTCCTCCCTCATTCTTTTCATGAGTTTGTCACGGTCAATCTCACCCGGAAGGACATCAAACTCGGGTGGCACGTCTTTCATGGTGGCACCGATGGGGTCTACTTTGGCCTGAAAGAGCGCATTCACCAGGCCCGTCTGCACTGCCAGATCCGCTAAGTTTTGCCGCCAAACGGTCAACGCATCATCATAGAGCCGGTACATCCTTTCCAGCTGCTTCTCACGGCTCGCGAAGGGGTCTTCGGCAATTCCGGCTAGGTGAAGCGGCACGTTTGCGAGTTGCGCGATCGAAACGGCGGTACGGTTACACGCGGATGCGTAATCTCGGAGCGCGGTGACGCGATTCTCCCGCCTTGCCTGAGCCAGCTGTTGCCGGCTCGCAACGGCTTGAGTGATCAACATAGTCACAACGCCGGCGACGAAACTGAGCACGGGGACAGCCCCACGATGGAGCCATTGAGTATGTGCTTTTGCAGCAGCACGGCTAACCGTGTCCGTCGCCTCGGCAGCGAAGTGTTGAGCACTTGCGGTCGCGGTCAGGTCTGGCGACCGGGAGGCACGGGAGAGAGCTACGCGGTGGGCCTCCTCGCGCGCTATCTCGACCAAAAGACGTTGAGTGTCCTTTGGGAGAATTTCGAGAATGTATGTGATGTACGAGCGTGGTCTTGTCCCTGTTCCGCGCCACACGCCCACCATGGCGGGAACGAGCAAGAGGACTGTCCCAGTGAGTGCCTCAAGCAAGGTCGAAGTGGGTTCTCGGGGGATACCGTGAAAGGACAGGTACGCGTCAGGCGGCGTGAAAGCATAGTCGAGCATCTTGCCGATGAGCTGGCCGAGCAGTACAATCGACCCCGCGATCGCGACCGCCCAGCGTGACGCCCGATGGCCGACCCATTGGCCAACGCAGAACGCCACCCAGGCCAGGATGAGCAGCACGAGGGGTGCCATAGCGGCGGCTCCCGCGCCCGGTTCGACCTCAGCAACCCCTACGCCGATTCCAGTGAGGGCGCCCACGAGGATTTCGACACCAAGCATCCATAGCGTCCCCAGCAGGATGAGGATGACCGGTCGAAGGGAATACGAAGCAAGGGTTGGCGGCCCCTCTGCCGCCACTCGCCGCCGGGCAATCCAGCGGGACAACAGGTGGTAGCAATATGGGATTCCTCCTACCAGGATCCCCGCGCTGATCTTGGCGGCGGTGTCTCTCTCCAACCCGAACAGCAGTAGGGCCAGGAAGGAGACGAGGCCGCCCACCACGGCCAGACCGACCGCCAGGGCGAGGTCTCTTAACCGTTTCACCGCAGCTCTCCTCCCTCCGCCGTGGTCTCCCGAAGCACCACGTGCTGTTACAGCTTTCGCTCACACGGGACAGTCCGCGCGTGCCGCATACATCCTGACCTTTGGGATGTGTGCGGTCAACGCCTAGACATTATAACTCCACTTGGAAGAGGGCTAGCCGGGCTTTAAGGTGATCTGCCACGCGAAACTGCGAACGGTTCCCCTTGCTCCCCGGAAGCCCTATAATGGCGCGGCACGGAAGAGCAATTCCTGCATGGCGAATCCCGACAGGACAATTCGTGACGCTTACGCTGAATGTCGTCGCTTGGCGCGGCGCCACTACGAGAACTTTCCCGTGGCTTCGCTGCTGGTGCCACGCGACAAGCGCGACGCGCTGGCGGCGATTTACGCCTTTGCCCGATATGCCGACGACTTGGCCGATGAGCCGGGCCTGGAAGGCCGGCTGGAACCCTTGGCTGAGTGGCGTCGGAAGCTTGTCGAGTGCTATGGAGGGGAGCACCTTTATGGTGCTCCCGAGGGAGGGCCGCGAGGGCCCTCCCCTACAGAACCACAAATCAGCCATCCGGTATTCATCGCCCTGCGGGACACCGTCAACAGGTTTCAGTTGTCCCAGCGGCACTTTGAAAATCTCCTGCGGGCCTTCGAGCAGGACGTCCTGGTGAACCGGCGTGACGACTTCTCCTCCGTGCTGGCTTACTGCACCTGCTCGGCGAATCCGGTGGGCCGGTTGGTGCTGGAACTCTTCGGCCATCGTGACCCCGAACTGTTCGCGCTTTCCGACCACATCTGCACGGCCCTTCAGCTCACCAATTTCTGGCAAGATGTGGCGGTGGACCTCGAGCGCGACCGAGTCTATCTGCCGCTCGAGGACCTGCGGCGTTTCAACTACTCGCTCGACGACCTGCTGGCTGAATGCGTGGACGAACGCTGGCGGCAGTTGATGGCCTTCGAGATCTCGCGGACGCGGGAGCTCTTCGAGAAGGGCAAGTCGTTGCCGGAGAGAGTTGTCCCGGAGCTGCGCCGCCAGTTGCGCCTGACGTGGCTGGGCGGGATGACCATCCTGGCAAGAATCGAATCTGCCGGCTATGACGTTTTTCGTCGTCGGCCCGCGCTGAGCTTTTTCGATTTTGCGCGGCTGTATTTGAACGCGCGCCACCCCCTGAGTTCGAAGGGTGTCCAATCGGCCCAGCCGTCAGCTCTCAGCCGTCAGCCCTCAGCCTCGGAGCATTCATCTGGCCACCGATAGCTGATAACTGAAGGCTGATAGCTAACAGCAGTTGAGTGGGCGGGCTGAAGCTGCGTTTGCATCAGAATGAACCCTTCCTCACCAAACCGACACTTCACCACGGCCCGCGCCACAAATTTCTACTACTCGTTCGTGTTCCTGCCGCGCGAGAAGCGACGGGCTATCGAGGCGGTTTACGCCTTTGCGCGGCGCGGCGACGACATCGTGGACAGCGGGCTGGAACCTGACCGCGCGGTCGAGGAAATGGCTCGCTATCGCCAGGCGCTGGATGACTGCTACGCCGGGCGGGGCGCGACCCCGGAACTCCGCGCCCTGGCCCAGAGCGTCGCGCGCTTCAAGCTTCCCCGGCAGCCGTTCGACGATTTGGTCCTCGGCCTCGAGATGGACCTGAGCGTAACCCGCTACGACACTTTCGAAGACCTGGCCCTCTACTGCTACCGCGTAGCCTCTACTATCGGGCTGATCGCGGTGGAGATTTTCGGGTACCAGAATCCCCGGACGCGCGACTACGCCGTGAACCTGGGTATGGCGCTTCAGCTGGTCAACATTCTCCGGGACCTCGAAAGCGACGCGTGGCGCGGCCGCCTATATCTGCCCCGGGAGGACTTGGACCGGTTTGGCGTCCGGCCGGGTGAGGTGCTAGCCGGGTGCTGCAACGACCCGATCATCGAACTGATGCAGTTCGAATGCGACCGGGCGCGCCACTACTTCGACGTGGCGCGGCAAATGCTCCCGCCGGAAGACCGCCGCGCCATGGTGGCGGCGGAAATCATGGCGGCCATCTACTGGCGGCTGCTGCGCCTTATCCAAAAGCGCCGCTACAGCGTCTTTGGGAAGCGCGTGCGGCTTTCGCGGCCGCGGAAGTTCTGGACGGCGCTTTCTGTCTATCTCGGGGCGGAATGGCACAAATAGAATTTTAGATTTTAGATTTGCGATTTTGGATTGAGACAGAGGGCCAGAAGCTGCAAGAGTGAAATCCAAAATCTAAAATCCAAAATCCAAAATGGACCAGGTTTTGATTGTCGGTGGTGGCTTTGCCGGCCTCGCAGCTGGTGTGGCGCTGGCAGGCGCCGGGCACGAGGTACGCCTGCTCGAGCAGAAGCCGCATCTGGGCGGGCGCGCGCGCTCCTTCCTGGATCCCACAACCGGCTCCGTAGTTGACAACGGCCAGCACTTGCTCATGGGCTGTTACCACGCGACGCTGCGCTTCCTTCAGGAAATAGGAACACTGGATCGCATCGGGCTTCAGCCCCGGCTCAGGATGCAGTTTCTCGAGCGGCCCGGGCGGGTGACGACGCTGGAATGCCCGCGCCTGCCCGCGCCTTGGCATCTGCTCGTGGGTGTCCTTCGCTCTGACAGCTTCACCTGGCCTGAGAAGCGGGAAATCTTCCGGCTGGGACGGGCGATCAAGGCGGCGGATGACGCACGCGCGGGCATCGACCGGCTGAGCGTGGAGGAGTGGCTCGCGCGCCTCGGTCAATCCGAGAAGTTGCGCCGCAACTTCTGGGACCTGCTCTCGATTGCCGCCTTGAACGAAGACCCTCGCCGCGCTGCCGCCGTGCTGTTCAAGCGGGTCTTGCGTTTGGCGTTTTTCACTTCGCCCGCCGACGTGCGGCTCGCGATTCCGCGTGCGGGCATGAGCGAGTGCTACACGGAAGCTGCGGCCGCTTATATCACGGCGCGGGGCGGGCGGGTTGAGCTAAGCCGGAACGTCACGGGGTTCGTCATGGCTGAGGGCGTGTGTGAAGGTGTGCGGCTGGCGGAGAGGGAGAGAATCGAGGCGGCGACGGTCGTGAGTGCGGTGCCGTGGTTCGACTTGGTCAAGCTCCTGCCCGGCGACTTGCTCCGCTCGGAGCCTTATTTCACCAACCTTCTGGCTTTGCGGCCCGCGCCCATCATCTCCATCAACCTCTGGTTTGACCGACCCGTCACCGACCTCGACTTCGCCGGCCTGCGCGGAACAACCGTTCAGTGGCTGTTCAATAAGGGGAAGATTCTCGGCTCGGGAGAGAACTACGTGACGTTGGTCCTGAGCGGGGCACACGCGCACGTCGGACGGCCCAAGGATGAATTGCTGGCCGTCGCGCTGCGTGATCTCAGCGAACTCCTGCCAGCGACACGCGAGGCGAAACTGGTCCACTCGCTGGTCATCAAAGAGCGCTTTGCGACTTTCTCGCCTGGCGTGGGTGTAGAGGAAATGCGCCCAGCGGCCCGGACTCCCGTGCGCGGCCTGTACTTGGCCGGCGACTGGACGGCCACCGGGCTGCCCGCCACGATTGAGGGCGCGGTCGAGAGCGGCTACGCCGCAGCGCAAGAGATCCTGCAAGCGGGTTGAGGGGTTGGGGAGCAAGCGCCTGTTGACCGCCTGTAGCGGCGCTCGGCGCCTGCCCCGGCTTGCCGGGGAGCGCCAAAACTGCCCGGCCACCGCAGTCGAGCATGGTCAGAATGCGTATTGCTGAATCCTATGGACAGGTCGCGCATCCAATCACTAGCGGAATCTGATTTCATCTCTGAGGAGGATTGGTATGACCGAGCAAGTTCAGCAGACTCCCAGCCTTCCCCGCCTGGGTGCGCCCGCGCCGCAGTTTGAGGCCGTGACGACCCTCGGGACACTCAAGCTGGAGGATTTCAAGGGAAGCTGGCTCGTGCTGTTTTCCCATCCGGCCGACTTCACTCCGGTGTGCACCACCGAATTCATGGCCTTCGCCAAGATTCACCCCCAGCTGCGGGAATTGAATTGCGAGCTGATGGGGCTGAGTATCGACAGCGTCTATTCTCACATTGCCTGGATGCGGAATATCGAAGAGAAGCTGGGACAGAAGATTACTTTTCCTGTGATCGCGGACCTGGATCGGAAAGTGGCGACCCTCTACGGCATGGTCATGCCCGGCGAAAGCAAGACCGAGACTTCCCGCTGCGTGTTCATCATCGACGACAAACAGATCTTGCGAGCCATGATCTACTATCCGCTCACTACGGGCCGGAACATGGATGAGATTTTGCGGGTGATTCAGGCTATGCAGACCTCGGACAAGCACGGCGTGGCCACGCCGGCCAACTGGCGTCCGGGCGACAAGGTCATCGTTCCGCCGCCGCAGACGCAGGAGCGAGCCGAGCAGCGGGTGCAAGACAAGAACATGGAATGCAAGGACTGGTATTTCTGCCTCAAGGAACTCAAGTAGCGGAGGGCGCGATGCCCTGCATCGGTCCGGATGGGACACTCACGGAATCGGCCAAAGCCCTGCTCAGACTCCTCGCGCAGCCTGCTACGCCCGAGGAGGTTTCCGCGCGGCTGGGACACCCGCTGTTCTCGGTCCGCGCCAGCTTGCGCGAGCTGGTCGGCGCGGAGCTGGTGCGGACGGAGGGCGGGAAGTACCTGACTACCGAAGAGGGCAGGAAGAAGCTCTAGAGGGCTTCTGTAGCGCCGGTGTCCTCACCGGCGTCTTCGGTGCTGGGGACAGCGCCGCTGTAGCAAAGGAGTGTCACTGTATGCTGCGATGCTCAATAGGCTTTGGGGTCATCTTGCGGGAACTGGCAGTCTGTCTTCCTGAAGCGCGGCGACATAACCAGAGGCGGCTTCTTTGATGTTCTCCGTCGCCTCTTCCTTGGTCTTGCCCTGGCTGACGCATCCGGGCAGGCTGGGGCACTCAGCGACCCAGTATCCATCCTCGCCTGGGTAAATGACGACTTGACGCATCTTAGGCACCTCTCACGCCTTTCATCATACCTTACCGGCCACGGCCACGCGGCGGTTCTCATAGAGCGGGAATTTCTCGGTAAGGATTTCGACCTCGCTGCGGACGCGTTTCAGCACCGACTCATCTTCCAGGTTGTTCAGCACCTCGGAAATCCAGTGGGCGATGAGTTCCATCTGCGGCTCCTGCATGCCGCGGCTGGTGACCACAGGCGTGCCCACGCGGATGCCACTGGCGATAGCTGGTGGGTTGGTGTCGAAGGGGATGGCGTTCTTATTCACCGTGATGCCGGCGCGTTCCAGAGCCTGCTCGGCCTGCTTGCCGGTGACTTTCCGCGAGAAGACGTCCACCAGCATCAAGTGCGTGTCGGTGCCGCCGGAGACGATGCGGAATCCCGCGGCGGCCAGGGCTTCTGCGAGAACCTTGGCATTCAAGACGATTTGTTTCTGGTAGTCAGCGAATTCCGGCTGCAAGGCTTCCTGGAAGCAGACGGCCTTGGCGGCGATGACGTGCATCAGCGGCCCGCCCTGCAGGCAGGGGAAGACGTTCCTGTCGAGTTCTTTGGCAAACTGAGCCTTCGAGAAGACCGTCCCACCGCGCGGCCCGCGCAGCGTCTTGTGCGTCGTGGTGGTGACGAAGTCGGCGTGGGGGAAGGGGCTCGGGTGCAAACCTGCGGCGATCAAGCCGGCGATGTGGGCGATGTCCACCATCAGCAGCGTCTCGCACTTCTTGGCGATGGCTGCAAAGCGTTCGAAATCCAGAAGGCGTGGATAAGCGCTGGCGCCGGCCACAATCAGCTTCGGCCGGTGCTCCATCGCCAGGCGCTCCAGCTCGTCGTAGTCGATGGTTTCGGTGTCCTTGTTTACCCCGTAAGAGACAATCTTGTACATCCGGCCGGAAAAGTTCAGGGGGTGGCCGTGCGTGAGGTGGCCGCCGTGCGCCAGGCTCATGCCCAGCAGCGTCTCGCCCGGCTTGAGCACGGTGAGATAGACGGCTTGGTTTGCCTGGCTGCCCGAGTGCGCCTGCACGTTCGCATGCTCGGCGTTGAATAATTTCTTGGCGCGTTCGATGGCGAGCGATTCCGCCACGTCCACAAACTCGCACCCACCGTAATAGCGTTTGCCGGGCAAGCCTTCGGCGTACTTGTTGGTCATGACCGAGCCAAGCGCCTGAAGCACGGCCTCGCTGACACAGTTCTCCGAGGCGATTAGCTCCAGAGTTTTGGCCTGGCGCTCGACCTCCTGGTCAATGGCGCGGGCAATCTCCGGGTCGATTTCGGCCAGCGGACGCAGCCGGGAGGGCAGGGAAGGGCTCATTCTGTTTTCTCCGGGTGATGTTTTTCGTCGATGGTCGCAATCTTACAGATGCGGCGCTCGTGTCGTCCCCCTTCAAACGGGGTGGCCAGCCAGACGTCCAGGATTTTCCGGGCTGTGGCCTGGTCGGTGAGCCGTCCACCCATGGCGAGGACGTTGGCGTTGTTGTGGGCGCGGGCAAAATGCGCGGAGAGCGTGTCGTTGCAGGTGGCGGCGCGGACGCCGGGAACCTTGTTGGCCGCCATCGCCATCCCCAGCCCGGTGCCGCAGAACAGCACGCCGCACTCAACTTCTCGGGCCGCCACGCGCGCCGCCACCTTCTCCGCAAAGTCCGGATAGTCCACCGGCTCAGTCGAGAAAGGCCCCAGGTCTTCGACCTCGACGCCTTTGCTCACCAGGTAGTTGCGGACCTGCTCTTTCAGTTCAAAGCCCGCGTGGTCAGCGGCCAACGCAATCCTCATTTGTTCTGCCAAAGGGGAGCTCCCGGCTTGGTCATTGGGGCGTCAGACTCGCGCCGTCCCGGGCCATTTTAGCCGAGGATGTGGCGAGGCGCAATGAATGGCTTCTGACGCGAGCCTCGGCATCGTCCGGGCGCGGTGCCGATGCGTGCGCACCCAGAGGGGAGAAAGGCTAGCGACCGGACGAGGAACTTCCCTGGCCGGCTGCCTCCTGGAGCGCGGCGGGCTTGCCGGTTCTGGGAGGGGCCGAAGCCAGCAGGGTGTCCGAAGGGGGGAGCAAGGGAAGCCACTGCTCTCGCGCGGCGAGGAACTTGGCCCACTCCGCTTTGGCCACCGGTTGCGCCGGCGGCAGGGTCAGGGTGGCGAAATTGACGAAGGTGCCGTGACGGCGGAGACGGAAGTCGAGGTGCGGTCCGGTGGCTAGACCCGTCGAGCCCACCAGGCCGATGCGTTCGCCTTGCGCCACCTGCTGGCCGACGCGCACGAAAATGCGGGAGAGGTGACAGTAGTAAGTCTGGTAGCCCTTAGCGTGCCGGATTTGAACGGTCTTGCCTGCTTCCCCCTTGTAACCGGCAAGGCTGACGCGGCCCTCGGCGATGGCCTGCACAGGGGTTCCGGTGGGCGCGCCGTAATCAATGCCCAGGTGCGGACGATAGCGCTTGAGGATCGGGTGGAAACGGCTGCGGCTGAAGCGCGAGGTGATGGGGGCGCTGAACTTCAAGGGCGAACGGAGAAATGCTTTCTGCAGCGACTTGCCCTCCGGTGTGTAGTAGGCGGGTTTGCCGTTGCGATCGTGGAAAAGCACGGCCTGGTACGTGCGGCTCCCGTTCACGTACTCGGCAGCGAGGATGCGACTGTAAGAGGCGAGTTGCCCGTCGAGGTATTTCTTCTTCTCGACCGCCAGGCGGAAAGTGTCTCCGGGCCGGGTGTCGGTGTAGAAGTCGAGGTCCCATCCGAAGATGTCGGCCAGACGCAAGGCCAGTTCGGGTGCTTCGCCAGCCTCGATGACGGCGTTAAAAAGCGAATCTTCGACCCGGCCGAAGACGCCAGCCGTTTCCGTGGTGACGGGGATGGGAGTGACTTCGGCACGCAGAGTTCCCTGGAGAGGCGTGATCCGCAGGAGGTGCTCGGCATCAATCTGGTAGCTCACCTCACGGAGCCCGTCCGCGACCGAGCGGCCCACCGTCACCCTGTTGCCCGCGCGGAGACGACGAAAATCGAACACCGGCCGGGCAGATTGCACGAGGCTGAACACCGTGGGGGCGTCCACGCCCATTTGCTGGAGGCTGTCGCTGAAGTTGAGGCCGGGGCGGATGATGGTTTTGGTGAATACGACCCTATGCGCGGCTACCCAGCGAGCCGCCTGGCTGGCCCGCTGCTCCTCCCGGCGCAGGGTTCGCTCCGCCGAACGCCGCAAGCGGATTGAAACGCCCGCCAGGGCCGCAGCGGATACGGCGACGGCCAGGGTCACGAGAGCAGATCGGCGGCCCAGCACGCTCCACCTACCACGGTGTGGGCGGCCGCGAGCGGTCTCCATCAGGCAAGAACATAACCCAGAGCGGCCCTTTTGCCCAAGCCAAATTTGCCCCGCCTTCGGAGGTCAAGGGAGTGGTTGTCACGCCGGCGCGGGACTGCCAGTTACGCGGCTCGTCTGCCACCGCCGCGCCTCGAGTGCACGGGGGCGCAAGGCCCGCCTGCCGAATCCCAGGTTCTGCGTTCCTTGACAAGCTGTGCAGGTATCCACAACAATGGCGGCTCGTATTTCGCAGCCGTCGGCAGTCGGCGATGGGCGGGAGCCTAGCGAGATGGTGGAAGAGGAATGTAGCGCTGCCCTTCAGGGCGGCATGCCGGGCTCGGCTTACGGCTGGTGGCCAAAAGCATGCTGGGCTAAAGCCCAGCGCGACAGCCCGGCGCTGCGGCTGAAAGCTAACAACGAAAGGTCGAATTCATGCGCTGGAGCCAACTGTTCATTCCCACGTTGCGCGAAGTGCCGGCGGAAGCCGAAGTGCCAAGCCATCAGCTCCTGCTGCGCGCGGGCTACGTCCGCCAGGTGGCGGCGGGCGTCTACGCTTACCTCTACCTCGCGCAGAAGTCTTTCCTGAAGATCGCGCAAATCATCCGCGAGGAGATGAATCGCATCGGCGGGCAGGAATTCTACCTGCCGGCGTTGAACCCCGCCGAGTTGTGGCGGGAGAGTGGCCGCTACGAGTTGTTCGGCGAGACGATGTTCAAGTTTAAGGACCGCACCCAGCACGACATGTGCCTGGGCGTGACCCACGAAGAGGAGATGACCAATATCGCGCGGGGTGAACTGCGGTCTTACAAGCAGCTTCCCCAGATCTGGTACCAGATCCAAGAGAAATTCCGCGATGAGCCGCGGCCCAAGTCCGGCCTGCTGCGCCTGCGGCAGTTCATCATGAAAGACTCCTATTCGTTCGACCTGGACGACGCGGGCCTGGATGTGAGCTATCGGAAACACTACGACGCCTACTGCCGGATCTTCGAGCGGTGTGGATTGAAGTACGTGGCGGTGGAGGCTTATTCCGGCGCGATGGGGGGAACAGTCTCGCACGAGTTCATGGTTCCGACGGAAGCGGGCGAAGATTCGATTGCGGTGTGCGCGTGCGGCTATGCGGCCAACCGGGAGAAGGCGGAAGCGCGCGCCACGCCTATCGAGGACTTGCCCGGTGAGGCTGCACCCGAGCCCTTTGCGACGCCGGGGATCAAAACCATCGACGATCTGGTGAAGTTCACGGGTGAGAGCCCGGCGCGCCTGATGAAAACCCTGGTGTACATCGTGGAGAGTAAGCCCGTCGTGCTTCTCGTGCGCGGCGACCACACCCTGAGCGAAACAAAGCTCTCGACGGTGGTGGGCACTGCGGTGTTTCGTCCGGCCACGCCGGAAGAGGCGCTGGCCCTGCACGGGGCGAACCTGGGGTCTCTGGGCCCGGTGGGTGTGCGGGGCGTGCGGGTGCTGGCTGACCGCGGACTCGAAGGGCGGAGAAACCTCATCACCGGCGCGAACCGTGACGACTACCACCTGCGGAACGTCACCCCCGGTCGCGATTTCACCCCCGAGTACGCGGACCTGCGGGTGGTTTCCACCGGTGACCTGTGTATCCAGTGCGGCCGACCCCTGCGCGTGAGTGTGGCGGTCGAGCTGGGCCACGTCTTCAAGCTGGGGCGGCGTTACTCTGAGGCCATGCACGCCACGGTGCTCGACGCGAACGGCCAGGAAGTGCCGCTGGTGATGGGGTCTTACGGCATTGGCCTGGAGCGCATCTTGAGCGCCGCGGCCGAACAGAACCACGATGAAGATGGCATGTTCCTGCCCCCCAGCATCGCTCCCTTTGAGGTCATCCTGACGGCGGCCAATATGGATGATGAGCAGGTTCTAGCTGCCGCGGAGAGGCTCTACAAGGAGATGCGTGCGAAGTCCATCGACCTGCTCTTCGACGATCGCGCCGAGAGGCCGGGCGTGAAGTTCAAGGACGCCGACCTGATCGGCATTCCTTACCGCGTGACCGTGGGCAAACGGAAGCTGGAACAGGGCCGGGTGGAAATCTTCGAGCGCTCGACAAAGCGAATCCAGGATGTTAAGCTGGAGGCTGTCGTGCTATCCCTGTTAGAGAGGCATCACTGCTAGTGCCGTTGGAAATTGTGGAAAACAGGGGGAAACCATGCAGTGGTCGGACTCAGGCAAAGCCACCCTCAAGGCAATTCTGGCTCTGCTGTTTCTTGCGGCGGTGGTGTACGCCGGCTTCAAGATCATCCCTGTGTACATCAGCAGCTTCGAGCTCCAGGACTATATCCGGCAGCAGAATCCCTTCTGGGTAACCCAGCGCGCCCCGGCCGAAGGAATCCGGAACACGATCGTGGCAAAAGCTAAGGAGCTAGACCTTCCGGTGAGTCGCGAACAGGTGAAGGTTGATGTCGGCGGCGGCAGGGTTGTGGTCGCGGTTGACTACACCGTCTCCGTGGATCTGATGGTCTATACCCTGCAGCTCCACTTCACACCTTCCGCTGAGAACCGGCAGTTATAACCCGTGCCCGCCAGCCCATCGCCCGCAAGTCGGAAGTCCTCAGGACCCCGGGGTGTTGCCAGATCGGCGAGGCGCCGGGGTCTCACGTGGCGGAAGAAGCCCCTCCTTGCTGCCGGCCTGCTCATCCTCCTGTTTGGCATCGGCATCTTCGTTTACTACTACGTGCGCTTTGCGCGGCTCATCGATGCTCGCCTGAGCGGGGATGTCTTTGCCAACGCCTCGCTGGTTTTTGCCGCTCCGACGGAGGTGAAAGTTGGTCAGCGGGGGAGCGCGGCGGAGTTCGCCTTCCGGCTGCGCAAGGCCCTGTACACGGAGGGGAAGGGCGGGTCTGAGGTTGGGATCTATAGACTCGTGGGCAACGGCCTGGAGATTTATCCAGGCCGTCTGTCGTTCTTCCAGGGCGAGGATCCTCGGCAGGGGCCGGCCACCTTGGTGTTTCGCGACGGGCGCCTGGTTTCCATCACCACCCTTAACCGACCAGCCGCGCTGGGAAGCTACCGGCTTGAGCCGGAACTCATCACCACACTTTTTGACCGCAGCCGGGGCAAGAGGCGCCTGGTGCGCTACCAGGACCTGCCCAAGGTGTTGATTGACGCTATTCTGGCGACGGAAGACCACCGCTTCTTTTCTCACCACGGTGTCAATCTATTCCGCATCATCTCGGCGTCCATTTCTGGCCTTCGCGCGGACGAGCGGATCCGGGGCACCAGCACCCTGACGATGCAGTTGGCCCGCAATTTCTTTTTGACGCGGGAACGGACCCTGCAGCGGAAGGCGGCGGAGATTTCCCTGGCCCTGCTGCTCGAGCAGCGGTTGAGCAAGGAACAGATCTTCGAACTCTACGCGAACCAGATCTACCTGGGCCAGCGCGGCACTTTTTCTATCTACGGTGTGGGCGAAGCCGCGAGCGCCTACTTCAACAAAGATGTCGGCAGCCTCACGCTGCCGGAGGCCGCTCTGCTGGCAGGGATCATCCGCGGACCTAATCTCGATTCGCCCTATAAGTACCCGGAGCGCGCGCTCCAGCGGCGGGATCATGTGTTGCGGCGGATGTTGGAAGTCGGGTTCATCACCCCGGTCCAGGCGGAGCGGGCCTCTGCCGCTCCCTTGGGGCTTGGCCAGCAGAACGTGGAAGCGAGCCAGGCACCTTTTTTTATCGATATGGTGCGGGACCAGTTGCTGGCGCAGTTTCCCGAGCGCGATCTGCTTTCGCAAAGCTACCGCATTTACACTACTCTCGATCTCGACCTGCAAGCTGCCGCTTCCTACGCCGTGCGCGCCGGCATGGGGGAGGTAGACCAGGTACTGAACAAGCGCAAGCGCGCGAAGGATATCGCCGCCGACTATTTGCAGCCCCAAGTGGCCCTGATCGCGCTGGACCCGGCGACCGGCGCCTTGCGGGCTCTGGTGGGTGGGCGCGACTACGCCTGGAGCCAGTTGAACCACGTGCTGGCGCGACGACAGCCGGGTTCATCCTTCAAGCCTTTCGTTTATGCCGCGGCACTGAGCTCCGGCGCGGATGAATCGCAACCGCTGGTCACGCCCGCCACAGTGCTCGTGGATGAACCGACCACATTCCAATTTGCTGACCAACCCTACGAGCCTGAGAATTATAAGAAGGAATACTACGGCGCGGTTTCGCTTCGGCAAGCGCTGGCGCATTCCTTGAATGTGGCCACGGTGCGCCTGGCGGAAATGGTGGGGTATGACAAGGTGAGGAAGCTGGCGGTAGCGGCCGGCGTCAACCGGGAACTGTTGGCCACGCCGGCGCTGGCGTTGGGCGCATACGTGGCCACGCCGCTCGAGATTGCGGGCGCTTACACGATCTTTGCGAACCGGGGCCAGTACGTCGGACCCCGATTTATCCTGGCCGTGAACGACGCTTCCGGTCGTACTCTGTGGCGTAGCTCGGTCGAGGCGCGTCCGGTGCTTGATCCGCGCGTGAGCTATCTCATGGTCAGCCTGATGCAGAGCGTCGTGGACAGCGGCACCGGAGCCGGCGTCCGAAGCCGCGGCTTCACGCTGCCGGCAGCAGGGAAAACCGGAACTTCTCACGATGGCTGGTTTGCCGGATTTACCTCGAACCTGCTCGCGGTGGTCTGGGTGGGCTACGACGACGATCGAGAACTCAGGCTGTCTGGCGCCGCCTCGGCCCTGCCGGTTTGGACCGAGTTCATGAAGCGTGCGACCCAGGTGCCCGCTTACCAGGACACGCAGCCCTTCAGCGCACCCGAGGGGATTGTGACCGTCCCGATCGACTCGCGGACGAACTTGGTTGCCAGTGCCGAGTCGCCCGTGACGCGAAACGAGGTTTTCATTGCCGGAACTGAGCCCGCCGCGGGCGTCCGCGGCGGAGGGGCTTCCGGAATCCTGAGTCGAATCTTCCAATCCGGTGGGGTGCCAGCGGCAGTGTCGTCTGCCGCGGCAACGCCCCTGCCCCTGCCCGCCGGCGCCCCGCCACCCGCGGTGGGCAGTGCGAATCCGCCACCCGCGACTGCCCAGACGGAACCTCCACCCGAAAAGAAAAAGCAGGGCGGGGTGGTTCGGAAGTTCCTGTCCATTTTCAAAGGCAAGGACTCGCCGCCGCCCCAGGCGCCTCCTCCGAAGAAGGCCGAACCGTAGGGGAAGAAGGTTCGCAAACGCGTTCGAGACCGGGTATACTCCCTGCTAGAGTGAGGGGGAAGCATGGGACCGACACTCCACGTTCGAATGTTAGGGGTAGCAGCAGGCTGTCTGCTTGGCTTGGTCGCCGGAGGGCTAGCCGTCGGCCAGCAGACTGGGCAGCAACAATCCCAGCCCACTTTGCCCACTCCCGTACCTCCTCCCGAAGCTACGACTCCAGAGCCTGCCAAGCGTGAACTCACGCTCGAAGACCGCGCCGACATCTTCATGACGAGAAAGGCGTATGCCGATGCGGTGGACTACTATCATCGTGCCCTGGCAGCGAAGGGGCGGTCCGACCCGGCGCTGTGGAACAAGCTGGGCATCGCGCACCAGCAGCAAATGAACTATCGCGAGGCGCGCAAGGCGTACAAGGAGGCGATGCGCCGCGACAAGCTCTTCGCCGAGCCCTGGAACAATCTGGGCACTACATACTATCTGGAGAACAAAGACCGGAAATCCCTCAAGTACTACCGGCAAGCTATCAAGCTGAACCCCTCAAGCGCCTCGTTCCACTTGAACCTGGGGACGGCGTACTACCGCCGGAAGCAGATCATCCTGGCCATCGAGGAGTACCGCACGGCGCTGACGCTTGAGCCGAATGTTCTCACGGACCGCTCGGCCGTGGGCACGGTCTTGCAGGCGCGCGGCTTCGCCGATGTGAAATTCTATTTCTATATGGGCAAGGTTTTTGCTGCACTGGGTCGTGCGGAGGAAGCCGTTCGGTATTTGCGCCGCGCCTTCGAAGACGGCTTCGATGACCTCAAGCTGCTGGATGAGGACCCGGACTTCAAGAAGATCAGCGAATTTCCTGCTTACATCGAGTTGAGAAAGAACCTACCTAAGGCTATCAAGGACTGATGCGGCCCGCCGCCACTCCGGCCTGCTTTGTGTAGCGGCGCTCGCCCCCGGGGCCGGGGAGGTGACCCCTGTGTCGGTGCTATAATGAGGGCTGGCGGGTGGCATGAAAAAGGCTTTCCGATTACTGATTCTGCTGCTTGCGGCGTGTGAGCTGCGGGGAACAGCTTCGCCCCGCACCATCCTGGTTCTTCCTTTCGAAAATCAAAGCGCGCGCCCGGACCTGAACTGGATTTCGGAGAGTTTTGCGGAGATGCTCTCGTCTCGCTTGTCTGCCGCCGACCGGTACGTCCTCAGCCGAGGTGAGCGAAATGCGGCCTACGAACAGTTGGAAATTCCGCCGGGAACGCCGCTGACGCTGGCGAGCATCTACAAGGTCGCCGAGACGCTAGGCGTGGACTGGAGCGTCACGGGGAATTTCACGGTGGAAGGCGAGCGCCTGACGGCACGCGCTCAATTGCTGGATGTGCATCGCTTGAAGCTCGCGCCTGCCCTTGAAGCCACGGGCGAGCTTGCGGACTTGGCAGACCTCCAGACCCGGCTGGCCTGGCGCTTGCTGGCCACGCAGGATGCGGGCTTCACGGTAGGCAAGGAAGAGGACTTTGGTCGGCTGTTTCCGGAAGTCCGGCTGGACGCTTTCGAGAACTACATTCGTGGTCTCCTGGCGACGGACGCGGAAAGCCGCGTCCGACTCCTCGGTGAAGCCGATCGCCTGGACCCGGCGGATCGCCGCGCCGCCCTGGAGTTGGGGCGGCACTACTTTGAGCAGAAGGATTACGAGAATTCAGCCCATTGGCTTCGGAAGCTCGACCCGAATGATCCCAACTACCTGGAATCGCTCTTTCTGCTCGGGGTCGATGAGTTCTTTCTTGGCCACGACGCGGCGGCCGAGCGAGCTCTTGTGCAGATCTCTCAGCAGATTCCGCTGAACGAAGTCTGGAACAACCTGGGATTCATGCAGGCGCGACGCGGACGATACGAGGAAGCCGTCACCAGTTTTGAACGCGCCTACCAGGGCGACCCCACCGACCCGATCTTCTGTTTCAACCTCGGGGCCTGCTTGTGGTACTTGAAGAGGTACAAGGAAGCGGCGCAGTACTTGGGAGAAGCCGTCCGTCTGGCTGGCGATGATCCTGAGGCCCACACGGTGCTGGCGGTTGTGCTCGGCAACCTGGGCAACGCGGAAGAGAAGCAGCGCGAGTTCCGCTGGCTGGCCGAACACGAAGGGAATTCTCTATCCGAGATTGGGCCTGACCTGCTGCCGCATCTTCGCCTGAAGAAGAATTACGATGGTCGTGCCTATCGCTTGCTCTCGTTGGCCGTGCGCAATGCAGTGGAGAAAAGTCTCGAGGGTGAGCCGGCCGAACGGCGCGGGGAGATGCACCTTTCCCGGGCAAGAGAGTTCTTGGCGAAAGGGTGCCTGAACGAGGCCGAGCACGAAGTGGCGGAAGCTTTGGCATTGCTTCCCAGAGACGGGGAAGCGCACCTGGTTCTGGCCCAGGTTTACGAAGCGCAGGGCCGGCGCCAGCACGCTGCTGTAGAGCTGGAAACCTCGCTCAAACTCAGGAACACTGCTACGGTGCACCTCCACTTGGCGCGCGTTTATCTGTCTTTGGACCAGCCGGAAGCTGCCCGCGATCACAGCCGGGCGGCTCTGGGCCTGGATCCTGGCAATCACGAGGCGCAGGAGCTGATGGAGAAGATCCCCAAACTCGCGCCCGCATCGGGGAAAAAGCCTTGAACCCACAGTCTGTCAAATCCGCCCTTGTCCTGGGAACCGCCCTCATGCTGGGGGGACACGCGCTGTGTGCTGCCGCGCCTGAAAGTCGGCCGCGCGTGGTGATGCTGACGCTCGACCAGATGGTGCACCAGGTAAGCGCTGAATACATCATCCGGGGTATCCGCCAAGCGAACACGAGCCGGGCCGACGCCGTGGTGCTGGAGCTGAACACTCCGGGAGGGCTTTCGAATTCCATGCGCGAGATTGTGCAGGCCATCCTGGACTCACGCGTCCCGGTCATCACCTATGTGGCGCCCAGTGGCGGCAGCGCGGCCTCGGCGGGGTTCTTCATTTTGCTGGCGGGCGACGCGGCCGTGATGGCGCCGGGAACTACGACCGGCGCCGCGCACCCCGTCATCATCGGCGGCATCGACATCGGCAAGACCATGGAAACCAAGATCGAGAACGACGCCGCGGCGTACATCCGCAGCCTGGCCGACAAGCGCGGCCGCAACTCGAAGCTGGCCGAAGAAGGCGTCCGCCAGAGCCGGTCCTTCACCGAGAAGGAAGCGCTGGAAGGGCACCTCATCGATGCCATCGCGGCCACGCCGGACGATATCCTCACCAAGCTGGATGGCAAGACGGTGCAGCGGGTCAACGACACCACTCAGATCCTACACTTGGCCGGTGGCGTGCTTGAACCTCATCTGATGGGCCGGCGCGAGCGCCTCTTCGCCTGGATTGCCGACCCGAATATCGCTTTCCTCTTGGGAGCGCTGGGCGTGGCCTGTCTCTACCTCGAATTCACCCACCCGGGAATGATCGCGCCGGGAGTGGTGGGAGCAGTGTCGCTCGTCCTGGCGTTGTACGCTTTCAACCTGCTCCCCATCAACATTCTCGGCGTGCTGCTGATCCTGCTGGCGATCGGTTTGTTCATTCTGGAGGCGAACGTTACTTCGCACGGGGCGCTGGCGGCCGGTGGCGTCATCGCCATGGTTATCGGCGCTCTGATCCTGGTGGATTCGCCCTGGCCGGAGGCGCGTATTCGGCTCTCGACCGCGTTGAGTGTGACTCTGCCCCTGGCGGCCATCATCATCATCCTGATGAGATTCGCCCTGGCGGCGCAGAGGCGCAAGGCAGTGACCGGTGAGGCGGGCATGATTGGTGCCGTTGGCGTGGCCCAGACCGACCTCGACCCGGAAGGGAAGGTCATGGTGCGCGGAGAGATCTGGGATGCTTGCGCCCAGGGGAAGATTCTGAAGGGCACGCGCGTGCGGGTGCGCGGGCTGGACGGCTTGACGCTTCTGGTTGAGACGAAACCTGATTCCGGCTAGACTGAGGCCGCGCAGGCCTTCCAGGTTGTCGAAGGTCGCGCGGCAGGAGCGAACCAGTAACCGCCGGCGCAAAGGCCGGCGTAATTCCATCCTGAGCGACACAGAAGGGAGCACAACATGGGCACAGGCACGGTAGTTGCGGCGGTTATCATTTTCTTCTGGATTGTGGCCTGCCTGAACGTGATGCGGGAGTATGAGCGGGCCGTCGTATTCCGCCTGGGACGCCTCCAGAAGCCGGACAAGGGTCCCGGGCTCATCTTTATCCTTTGGCCCATCGACAAGATGGTGAGGGTCCCCCTGCGTGTCGTGGCCTGGGAAATCCCGCCACAGGACGTCATCAGCCGAGATAACGTCTCGCTGAAAGTCACTGCGGTGCTTTACTACCGCGTGATCAGCGCGCAGCAGGCCTTCGTTGAGCTGGAGAGCTATCGTTACGCCGTCGAGCAGTTAGCGCAAACGACCTTGCGGTCGGTGCTGGGCGAAGTGGAGCTTGATGACCTCCTCTCTCAGCGCGAAAAGCTCAATCTGCGGTTGCAGACCATCCTGGATGAACACACCGCAGCTTGGGGCGTCAAGGTGACGAAGGTGGAAGTGAAGGCCGTGGACTTGCCGGAGGAAATGCGGCGTGCCATCGCCCGCCAGGCCGAGGCTGAGCGCGAGCGCCGCGCCAAGATCATCCACGCTGACGGCGAATTCCAGGCGGCGGAAAAGCTGGCCCAGGCAGCGGGGAGAATTGCCCAAGAACCGGTGGCCATCACCCTGCGCTACCTCCAGACCCTGACGGAAATCGGCACGGAGAAGAACACCACCATCGTCTTCCCGTTGCCGGTGGAGCTGCTCTCGATGATTATGGGGAAACAGCTCGGCCCGCTCCCCTCTGCCCCAGAAACGAAATGAGGCGGGATGAGCTGGCCAGGCAACTACTGAAGGAGAACTATGGCCGATAGCGGCGACAAGAGACCTGATGAGAAGGGCCTCTCGGCCCGGTACTTGGTACTCGTGTTCCTGATGGGCGTGGCGGCGTGCGCGGTCTTCTTTTCCCTGGGTTTCCTTGTTGGCTACAACGAACGGCCCTCCAGGACGGCTGGGACTACCGAGCAGGTGACGCCCTCCGGCGTGATCCCACCAACGGTCAACCCGCCGTTGGAGACTGACCGGCCCACCGGTAAAGAAACGACGCCGGCAAACGTCAGTGCTGCCGCCACGCCGCAGGGGGTCACGCCCTCGGAGGCGGGGAAAGCATCGAAGCCGCCCGCTACACCCGCGGCTAGGTCTGGTGGGGAGATGGGGCCCTCGGTCGCCGCCAAGTCCGGCGGGACGGCGACACCAGCTTCGGCGCCTCCGCAGCTCCCGCCCGGCGTGGAAGTCGGCAGCGCTTTCACCGTTCAGGTGGCCGCGTCGCGTAACCAGCAGGATGCCGAAAAGCTGGTTAAGGAATTGAAATCGCGCGGCTACGCCGTGTTCGTGGTCACGCCGGAGTTTGCGCACGCCAACGATAACCTCTTCCGAGTCCAGGTGGGGCCTTTCGCGACGCGCGAAGAGGCGGAGAAGGTTCGAGCCAAGATTGCCAAGGAGGGATTCAAGCCGTTCATCAGACGTTGAAGATTGATGATTGCCGATTGAAGAGTGAAGAACGTGACCGGCTGCAACCTGCGTTGGCCGCAGAGGGCAATGGTCAGTCCTGAGGAACCGAGGCCACGAACCACGGACAACTGACAACCGCCCATTGAATAGACCTTTCGAGATCGTCGTTAATTCACTCGAAAAACCTTTCTGCCGCTTCGCGGCGAGTGCCCTGAGCGGTTTCTTCCTGTTTGCCTGCTTTCCGCGCCTTAGCTGGACTTTCCTGGTTTGGGTAGCGGGCGCGCCACTGCTAGCTGCCCTGCTGCGCGAGCCGCGTCTGGCTCGGGCTTTCCTGTTGGCATATGCGACGGGTGCTATTTATCTTGCCGGGAGTTGCTACTGGTTCGTCGATGTCATGGAGGGCTACGGAGGCATGGGGCCGGTGCTGGCGTTCGGCATCCTGGTGGTTTTCGTGGTGGTCGTTTCCGCGTTTTTTGGCGCGTTCGGACTAGTTGAATCGTGGGTGGCACACGGCTCTCAAGCCTGGGCGCTGCTGCTTGCCCCGTTCTTGTGGGTGGCGATGGAAATCGCCCGCACTTATCTGATCACGGGCTTTCCGTGGAATCTGCTCGGCTATGCCATTCAACCAACGGGCTTGCGGCAGTTGGCGTCGTTCACGGCCGTTTATGGGCTCTCCTTTCTGGCGGCAGCGACAAGCGCGCTGCTCGCCTGGGCGTGGCGCGAGCCGCGACGCAAGCTGGCCTGGGGTGCCCTGGCGAGTTGGAGCCTAGTGCTCGTGGCGGCGAACGGGGCATTGACTCCGCCTCCTGCCCGGGCGGGCGCCAGGCTGGCCTGCTTGGTTCAGCCCAACATTCCGATGGATATCGAAAGCGTGGTGAAGTGGGCGCCCTGGCGAGACCCCGCGCCACTCGAGGGCCTGGTCGCTATGAGTGTTGCGGGAGTGGCACGGGAAGGGAAATCCGGTGCCCCGCCCCTGATCGTTTGGCCGGAGAATCCAGCGCCATTCTATTTTGAGCGCGACCCCATCTTCCGTGGCGCCGTGGAGCGAATGGCGCGCCAGAGCTGGGCCTACGTGGTGGTCGGCAGCGTGAATTACGCTGACCAGGACAATACGCAGCCGAAGAACAGCGCCATCGTGCTCGACCCCGATGGGCGGGTGCTGCTGATGTATGATAAAATCCACTTGGTGCCCTTCGGCGAGTACGTGCCGGCCTGGGCCTTTCCTGGCTTGGTGGGGAAGATCACGCGCGAAGCGGGCAACTTCGTTTCTGGAACCACTTACCAAGCGGCGCGGACGCGGGACGGCGCCATCGGGGTCTTCATCTGTTACGAGGCCATTTTCCCGCAACTGGTGCGGCGGCTCGCGCCTGACGGTCCCGGCGTGCTGGTGAACATTTCGAACGATGCCTGGTTTGGGGATTCCTCGGCAGCAGCCCAGCACCTGGAGATGGCTCGCCTGCGGGCTATCGAGAATGGCCGTTTCCTGCTGCGGGCCACGAACGACGGGATCACCGCGGTCATCGATCCTTACGGGAGAGTGATTGATCGCCTGCCGCGCCACCAGGCGGCGGTGCTGACGGCCACATTCGACTATCGCGCCGGACAAACATTCTACAAGGCTTACGGCGATGTCTTCGCGTGGTTTTGCGTGGCAATGGCGGTTCTCATTGCCGGAGTCCAGGCACGAGTAGGCAGAGAGCAGTCGGCAGAAGGTACGGGAAAATCAAAAGGCAAAAAGCAAAAATAGGAACAACCAACACCTAACAACCAACAGCGGACAACGGACGACTGACAACGGACAGTTGGCTAAAAGGAGCAATCGTGATCGAGGAACTGGAAAGGCAATTCGAGGAACTGAAGCATCGCGTCTCCGAACTCCGGAGTTTTCTTTGACGCCCCCCAACGACGCCCCGAACTCGAAGCCGTCGAAAAGCAGATAGCCCAGCCGGACTTCTGGCAGGACCAGGAAGCGTCTCAGAGAATTCTCTCCACCCGCAAGCGCTTGGCAGAGCAGATCGAGACGGACGATCACCTGGCGCGCAAGCTGGCTGATCTCGAGGCCTATCTGGAGCTGGCGCGCGAGGGCGAGGACGTGGCCGGCGAACTGCGCGCGGAACTGGAGGCGCTGCGGGCCGAGATCGAGCGCCTGGAGACTGCGACGCTGCTTCCGGGCGAGCACGATCGCTTGAACGCTATCGTCACCATTCATCCGGGCGCGGGCGGAACCGAGTCCCAGGATTGGGCGGAAATGCTCCTGCGCATGTACCGGCGCTGGGCAGAGCGCCACGGCTTCAAGTTCCAGCTCATGGAGTACCAGGCGGGTGAGGAGGCGGGGCTGAAGTCCGCCACCTTCACCGCGACCGGCGACTATGCCTACGGCCTGCTCAGCTCTGAGATCGGCGTGCATCGCCTGGTGCGCATCTCGCCCTTCGACGCGGCGGCGCGCCGCCACACTTCCTTTGCTTCGGTCTTCGTCAGCCCGGAAATTGATGAGACCATCAACATCGAGCTGAAACCTGAAGAACTGAAGATCGAAACCTATCGCTCCACGGGGGCGGGCGGGCAGCACGTCAACACCACCGATTCCGCCGTGCGCATCACGCACATCCCCACCGGCACCGTGGCGCAGTGCCAGAACGAGCGCTCGCAGCACCGCAACAAAGAAATGGCCATGAAATTCCTCCGCTCCAAGCTCTACGAGTTGGAGCTGCTGAAACGGCGCGAGGCCTCGGAGAAGCTCGAAGACTCGAAGATGGAGATTGACTTCGGCAGCCAGATCCGCTCCTACGTGCTGCACCCGTATCGGTTGGTGAAAGACCTGCGGACCAAAGCGGAAGTGGGCGACGCCGACCGCGTGCTCGACGGCGACCTCGATCCGTTCATCAAGGCCTATCTGGTTTCCCGCCGCGCCGTCGCGAAGTAATCCCAGCCAGCGGTGGCGACGCCGCAGCTTGGCCGGGCGCAGAGGCCGGACCAGTGATGCAGTTGTCGCGGGCGGAGGTAGTGGGGCAGGGCTATGGTGCGCCGCGACAGGCAGACCATTGAGTGCCATTCGCATTATCTCGCAGTCCTTTCGGGTGCTGGAAGGTCCCGTTCGCTGCAATGACCGGCAGCAACAGCCTGAAATCGTTGACAGTTTTTGAAGCGCTGTGTTAGCGTTTCTAGTTTGCGCTACGCCGAAAGCTCTCGACTGAGAACATTCAGGAACAAGGAATATCCACGCTAAGGAGGCTCTGCGTGTCCGGGCCAACCGAAAGGTACCTCTTCACCTCGGAGTCGGTGACTGAGGGTCATCCCGACAAAGTCTGCGATCAAATCTCCGACGCCGTTCTGGACGCCGTCCTGGCTGAGGACCCCCACGGGCGCGTGGCGTGCGAGACGATGGCCAAAGACAAGACTGTTTACGTGATTGGCGAGATTACCACGAGCGCCCGGCTTGACATTCCCAAGTTGGTCCGCGACACCCTCCTCCAAATCGGCTACACCGACCCGGAAAGTGGCCTGACCCCGGAGGATTGCGAGGTGGTATCTAACCTGACACAGCAAAGCGCCGACATCGCCCAGGGCGTGGACACGGGCGGGGCAGGCGACCAGGGCCTGATGTTTGGCTTTGCCTGCGACGAAACCCCCGAGCTGATGCCGTTCCCCATCATGATGGCCCACAAGCTCAGCATGCGGCTCGCGGAAGTCCGCCGCAAGAAGATCCTCGATTTCATCCGCCCCGACGGGAAAACCCAGGTTACAGTCGAATATGAAGGCTTCAAGCCCCTGCGCGTGGACACGGTAGTCTTGTCCACCCAGCACGCGAAGGATGTCTCTAATGACGCGATCCAAAAAGGCGTGCGTGAATATGTTATCAAGCCGGTGATTCTCGCCCACATGCTCGACCAGAACACCAAGTACTTCATCAATCCCACAGGGCGGTTCGAGATCGGCGGGCCCAAGGGCGATTCCGGGCTGACGGGGCGGAAGATCATCGTGGACACCTACGGCGGCATGGCGCACCACGGCGGCGGCTGCTTCTCGGGTAAGGACCCGACGAAGGTGGACCGTTCGGCTACTTACATGGCTCGCTACATTGCCAAGAACATCGTGGCGGCGGGGCTGGCCGAGCGCGCCGAGGTGCAACTGGCGTACGCCATCGGGGTGGCCGACCCGGTCTCGGTGATGGTGAATACCTTTGGCACTGGCCGGGTGGACAACGGCCGGCTGGGCGAACTCATCCGGAAGCACTTCCAATTGACCCCCCGAGGCATCATCCAGAGCCTGGATCTGCTGCGTCCGATCTACAAGAAGACCGCAGCCTACGGGCATTTTGGCCGGCCGGAGCCGGAATTCACCTGGGAGAGAACTGACAAAGCCGCGATCCTGCGGGGGGAGGCGGGCCTCTAGATGGCGATGACACCGAACGTGGCTTGCGATGTGAGAGATCTCGACCTGGCGGCCAAAGGGAAGCTGCGGACCGAATGGGCCAGCCAATGGATGCCAGTTCTGAGGCTTATCCGCAAGCGGTTCATCAAGGAACGGCCGCTGGAGGGGGTGCGGATTGCGGCCTGCCTGCACGTCACCACCGAAACCGCCAACCTGGCCGTCACGCTGCGGGACGGCGGGGCGAACGTGGTGCTATGCGCCTCCAACCCCTTGAGCACCCAGGACGACGCGGCCGCCTCCCTGGTGAAGGACCAAGGAATCCCGGTCTTCGCTATCAAAGGGGAAGACACGGACACGTACTATTCCCATATTGTTTCAGCCCTGAAGCATCGTCCGCAGGTGACCATGGATGACGGGGCGGATTTGGTGACCACTATCCTGACCAAGCGCCAGGAGCTGGTCCCGGAAGTCCTCGGCGGGACGGAGGAGACCACCACGGGCGTTATCCGGCTGCGGAGCATGGCCAAGGACGGCGTGCTGAAGTATCCCATCATCGCCGTGAACGACGCCGACACGAAGCACCTTTTCGACAACCGTTACGGCACAGGCCAATCCACCGTGGACGGCATCCTGCGGGCCACCAACCTGCTCTTTGCCGGCCTGCGCGTCGTGGTGGGCGGTTACGGCTGGTGCGGGCGCGGCGTGGCGATGCGCGCCCGGGGCCTGGGCGCCGATGTCATCGTTACGGAGGTGAACCCCACGCGGGCGCTCGAAGCCGTGATGGATGGCTACCGCGTGATGCCCATGAGCGAGGCCGCGAAGATCGGCGACGTGTTTGTGACGCTGACCGGCAACAAATCTATTCTGACGGGCGAGCATTTCACGCTGATGAAGGACGGCGCGGTCGTCTGCAACTCCGGCCACTTCAACGTGGAGATCGACATACCGGCGCTGGAGAAGATGTCACTCTCTAAGCGGCGGACGCGCGAGTTCGTGGACGAATACACCCTGCGCGACGGGCGCAAGATCTATCTGCTGGGCGAGGGCCGGCTCATCAACCTGGCCGCCGCTGAGGGCCACCCTGCCGTGGTGATGGACATGAGTTTTGCCAACCAGGCGCTTTCGGTCGAGTACATGGTGAAGAACTCGAAGAAGCTCGAGCCGAAAGTCTATCCGGTCCCCGCCGAAATCGACCGCGACATCGCCCGGCTGAAGCTGGAGGCGATGGGAGTCGCCATCGACAAGCTCACGCCGGAACAGGAGGAATATCTCTCCTCCTGGGCGGAAGGAACCTAGCCGGATTGAGCCATTGTCTGATTGAGTCATTGAATCATTGCCCGATTGACCTATTGACCCGACTCTGCGGCCTACCTCAATGACTCAATGGATCAATGAACCAATGGCTCAATCAGGCAATCACTGAATCTTCAATCGACCTTGACGATGAAGGACTTTGCCCACCGGGCGCTCGACACCGCGCGGGCCCGGGGCGCGAGCTACGCCGATGTCCGAGTGATAGACACCCGGCAACGCTATCTTTCGACCAAAAATGGCCACCCCGCCCAGGTAAGGGAAGCGGAGTCGTTTGGCCTCGGGGTTCGTGTGATTGCCGACGGCGCCTGGGGTTTTGCGGCCACCGACGATCTCTGCCGCTCGAGCGTGGATCGCACTGCCGCCCAGGCCGTGGCCATCGCGCACGCCAGCGCCATCTGCAAGAGAACCGAAGTCCGCCTGGCGCCCGAAGAAAAGATCGTGGACCGCTGGGCGGGCCCTTGCCGCATCGACCCCTTCACCATTCCAGTTTCAACCTGCCTGGACTTGCTGCTGAAAGTGGACGCGGAACTGCGCCGCGTCGAGGGCGTGACGCTCGCCGAAGCGCTCCTCGACTTCCGGCGCATCGAGCAACTCTTCGTCTCCAGCCTGGGTTCAGAGATCTACCAGGTGAAGACTCAGACCGGAGCGGGTTTCGTCGCCACCTCGTTTCATGAGAATGAGATCCAGCGGCGCTCTTATCCCAATTCCTTCGGCGGGCAGTACCAGGCCAAGGGCTACGAACTGGTGGAGGAACTGGATCTGGTAGGCAACGCTCCCCGCATCGCCGAGGAGGCGGTGGCGCTCCACCGCGCCGACCAGTGTCCCTCGGGGGTGAAAGACATCATCTTGGGCAGCGCGCAGCTTGGCCTGCAGGTTCACGAGTCCATTGGTCATCCCATCGAACTCGACCGGGTGCTGGGGGCGGAAGCCAACTTCGCGGGGATGAGTTTTCTGACACTCGAAAAGTTGGGCCGGCTCAAGTACGCCTCGGACATTGTCACCGTCGTGGCCGACGCGACGTCCGCCCACGGGCCGGGCCTCGGCACGTTTGCCTACGACGACGAGGGCGTTCCCGCGCAGTCGACGCCCATCATCAAGGACGGCCTGTTTGTGGGCTATCTGACGTCGCGCGAGACCGCAGCGACTATCGGCCAGGCGCGCTCCAGCGGCGCCATGCGTGCCGAGGGCTGGAACCGCATTCCTTTGATCCGCATGACCAACGTGAGCCTGCTCGCCGGCGAGGGAACCCTGGAGGACCTTATCGCCTCCACCGACGACGGCATCTACCTGGAGACCAACCGGAGTTGGTCTATCGACGACCGGCGCTACAACTTCCAGTTCGGCACGGAAATCGGCTGGGAGATCAAAGGCGGGAAAATCACGCGCCTGCTGAAGAATCCCACCTACGCCGGCATCACGACGGAGTTCTGGAACTCCTGCGACGCTATTTGCGGGCCCCAGGCGTGGACGCTGTGGGGAACGCCCAATTGCGGCAAAGGCCAGCCCATGCAGACCATGGGCACCGGACACGGCGCGTCGCCGGCGCGCTTTCGCAAGGTGCAGGTCGGAGTAGCGTACAAGGATTGAGCCATCGGCTCGTCGGGCGGTCGGCTTCTTGGAGATGGCTCGATGAACCGATGAATCGATCACGCGATGATTTTGTCTCGTCAACACGCGGAAGAGATCTTCGAGAAGGTTCTCCAGTACTCGACGGCGGATGAGACGGAAGCCATCATCAGCTCCGCCGCGTACTCGCTGACGCGCTTTGCCAACAACACCATTCACCAGAACGTGGCCGAGGAAGGCGGCTCGCTCTCCGTGCGCGCCGTGGTGGACCGTCGCATGGCGCGCGCCAGCACCAACAAGTTCGACAAGGCGGCCATTCGCCAGACCTGCGAGGCGGCGGTAGCGCTGGCACGACTCCAGCCTCCCGACCCGGACCTCTTGCCCATGCCGGGGCCGCAGACCTTCCGGGAGGTTGACCGCTTCCACAGCAAGACTGCGAGACTCACGCCGCAGGCTCGAGCCGAAACCGTGCGGTGCGTCATCGCCCGCGCGGAGAAGGATGGCTTGACGGCCGCCGGGGTCTTCTCCAGCGGAGCCTTTGCCACCGGGCTCCTCAATTCGCGCGGACTTGGTGCCTTCCACGAGGAGACCCTTGCGGAGTTCTCCATCACCATGCTGGGTGAATCGAGTTCGGGCTGGGCGAAGAAGACTTCCCCTGACTGCCGGGAACTCAAGCCCGAAGCGCTGGCGGAGCGCGCCGCGCGGAAAGCACTCGAGAGCCACGAGCCGCGAGAGATTGCTCCCGGCAAATACACCGTCATCCTGGAGCGGGCGGCGGTGCTGGATCTCCTGGGTTTCCTTTTCCTGGATTTCGGCGGGCTGGCAGTTTACGAGAAACGGAGCTGTCTCACGGGGCGCGTCGGCCAGCAGGTCTTTGGGCCGAACATCGATGTCCGGGACGACGTCTATCACTCCCTGCAAGCCGGTGCGCCGTTTGACGGCGAGGGAGTGCCGCGACAACGGGTGAGCCTGATCGAGAAGGGTGTGGTCAAGCGCGTCGTGTATGCGCGTCAGACGGCCCACAAGGTGGGCGCGGAACCCACCGGCCATAGCTTCCCGCTTCCCAATGAGTTCGGCGAAGCGCCCGTGAACATGGTCATGGACGGCGGGAAGTCGAGCGTGGAGGAGATGGTGCGTTCGACCGAGCGGGGCTTATTGGTGACTCGCCTGTGGTACATCCGCGAGGTTGATCCCTACCAGAAAATCCTCACGGGCATGACGCGCGACGGGACGTTTTGGATTGACGACGGCAAGGTGCAACACGGGGTGAAGAACCTGCGCTTCAACCAGAGCCTGATCGAGATGCTCGGCCAGGTGGAAATGATGAGCCCGCCCCAGCGCACCGCCGGAGAAGAGTCGTTCGAGATGGTCGTCCCGGCCATGAAGGTCCGCGAGTTCAGCTTCTCATCGCGCACCAAGTTCTAATGAGCGGCGCACAAGGTGTCGCCGGGAAGTGAGCGACCCCGACTCCCAACTGACTTCTAGCTTCTGGCTTCTGACTCCTGTTTTTGCTGCGCCTTGACAATTTCGCGCGGCAGATGCTAGAAAAGTTGCATAGGCCCGACGGCGCTATCGTCTAGGGGTTAGGACGTGAGATTCTCAATCTCAAAACTCGGGTTCGATTCCCGATAGCGCTACCAAACTTCTTGCATTGATTCTCACGGGACTTCAGATAGCTACAATGATCTTACAGTTGACTTCTGCTGGTTTGTGGATGGGTTTCGGCAAGTGAACCGTCCCCATTCCCAGGGCTCACAAGGAAGCCCGATCCACATGTATGCTGAAGGGGAGGAGCCTCATTTCTTCTTCGGACGGCAGAGGTGGGTGCTCTGGCCGAAGAAGACTCCGGCCGATTCCATGATGGTTTCTGACAGTGTACGGAAGCTGTCCACGCTTGCCTGTTATACCTCTAGGGGTAGCAAGGAAGGCTGCTCGAGCGCTTCCGCCACCCAGCGCAGGAAGCGGGCGGCGTCGGCGCCGTCGATCACCCGGTGATCGTAGGAAAGGGAAAGGGGAAGCATCAGCCGCGGCTGAAACATGCCATTGACGAACACGGGCTCCATTCGCGCGCGAGCGATTCCCAGAATGGCGACTTCGGGAGAGTTCACGATGGGCGAAAAATCCGTGCCGCCGATGCCCCCCAGATTGGAAATCGTGAAGACGCCGCCCTCCATGTCCTCGGGGGTGACTCTCCTGTTCCGCGCCTTTTCGGCCAGCAGGGCCAATTCGGCCGAGAGTTCCAGGATGTTCTTTTTATCGACGTCCCGGACGACGGGAACCAGCAGGCCACGATCGGTGTCCACTGCCACGCCGATGTGGCAATACTTCTTGTAGATCAACTCCGCCCGCGGCATATCAATGCTCGACGCGAATTGCGGGAAAATCTTCAGCCCCAAGGCTACGACCTTCACGGCGATAGCCGTGACGGTCAGTTTTGCGCCCCCGGACTCGGCCTTGCTTTCACGGCGTTTGCGCAATTGCTCCAGTTCCGTGATGTCGGCCTTATCGAAGTGCGTCACGTGGGGAATGGTGGACCAGGCATAGCTCAGATGCTCCGCGGTCTTGCGGCGCACAGCCCTCATGGGCTTGCGCTCGATTTCTCCCCACTTGCTGAAATCGGGCAGAGGGACTGGCGCGGTGGCAGCCGAAGGCCGCACAGCCGCCGGGGTCGTCATAGTCAAGCAGACATGGGCTTTCACATCCTCCTCGGTAATGCGGCCACCGGGGCCTGAACCCGCAACTTCGTTAATGTCCACGCCGAGTTCGCGTGCCAGGCGGCGGACGGAGGGCGGCGCGGGCGCAGCCTCCCGCGTAATCTGCGGTTCGGCAGCCGCCGGAGCCGGTGGGCTTACTGCAACCGCGGCGGCGGGCTGAGGCGCGGGGGCTGGCTCGGGCCGGACCTCAGGCGGTTTCTCCGGCTTCTCCTCGGCTTTCGGTAGCGCCTCGGCCTTGGCTTCTTCTTTCTCCACGGCCGGCGCTTCGCCGCTCTCCTCAACCGTGAGGATCAATCCTCCGACTTGCAGTTTCTCGCCGTCTTTGACGTGGACAGACTTGACGGTGCCGCGGAATGGGGAAGGGACCTCGATCGTGGCCTTGTCGGTTTCGAGTTCCAGCACCGGCTGATTCGGCGTGATGATGTCGCCCACCGAAACCAGAACCTTCAGCACATCGCCGGATTCGATGTTCTCACCAAGTTCGGGCAGTCTGAATTCAGTCGCCATGATGGTTGCTTCCTCTATGCGAGCATGGGATTGACCCTCTCCGGGTCGATCTCCATCTCCTGTATGGCCTTTTGAACGAGCTCAGGTTTGGTCTTCTGCTCCTGGAGCAGAGCGGCCAGCGTGGCCAGCGTGATGTGTCGCGCGTCCACTTCGAAGAGGTCGCGCAGGGCGCTGCGAGAATCACTCCGGCCGAACCCGTCCGTGCCCAACGACACGAGCGGTCTGGGGCACCAACGTGAGATGGAATCCGGAAGCGCCTTCACGTAATCCGAGGCCGCCACGCAGACCCCCGGCGCATCCTGGAGACACTCGCTGACGTAAGGGAGTCTGGGAGGCTCGGCTGGGTGGAGCCGGTTCCAGCGCTCCACCTCGTGCCCATCGCGATACAGCTCCTTGTAGCTGGTGATGCTCCAGACATCCGCGGCCACGTCGTACTTCTCCTCTAGGAGCGTCTGTGCTTTCAGTGCTTCGTTCAGGATCGCCCCACTGCCGAAAAGCTGGGCGCGGAGCTCCGCCTTCTTGTTCTCCGCAGCCCTTAGTCGGTACATGCCCTTGAGGATTCCGTCCGCCACACCTTCCGGCAGGGGCGGCATTACGTAGGGCTCGTTCATGAGGGTGATGTAGTAGAAGATGCTTTCCCCCTTGTCGTACATCCGGCGGATGCCCTCCTGAACGATGATGGCGATTTCATAAGCGAAGGCCGGGTCATACGCCATGAGGTTGGGAACCGTGTAAGCGAGCAGATGGCTGTTTCCGTCCTGGTGCTGGAGACCTTCGCCGGCCAAGGTGGTGCGCCCCGAAGTTCCCCCCAGCAGGAACCCGCGGCAGCGGGAATCGGCGGCGGCCCAAATCAGGTCGCCGACCCGCTGGAAGCCGAACATCGAGTAGAAGATGAAAAACGGAATGGTGTTGATGCCGTAAGTCAGGCAGGCCGTCCCAGCCGCGATGAACGAGGCCATCGCGCCAGCCTCGGTAATGCCTTCTTCCAGGATCTGCCCGTCTTTGGCCTCCTTGTAGTAAAGCAAGGTGTCCCGGTCAACCGGTTCGTAGAGCTGGCCGGGGTGCGAGTAGATGCCCACCTGCCGGAACAGGGCTTCCATCCCGAAGGTGCGCGCCTCGTCCGGCACGATGGGGACAATCAGTCTGCCGATTTCCTCGTGACGAAGCAGCTTGGAAAGCATCCGCACAAACGCCATGGTCGTCGAGGCTTCGCGGTCTTCGGTGCCTCTGTAAAACTCCTGAAGGGTCTCCTCCAGACCCACTTCCAGTCGTTTGCACCTCGGCGTGCGGGCGGGCATGTAACCGCCGAGCGCCCGCCGGCGCTCGTGCAGGTACTTGATCTCCGGGCTGTCATCCGGGGGCCTGTAAAAGGGGGCTTTGGCCACCTCTTCGTCTGAGATGGGGATTCCGAAGCGGCTCCGAAACTCTCGGAGCTCTTCCTCATTCATTTTCTTCTGCTGATGCGTAATGTTCTTGCCTTCGCCGGCTTCACCCAGTCCGTAGCCCTTGATGGTCCTGGCCAGGATGACCGTGGGCGAGCCTTTGTGCTCCACCGCGGCCTTGTAGGCGTTGTAGACCTTCTCGGGGTCATGTCCGCCGCGCCGCAGCTTGCGGAGTTGCTCATCGGAAAGGTGCTTCACCATCTCCAGCAAGCGTGGGTGGGCGCCGAAGAAGTGTTGGCGCACATAGCTACCCGGTTCCACGGAGTACTTCTGATACTCCCCATCCACAACCTCTCCCATGCGCTTGACTAAAAGGCCCTCGTCATCCTTAGCCAGCAGGGGATCCCAGTCATCGCCCCAGAGGACTTTAATGACATTCCATCCGGCCCCGCGGAAAATGGCTTCCAGTTCTTGAACAATACTGCCGTTCCCGCGCACCGGGCCGTCGAGCCTCTGCAGATTGCAGTTGACAACCAGAATCAGGTTATCCAGCTTCTCGCGGGCAGCCAGGGTGATGGCCCCGAGGGTTTCCGGTTCGTCCGTCTCGCCGTCGCCCACGAAGGCCCAAACCTTGGCGTCGGAGGGCTGCTTGAGGCCGCGGTCTTCCACATAGCGGTTAAAGCGCGCCTGATAGATGGCCATGATGGGACTGAGTCCCATGGAGACGGTGGGGAACTCCCAGAAGTTAGGCATCAGCCAGGGGTGGGGATAGGAGGAGAGTCCGCCGCCGGGCCGCAATTCTCGCCGGAAGTTCTCCATCTGCTCGACCGACAGGCGCCCTTCCAGGAAGGCTCGGGCGTAAATCCCCGGAGAGGCGTGGCCCTGAAAGTAAACAATATCCCCCTCTTGACCATCACAGCGGGCCCGGAAGAAGTGGTTGAACCCAACCTCATACAACGTGGCGGCTGAGGCGTAAGTCGAGATGTGCCCACCGATGCCGCTTTCTTCGCGGTTGGCTCGCACCACCACGGCCATGGCGTTCCATCGAATCAGGCTCTTGATGCGCCGTTCGATTTCCCGGCTGCCGGGGAAGGGGACCTGCTTTTCGGCCGGAAGGGTGTTGATATAGGGCGTGTTGGCAGTGAAAGGCAGCTCGACACCGGCTTGGCGAGCATGGACGTCCAGTTCATGTAGGAGACGTCCGACGCGCTCCGGACCGCCGCGCTCGAGCACATAGTCCAACGACCCCAGCCATTCTTTGGTTTCAACGGCTTCCAGTTCGGAGGGTTGTTTTCCAGTCATGTCACTCATTCTCTTGTGCTCCTTCTTCTAAGCACAGTGAAGTACTATGGCTGTCTGCCAGATACCCCTGTGGCTTCCGTGGCTCCGTCTTGATGGACACGGCAGCCCTGATTCTGCGCTCCTGTTGAATCAATGAGTCTTAGTCCTGCCCGAAGCCGGTAGCATATCACGGGAAGGGCCTTGGGAGTGCCTTCGGGCTCCGAGCCTAGAGCGGCGGTTCACTCCCTAGGCTTTTCCACCTCAATCTCTGAAAGGTGGCCCAGGCAGCCTTGGCGTTTTTCGAATCGCCCCGACGCTTGTAGATTCTTCCCCGCACCTAGTAAGGTTCGGCGTAGGTGGGGTTCAGGGTTGCGGCCTGCGGGGTGCTCTGTCCGAATGAACCTCGGTTGGGTCGGGCCCGAGAGGGCTGGACATAAGCTTGGGGGAGACGTACACTTCGCCCTCGGCCAGACTCCTGGCGCGCAAGCTCTTTTTCGTGTGTGAACATGGAATCCCGTGAGAGGAGAAGACAATGCGAAGTCGCATGATGACTGTTGGCGGCCTCCTGGCCGCCTTGTTAGCTAGCGGGGGCATCGGCGCTTCCGGATTGGCGATCCAAGTCGATGTGAAGTGGAAGATTCATGACACCACCCGGCCCCGACCGGCAATCATCACCCCCGCCACAGCCAGCACCCAGGACAAGCCCGGCCAGCCACCCTCGGATGCCATCGTGCTTTTCGACGGCCAGGATCTCTCCCAATGGCAGACCTCCAAGGGCGAGCCGGCGAAATGGAAGGTTGAGAACGGCTATTTCGAGGTGGTTCCGAAGACTGGAGTCATTGAGACGAAGCAGGCCTTCGGGGACTGCCAACTCCACGTGGAGTGGGCCGCGCCCGATCCGCCCAGGGGTCAGGATCAGGACCGAGGCAATAGCGGGGTGTACTTGATGGGTCTGTATGAGGTGCAGGTGCTCGACTCGTACAACAACGAGACCTACGCTGACGGGCAGGCGGCGGCCGTCTACGGACAATACCCGCCGCTGGTCAATGCCGCTCGGCCGCCCGACCAATGGCAGAGCTACGACATCATCTTCCACGGGCCGCGATTTGACAAAGATGGCAAGGTCCTCCGCCCGGCACGCGTGACGGTCTTGCACAATGGCGTGCTCGTCCAGGACAATGTCGAGCTGACGGGGCCGACCGCGCATAGGCAGCGGCCTCCCTACCAGGTACATCCAGAGCAATTGCCACTTATGCTTCAGGAACACGGTCATCCCGTTCGCTTTCGGAACATCTGGGTTCGGGAACTCAGTCGAGACGGGCAGTAGATAGGGAGGAATTGGGTGCGCACGAGCTGGCAGGATTTGTTATGAACCGCAAGTCGCCACCGCCGGAGCAAGCAAAACCGCTGGCCGGTACTTGCCACCACCAGTGGCAGAACCAGAAAAGCCCTTACGCCGTGGCGCAACTCTGCGTGGTCTGCAAGTTGTTTCGCTACAGGACCAGCGCCACGGCCGACTGGGAATACCGCGCGCCGATTCCTATCGGGCAACTCCGGCGCGGGTAGGAGCACGGACCTTTCTCGAGGAGCTGTGAGTGTCGAGTCCTTCTCCGCCTCCGCAGACCGATCTGCCGGTGTTTGGCTGGGGCGAGTGCATTGCCGGTTCCCGAGACCGGGAGTACAAAGTGTCAACGCCGTTCTCGACCGAATGCTTGGCAGTCCAAGCAGAGGGTAGCTCTCTTGGCCATATACGGTGGTCCATCGTTGTCCCACCCCAAGAGCTTGTGGATTTCCAGGCATTTCCCTACTACTCCCCCCGCACTTCCCGAGAAAAACGTATGATTCTTAAAAAAAAGCTTGACATTGCCGGACTAACAGGCGTATAAGCCCCACAATGGCCCCGTTTCCCGGGGTTCTTCAACTGATCGCTTGATCCGGAGACCGATTCACAAGAAGGCCGCGTAAGAAGGCTGGGATTATGGTTGAGATACGAGAGGTCATGGACATCCGCGAGGCTTCCGAGTATCTCGGAGTCTCGAGGGAAACCCTCTACAAGTACGTTTATGAGGAAAGGATTCCGGCCTTTAAACTAGGGAACCGCTGGAAGTTCAAGAAGACGGTCCTTGACCGCTGGATGGAGAGGCAAAGCACGCAACGCGAAGAGCGCGTCGGTCGAAAGGTGCGCGCGACCGTGCGGTAGGGAGCATCACTCATGTTTGGACTTGGAAAACCGAAGGGGCTGGTTGGGTTGGACCTGGGTTCGAGTTCCGTCAAGGTGGTCGAACTCAAGAAAAAGGGTGCCGGCTACGAGCTCCTGAATCTGGGCATGGAGAGTCTTGGTCAGGACACGGTGGTGGACGGCGCCATCATGGATTCCTTTTCGGTATCCAACGCCATCGAGAAGATCTTCTCCGAAAACAAGATCAAGACGAAGAATGTGGCCACGGGGGTTTCCGGGCACTCGGTGATCGTCAAGAAAATCACGGTGAATGTGGCCACCGAGGACGAGGTGCTCAGCGCTGTTCCCTACGAGGCGCAGCAATACATCCCCTTTGACATGGCGGATGTCAACCTGAGCTACCAGATACTGGGGCCGCCGCAGGCCGGCCCAGGCTTCGACGTGATGCTGGTGGCGGTAAAGAAGGACAAAATCCTGAACCACACGAACGTCGTGCGGCAAGCCGGCAAGGAACCCGCCGTAGTGGATATTGATGCGTTTGCGCTCCAGAATGCCTTTGAGGTCAGCTACGAGCCCCCGCCGGACCGCATGATTGCCCTGTTGAACATCGGGGCCAGCATCATGAACATCAACATTGTGCGGGGCGGGGTGCCCCTGTTCACGCGCGACGTTTCCGTGGGCGGCAACCAGTACACTGATACGCTGCAAAAGGAACTCGACCTCAGTTACGAGGATGCGGAGAAGTTGAAGCAGGGGAAGGAAATTGCCAATGTGGCGCCTGACGCAATGACCCCTCACATTCGTTCCGTGTCCGAGATTCTGCTCTTGGAGGTCCAGAAGACCTTTGACTTCTTCCGGCAGACGACCACGACGGAGAACATCCAGCAGGTTTACGTGGCCGGCGGGACGGCGCGAATTGAAGGCATGGCTGACCTGCTTAAAGAGGAATTCAACATTCCGGTCGAGATCATGAACCCCTTTCAGAGGGTGGATATCAATCCCTCCAAGTTTGACACCAGCTACCTCAACGACATCGCTCCGCGCATGAGCGTGGCGGTGGGGCTGGCGCTAAGGAGCTTTGACACGCCATGATCAGGATAAACCTGCTGGGAGTTGCTCGACCTGCGGCGAGGCCGGTGGCTGCGCCGCCCACGGTGGCACGCCAGGCTTTGATTCTCTTGGCCAGTCTGCTCGCGGCTTTCGCCATTGTGGGCTTCATCTGGCGGATCTGGACGACGGAGATCAACAGGCTCAACCAGGAGTACGCGAAACAGCAGATCGAAGCGGAGCGCCTGAAGCAGATCCGTGCCGAGAACCAGCGCTACGTTCAGCAGCGCCAGCAGTTGGAGAGCCGCATTGACACTATCCAGACCCTGGTGAACAGCCGAGTGGGGCCGGTGGATTTCATGACGGCCCTAGGGAACGTGGTTAATCGCAGTAGTGATCTTTACCTGTTGACGGTGACGCCGGAAGGGGCGCGAGTGGTTATCCAGGGGCAGGCAAACTCTGTGGAGTCGATTGCCAACTTTGTGGCGAACCTCAAGAACTCCGGCAGCTTCGAGGAAGTCCAGTTGCGACAGTACTTCCAGGACGACCAGCCCAATAGGATGAGCTTCAAGTTCCATCTCGATTGCGTTTACAAACTGCCTTCTGCTGCGCCGGCTGCGGCGCAGCCCGCCGCTGCCGCCCGAGGGCGGCAGGCAGGAAGTTAGGGAGGGAGCGACGATGGCCAAGAGCTTCAATGAACTTCCGGCACTCGTGCAGGGGGTGATTTTCGCCGCCGTCGCAGTGATCGTGGCGGGCGCGGTCTTCTATCTCTACGTTTGGCCCCTTTCCGCACAGCGCACGAGCCTGGAGGTCAAAGTCAAGACCCTGCAGGCCGAGAATGAGAAGAACCGGGCTGTGGAAAGGGAGCGAACCGAACTGCTCAACCGCGTCGCCCAGTTGGCAAAGCAACTCGAAACCCTGCGCACCATTGTCCCGGACGAGCCGGCCACGGACCAATTCGTGAAGATGGTGTATGACACGGCCAGCGGTTCGACGACTCACCTCCGCAGCTTCGTTGCCCAACCAGTGGTGGCCCGCGATTTCTACGTCGAGATGCCTTTCAGTATCCGCATCGACGGCACGTATTACGCCATGCTGAATTTCTTTGACCGACTGGCTCGCCAGCAACGGATTGTAAGCGTCACGGGCCTTTCCCTCGGACCCCCGGTAGGCGGAGGCCAGGGGAGGTACACGATTCTTCCCAGCGAGACGGTGGGGGCGAACTGCGTGGTGACGACGTTCTTCAACCGCCCGCAGTCTCCGGCGCCACCGCCGCAACCCCAAAAGAGATAGGGCAGGATGACAGACATGCTCAAAAACGGCCTTAAATGCATGAGAACGAGAATACCGTGGGGCTTGCTGCTCACTCTGATCCTGGCGAGCTGGGCCTGGGTGGATATTGGTAAGGCGCAGCCCTCGGGGAGTGACCCGGCGATGCAGGCGGGGACGGGCGCGAAAGCCAGCGCGCCCGCGGCCCAGGCTGCATCGCAGCCGGCCGCAAAGAGGACCTCTGCCAAGCCGGCAGAAGGCGGGCCGCCGGTGCCCATGGCTGGACGAGCACCGGAGATCACGGGCCGACGGGATCCCTTCAAGCTCCCGCCGCCCGTCGTTCCAGGCCAAGCGGGCGGAGAAGAAGTGACGGGCCCTTTGCCGACTGGCAAGCGGGGCCTGCTGGTCAATCGGGTGAGGTTGGAGGGGATTGTTCGCTTGGACACAACCAACACCCTGATCGCGGTGGTCGATACCAACGCCAACCGCGCCTATTTTCTGCGGGAGAACGACCAACTGTATGACGGTGTCGTCAGCAAGATCACGCCTGACTCGGTCTCTTTCAAGCAGAACGTCCTCGAAGCGAACGGACGGGTGAGCGTCCGTGAAGTGGTCAAACGACTGGGCCAGGGCCCTGGAGCGTGAAGATGAGACGAAAAGCTATCGTTCTAATGACGATGACGTGGTTGATCCTGGGGATGGTCTCCGTCGCCCAGAGCCGCCAGATGACGGCCTCGCCCCAAGCGAGGTTGGAGGCGGTCACGGTCGCTGACCCCCTCTCGGCCAGCCAACTCCTGCTCCGCATTGAGGGAAGGTATACCTTCCAGGCGGTGCAAGCTACGGCCGACACCGTTCTGGTGGACCTTAAGGGTGTGAAGGCCGGCGGGGTTGCCAGGGACGGTCAATGGGCTGCGGGCTTGCTGAGCGGCTATCATCTCCTGCAATACACCGATGCCAGCGGTCAGCCGGTGGTCCGGGTGCAGTTGAACTTGAAGCGGCCTGAGGCGTTCAAAGTCCGGCAGGAGCCCGCAGGACTTCGGCTGCTCTTTGGGGCAGAGGGGTCCGCGACCCCTGTGGTGGCTACTGAGCAGCCAGCGCCGACTGTGCCGCGTGCCGCCGCGCCCGCAGTGTCGGTGAGCCAGCGCTCGCCGCAAGAAACGCCCAGTGGTGCCGCGACGGTCTCGGGCATTTCTGTCACGGCGGGGCCGGCGGGTGAGGCGTTCATCGATATCTCGACCACGCACCCGACCGCATACCACGTGCTGCACTTGCCGGATCCTCCGCGGCTGGTTGTGGACCTGGAGGGGGCGCGAAATGGCGCCCCTCAGCGGGCGTATGCCGCCTCGTCGTCCATGCTCAAGGCCGTGCGCATTGGGCAATTCCGCGAGGGCAATCCTTCCGTGGTGCGGGTGGTAGCGGACCTTCTTGGCAACCCCGCGTTTGATGTGCATGCGCAGCCCGGTGGAGTTCGGGTCGAGCTGAAGTCCAGGTTGTCTTCCCCTGCAGCAGCCTCCTTGCCAGCCGAGCCTGCTCCTGCTCCGGCAAAGGCCGAGGAGAAGCTCGTCCAGGTAGCTGCGGCAACCCCCGTGCCGGTTATTGCGGCGCAGCCGGTTGAACAGCCCGTGGCATCGCCGAAGCCGGAAGCTGTGACCAGCGAGGCACACAAGGGGCAGGCTCAGACGCCTACACCGGCTGGTATCGATGTCCAGAGCGCGCTGCCGACGCCTGCGGGCTCACCGGACGTTTCGGCCGCACCCAAGCCCGAAGCTCCAGCAGAATCTGCGGAAGCCGTGCAGGCCGCCCGGGCAGCGATGACCGTGGCGGGAAGTTCGGGCGTGATCTCCGCAGCGCCTTTGGGCCAAGGTCCGGGATCCGGTCAGGAGCAGCCCAAGTACACCGGAGAGCCGATTTCCCTCAACTTGAAAGATGTTGACGTGAAAGACTTCTTCCGTCTCATTCACGAAATCAGCGGATTGAACATTATTGTTGATCCGAACGTGACGGGGAGCGTGACGATGGTTCTGGACACGGTCCCTTGGGATCAGGCTCTGGATATCGTGCTGAAGAACAGCCGGTTGGGAAAAACCCTGGAAGGTAATGTGTTGCGCATCGCCAGGGTGGAAACGCTCACTGCTGAGCAAGAGGCTGCTTCCAAACTTGCGGCTGCCCGCGAGGAAGCGCAGCCCCTGGTGACGGTCTTCCGGCCCGTCAATTACGCCAAGGCCTCGACCATCGCGACCATGTTGAAGTCGTGGGTGGGCGGGGGTGCGCTCAGCAAGCGCGGGAACATCCTGGTGGATGAGCGCACGAACACGCTGATCGTGTCCGACATCCAGACGCAGATTCCCGTCATTGAGTCGATTATCTCTAGGCTGGACAAGAAGGCGAAGCAGGTGCAGATTGAGGCCCGGATTATTCAGGCTACGGCGGACTTCTCACGGCACCTAGCGACGAGTTTGTCTGCAGCGTACAACAACAGGATGGATAACACCAAGACGCAGGCCGGAACCGGTCCGGCATCGACCGCCTACGCCTCGGGAACCTTGGCGGGACAAGTGACCACGCCGTCCATCTCGAGTTTTGGGGTGTTTGCCATTACTAACGCCGGGGCTCGGTACATTATCAATGCAGCCATCGCGGCCGAGGAGACGCGCGGGCTAGCCAAGACCATCTCGCGGCCGACCATCGTGACGCAAAACAACGTGCCCGGGACAGTCCAGCAAGGCACGCAGATCCCCATCCAGACCACGATCAACAACACCATCAGCGTTCAGTTCGTGAATGCCACCCTGACGCTGCGCGTGACGCCGCAGGTCACCGAGGACGGGAATATTTTCCTGGACATCAACGTCACCAACGCCCGCCCCGGCCTGGTGCTGAGCTTGGCGGGACCTAGCATCGATACCCAACAGGCAACAACTCAGGTTCTCGTCCCCGACGGCGGCACGGTCGTTTTCGGCGGGGTGACGGTGACCACTCGAACCAAGTCGGCTACCTATGTCCCCCTGATCGGGAGCATCCCCATCATTGGACACCTGTTCAAGACGAGCAGTGTGTCCGACAACGACCAGGAGTTGCTTTTCTTCGTTTCACCCAAGGTGTTGCCCGGGTAGTCGCCGGCTGCACCTCGACCCAAGGTCCAGTTACCGGGAGGAGACGCAAGTCTCCTCCTTTTTGTTTTCCGCGATGGACGTGCACTCCGGTCAGGGCCGGTTCGCGAGGCGGCGGGAGCGGCTACTGGCGCTCCTCGAGGCGCAGGGACTGCCCCTCCTGGTCGTGTCGAACCCGGTTAACATCTTCTACCTGACCGGCTTCCGGGGAAGTGCCGGCCTCGCAGTCGTGGGTCTTTCGGAGGCCTTTCTGTGGGTGGACCCGCGCTATACGCAGCAGGCACGGGAGCAGGCTCACGGGGTGGAGGTCATCGAAGAGAAGGGCGGACTTCTTAAGGCCGCGGGCCGCTGGCTTGGCGAACGACGCTCAAGGGTGGCTGGGTTTGAGGATGGGCACCTGACTTGCGCAGGGCTCCGTGAACTGAGGGGTCATGTCCCTCCCAGAGTGCGGCTGAAGCCAGCGGGCGGACTGATCGAAGAACTGCGCTGCGTAAAGGACACCGAGGAAATCAAGTGCATCAGAGAAGCGGCGCGCTTGACGTCGGCAGTCTGCGCAGAAGTTATCCGGCTTGTGCGGCCCGGCGTGCGGGAGTGTGACTTGGCGGCTGAGATTGAGTATCGCATGAGGCGCGGGGGTGCTGACGGGGCGGCGTTCGAGACTATCGTCGCCTCTGGCCCCCGGGGGGCTTGGCCTCATGCGCGCGCTTCGTCCAAGTTGTTGAACAAGAGTGAGTTGGTAATCTTCGATCTTGGTGCTATACTCAGCGGATACGCGGCTGACATGGCGCGGACCGTCTATGTGGGCCAGCCTACCCGGCGCGTCCGAAGTCTCTATAGTGCCGTGCGGGAGGCCCAGCAGCGGGCTGTGGACGCTGCCCGTAGCGGAGTCCAGGCCAGAGATGTAGACGGCGCGGCGCGGAAGGCTCTGGCCCGGCGTGGGCTAGCCAGGTACTTCACGCACAGTACCGGACACGGTGTGGGCCTGGAAGTCCACGAGAAGCCCCGCCTGGGCCGAGGCGAGAGACAGCGACTTGCTGTCGGCTGCGTAGTGACCGTCGAGCCCGGGATCTATCTGGAGGGGTTTGGGGGGATTCGCATCGAGGACACTGTTCTGGTAGGGGATAGAGGTCCCGAGGTCCTAACCCCGGCGTCCAAGGATGATTGGTATGTAGTCTAGGAGGCACTGCCTTGCCCACCAGAGGGCGACGCAATGGGCTGCCCTTAGGAGAAGAAGAAATGCCTAGCAAGAATCCGCCTCGCGGCCGAGAAGGCTCAGGAAGCATTTGGAACCTGAAAGATATCCGTGAGCTGATTGACCTCCTCATTGAGCGGGAAATCACCGAATTCGAGATGGAGAAGGGCGGGTCCAGAATCCACATCAAGCGGGGCAACAGCCATGTGGAGAACCCCGGTGTGGCGGCCTATCCGACGAACGGTCTGGCGGGATGGCCATCCCCACCTTCAACGGTTCACGCCGCGCCTCCGGCGAGTCCGGCAGCGGCCCCCGAGCAGCCGGCAGCAGCGGAGTCCGCCGAAGAGCTACATATCATTAAGTCGCCGATCGTGGGGACGTTCTACAGTGCGCCCGCCCCGAACGCGCCGCCGTTTGTCAAACTGGGGGACGTGGTGCAGGTGGGGCAGCCGCTGTGCATCATCGAAGCGATGAAGTTGATGAACGAGATTGAGTCCGAAGTTGCCGGGGAGGTCGTCCGCATCTACGTCGAGAGCGGACAGCCGGTGGAATACGGGCAGTCCTTGTTCGCCATCAATCCCCATCATAAGAAGTAGCGCCTTGGTTGGAGATCGAAACTCGAAACTCGAAAATCGAAACTCGACGAGTCTCTAGTTTCGAGTTTCGCTTTTCGGCTTGACTGGAAGTCATGTTCAAGAAAATCCTGATTGCCAATCGCGGTGAAATCGCCCTGCGGGTGATTTGTGCCTGCAAGGAGTTAGGCATCCAGACGGTCGCCGTGTACTCCGAGGCCGACCGCTATTCGCTTCACGTGCGTTTTGCCGACGAAGCCGTGTGTATTGGCCCCTCGCGCAGCTCGGAGAGCTATCTGAACGTGGCCAGTATCATTTCCGCGGCGGAAATCACCGGCGCTGAGGCGATTCATCCTGGCTATGGCTTTCTGGCGGAAAGCGCCCATTTTGCCGAGGTCTGCGAGACATCCCAGCTTGCTTTCATTGGCCCTCGCCCGGACGCCATTCGCTTGATGGGCGACAAGAACAAGGCGCGGAAGACGATGGCTGAGTTGGGCCTGCCCGTGCTGCCCGGTTCTGAAGTCCTCAAATCCGAGGCCGAGGCCCGGGAGAATGCGAGGACTGTCGGTTACCCGGTGATGATCAAAGCGACGGCGGGCGGCGGCGGGCGCGGGATGCGCATCGTCAGGACGGAAGAGGAACTGGCGAATGCCTTTCAGACGGCACAGAATGAGGCGGCTGCGTCCTTTGGTACACCAGACGTCTATCTGGAGAAGTACATCACCTCGCCTCGACACATCGAGTTTCAGGTCCTGGGTGACCAGCACGGCAAAGTGATTCATCTTGGGGAGCGCGAGTGCACGATTCAGCGCCGCCATCAGAAGCTCCTGGAGGAATCACCCTCCACCCAGATTGACCCGGCCACCCGGCAGCGGCTGGGGAGCCAGGTCGTCCGGGGCTTGCAGAAGATCGGCTATACCAACGCCGGCACCGTCGAGTTCCTAATGGATGAGAACCGGAACCTCCACTTTCTGGAGATGAACACGCGCATTCAGGTGGAGCATCCGGTGACCGAGATGGTTACGGGACTGGACCTCGTTAAGCTCCAGATCCAGGTGGCGGCCGGGGAGCGGGTGCCCATCGACGGTGAGACGGTGGGCTTACGCGGCCACGCCATCGAATGCCGGATCTGCGCGGAGAATCCCGAGACCTTCGCCCCCTCCGCCGGCAAGGTGACGGGGTTCCACGTCCCGGGTGGCACGGGCGTGCGCGTGGACACTGCTGCCTACGCCGAATCGGTGATCCCGCCTTTCTATGATTCACTCATCGCCAAGCTGATTGTCCACGGCAAGGACCGGACCGAAGCGATTAGCCGCATGGCGCGGGCGCTAGAGATGTTTATCGTCGAGGGGATTTCCACTTCCATCCCCATCCATGAAAAGATCATGGCCGACCCGGATTTCCGTGCTGGGAAATTTGACACAGGCTTTCTGGCTCGCTTTTCGCCGAACGGGGCGGGGGCGATCTAGGGGCGCGCCTTCACCCCGCCTATGAGCCTCTCGATTCCGCGCTTCTATGCCATCCTCGACGCCGCACAAATCGGAGGCCGGCCGCCAGCCGCCATTTGTGAGATTCTGCTTGCCGCGGGCGTCCGCCTGATCCAGTATCGCTGCAAGCGTGCTTCTTCCCGTCAGCTTTATGAAACCTCCTGCCAACTCAGCGAGCAGGTTCGGCGCGCGGAAGGGATCTTCATCGTCAACGACCGCGCCGATGTCGCGCGCGCTGTCGGGGCTGACGGCGTCCACCTGGGCCAGGAAGACCTGCCGGTGGAGCTGGCACGCCGGGTGCTCGAGCCGGGCAAGTGGGTAGGCTACTCGACCCACGGCTTGGCCCAGGTGCGCGAGGCCGACCGGTCTTCTGCCGACTACATTGCTTTTGGGCCTATCTTCCCCACCCAAAGCAAGGAGAAGCCCCACCCTGTAGTGGGCCTGGATGGCTTGCGGCGGGCGCGCCAGGCAACGTGTAAGCCGCTGGTCGCCATCGGGGGAATAACTCTCGAAAATGTGCGCGACGTGATCGGAGCGGGGGCCGATTCCGTGGCGATCATTGCCGACTTGCTGAAGGCTCCGGATGTCGGCCAACGGGCGAAAGAGTTCTTGCGCGCCTTGGGCAATTCATGACAATGTTCTTCGTCCATTTTCCATGGTCAGTGGCTGCGGCCGCCTGGCAACGAGCCACGGACGTGTGAAAGCATGGCCACTCCATCAGCTCCAAATGCTGCGAGCGAAACCACGGCCTGCGAACTGGTCAAAGGCCTCCGCCTGCTTGACGCCACCACCATCGTCATGGGCTCGATGATCGGGTCAGGGATTTTCATTGTCGCGGCGGACGTCGCTCGCCAAGTACGTTCGCCCGCGTTGTTCATGCTCGCCTGGGTGATCAGCGGATTGATGACGGTGGCCGCCGCGATCACTTACGGGGAATTGGCCGCGATGATGCCCAAGGCTGGCGGCCAGTATGTTTACTTGCGCGAAGCCTTCGGGCCGCTGTTCGGGTTCCTCTATGGTTGGACGCTCTTCCTAGTGATCCAGACTGGTACCCATGCTGCCGTCGGCGTTGCCTTCGGGAAGTTCCTCGGCGTGTTTGTCCCCTGGGTCTCCGCCGGTAACATTCTGCTGAATCTTGGCAGTGTTCAGGTCTTCGGACGCGCGATCGGCCTGACCCTCTCGTCCCAGCAACTGGCGGCGATTCTGGCTATCGTGTTCCTGAGCGTAGTCAACATCTTCGGTCTCCGGACAGGGGCATGGGTACAGAACGTTTTCACCATTCTGAAAGTGGGGGCATTGCTCGGAGTCATAGGTTTGGGGCTATGGTGGGCAAGTCGTCCCTCCACGGTGTCTCCTCCGGTCGCCCCGGCGGGGCCGGGGGCTGTGTGGGGGCTGGCAACCCTCACCATCGTTTCGGTAGCGCTGGTGGGCCCGCTGTTCTCCTCCGACGCCTGGAACAACGTGACCTTTACGGGAGCAGAAGTCATTAATGCCAAACGGAACCTGCCGCTGGCGCTCCTATTGGGGACGATGGTTGTGTGCACGCTGTACTTGGCCTGCAACTTGGTTTACTTGCGCGTGCTCCCGTTCTTCGGGTCGCTGGCTGGCGCAGGGCCGCTCGAGCGCGGCATCCAGTATGCTGCGGAGGACCGCGTGGCGACGGCCGCCATGCAAGTCATCCTGGGAACCGCAGGCTCCTGGCTGATGGCGGCGGCCATCATGATTTCCACGTTTGGATGCTTGAACGGCATGATCCTGGCCGGCGCGCGGGTTTACTATGCGATGGCGAAAGACGGCCTGTTCTTTTCTCCCGTCGCCCGTGTCAGCCCGAAGTACCACACGCCGGCGGTCTCCCTGATGGCGCAGGCCCTTTGGGCGGCGCTCTTGACGCTTACGGGAACGTATAGCGAACTATTAGATTATGTGATTTTTGCCGTAGTCCTATTCTATATTCTCACGATTGCGAGCGTTTTCTGGCTTCGCCGGACGCGGCCGGACGCTCCGCGCCCTTATCGAGCTTGGGGCTACCCCGTTCTGCCAGCGTTGTACATCGCGTTTGCGCTGTTCGTTGAGTGGGCGCTCCTGATGCACAAAGCCGAGCGCAGCATCGCAGGATTGCTGATCGTGGCACTGGGAATTCCCGTGTACTACCTTTGGCGCCGTCGGAGCACGCGCGCGCAGGGGACCCAGTCCCACTGACGGGGACGGGGTGCGGTCATCTTCGTAAGTGCCGCGGAACCGCTGGCCGCCGTTTTTCAGGAAGGAGAGTGAATGGCGGGGCTCTTTTTGCGAAAGCCTCTTGAGGTTATTTTGCAGGAAGCCCAGGAGAGGGAAGGGGGGTTGCGTCGCGCGCTGGGGCCGGTGCAACTCACGGCCTTGGGCATCGGAGCCATCATCGGGGCGGGAATCTTCGTTCTAAGTGGCTTGGGCGCGCACACGTACGCCGGTCCGGCGTTGGTGCTCTCTTTTGTGGTGTCCGGATTGGGCTGTGCCTTTGCCGCGTTCTGCTATGCCGAATTTGCTGCCATGATTCCGCTGGCCGGCAGCGCCTACACCTACGCTTACGCAACCCTGGGAGAGTTTCTGGCGTGGGTAATCGGCTGGGATTTGGTGCTGGAGTACGCCATGGGCGCCAGCACCGTTTCCTCCGGCTGGTCAAACCACGTCGTGGTTCTGCTCCGGGACCTGGGCATTAAGCTTCCCCTGTGGCTTTCTTACGACCACTGGACCGCGGCGCGCAAGGCGGCGCAGCTGGGGGTTCCGCTCGATGCCCCCACGATCTTCGGTTGGGCCTTCGGTTGGAACGTTCCGGCTACCCTAATTGTTCTTCTCATTACCATAGTGTTGGCAATCGGGATCCGCGAGAGCGCCTCCATGAATGCTGTCATTGTGGCGATCAAGGTGAGCGTAGTTCTGTTTGTCATTGTGATGGGACTCCAGTACATCAACCGCGACAACTGGGGGCACAACTGGCAGGATTTTGCCCCCTATGGGGTCGGCGGAATTTGGGAGGGCGCGGCGTACATCTTCTTCGCCTATATTGGCTTTGATGCGATCTCCACGACCGCACAGGAGGTGAGAAACCCTCAGCGCAACCTGCCCATCGGCATTCTTACCTCCCTCGGGGTGTGCACCTTATTGTACGTCTCCGTGGCCGCCGTACTCACCGGGATGGTGCCTTATAAAGAGATTGACATTGAGGCTCCTATCGCCGAAGCCTTCTTGCGTCATGGGTTGCACGTGGCCTCGGGCGTGGTCACGGCAGGAGCCATTGCCGGCCTCACCAGCGTGATGCTGGTGATGCTGCTGGGTCAAACGCGCGTCTTTTATGCCATGGCGAGCGACGGCCTGCTTCCCAAAGGTATCTTCGGCTGGGTTCATCCACGCTTTCGCACGCCGTTCCGCATTACTCTGATCACCGGTGGGCTCGTTTCGCTCGTGGGTGGGTTCCTGCCCATCGAAGATCTCGCCAAGATGGTGAATATCGGCACGCTCTTCGCCTTTGTGATCGTCTGTATAGCCGTCATGGTTCTGCGCGTCAAGCGACCGGACGTTCACCGGCCCTTCCGCACTCCCTTGGTGCCGTTGGTGCCGCTGCTGGGCATCGGCTTCAACGGGTATATGATGATTAAGCTTGGCTGGGTCAACTGGATGCGGCTGCTGGTGTGGTTCACGATCGGACTCGTTATCTACTTCGGTTATAGCGTGCGGCACAGCCACCTCCGCAGGGCCGAGATCCGAACATTGGCCGACAAGCAACACGGGACAGCGTGATGATCGAAGCACTGCGCCTCGAACTCCGCACCCACCGGATGGCGCGCTTCGCCGTCTGGATCGCGGCGTATGGAGCGGCCCTTTGGCTGGTTGAACATCTGACCGGCGCGGTGCCCGGGCTGCTGTGGTCTCTTTTCTGGGTCACCTTCATCCCCTCGGTTGTTTACTACCTGGTGCGCGGGATCAGGTACGTCCGGCACCGCCTGCTGTGGCGGCTGCGCCGGCGGCTCATTGTTGCCTACATTTTCATTGCGGTCGTTCCCATACTCCTCATTGTGCTCCTGGTGGGATTGGGTGCGTTCATCGTCAATGGCCAATTCGCGGCCTTTCTGGTGGCCTCGCGGTTGCGCGAAAACTTCGCGGAGCTGAAGCAGGTCAATCGTGCGGTGATCCACGAGGCGCGCCTGATAGAGAGAATGGCGCCCGACGCCATGCTCGAGCGAATCCGCAAGTTCTACGTTTCCGAGCTGCACGAGCATCAAGCGAACTACCCCGGACTGGAGATCACGGTTCGGCTCGGATCCGAGACGCGCGCGTTCTTCCTGAATGGCACACCCATTGCTAAGGCCGTGTCCGTGCCAACCTGGCTCACGCGGGAGGAGTTCGCGGGAATCGTCGTGGATGAGGGAGAGATTGCGGTGCGATCTGTGGAGCGCAACCGGACGCCTTCGGGCGAGCTGACGATTATCCTCTCTCAGCCCTTCACACCCGAACTCCTGGATCTAGTGGGCGCGGGGGTTGGACCCGTGGGGGTGGTCACGACGCAGCCGGAGCGGGGAGAAGCCGACAGAGGCCGGCCCGGCCTGCACGTGAAGACCCCCCAGGGGGCCTATGTTCAGGCAGGTTCGGTCCGCTCCAAATCGGTTCAGGTTCCCGAGCCTCTCAACCGTTTCGACTTCACGGTGTTTGGCGCCTCCACGCTCGAGCCTGTCTTCTGGGGTGGAGACAGGGAACAGAAGCTGGAGCAACCGGTCTTTGTTTACGTGACTTCCCGGATTGTGACCCTTAACCATCAGCTCCTGGCCACACTAGGAGAGTATTCCCAGATCTACGTCTTCGCCTTCGAGGCGGTGGCCATCATATTTCTGGTCATCGAGGGATTTGCGCTCATCATCGGCATCCGGTTGACGCGGACGATGACGCGCACGGTAGACAACCTCTACGACGCCACCGAGCAGGTGAAGGGGGGCGATTTCTCCTACCGAATTCACCTTCCCTCGCGCGACCAGTTGAGCGCCCTAGGAGAAGCATTCGACAGCATGACGGCCTCGGTGGAGCGCCTGCTGCGCGAGTCGCAGGAGAAGTCGCGGCTGGAGAGCGAACTCGAGATCGCCCGGGAAGTTCAGCGGCAGTTGTTCCCCGGCGCGGCGCCCACAGTCAAGGGCCTGGAGCTATACGGGGTCTGCAAGCCCGCCCGGGTGGTGAGCGGGGACTACTACGATTTCTTGCGGCTGGGAGAGGACCGCGTCGCGCTGGTGCTGGGCGACATCTCCGGCAAAGGCATCTCCGCCGCCCTGCTGATGGCAGCCATCCAGTCGTCGCTGCGCGCTCAATTCCAGGATGGGTACCCTGGACGGGCTGTGGCCGGCGCCCGGCCGCTTTCGACGGCGGAAATCGTCGAGCGGCTCAACCGCCAGCTCTACGAAAGCACGTCAACGGAGAAATACGCGACGTTCTTCTGTGCGGAGTACGACGGGGCCACGCGGCGGCTGACTTACACCAATGCTGGTCATCTGCCTCCCGCGGTGTTCCGCCAGGGCCGCATCGAACGGCTCGACAAGGGCGGCACCGTAGTGGGTATGTTCTCCCCTATGACTTACGAAGAAGCGGTGATTCAACTCGAGCCCGGCGACGTGCTTCTGGCATTTACCGACGGCCTCATTGAGCCGGAGAACACCTACGGGGAACAATTTGGAGAAGAACGTCTCCTGGAAGCGGCCCAGCGCGCTCTCGGCTGCCCGTTGGAAATGCTGGCGGAAGAAATCTATCGCGGCGTGAGCGATTGGACGGGCAGCCCCGAACTCCAAGATGACATGACCATGGTGGTGGGCAAGGCGATCGCTTGAGGCGGGCGTGGCCCTTCGCCTGTGCTGATTGAATTCGATAACCTGATACTAACTGTTTTCTTTTCAAGGAGTTGAAGCGTGGCCTTAAAAAATCGGGTGGCTCTGGTGACGGGGGCTTCGCGGGGAATCGGCAAGGAAATTGCGCTCACTCTAGGCCGGGCGGCCGCGCGTGTGGCCGTCGGTTACCGGACCAACAAGATGGGCGCGCAGAGAGTCGTGAACGCCCTACGAGCGCTCGGGACGGAAGGCTGGGCAGTCCAGAGTGACGTCACCGACCCGGCGCGCGCCAAGGACTTGATGGACGGCTTAGTGCGCCACTTTGGGCGGCTGGATATCCTGGTGAACAGCGTCGGCGATTTCGAGTGGAAGCCGGTCCTGGAATCGACCCTGGAAGAATGGCATGCCGTCATCGCTTCCAATCTCTTCAGTGTCTTCTATACCTCGAAGTACGCCTTACCCACGATGCGCCGCCAGCATTGGGGGAGAATCATCAACCTGGGTGCGGTGGGTGCCGAGAGGGCTTTTGGCCAAGCCAAGATCTCCGCTTATTCCGCTGCTAAAGCCGGGATCGTAGCCTTCAGCCGGTCGCTCGCCCTCGAGGAGGCCCGCTACGGTATCACGGTGAACGTGGTGAATCCTTCTGTCATCGACGACAAGGAACTCTCTCTGGAGGAAGCCCAACGCGTGGCGGACGCCCGATTCCCGGTGGGTCGGCCCGCCACGGCGCAGGATGTGGCTGAGGCCGTGAAGTTCTTTGCCTCGGAGGAAGCCGCTTTCGTGACTGGGCAGGTTCTGAATGTCAGCGGGGGATGGATGCTGTGAGTGCCAGCCCTCTCCAAACGAAACCCCCGGACGTTCTGGTGTCCCAGGCGCTCTCCCAGGCTCCCCGCGCCAAGGCTAGAACCTTCAGCCGTCCGGTGATAGTTCTGGCCTTTGTCCTCGGACTGCTCCTGGTGGGCACGGTGGGCTTTCACGCTATCGAAGGCTGGCCTTGGTTCCAGGCGCTCTATGGCACCTTGATGACGGTCTCCACGATCGGGGCCGAACCCGTGAATCAGCTCTCACACGCGGGTCGGATCTTTAACGTAGTCTTGATCTTTCTGGGTATTGGTGTAGTGGGCTTCGCCATGGCCACTCTGACCCACGCGGTGATAGAATCTGAACTGGGGTCGTTTTTTGGCCGGCGTCGCATGGAAAAAGAGATCTCCAAACTGAGGGACCACATCATCATCTGCGGGGTGGGCCGGGTGGGTCGGCGCGTGGCCACGGAAGTTGCGGCGCGCAACATCCCGTTAGTAATCATCGAGGAAGACCCCGCCAAGGCCAAGTGGGCCCTGGAACAGAACTTCCCCGTCGTCGTGGGTGACGCCACCAGCGAGGCGGTTCTGCGGCAGGCGCGGATTGAACACGCCCGCGGCCTGGCGAGCGCCGTGACCTCCGATGCGCAGAACGTTTACATCGTTTTGACCGCGCACGGCATGGCGCCCAACCTGCCTATCGTGGCGCGCGCCAGCGAGGAGGCCGCAGAATCGAAGTTGCTGAAAGCTGGCGCAACCACGGTGCTATCCCCTTATACTTACGCCGGCCTGCGTATGGCGCGGATGCTGACGCGCCCGAACGTGCAGCGGTTTCTTGACCTTGCCCTTTCCTCGCTCAGCGATAGCAACCTCGACCTCCAGATTGAGGAAGTGCGCGTGGCCGAACATTCCCAACTGGCCAGCTCGAGTTTGAGCGAAACGGACATGCGGCACCGCCTAGGAGTCATTGTCCTGGCCATCCGGCGCCAGGACGGACAACTGGAATTTAACCCCGGTCCCCACCAGAAGATCTCTGCCGGCGATTTCCTCATTGCCATGGGTGATTCACGCAAGCTAAAAGACTTGGAGACGCTGGCGGGGATTTAGCCGATGAAAATCCTCACTGCCGCCCAGATGCAGCGCATTGACCGGTTGACAACTGAGCGCTACGGTGTGTCCAGTCTGACCCTGATGGAGAATGCCGGGCAGGGATTCGTAGAGTTCCTGATGGAGCGGTTCTCCCCGCTCGGCGACCACAGGATTGTCATCCTGTGCGGACGCGGCAACAACGGCGGGGACGGCATGGTGGTGGCGCGCTTGCTGCGCGAACAGGGACTCAAGCCGCGCGTGCTCTTGCTGGCCGACCCGAACGGCTTGAAGGGCGACGCGGCCGTCAACTGGGGACGCTTGGAGGCCTCAGGGGCGCCCGAGGTGATCGAAGACTCCGCCGCCTGGCAGCGCCTGAAACCTGGCCTTCAAGACGCCACGCTGCTGATTGACGCGCTGTTCGGCACAGGCCTTTCGAAGCCGATCGAGGGTTTTCTCGCTGAAGTCATCCTCGATATCAACAGCACTTTCTCTCAGGCCCGCGTCGTGGCGGTGGACCTGCCTTCAGGGGTTTCGGCGGACACCGGAGAGTTAATCGGTGAGTGCGTTCGCGCAGACGCTTCGGTCACCTTTACCGCGCCGAAGGTCGCTCATGTTTTCCCGCCTGCCTGTGAGCGTGTGGGCGAATGGGTCGTCAAGGCGATCGGTACGCCGACCGAGGCCCTCGCGAACGATCCTGAACTGCAGTTGAACCTGACCTGCCGGGAAGACTTAGCCTGGCTGACGCATCCCCGCCGGGCCGAGGCTCACAAGGGAAACTTCGGCCACGTCCTGATCCTGGCGGGGTCAATCGGTAGGACCGGCGCGGCCGCGATGGCAGCCAAAGCGGCGCTGAGGGCGGGCGCGGGCTTGGTGACCGTGGCCACGGCCAAGCGCGCGCTGCCCATCATTGCGTCTTTGGGCATGGAATTCATGACCGAGCCGTTGCCGGAAACGGCGGCTGGAACGATTTCGCTTCGCGCGCTCGATGACGGGCGGATGGACCAACTGGTGGAAGGCAAGTCCGTCTTGGCTGTGGGGCCGGGGATTGGCACGGTCCCCGAAACCGCTGAACTCGTGCGGACCGTAGTCAATCAATACGATGCTCCGGTGGTGCTCGACGCTGATGGCCTGACCGCCTTCGCCGGGTGCATGGACACGCTGCGCGCCGGGAATCGTGTCCGTGTCCTGACGCCGCACCCCGGTGAAATGGCCCGCCTGACGGGACAGAAGACTGCCGAAATCCTGGCGCGCCGTGTGGAGCTCGCGCGAGAGTTCACAAGGGAGCATCAAGTCACTTTGGTCTTGAAAGGTTTTCGGACGCTCACTGCCGCGCCTGATGGACAGGTCTGGGTGAATCCCACCGGCAACCCCGGCATGGCTACGGGAGGCACCGGCGATGTCCTGACGGGCTTGATTGCGGGCCTTCTGGCTCAGTACCCGGCGCGGCCTGTGGCCGACGTCGTGGCAGCCGCAGTGTATTTGCATGGCTTGGCGGGCGACTTGGCGGCCAGTGATTTGGGGCAGGTCTCGCTGATCGCGGGAGATCTTCTCGACGCTCTGCCGCGAGCCTTCCGGGCACTGGCGGAGAGTCGGCGGGTGTGAGCGTGGGGCGGGGAACTCCCTTGGAAGCAAGTAAGATGCTTGAGGTCGTCACGCGCTCGCCCGACGAGACGCTGGCATTTGGCCGCGCTCTAGCCAGAGAACTCCAGCCGCCTTGCTTGGTGCTGCTCGAGGGTGAGTTGGGAAGCGGCAAGACGATCTTGACGAAAGGCATCGTGGCCGGTCTGGGTGCGGCGCGAGAAGAGGAGGTGACCAGCCCCTCCTTCACTCTGGTGCACGAATACGGGTGCGAGCCTAAGGTTTATCACGTCGACCTCTATCGGATCGAGAGCCCGCGTGACCTGGAGACGCTTGGCTTGGAGGACCTCTGGAATCAGCAGGCGACGGTTATCGTTGAATGGGGCGAGAAGCTCGGAGATAATCCCCTGGCCCCTCGGGTGAGAATTCAACTGGAGTACGTGGCGCGTGAGGACCGGCGAATCACGGTGGAGCGGCTCGGCGCATAGTTGTGCCGGCCTGGGCGCGGCGCTGGCGTTGCTGGCGGCAGTGGGTGTGTCGTGTGGTAGTTTGCCGAAGATAAACTACTACGCGTTGCGCGTTCCGACCGCGCCCGAGGCCAAGGACCCGAATGCACGTGGAGTGCTGGGTATCGAGCGCTTCCGCGCCGCCGAAGTCCTGCGGGACGACCGGATTGTGTATTATGAGTCGCCGACGCAGTTGAACTTTTACCAATATCATCGGTGGAGTTCCGACCCAGCCACGCTCCTGACTGACTTGGTGGCCCGACGGCTCAGCCACGCAGGCGTTTTCTTCGAAGTGCGGCTTCTGCCTTCGCGCGAGCCGGTGGATTACGTTCTCACGGGCCACCTCTTGAATTTCGAAGAAGTGGACTACGAAGCGGGAGTGAAGGGTCGGGTGGCCCTGGAGATGACCCTGTTTCGCTCCCGTGACCACAAGGTGCTGTGGTCGGAGAGGCGTCAGGTGGAAAGCGCGGCAGAAGGCAAGGGCGTCGCGGGTGTAGTCAATGCCTTGAATGGCGCGAGCGCGCGATTGCTGGACGAGGTTTTACCCGCCCTGATCGCGCAGGTAGGACGTGACCTCCAGCAAGGCTCACAACCTTCACAATAGTCTGAGTTGACCGTCATCAGTCAACAATCGGAAATCGAGAGTCGACAGCCGAAAGTCAATCACCTGCAAGACAACGGAATCTCGGCAGCATGGGAGTCTTTTCCTTCCTCACTTTCGACTTTCAACCTTCGACTCCTCCTCACCACGCCTACAACCTTACGCCAATCATGTGATGGTAGGCAAGATAAGCGGCGGTCCCACGGCAGGCAATCGCGACCAGCAGGGAATGGATCCGGACGCGCTTGTGTAGATTGCGCACGAAAGACTTCAGCTCTGCTTGCGGATCACCTCATTATCGGGTTTGTGGAGGACGGAACAGATTCGCTCTAAGGCGTAACGCGGGCGGCGGCAATCTGTTCGAGGCGTTCGATTACTTCGGCGATGCGGATTTCGGGCGTCGAGGCGCCGGCCGTGATCCCGACTCGCTCGACGTTTTCCAGGTCCCGTTCGTCGATCTCCTCGGCCACTTCAATCAGGCGGGTCTCAACGCCCTGTTGTCGGCAGGTATCCACGAGCTTGTTAGTATTCGCGCTGTTGCGCCCACCGATGACGTACATCAATTGCACGCGGCGCGCGATGCTGGTGGTCGTGGTCTGGCGGTCGGAGGTGTAGTCGCAAATCGTGTTGTAAAGGCGGAGCTCGGTGCTTCGTCCCACCAGCTTGGCGATGATCTTCTGCAGTTTCTCGATGGGATAGGTAGTCTGGATAATGACGCCCAGCTTGGGGAAGTGGGGGAGGGAATCGGCCTCGTCCGGATCATTGATGACGCTCACGCGCTCTCCGGCGCAGCCCAGCAAGCCCTTGATCTCGGGATGGTTCCTGTCGCCAACAATGAGGATGTGGTAGCCCTCCCGGTGGAGCAGCTCCGCGTACTGATGGGACTTCTTCACATAGGGGCACGTGGCGTCAACCAGCCTCTTGCTTTCCCGGCGAAGTCGCTTCTCGACCTCGGGCGCCACCCCATGGGTCCGCACGATGGTGACAGCATTACGGACCTCGGCGTCCTCTGCTGCCACCTCCACGCCTTCCTTCTTCAACTCTTCAATCACCTGCGGGTTGTGGATGAGAGGGCCTATCGTAACCACGCGGCCTTTGGTCGCGCGCGCCACCTCTTCCGTCATCTTCATGGCGCGCTCCACGCCGAAGCAGAAACCCGCACCCTCGTCCAGGATGATTTCCATGCCGCGTGTCCTTCTTTCGCCGATGCCCTTCTTCAGCCCCTGACTTTAGTGAGTATAGATGGCATTTCGGGTGCCGTCAACGCCGCCAGGTCAAGTAGCGCGAGGCCTGCGTGAGGAGCGCCTGGCCTGCGCGAATGCATCTCCCTTCCATTTCGCCGCCGACCTCATGGTATGTGGGGCCGTTCGGTGCTAAAGTGGCGCTACGCAAGCTAAGGCTAAGGTGTCCTAATAGTCTGCATCCTGTTCGCAAGGACCTGAAGCTGTGCTGGCCGCGTGTCGAAACCCTTACGCACTATATGACTATGGGCTTCCACGAGAACCTGGAGGAGCCGCAAAGATCGCCCTCGATGAGACGCTCGATTTCCTGGTAAGCGCGAAGCGCCTCAGTCGGTCGGAAGCCTACATCCTGGCCAGCGACGCTGCGAACCTGCACATCACGCATTTGGTAGACGGCAAGAAGTGCCTGCACGCACTGCTGCCGAAGGCAATCTTCGTGAAGTAGCGCCGCCGTCGCAGGCGAGCCGCCTGCGCCCCTCGGATCATACCGTCTTGTCTGGGGAGTCACAGACGGCCTGCAGGGGGCATTCGGCGCAGAGGGGCTTGCGCGCCGCGCAAAGCTTCCTTCCAAACCAGATCATCTGGTGACCGAAAGTAATCCAGCGCTCCTGGGGCACAAGCTTCATCAAGGCCTGCTCAACTTTTTCCGGGGTCTTTTGCCTGGAGAGCTTCAGGCGTCGCGCGATGCGGAAGACGTGCGTATCTACGACCACCCCGGTCGGCAGGCCGTAGGCCGTGCCCAGGACTACGTTGGCCGTCTTCCGCGCCACCCCGGGCAGGGTCAGCATCTCCTCCATACTCTGCGGCACTCGGCCGCCAAAATCCTGCACGATCTTCTTGGATGTAGCGATGATGTTCCTGGCCTTGTTGCGGAAAAAGCCCGTGGATTGGACTTTGCGTTCCAGCACTTCCTGGCGGAGCGCCGCGAAATCCTGCGGCGTGGGGAATTCTCGAAACAGCTCGGGCGTGACCTTGTTGACGCGCTCGTCGGTGCACTGGGCCGAAAGGATGGTGGCGACCAGAAGCTGAAAGGCATTCTCGTGCCGGAGAGCACTTTGCGCCTGGGGAAAGAGCTGGTCGAGTGCGGCGAAGATTCGGTTCAAACGTTCGGGGGATGTGTAATCAACCTTGGGCTTTGCAGCCTGCGCGCGCTTCTTCGCTTTGGCTTTTGGGGACATTGACGTGCGACCTATCCTTCCGGGAGTTCGAGCAATTTGGACAAGTCGTGGCTGACACGTAAAGAGTCGCGAATATAACACGAAAAGCCTGGGGGCCTTTACCCTCCTGCGCAGAGCCCGCTCCAAGCAAATTCGGGAGAGGCTCTATTGCGCCGTAAGGAAGTCCAGGAGCTTCCGGAAGGCCTTCCCGCGATGGGAGACGGCGGACTTTTCTTCGGGGGTCAGTTCGGCAAACGTCTTGCAGAGGGGCGGGTAGAAAAAGTGGGGGTCATAGCCGAAGCCCCCGGAGCCGCGCGGCGCGTCGATGATGATGCCATCGGCGCGGCCCTCCACGACCGTGACGATTCGCCCCCGAGTGGCTAGGGCAATGACGCAAACGTAGTGCGCCGCGCGGCCTGTAGCGGCGGGATCCTGCGCCTGCCCTGCGCTGCTGCCTGAGGTTTCCACGCGGCGCAGTTCCGCCAGCAGTTTCTGGTTGTTGGCCGCGTCATCCGCCTCCGGCCCGGCGAATCGTGCCGAGAGAATTCCGGGTGCTCCGCCGAGCGCGTCCACGCAAATGCCCGAATCGTCGGCGAAGACCGGGCCATCTACGTACGCGCTGTAATGGAGCGCCTTCTTGCGAGCGTTTGCCTCGAACGTTGCGCCATCTTCCACGCAAGGCGGGAGGCTCTCGATGCCGGGAACGGCTTCCAGGGCGATCTCGCGGTCGGCAGCCGCTGCGCGGAACTCGCGGAGTTTCCCTGGATTAGCGGAAGCGAGATAGAGGTCAACTGACGAGTGACGAGTGACAAGTGACAAGCTTGGTTCCCAGCCCCCTACTCCCAGCCCTTATTTCGTGGGGAGCGCAAGCTTCAGAATCGACTGCTGCAAGGCCAGCAGCCTCTGGATGGCAGGGCGAGTCACCTCAACCAGCTTATTCATCTCTTCCACGCTGAACGCCCGGCCTTCAGCCGTGGCCTGGACTTCAACGAGCTGCTCTTTGCCGGTCATGACGACGTTCATATCCACTTCCGCGTTGGAATCTTCGGCGTAGTCGAGATCGAGCAGGATTTCCCCGCCCACGATGCCCACGCTGATGGCTGCGACGTAATCGTTGAGTGGCACACTTCGCAGGACCTTGGTTTCGACCAGTTTCTGAAAGGCCAGGCCCAGAGCCACCAGCGCACCTGTGATGGACGCTGTGCGCGTGCCGCCGTCGGCCCGAATAACATCGCAATCAATCCACACTGTCCGCTCACCCAGCCTTTCTTGGTCGGTCACCGCGCGCAGAGAGCGGCCAATCAGCCGCTGAATCTCCATCGTGCGTCCGCCCGGTCGGCCGCGCGTGACTTCACGGGGCGTGCGGGCACCGGTGGCGCGCGGGATCATGGCGTATTCGCCCGTGATCCAGCCCTTGCCCATGCCCTTCATGAACGGTGGCACGCCGTCTTCCACCGAGGCGGTGCAGATTACCTGGGTTTCTCCCAGCCGAATGAGTGCTGAACCCTCGGCGCTCGTGATGTAGTGCGGAACAATCTCCACGGGCCGCACCTCGAGCGCGGAACGCTGCCCTGCGCGGAGCAGCTTTCCGCCGGAATAAAGCAGCCCGCTCAAGGGCCTTGGTGTGCTGGACATAGAACCTCGACGCCTCAAGGGCCGAGTGAAATGCGGGCCGAGTCCGGAACGAAATAGCCGCTCAGGTCCGCGTGCCCGTTCAAAGTATCAACTTCCTGGCCCTGCACGAGAATCTTGACCTTCTTGACCGCGGGAATGTTGGCGGCCAGCGAATTCACGATGGAATAGACCACGAGGCACTCGCTCGCAATCCCGGGATTGAAGTCGGGCATTGCCTGGTTTGAGAAATCCAGGAAGGCTGTGCCGTCGGGCGCCAGGAAGACGGCGCGAATCCCGGTGGAGGTTGGCAGGGACCGGCTATAACCCTGATGCGAGCCCTCGACCAGCGCCAACAGGACCTGACGAATGCGGTCTGTCTCGGCCTCCGCCCACGCCACTGGGCGCTTCTCCTCTCGCAGCACTCCCTGCTCGAAGGAAGGGAAGTAGAGCGTGGCGGTCTGCTGTGGGCTGGTGGCGGATTGCAGCGCCGCCTCGCTCAACCGGGTGCGCGCCACCTCCTCTCCCCGCTCGGGAGCAGCCTGGAAGAAGACTCGCTGTGTGAGCACGCGCAAGTAAAACGCGCCGGCCGCCAGAATTGCGAGCAGGATTAGCATCAGGACCTTTGCACGGCGTGACATGGCTCAGGATATCCCTCCTCGCCAGGCTTCGAGCGCGGCGGCGACGGCGTTGGCAATCTGTTGCTGAAAGTTGGGATCAGTCAGCGCGCCGGAATCTACGTCTGGTGTCAGGGTCCCCACCTCGACGGCCACGGCGGGCGCATCAACACTGCGCAGGCTGCGCACAGGCGCCTCATTGGGCTTGTCGGTCGCCACCCCGGGAAGCAGCGCGAACTTTTCCTGGAGCACCTGGGCGAGCCGGCGGCTCTGGTCGAGGTGAAGCCGATAAACCTGGGTCCAGGGAATCAGGAGTTGTCGAGGCTGCTCGCTATCCGTCGAAGTTGGCGGCGACGGGGCCCGGTAGCTGTAAACCACGACGCGTGGCGTCACCATGCCGAGGTTACCCGCATGGAAGGAAAGGAACGCGCGGGGACGATGGAGGTTGGCCGCGGTCTCCCGCTGCTCGAATGCGAGGTTGACGTCGCCGACGCGCGTCAGGACTACGTGGTACTTCTTGGTGGCGAGCAACCCCGCGCGGACTCGGGCCACGAGCTGCGCCACGAGGTCTTTCTCCAGGACGCCGTCACGGCCGTGCGCTCCTACGTCGGACCCGCCGTGTGCCGCGTCGAGTACGACTACAGGCAAGGGAGGCCCGGCCTGCGCCCCCGGAACCTCCTCCTCGGCGCCGGGGGCTGGCGGCGCGGTTGGCGGCCCCGCCGTGACCAGTTGCTCGCCTGTGGGCGGCTGCGATGGAGCGGGTGGAGGCGGCTTCAGGACATCCGCCAGGAGGATCTTCCCGCCCTCCGCCAGGGTCGGATAGAAGTTCAACCCGCCTGCCGCGGGCGTGAGGATCAGCTTTGGCAAGCCGTCCTGATCGTCAAATCGAATCTCAGTGACGTAAGGGTCCTGGAAACGGAAGGTCTGTTCCAGCGGTTCCACAGGTCTCGGGCCGAGGAACAGGTACCACTTGCCGTTGCTCGCCGCGGTGTGGATGGTGACCTTGTCGGTGAACTGCACCGTGACTCGCGCTCCGTTCGCGGTCTGGTCCAGGCGTACAGTGAAGGAAATCGGCTTGACGTCGCCGATGAAGATGCGGTTGCTTCCCACCTGGTACTCAATGGTTTCACGCGTGAGATGTGGGAGTACAGTGGTGAGAAAGTCCACCGGCACCAGCCACTGTCCCTTTGGTCTGCGAACCGGTTGAGCGAGGTTCAGCCGCGCTTTGTTGACCCGCACTTTCTTGCCGTCCAGACGCAATTCGATCTGGGCCTCACGGAACCACACCTTCAGCGAGTCGCGCTTCTCCTGTAACGCGTCCACCTTCCCCACCACATTCAGGACGGGAATCAGCGGCAGGTACTTGTTCTGGTCGATGATTTCGAGAGCAATCACGGACCGCGTCGTGGACAGGTAAAAGACAAAGTTGTCACTTCGCAGCGCCCGCGCCGGCCAGAAGAGCAGCGCCAGCCCCACGAGGCTCGCTAGGGTGAGAACACGGCTGGGCCAAACAAAGCGCCGGAGTAATCGGGCCAAGGGATTCACCGTCTTGTCGCATTCGCGCCCCGAATCGGGCGCTTACCGAGTGTTCAATTGCGTCCACTTCTATTCTATAGTAGGGGGATTCGAGCGTGCAATGATGATTGGCTGGCGGGTTAGGAAGGGAAGCCGAGCCTCAGCGCGCCGCGCCTTTTCGTACTGCCTTGGCGGCATACATCTCTTGGTCGGCCGCAGTCAGGATCTGGTCGAGATTCTGGTCCGGGGACCACTGGGCAAGGCCGATACTGAGGGCCAGTTTGAAACCCTCCAAGTGTCCCCCGCAATTCCAGTCCTCCACCGCTTTCTCCGCGCGGCTGGCGGCTATCTTGGCCCCCTCCAGCGGCGCATCGGCCAGGATGACCAGGAACTCGTCGCCGCCGTAGCGGACCACGGAATCCGAGCCGCGCACCGCCCCCTGGAGCAAGGCTGCAATCTCTGCCAGCACGAAATCTCCCGTCAGGTGACCGAAGCGGGTGTTGATGTCCTTGAAGTTGTCAGCATCCACCACCATGAAAGTGAGCGGTTTTTCCAGACGCCGTGCCCGCGACATAAACCGGGCTGCCATATCATCCAGCGCCCTGCGGTTGTACACCTCAGTGAGGGGATCGGTGAAGGACTGTAGCCGGATTAGCTCGTTCTGAATCGAGGTTGAGATCACTGCCTCCCGCATGTGGCGCAATTCGAGTCGGCGGGTGATCATGTAGGTGTTGAACAAGATTAGCAGCGCGGCGAGGCCAACAAAAGCCTCGCGCGAAACCACCAACTGCAAGTGCAAATTGCCCTGGTGCAGGATAGCCGCGGGGAAAAGCAGTGCCAGGAACGCGGCGCCCACCATGATTCCGGTGCCGGCGACGATCATCCACATTTGCCAGTCGCGTCTCTCCAGTACCGCGAGTTGCTGGCTGACCCGCGCGATTACACTCTCAGATTGTCCCGTACCGCCCATAGGCCCCGATGCCACCTATAGCCTACCCCTTGTCAACTGCGAGGGACTGAACCAAGAGGTGGTCTAGTATATATATCGGCTCCCCTGGATTGGCAATGACGAAAATCAGTTACGGGGCAGGACAGCCGCCTTTCGCCTCAGCGGCCCAAGGCTGTTTACCAGTTTCATAATGCACTGCCGTCCGTGACGCCATGGGCCCCGGCCCACGCTCCTGTCCCTCAGCCTGCGCCGGTGTCATGACCCCCGTAACCCAACTTCCCCTTTCTGAAGTTGCGGCTTTTTCAAGCTCTTCTTTGGAAGAGCCGCAAGACTGGAGGGCGAAGCTGGCGTTACTTTTCCCAAAGGCTGGAAGACCCGCGGCCTCCCTGGGACGCTCCTTTCAGGTCGCGCACCTCGGCACGGGTGCCATCTACGCGCCCCCCGGCGACTGTGGACGGTTGACTGCAAACTGTCGACTGATCTCTGGAGGCGGGGGGAGTCGAACCCCCGTCCGAAGAGGCCTACGGTTAGAAGCCTACATGCTTATCCCGTTCGCTTCCTGCTTTCGCCCACGGCCCTCAGGAACGAGCAATAACGGACCGCCGACTAGCCTGTCCACCTCGCGGCGGAGATCTCGCCTGCGGTGCTCAGGCGGCCCACCGCAAGCCAGCCCGCTGATCGACGCCTCTCTCCGCCCTGCGGGCCTGACGAAGGAGACGGCTACCTAATCAATTAGGCAGCGTAGGCATACTGCGTGTTGGCAGTTGTCTTTGTCCCACTCCGATTACGGGTGGTGTGGACCCCCGGCATGCCTTCTAAGCGCAAGCGCTCCCGTCGAAACCGGTACGCCCCCACGCTCCATCTCAGGTTACGCCTCGCTTTCGCGGGTGTCAAGAAGACCCGCCGACAAAGGGCTCTGGTCCCGACCGGCCCTTTCTGACATTGCCCCGGCCGACAGTACGAGAGGCGAGCAGAACATGGGAGTTGACACGCGCTCATTAGCCTGTACCATAAGGGGGAACGTACGTTATCCAATCGAGGTGCTTCCCTTGGCGGAAATGCAGCAGAACCCGATTCCCGACCTGATCAGTCAAGCGCGTGAGCAGTTGGCCCAGGAGTTTCGCGCCCACGCGGAGCAGTTGCAGAAACTCGAGCAGAGCCTGCGAGAACTCCGCAGCCAGTACCAGCAGTTGGAGGAGGCCGTCCAGCAGCAGCTCGATCAGCTCGCCAAGGTTGAGCTTCCGGCCGCGGCCCCGCCCGTCGCCGAGACCTCACTCGAAAAAGTGTTGGCGGCGGTGCGGGACTTGATCACCGCGACGCTGCCGGAGCAGGTGCTGGGAGTGCTCACCGAGGAAGCGGAGCAACTGGGCGTGCGGGCTGCGGTCTTCGATGTCCGGGGGAAGGCTGCCTGGGGATCGTCGGCGCGAGGCTTTGCCCCTGAACTTTCGCAGAAGGCCTTCCGGGCGCTCGTCGTTTCCCTGAGCCAAGACAATCCCTTCCGGACCTGCTACGAGACCGGCGGCCATGTGGATGCGAGCGTGGGACTGCTCAAGAAGAATCGCAACCTCCTCGACAAGCTGCGTCCTGCTTCTGCCGATCCGATCTTGCTTCTGCCTGTTCGTTCCGCGGGTTCAGTCTCGGCGATCTTCTATGCGGACGGGGGAGGGAAGCGGAAGGAATTGCCCGCGGACGCTTTGAAGATCCTGACCGAGTTTGCTGGGGCGCAACTTGACCGGCTGATGGCCTTTGGCGGCAGCGTTTCCGCGCCTGTAGAGACAGTCAAGGCCGAGCCGGAGGAGGTTGGGCCCGTTGTCGAAGAGGCGGCTCCCGCGGCTCCGGTGGAGGCGGTCGAAGCCGAACCCGTTGCGGCCCCCGCCGCGGAGGAAGTTAGCCCAGTTGCCGCTGGCGCCGAGGCCGCCGCGGTGCCTGTTTTGGGCGAGACGATTCCGGTGGAGGAAACTCCGCCACCGGCACCGCCTCCGACGGCTCCGCCAGTCGAGGAGTCCGTCGTGGCGGCGCCTGCGATCGAAGAACCCGCGGTTGGGCCACCGCCTCCTCCCCCGGCGCCGGCCGCGGGATTCGACCTATCACAGCTTGGCGAAGCTGACCAGAGAATCCACCGGGATGCCAAGCGGTTTGCCAAATTGCTGGTGTCGGAGATCGAGCTGTACAACAAAGCCAAGGTTACGGATGGTCGAAAGAATGGCGATCTGTACAAGCGCCTGAAATCGGACATCGACCGCAGTCGCCAGACCTACGAAAAGCGCTTTGGCAAAACCGTGGGGAAGCAATACGATTACTTCCACGAGGAGTTGGTGAAGACGCTGGCGGGCAACGATTCCTCCCTCCTGGGGCCGGACTATCCGGGTCCTTCCGTTTGAGACCTCGCGATCCAATCCAGACCGCCCTTTGCAGAGGGCTGGTCTGTCTGGTCTCCGTGGCCGCCCTGCGGGCGGAGGTTGATCCGCTCGGCAAGCGCCTGCGGGAGCTTGCGGCTCAGGCCGTGGAGAAACGCGCCCGGGCGTCGCTGCGCCGCTACGCGGAGTCGGTGCTGGATTCCGAACGACGCGGCCAGGCCTATCTCGTGCTCGGCTACAGGGAGTACGAGGCGCGCGAGTATCCAGCCGGCGCGGAGGATTTGCGCCGGGCCCGAGAGACCGGCTTCTCACTGGCTGACTTTGCCACGTACTACGGGGCGTCGGCTGCTCGCCAGGCGGGGCAATCCAATCAGGCAATTGAGGCGCTGGACGGCTTCTCCGGCCGGTACCCGGGAAGTGCGCTCCGTTTCGATGCTCCCGCCCTCCTGGCGGAGCTGTTGCTGGAGGCGGGCCAGCCCGAGCGGGCCATTCGCGCGCTGACAGCGGAGCCACGGGTTCGCCAGCGGCCTCCGCTGGCTCTGCTTCTGGCCCGGGCGTACTGGGACAACAGAAGGCCGGAAGAAGCCACCAGGGTGTTTCAGGAGGTGTACTACGCCTTTCCGACTTCTTCCGAGTCAAAGGCTGCGGTCGATGCTCTGGATCGGCTCCGGGCTGAGCTCGGAGCGAATTTCCCGCGGGTGACGGAAGAGATCCAAACAGCCCGTGCCGCGCTGCTCTACGCCAAGTCGTGGGTGAACGACGCCCTGAGCGACTACGAGGCGCTGCTCGCGGCCCATCCGGATAGTCCCCTCGCGCCGCGCTGGAAAGTCGGCCGGGCGCAGTGCCTCGTGCGGCTCAAGCAAGCGGATCGGGCCATCGAGTTGCTGCAAGAGAGGTTCGCGGCAAACCCCGAGGTTGACGCACAGCGGCTGGCAGCGCTTGTCGAGGCCCACCATCAAAGGGCGGACATGCCGGCGCTGCTCCACACGCTGGACGAGCTTCAGGCGCTTTATCCTCAGTCCGCTGCGTACGCCTCGGCTCTATCTCTTGTCGGCAATCGCTTCGTGCGAGATGGTGATTGGAAGACCGCGTCCGGTTACTACCAGCCTTTGGCCGAGGGTTTCCCCGATTCCGAATTCGCTCCGGAAGCAAGTTGGCGTGTGGCCTGGGCGCGTTACCTCGAGAAGGAGTTGGCCCCGGCCACAGATGCCCTTGTCAACCACATCGCGCGCTATCCCGACTCACCGCGTGCTCCGGCGGCCCTGTACTGGCTGGGGCGGATGGCTGCTGAGCGCGGAGCGACGCCCGAAGCTCGCGCGTTGTATATGTTGCTTCGGACGCGGTTCGTCCACAGCTACTACGCGCTCCAAGCCACGCAGCGGCTTGAAGAGCTCGCGCCCGCACGAGGGCCGCGTGAAAAAGGTGAGGAGTTCCGCCCGCTCACGCCTATTGTCGCTTTGACACACCAGCTCCCGCCGCGGCCACCTGCACCTGTCCCTGCCTGCGTGCCAGCCACGCCGAGCGAAGCTCTGCGGCCGTTCTTGGCGCTCCAAGCCTTGAGCCTAGAAAATCTCGGCGAACAATACCTCCTGGCCGTTCTGGCAGACCGCCCGGATGCGACCGACCTGCTCCTGGCTCGGAGCCGCTTGAGAGCAGAACAACGTAACCCCAGTGCCGCGCTGCTCGACGCCAGAAGGGCGGTGCCCAAATATGCGGAGTACGAATTCTCCGAACTGCCGCAGGAGGTCTGGAACCTACTGTATCCCCGGAGCTACTGGGAACTGGTTAGGCGGCAGGCGCGCGCGAGTGGACTGGACCCGTATCTGGTGATGGGCTTGATTCGCCAGGAGTCGGCGTTCAATCCCCGAGCCACTTCCTCGGCCAACGCGCGCGGCCTGATGCAAATCCTGCCGCAAACCGCCAGCCGGAGCCGGCGCGGGCGCGCTCGCGTGGCGCGGAAGCTCTATGATCCTGCCTACAATGTGCGTTTTGGCTGCCGCCATCTGCGCGATCTTCTCAAGACCTTCGATGGAAACTTCGAGCAAGCGCTTGCTGCCTATCATGCCGGGGACTTCCGCGTCAAAGACTGGCTGGGCAAGTACTCATTCCGCGAGCCGGCGGAATTCATGGAGACAATCCCCATCCCGGCCACGCGCGCTTACGTGGAAGCGGTGCTGCGCGACGCGGCCATCTATCGGCAGTTGATTGGCGGCTCGGCGAAGTTCGCGCCTTGCCGTTGACGTCGGTGCTGAACATCTACGGTGAGCAGGCGGCACCCGCGAGTTCGGCGCGGCGGGTTTTGCTTTCGCTTTCTCTGCGGGCTGTGCTAGCATGAGGCGTTCCAGACTTACGTCCGCAGTCTGGCAGACTTAACGATGGGGACAAGCACGACAGTTCAACCGGCGGTAAGCTACCTGGTGCCTGCCGACACGGTGATCGAGGCCAACGGCGCGGGCCCGGCGCTTGAGTTGGGCGCCTTGGCCGGCAGGCCGGTCCTAATTCTCCTGCGCATCACGGAGATCGTGGAGCAGGAATCGTTGCACGTTTCGCTCTGGGGTTCGGCGGACGGGAAGGAATGGGGCGAGAAAGGCCTCTTCTGGTACCCGCAGAAGTTCTACCGCGGGGTGACGCCTGCGGCCGTCGATCTCCGCCAGCGCCCCGAGCTCCGGTTCTTGCAGGCGCGCTGGGAAGTGAACCGCTGGGGTCGCGGTTATCCTCGTGCTTATTTCAAGATTGCCGTCGAAGTCCAGGAACTCGCCACCGGTTGACGAATCTCACGCGCGAGGTTGACTTGGGTGGAACCAGAGGGCCGCGAGTACATTACACCTGAGATCGATAAGCGGCAGCACCGCCGGGCACAGCTGGTGACGCAGGTGCGCTGCGATGCTCTGGGCCGCGAAGACCTCATGCTGACGCGCGACGTCAGCATCGGGGGCATGTTCGTGAGGGCGAAGAACCCCTACCCCGCGGATTCCGAAGTTGCGGTCTCCTTTCTCCTGCGGGCCGGTGACCCACCCATTTCCTCTCGGGGCAAAGTCGTGTACTCCATCCAGGGCATGGGGATGGGGATCATGTTCGTTGACTTGAGCCAAGACGTCCGCGAGGCCTTGCAGAAATTTGTGGACGAAGCCGCCTGAATCCTGCCATTCTTCTTCACTGACATTTTCCGGGGGAGCCCATGAGACTTGTGGCCATTCTTGCCGCCATGCTCACGTGTAGTGCCTCAGCATGGGCGCAGCAGCCGAAGCAGGCTCAGCCTCAGCCGACGCAGCCCGCACCTGGGGCGACGCCGCAAACGGAGACAGTCGGGGCGC
>CAZBWJ010000005.1:56640-94084 GCA_964495535.1 uncultured Acidobacteriota bacterium | reverse complement strand
GCCATTCTTGCCGCCATGCTCACGTGTAGTGCCTCAGCATGGGCGCAGCAGCCGACGCAGCCCGCACCTGGGGCGACGCCGCAAACGGAGACAGTCGGGGCGCCGCAGCCTGCGCAGGCCGCTCCGGGGACCGAGAGGTATCTGGGGCGCGCGCAGGTCAAGGAGTTGCTGCACAAGGTCTGGCTGGCGGAGTATCGCATCAACGACCTGCTGACGGAGGTGCATCCGGAGCGCTGGAAGCTCGCCGACACGACGCGTAATTCCTTTCAACAGACGCTCCAGACGCTGCGCGCGCAACTAGCAGCGCTCGACGGCTGGCGGACCCAGCTCGAGGCGCGTCCGGAGAGCGCGCACCTCGGATACACGACCTTCGCGGCGATCGACGCTGTCTTGCCCCGCCTGGACGGCGTGGCACGCAGCGTCGCGCAGCACGAGAACACCAGCCTCGGCGCCCAGTTCAGCCAGGCGGGCAATCAACTCTTCGATTTGCAGCAGGCGCTCGGCCTGTATCTTGGCATCCTACTGCGCAACCAGGACGAGGTCATTCAGGCCATGCAGAACAACCTGGCCGCATGCCAGAAGGAGTTGGGCTACGCCCTCCGCGGCCGCGCGGCACCTGCCAGGCCCGTGAAGAACGTCTTCACGGAACTCAAGCGGCAACGGCCGTCGCCACGCGCCTCCGGAAAGGCTAGCCTGTCGACAGCTCCCAAGAAGCCGGCCACCGTCGGGCCTGCGAAACCCGCGCCCCAGAAGCCCTGAGAGTGTAGGGGCGCACGACTGTGCGCCCCCGCGACCCTGTTAGCCCCTATTCAGGCAGAGAGAAGTTCACATCGATTTGGGTGACGACTTCAACCGGCTCACCCGGAAAAAGCCGCAAGATTGAAGGACGAGTCTTGCGCTACAGGAGCTTTTCTAGTTCACTCGCGGCGGATTCGATCAGCGCCGCTTCGGCCTCAAGGATTCGCCCGACGCGCGCCATCTGCGCATCGGCTGCTTTCCACTTCATCTGCTCGATAGCCTCGCGCACGGCGGGAATGGTCTTGACGCCGTAGCCCGTATAGGCGCCGGGCGCGTAAATCTGGTGTTTGAACCACGGGCGGTCGGGCAGGCCCTCGGGGCTGGTGAGTTTGCGCTCGCTTTCGATGAGCTTGGCATTCACCGTGCGGAACGAAGCGCGCGCCAGCGTCGCCCCACCATGCTCCTGGGCTTTGGCGCAGGCTTTCTCATAGTGCTCGGCGCTGCGCGTGAGTGCCTCGAGCGCATTGTCCAGCGGGGCGAAGTTCAGGTACGGCGGGACCTCTTCCACTGGCGGAGGAACGGAAACCTTTTTCGGGTCGGCCGTAGCGGTGAAGACTCCTTCCTCGATCTGCCGGTTGCGCTCGCGGATTTCGTCCTGCTTGGTCTTCAGGAGCTTCTTGAGATCCTGGGCGTACTTGCGGAGGGTATCGGCAAAGTTGGTGAAATCGAAGGGCAACAATTCGGCGTCCGCCAGGCGCATCACCGCGGTGCCCACCGTCTGGGCCAGCGCGCGTCCGTAAGTGAAGTCGGTATCCGAGAAGTGAGTGTACCAATAGAAGTCGTCGTAGATGGAATGGTAAATCCCGCCTTCGTCTTCGCCACCATAGCCGAGATTGAGCGAGGCCACCCCCAGGTGGTCGAGGAAGACCGTGTAATCGGAGCCGGAACCCAGCGCCCCGATTCTCAGGTCGGGCCGATTGCGCGCCTCCTCGCGCTCTTCCGGCGACTCGGCTTCGGCGATGCGCTGCAATTGGCGGCGCTTCCAGACGGGGATTTTCTTCTCGGGGTCCGTGATGTCCCGCGCCACGCCGTTAAGGAACTTCTCCAGCGTGTGCGAGCCGCCCGCGAAGAGATAGCCGCGCCCGTTGGTGTCGGTGTTGAGGTAGGCGACCGCGTGCTGGCGCAGCTCGTCGGCGTGGGCCTCGGCCCACTCGGTCGAACCCAGCAGGCCCTCCTCTTCGCCGTCCCAGGCGCAGTAGATGATGGTGCGCTTCGGCTTCCAACCTTGCTTGAGGAGCTCGGCCAAGGCGCGGGCCTCCTCCATCTCGGGCGCCATCGCTGAAACGGGATCCTCGGCGCCGTTCACCCAAGCGTCGTGATGGTTGCCACGCACAACCCACTCGTCGGGGTAGCTAGAGCCGGGAATCTTCACAATGACGTTGTAAATCGTCTTGAGGTCCCAGTTTGCTTTCACTTTCAGATGGACCTTGGCGGGGCCGGGACCAATTCGATAGGTAATCGCCAGCGCGCCGCGCCAGGGCTCAGGAGCCACAGGCCCCTTGAGCGCCGCCAGCAGCGGCTGCGCGTCAGCGTAGGAAAGGGGAAGTGTAGGAATCTTCGTGAATACGTTCGCCTCGCTCAGGGCCAGCCGCTTGGCGTCTTTGGTGGCGCCGACCGCCGGGGTCAAGGGATCGCCGGGATGAATCACCATGTCCATGACGCTGCCGCGCTGCACGCCATTGGCCGGACGCCAGGCGCCCTCAGGAAAGACCTCGCCCTCAAAATAGCCGTCGTCGCGCGGGTCGGAATAAATCAGGCAGCCAAGCGCGCCGTGCTCGGCCGCGACTTTCGGCTTTATCCCACGCCACGATGCCCCGTAGCGGGCAATGACAATCGCCCCCTTGACGGAGACTCCCAGGCGCTCGAGCTTCTCGTAGTCGTCAGGGACGCCGTAGTTGACATACACCAGGGGCCCCGTGACCTCACCGTCGGCAGAATAGGCGTTGTAGGTTGGCAGTTGCTCGTCATGCTGGCCTGAAGTGGGGTCCACGGGAACCGTCGGCTCCTGGAGCTTCGCCACAAACTTGGTGGGCTCGACCAGTTCCACCGCCCGCTCCTGGGGCGTGGGGAAGAGAACTTCGAATGTTTCGATGTGCGCGTCCAAGCCCCATTCTTTGAACTTGGCGAGAATCCACTCGGCGTTGTCCTTGTCATAAGGCGAGCCGACATGATGCGGCCGCGCTGAGATGCGCCGCATGTACTCCCGCAGGTTCTCCGGACTGGGGATTGCCTGGAACTTCGCCTCCCAGTCGCGCTCGACACGCGCTGCGTCATCGGAGTAACCGGCGAGCATCTGCGACGGGCCGGTCTCCGCCGCGCCCATCACCAGGCCCACGAGCACAAATAAAACCACCAGCACAAAACGACGCATGAAACCTCCTGCATGTGTAGAGACGGCTCCGCTGGCCGTCTCCAATAGATGAGACGTTTCACCGGAAGGTCTCTACACGACGGTCACAGACCGCCGCTACGCTGTTGCGTCTCCCAGGCTCTTATCGAGAATCTGGAGCGCCGCGTCGATGTCGGCCTTGGAGATATTCAGCGGCGGCGACATGCGGATGACGTTAGCGTAAAGGCCGCCTTTGCCGACGATGAGGCCGTTGACCCGCAGGCGTTCCAGAACCTGATTGACCAGTTCCGTTGCCGGCTCCTTGGTCTGGCGGTTCTTGACCAGCTCGATGCCCTGCAACAAGCCCATGCCGCGGACGTCACCGATGACCGCGTGTTTCTCCTTCAGGGCTTCGAGTCCCTGCCGGAAGTGCGTGCCGACCTCGTGCGCGTTGTCCATCAGCCGGTCTTCCTCGATCAGGTCGATGGTGGCCTTGGCAGCGACGCAGGTGACGGGATTGCCGCCGAAGGTCGAGATGGTCAGACCCTTGTAGGCATCGGCGATTTCTGGCCGGGTGATGGTGCAACCGATGGGCACGCCGTTGGCCATGCCCTTGGCGCAGGTGATGAAGTCCGGCTCGACTTCCCAGTGCTCGATGCCGAACCATTTCTTGCCCGTGCGCCCGAAGCCAGCCTGGACCTCGTCGGAAATGAGCAGGCCGCCGTACGCGCGGACGAGGTTGGCGACGATCTGGAAATATCCCGGCGGAGGAACGACCACGCCGCCCACGCCCTGGATCGTCTCCACCAGCATTCCCGCCACGGCGCCGCAGGTTGACGTCTGGATGACTTCTTCGACGTCTTTGGCGCAGTGCAGGTTGCAACTCGGATAGCTCAACGCGTACGGGCAGCGGTAGCAGTAAGGTCCGGGGGCGTGCACGATGCCGTAAGGAATCACGCCAGCTCGCCGCCAGGTGTGGATTCCGGTGAGCGATTTCGTGAGTTGCGAGTGGCCACTGTAACCGTGGCGCAGCGCCACCACTTCGTAATTGCCCGTCGAGATACGCGCCGTGAGCACGGCCACTTCGTTGGCTTCCGTGCCGCTGTTGGTGAAGAAGCACTTCTGGAGCTTCCCCGGAGCGATTTGCGCCATCTTCTCGGCCAGCGCCACGATGGCCTCGGTGGGAAAGAGCGTCGAGGTGTGCTGGACGCGATCAATCTGCGCCTTGATCTTCTCCGTGACCTTCGGGTTCGCGTGGCCCACGCTGATGGTAACGATCCCGCCCAGGAAATCGAGGTACTGCCGACCCTCCAGGTCATACACGTACTGCATCTTGGCGTGGTCAATCACCAGCGGGTCTTTGAAGTACGTCGTGATGCACTTGAACAGGTACTGCTTGTGCTTGCTGATGATTTCGTCTTTGGTCATGGTTGCACTCCTCGATCAACGTGCGGTGCGTAGTAAGTCGGCAGTCAGCAGTTGGCGGTCAAAGCCTGCTGCCTTCCACCTTTCGGCGCAGGGCGTGTAACATCCCGGCAGTCTCAGATATCTCGGAGAGCGGCGGCTCAGCCTTTTCGGGAGCCAAGCAGGTAGCGCAACGTTCGTCTTGTAACGTTGCGGCTTTTCCAGCTGTCTTGGTGGCAGTTGCGGCAAAGCCACAACCTATCGGAAAAGCCGCAGGGTTTACAATACGAACCCTGCGCTACAAATGGGGCGCACGGTCTGCGCCCCTACGGTTTCAAATACTGGTCCAGCCACCCCAGCACCGTTTTGTACCACAACTGGCTGTTCTGGGGTTTCAGGACCCAGTGGCCCTCGTCGGGGAAATAGAGCAGCCGGGAAGGCACGCCGCGCCGCTGGAGCGCCGTGAAAATCTGGAACGCCTGGCCGGTCGGGACCCGAAAGTCCAGTTCGCCCTGGACGATCAGCATCGGTGTCTGAATGTTCTGCACGAAGTTCGAAGGTGACGACTTTTCACGCAGCGCCGCACTTGCCTTTTCCCACGGCACGCCTTTGAACTCCCACTCGTCGAACCAGAGTTCTTCGGTTTCGCCGTACATGCTGCGGTTGTCGTAAACGCCGTCGTGCGAAACCAGCGCCTTGAAGCGGTTGGTGTGGCCGGCAATCCAGTCGATCATATAGCCGCCGAAGCTGGCCCCGGCCGCGCCGATGCGGGTCTTATCCACATAGGGGAGGGACTCGAGGTAGTCGGTGGCGGCCATCACGTCTTCGTAGCAGGCGCCGCCCCAGTCGCCGGAAATCTGCTCCACGAATTTCTGGCCGTAGCCCGTGGAGCCGTGGAAGTTGGTCATCATCACCACGTAGCCGCGCGCGGCGAACATCTGGGCGTTCCAGCGATAGCCCCAGACGTCGTCCCAGGCGCCTTGCGGCCCGCCGTGCACGAGCATCAGACCGGGATATTTCTTGGTGGGGTCAAACCCTGGCGGCTTGACAAGCAGGTTGTGGATCTCGGCGCCCAGCGCGCCCTTCGTGGTCACATCTTCGACGGGGTTCAAGTCAAGTTCGGCTATCAGCACGTCGTTCGCGTGGGTCAACTGCGTCGCCGCTCCGCCCGACGCCACTGCCCGATAGATTTCCGCCGGCTGGGTGAGGCTGCTGCGAGTGAAGATCAGGTTCTTGCCGTCGGGTATTACCTGCAAGTCATCGATGGCGCCTTCGACGACCTTTTCCACTTTTGCCTTGCTCACGGAGGTTCTGAAAAGAGGCTGACGGCCACGCTCCGGCGCGGTGAAGTAGATCGTGTCGCTGTCTGACGCCCAGGCAAAGGTGTTCACCCACTGATCGAACTCCGGCGTGAGGTCTTTCACCTTTCCCGTCTGGCGGTCATAGACCCGCAAGCGTACGAAGTCGGATTCGTAGCCATCGCGTGCTTGCGAGGTGAAGGCAATGTAGCGGCCGTCGGGCGAATACTGCGGCGCGGCGTCGGAGCCGGGGTTGTCCTTAGTGATGTTCCTGGCCTCTCCCGTCAGCTGACGGGCGGGCACGAGGTAGAGGTCGTCGTTAGTGCTCCAGGCGGCGCGCCCGGTGCGGTTCGAGGTGTAGCAGACCTCGGCGCCGTCGGGCGAGACGGCGTAGCCGTCCGGCGCGCCCAGGAACCAAGTGGGCGCATCAACCCCGCCCGGAGTCAGGTCGCGCGGCCTGCCGCCCTGGGCGGAGATGGCAAAAAGGTGAGTGTACTTGCCGTCGCGGTACTCGTCCCAGTGGCGAAACAAAAGCTCGTCGATAATCTGCGCCTTCACTTTGCTCTTGGCGCGTTCCTCGAGGCGCTTCTGGTTGCACTCGTCGTCAGCGCAGGCGGGGTACACCTTGGAGGTGAAAAGCAAGGTATCGCTCTTCCGCGCCCACACGACGCCGTCGGCCTCGGTGGAAATCGAAGTGAGCTGGCGAGCCTCGCCGCCACTGACGGGGATGACCCAGATCTGGGACTTTCCGCCCCGGGTCGAGATGAAGGCCAATTCTTTCCCGTGCGGGCACCAGCGCGGACGAGTGTCGGAACCTTCGCCGCGCGTGAGCTGGCGGGGCTCGCCGCCTTCGGCCGGGATCAGCCAGAGGTGCCTGACGGTCTTATTAGCTTCCAGGTCCACCGTGCCCTGGACGTAGGCGATCCAGCGGCCGTCAGGCGAGACCTGCGGATCGGAAATCCGCTGGATTTTCACCAGGTCATCAAACGTGATGGGATGCTTAGCATAGGCGAGAGTTACCCCTGCCAGGATCACGAGAACCAGTGCGAGCAGAATCCTTCTCATCATTGCGCCCCCAAAGCTTTCGTAACGCAGACTTGTTCTGCCAGTCTGCGGCTTTTCAGTTGTCCGTGCCGCAAAGTTATACCAGAGGAAGGTAGAAGCAGGGCAGGGAATTTCGAATCGCAGCGGATTGCTTCCCTTGAAGGCGGATAGTCACGTTTGGTGCTTTCCCAACCCTTGGTTTCTTCTGGGTTGTGAGCATGCGGCTGATTCAAAAGGCGAACCGGCGGCTGCCACTGCAATCGTCAATCATCAATCGGCAATCGACAATTCACTTGTCCCATTCAGTGTGAAACAAGCCTTCCTTGTCGACTCGCCGATAGGTGTGGGAGCCGAAGTAATCGCGCTGGGGCTGCGGCAAGTCTGCCGGCGGGGACTTGGGACCTCAGGCTTCCACGAACTCGGCCTGAGTTTGCGGCTCCGGGATGGGGAGGCCGTCTGCACGCAAGCCTTCAACATGCAAGGCGATGGCGCCGCGGATGTTTTCTTGGACCTCGTCGAGCGTGGTGCCGGTGGCAACACAGCCAGGAAGATCAGGAACATAAGCGGAGTAGTTGTTTTGGGCTTTCTCGACCACAACTAGGTATTTCATTTTGGTCCTTCTTTCCACCCAGCTTGCTTCCGGATGCTGTTTAGCGTGCCCGGAGCCAAATCGTCTTTGGTGTGGCCAGCGATCGTGACGCGCCCTGGCTTTGTTGGGTGCTTGTATTGGCGATGGCTGCCGCGCGTGGCGACCAGATACCAGCCATCGTCCTCCAACTTCCGAATCACCTCGCGGACTTTCACAATATACCACCTTCGTGGAGGTTTTTCCTGATTACGTGCTGCCGCCGCAATCCTCAATCATCAATCGGCAATCGACAATTCACTTATCCCACTCGGTGTGAAACACCCCCTCCTTATCGATGCGGCGATAGGTGTGGGCGCCGAAGTAGTCCCGCTGGGCTTGCAGCAAATTCGCCGGGAGGCGCGCCTGCCGGTAGCTATCGATATAGGCCAGCGCGGTGCTGAAGGCGGGGCAGGGCACCCCGAAGTCCACGGCGGTCTTGACCACTTTGCGCAGGCTCTTGCCGGTCTTGTTGATGAGCCGGCTGAACTGACGGTCCACCATGAGGTTCGCCAGGTCCGGCTTGACGCTGAAGGCCGCCCGAATGGGCTCGAGCAGCTTGGCGCGGATGATGCAACCGCCGCGCCAGATGCGCGCGATCTCGGCGAACTTCAAGTTATAGCCATATTCCTTGGAAGCGGCGCGCATTTGCGCAAACCCTTGCGCGTAGCAGGCAATCGCGGAAAGGTAGAATCCTTGCCGCAGAGTCGCGATGAACTGGCTCTTATCCCCGGCGAAGTGCTTCGGTGGCCCGCGCAGGATTTCCGCGGCCGCCACGCGCTCCTGCTTCTGCCCGGAAACGATGCGGGCCTGGACGGCCGCGGTGAGCGTCGGGACGGCAACCCCCAGGTCCAGCGCGTCCTGCGCCGTCCACTTGCCCGTCCCTTTCTGCTCGGCGGTGTCCAGGACGAGATCGACCAGGGGCTGGCCGGTTTCAGGATCGATCTTGCCCAGCACGACGAGGCTGATTTCCAGCAGGAACGAGTTAAGTTCGGCGTTGTTCCACTCCGTGAAGGTGTCGCGGATTTCAGGCGCGCTCAAACCAAGAACGCTCCGCAGGAGGTCGTAAGCCTCGCCGATGGACTGCATGATGCCGTATTCGATGCCGTTGTGGACCATCTTAACGTAGTGGCCCGCGCCTCCCGGACCGATATAGGCGCAGCAAGGGCCGTCGCCGGTCTCGGCGGCCATCTTGGTGAGCAGCGGTTCGAGATGGCGGTAGGACGCCTCATGGCCGCCCGGCATCAGGCAAGGCCCGTGCAAGGCGCCCTCTTCGCCCCCGCTCACGCCCATGCCAAAGAAGCGCAGGCCCGCCGTTTCCCACTCCTTGACGCGGCGCTCGGTGTCCTTGAAGTGGGAGTTGCCGCCATCGATAACGATGTCGTCGGCGCCGAGGACCGGGTTGAGGTCGCGCAGCACGGCGTCCACGGCCGCTCCGGCTGGCACCATCATCCAGATCCGGCGTGGCGCCTCCAGCGCGCCCACAAACTCCGCCAGAGAATTGGCCACCACGATGTTCTTTCCGGCCGTCTGCTCGGCGACCTGCTGCGCCTTCTGCTGGTCGGCGTCATAGCCCACCACCGAAAAGCCCTTACTTTCGGCATTGAGCGCCAGGTTTCGCCCCATCACGCCCAGCCCGATGATTCCGAGATGTCTTTTGTCCATGCTCGCTCCCCTACAACCCGCTAGTAGTGAAAAGACGCAACTAGTGCCGTTCCGACTGTTTCGGGCGACTTTCCGGACGCTCCTTTGCGAACATTTGGGCCGCCGCCCCGCGGGCTTCCACTCTCGCACAACTCGCCTTACAGCCCAGGCGCATCGAGTTGGAACGGCCCTAGAATAGCAGAACTGCCGTCATATGGCGGCGCAAAGAAGCGACCTCGCCATCCTGTCACTCCGTCAACAGCGGCCCGCTTCTTGCTGCCCACTGCTTGGGGCAAAGTTATATAATCGGTGGCTCGACTCTGACTTAAGGAAGGGAGGACTCATATCTTGCCACGTGACAGCGCGCCCGAGAAAACGGCCTTGAACCAAGCCCGGCTCGATCAGCTTTGCATCAACACCCTTCGGTGTCTCGCCATGGATGCCGTTCAGAAGGCGAATTCCGGCCACCCGGGGATGCCGATGGGCGCGGCGCCCATGGCCTATGAGCTCTGGACGCGGTTTCTGAAGCACCATCCCCACAAACCCGGCTGGCCGAACCGCGACCGTTTCGTCCTTTCCGCCGGCCACGGGTGCATGCTCCTCTATGGCTTGCTGCACCTAACGGGATACGATCTGGCGCTTGACGATCTCCAGCAGTTCCGGCAGTGGGGCAGCAAGACTCCGGGTCATCCGGAACATTGCCTGGCGTCGGGAATTGAAACCACCACTGGCCCCCTGGGCCAGGGTTTCTCCACCGGCGTGGGGATGGCCATCGCGCAGAAGTATCTCGCGGCCTACTTCAATCGGCCGGGGCACGCAGTGGTTGACTACAAAATCTACGGCATCGTGAGCGACGGCGACCTGATGGAAGGCGTCGCGTCGGAGACAGCGTCGCTGGCCGGGCACCTCGGACTCGACAATATCGTTTACCTCTACGACGACAATCACATCAGTATCGAAGGCTCGACAGACCTGGCCTTCACGGAAGACGCGCGCCGGCGGTTCGAGGCCTATGGCTGGTTCGTTCAGGAGATTGCAGATGGCAATGACTTGGAGGCCATCAAGCAGGCTCTCGGCGCGGCGCAGGCGGAGAAAGGGAAGCCTTCACTGATTAAGGTTCGGACCCACATCGCCTACGGGAGCCCCAACAAGCAGGACAACGCCGAAGCTCACGGCGCGCCGCTCGGCGAAGAGGAAGTGAAACTGACCAAGCAAAATCTTGGCTGGCCGGTGGAACCCAAGTTCCACATCCCGGATGAAGCCCTCGCCCATTTTCGCAAGGCCATCGAACAAGGAGAGCGCGCGGAGGCAGAATGGCAGGAGCGTCTGGCGGCTTACCGGCAAGCATTTCCCGAACTCGCCGCTGAGTGGGATCGCTATGTCCGCGGAGAACTCCCGGCAGGCTGGGCGGCGAAGATTCCCACCTTCAAGCCTTCCGACGGGCCTATGGCCACGCGGCAGGCGTCAGGCAAGGTGTTGAATGCCGTTGCCCCCGTGCTGCCGTTGCTCCTCGGCGGCTCGGCTGACTTGGCACCCTCCAACAATACATACCTCAAGGGCTTCGGGGACTTCAGCCAGGGGAACTATGGCGGGCGCAATTTCCACTTTGGCGTGCGCGAGCACGGCATGGCCGCCATCCTGAACGGCATGGCGCTCGGCGGGCTGCTGCCTTACGGCGGAACGTTTATGGTGTTCTCCGATTACGCCCGGCCGGCGATTCGCCTGGCGGCGCTGATGGAGGCGCATTCTATTTTCGTCTTTACCCACGACAGCATCTTTCTGGGTGAAGACGGCCCTACGCATCAGCCTGTCGAGCACCTGCCGGCGCTTCGGGCTATTCCGAACCTGAGCGTCATTCGGCCCGCTGATGCCAATGAGACGGCAGTAGCGTGGCGAGTGGCGATCGAGCGCCGCGACGGGCCAGTGGCGCTCGCTTTGACTCGTCAGGGTGTTCCCGTGATTGACCGCAGCAGGTACGCTTCGGCGGAGGGCTTGACGCGCGGCGGCTACGTTCTGGCGGATGCGCCGGGCAAGGCGCCGGAAGTTGTCCTCATCGCCTCTGGCTCGGAAGTGTCCGTGGCCCTGGAGGCTTATGAGAAACTGACCGCGGAGGGAATTGCGGCCCGCGTAGTCAGCCTGCCTTCGTGGGATATCTTTGAAAAGCAGCCGCGGGACTACAAGCATGAGGTTTTGCCGCCGGCCGTTACAGCGCGTCTGGCGATTGAAGCCGCGGTTCCGCTCGGCTGGGAACGTTACGTCGGGACAAGGGGAACAGTGATCGGGATGAGGCGTTTTGGCGCCTCCGCGCCATATAAGGTCCTGGCGGAGAAGTTTGGTTTCACTGCGGCCAACGTCGTCCAGCGCGCCAAGGAGCTGCTGGGCCGCTAGCCGCCTTGACGCTTTGGCCCGGCTGATGCTGGGAGGGCGATCTTGACAAGTCTCCACACTGCTGTCCAGGCCACTTTGGCCAAACTTGACGAACAGGACTTCAGCCGGCGTCTGTGGGAACGCGATGCCTCACTTTGGAAACATGAACCCGAGCACCAGCGAATAATCAAGAACGCGCTGGGCTGGCTGAGCGTTCCGCCTTCGATGCTCGCGCAGGTGGACGACATTCTGAAGTTCGTCGAGGAAGTTAGAGCCGCAGGATTCAAGCACGCCGTAGTGCTCGGTATGGGCGGGAGCAGCCTCTGTCCAGACGTCTGCCGGGCAACCTTCGGGACTGCGTCCGGCTGCCTTGAGTTGCAGGTGCTCGATTCGACCGTGCCGGCAAGCGTCGCGCGCGTCGAGAAGTCCGTTGATGTGGCCAGGACGCTATTCCTTGTGTCGAGCAAATCCGGCGGCACCGCCGAAACCACGAGCTTCTACAAGTATTTCTATGAGCGCGTGGGAAGCTTGAAGGGCGCGCGCGCCGGCGAGAACTTCGTCGCCATCACCGATCCAGGAACCTCCCTGGAGAAGCTCGCGTTCCAGCAGGGCTTTCGTCGGGTGTTCCACGGCCAGCCGGATATTGGCGGGCGCTATTCCGCGTTGTCGAATTTCGGTATGGTGCCTGCCGCACTTGCGGGAGTGGACGTCCGAGCGTTGTTAGCAAAGGCGGAGGATCTAGCCCGCGCCTGCGCGGCCAGCGTGCCGGCTAGAGACAACCCAGGCGTCTGGCTGGGAGTCATGATGGCGGAAGCCGCGCGCGTCGGGCGGGACAAGATAACGTTGGTGATCTCGCCGCGCATCGAGACCTTTGCTGACTGGGCGGAACAACTGATTGCCGAGAGCACCGGCAAAGAAGGGAAGGGCCTGGTCCCCGTGGCCGGGGAGGCTTTGGGTGAGCCCGCAGCGTATGGCAACGATCGGCTCTTTGTTTACATGAAGCTTGCCTCGCAAACGGAAGAGGAGGTTGAGCGAAAGTTGCAGGCGCTGGAAGCGGCAGGCCATCCCGTTATCCGGATCGAACTCCAACACGCACTCGACTTGGGCAGGGAGTTCTTCCGCTGGGAGGTCGCCACGGCGACGGCTGGCGCGCGGCTCGGAATCAATCCTTTCGACCAACCGAATGTCCAGGAGAGCAAGGACAACACCAATCGGCTCCTGGCCCAGTTCCGCGCGCAGGGCAGGCTCGTCGAGGACGCGCCGGTGGCGGAGTCGGAGGGAATGGGGTTCTACTGCGATGCTGCGACGCGCTCCAGCCTCGAACGAGTGATGAAGCTGCGCGCGATGACCGATTACCTTGCGGCTTTCCTGGGGCAAGCCCGGCCCGGCGACTACGTGGCGCTCTTGGCTTATCTGGAGCCTTCGAGTGAGCACAAAGCCGGGGTGGAATCCATCCGCCTGCGGCTGCGCGACGCGCTGCGCTTGGCCACCACGGTGGGCTTTGGGCCCAGGTACTTGCACTCGACAGGTCAACTCCATAAGGGCGGATCCGCCAACGGCCTGTTCATTCAAGTCACGGCGGACGACGCGGCAGACTTGCCCGTTCCCGGCGAGCCGTACAGCTTCTCCCTATTGAAGCAGGCTCAGGCGCTGGGCGACCTGCAATCGCTCGAAGGCAAGAACCGCCGCGTGGTGCGGTTCCACTTGGGAAAGTCTGTCGAGGATGGGTTGAGTTGCCTGCTGAGCAGGGTGAACGCGGCGCTGAGCGGATTTGGTGAAGCAGGCAATTGCCAACAGTAGGGGAGCCCGCCGCGGCGGGCTCCCTCGGGAGGACCCAAAGGGTCCTGCCCTACCAAAGACTTCGCCGCACTCGCTATGGCTGAACCCAACCTCCTACTTAACCCCTTGCGAGAGGGAATGCGAATTCGCCGGACGCCCGAACCGTGTGCAATGGTGATTTTCGGGGCTTCCGGCGACCTGACGGAGCGAAAGCTTGCTCCGGCGCTGTACTACCTGGCGCGCGAGCGACTGCTCCCGGCAGGCTTCTCGGTGATCGGCTGCGGGCGCACGCCGTTCACTCACGACCAATTCCGCGAAAAGATGCGGGCGGCGGTGCAGAAGGCCCTAAGACTGCCCGAGGGGGATGGTGCTCTGCTTAAGAGTTTCTTGGAGGGAGTGTTCTATCTCACCGACGACTTTGGGATGTCCCCGGCCTACGGCCGAATGAGCGCCCTGCTTGACCAGCTCGACCGTGAACGCGGCGCAGGCGGCAACCGTCTTTTCTATTTGTCCACACCGCCCAGCTTCTTTCCGGTCACCGTGACGCATCTGGGCGTGGCGGGCTTGGCCAAGCCCAAAGAGCCTGGTAAGAACTGGACGCGCATCGTCGTCGAAAAACCTTTCGGGCGCGATCTGGCGAGTGCGCGGGAACTCAATCGTATCGTCACCGGGGTGTTCAACGAGGAGCAGGTGTATCGCATTGACCACTACTTGGGGAAGGAGACGGTTCAAAACCTCTTGGTCTTTCGGTTTGCCAATGGGGTTTTTGAGCCACTCTGGAACCATCGTTACATTGACCACATCCAGATCACCGTGGCCGAGGATCTCGGGGTCGAAAACCGGGGCTCATACTACGAAGAAGCCGGACTGCTCCGGGACATGATTCAGAACCACGTGCTGCAACTGCTGAGCTTGGTGGCCATGGAGCCGCCCGCCACATTCCAGGCTGCTGCCGTGCGCGATGAGAAGGCCAAGGTCCTCCGCTCGATTCGGCCCATTCCGGTGGAGCGCGTCAACGATTTCGCGGTGCGCGGGCAGTATGCGGAAGGCTCTGTAAAGGGGCAGAAGGTTCCGGCCTATCGGTCGGAACCCAAAGTGGTGCCGAATTCGGAAACGCCGACTTATGCGGCAGTGAAATTCTACATCGACAATTGGCGCTGGGCGGGTGTGCCGTTCTATCTCCGCTCTGGGAAGCGGCTGGCGAAGCGCGTCACGGAAATCTCCATCCAATTTCACCGCGTGCCGCATTTGCTCTTCCGGGACACACCCACCGAGGAGATCGAACCCAATTTGCTGGGGATTCAGATTCAGCCGAACGAAGGCATTTCGCTGAAGTTCAGCGCCAAGCTTCCCGGCGCCACCATGCAAATCCGTCCTGTGGTGATGGACTTCCGCTACGGCGAGTCGTTTGGCGCCTCTCCGCCGACCGCCTACGAAACCCTCCTGCTGGACTGTATGCTGGGCGACGGCACGCTCTTCAACCGTGAGGACGCGGTGGAGCTTTCCTGGGAACTGGTCGAACCCATCCTCGCCCGGTGGAAACAAGACGGATCGAAAGGGCTGGCTTTCTACGAGGCGGGGAGCTGGGGTCCGGCGGAAGCAGATGTGTTCATCGAAGCCGATGGGCGACGGTGGCAGCGGCTCTGAGAAAAGCAGTCGGCAGTAGGCAGAGGGCAGTGAGATTCAAACCTAGAGGCGGGCACGAGAGATTGAGTGAGGCAGCGCAATCCCCGACATTGGCCGAGCCGCGCTCGGCCAATGTGGCCGAGCTTGAGAGCGAGCTGTCGTCTCTGTGGCGGTCGGTGGCAGAGGATGGCACGGCGCGCCAAACGGTGATGCGAGCCTGTGCCCTGACTTTGCTGGTCTACGTAGAGAGCGAAGATGCCGGCCGCGAGGTAAGCGGATTGATCGGTGGCGTGACGCCGCAGAATCCTTGTCGCGCCGTGGTGATGGTCGCACAGCCGGAAGCGGCTCCGCCGGGGCTGATGGCGTGGATCTCAGGCCAGTGCCACCTGCCGATTTCCGGGGAGAAGCAGCTTTGCTGCGAGCAGGTGACGGTTGTGGCGCGCGGCGAGGCTGTGCGCGACCTCGACAATGTCGTAGTGCCGCTCATCGTCCCGGGGTTGCCGGTCGTCCTCTGGTGGCGGGCGGGTCGCTTTGCGCCACCCGAATACTTCCGCAACCTCGTGCGTGTCACGAACCGCGTCCTGGTTGATTCCGCGCGATTCTCGGCGCCGGACATAGACTTGGCGGATCTCGCCGCGCACGTCCAGCGATTCGCCCGTGAGGCAACGTTTGCGGATCTGAATTGGTCGAGGATGACACCCTGGCGCGAGTTGATGGCCCAGTGCTTTGACGGGGCGGACAGCCGCGGCCACCTTGACCGCCTGAGCCATGTGCAGATCGAGTACGAACAGGAATCCCCGCGGGTAGGCGCTCAGGCCGGGCAGGCATTGCTCCTGGCGGGGTGGTTGGCCAGCCGGCTGAGATGGGAGCCGGAGAGAACGAGGGAAGAGCAGGGAGGCGAGGCGCGTTCATTCTTCTTCAAGTCGTCCCAGGGTCCGGTCGAAGTGCGACGGATGGCGCGAACATTTGCGGGCAGCGGCAAAGGGGTCTGCTTCTCCATCACGATGAAGGCCGCCGGTGACCCTCTGGCAACCTTCACCTTTGAGCGCGGGCCAGACGGGAGGAAGGCCGTCATGCGGCGCGAGATCGAGGGGCATCCGCCCGTCGCGGGAGCCTCTCGGTTGGAAGTGCTCGACGAAGTCGGGCTGGTGAACGAAGAGATGAAATTCGCTGGTCGCGACCGGATCTATGAGGAAGCGCTGAACATGGTCGCGCGCATGGTCGCCGCGTAACGGTTGCTTCATGCCTGGCTTTCTACTTGGGGATTCTCCACGCGATGCCTAAACCCGAGCTCCGAGTCTTCGCAAGCCTTGAGGAGTTGAGCCACGCGGCTGCGGCGCTGTTTACGCAGCTTGCCTGCTGCCGAGCCACCGAAGCGAACCCCTTTTTCGCCGCGCTGTCGGGCGGCTCAACGCCCCGGCGGCTGTACGAATTGCTGGGCGGGACGCCATATTCGGGCCAAATCCCGTGGGGAAGCGTCCATCTGTTTCAGGTGGACGAACGATGCGTTCCGCCGGAGCATCCCGATAGCAACTACCGGATGGTCCGCGAGGCCCTGCTGGATCGTGTTCCTTTGCCGGAGGCGAACTTCCATCGAATGGCGGCGGAGCAGGCGGATCGGGAAAGGGCAGCGCATCAGTATGCGGCGGAGCTCGCGCGTGTCTTGCAGCCGCAACCAGGCGAGTACCCGCGGCTGGGTCTGGTTTTCCTGGGGATGGGCGCGGACGGGCACACGGCGTCCCTTCTCCCCGGCTCGCCGGCGCTCGTGGAGAGGAAGTTGTGGGTGCGGGTGAACTTCGTGGAGAAGCTCGGAATCCCTCGGATGACCCTCACTTTTCCTGTTTTGAACGCGGCAGCGCAGGTTGCTTTTCTTGTCTCCGGGGCCGAAAAAGCGGAAACTCTGCGGCGGGTGTTGAGGGGGCCACTCGGGCCGGAGCGGCTTCCCGCGCAGGCGGTCAGGCCGGTCAACGGCCAGGTAAGCTGGTACGTAGATGAACCGGCGGCGCGACTCTTGTAGCACCCGGCTTTGGCCTCACCTGCTGCCTTGCAGGGAGACAGTTAGACACGGCGGAAGGGAGCCTCATTTGATCAAGATTGCGCCCTCCATCCTCTCGGCGGACTTCACGCGGCTGGGCGAGCAGGTGCTGGCGGCGGAGGCGGCCGGGGTGGACCGCGTCCAGATCGATGTCATGGATGGCCGGTTTGTCCCCAACATCACCTTTGGGACCTTGCCGATCAAAGCCTTGCGACCCTTGACGCGCCTGATGCTGGAAGCGCACTTGATGGTTGAGTCCCCGGAGGATTTCATCGAAAGGTTCGCGCGGGCGGGCGCCGACACAATCATTGTTCACCAGGAGGCGACGCCGCACCTCCATCGTTCCATCGAGCAGATTCATTCCCTGGGCAAGAAAGCCGGTGTGGCCATCAATCCTGCCACGCCAGCAACGGCCATCTCCGAAGTGCTGGCCAGCGTGCAACTGGTGCTCGTCATGACGGTGAATCCCGGATTCGGCGGCCAGGAATTCATTCCTGAAACCCTGCGCAAGATCCGGCAGGTAAGAAATGCCATTCAGCAGCAAGGCCTGGAATGCGAAGTGGAGGTGGATGGCGGCATCAACGAGGAGACCGCGCCCTTGGTGGTCGAGGCGGGCGCTGACGTTCTGGTCGCTGGCTCCGCCGTTTTCGGCTCGAAAGACGGTGTTGCTGCAGCCATTCAGAGGTTGCTCGCGAGCGCCAGCCGCGAGCCCCGCTGACATGCAGGAGTGAACACGTTACCATAGGAACCACCTGAGAAGGTATTGAGGCCTCGCCGAGGCTCGTTACCGATTGGAAGGACTATAAATAGGGATTCACGCCGGCCCAGGTGCCGCGCTCGGCGCACGAGGGAACTAGAACCATGTTGCCTGGAGAGTCGAGAGTAGGGGTATCCCTAGTCGTGCCCCTCATGGCTATGGCAGCATCAGTCTCAGCCTTTGCGGGGTCGGTGATAGTCGGCTCGGTGTCCGGGAGCATGAGCGCGACGATTGAGGGGCAGTCGCCCCCACGGAGCGGCGCCTGCGGACACACGGGAGCCAGAAGCGGCAGGTGCGTGTGGAGCTGACCTGGCTGCATCTTTGTGAGCTCTTGGTTCTGGGCGCCGTGGCGGGGGGAGTCGGCTCGCTTACGGGTATTGGTGGCGGGCTCATCATTACGCCGGTGCTGACGCTGGTCTTTGGGGTCCCCATCCATCAGGCTATCGGGACGAGTCTGTGCTGCGTGATCGCGACCTCCAGCGGCGCGGCGGCCAGCTACGTCGAGCACCGCCTGAGTGACATTCGCCTGGGGATGACGCTGGAGCTGACCACTACGCTCGGGGCGGTGACCGGGTCGCTGCTGGCTGCGATGCTGAGCCGAGAGGCGTTGGCCATGCTTTTTGCCGTTTTCCTGAGCTACGCGGGCTCGACGATGGCCCGCCGCAGCTTCCAAGCAGAAGGCGTGGATCCGGGCGGCGTGGAGCCATACAAGGTGAAGCGCTTGCCCTTGGGTCTTTGCGGGTCGGGCGCGGCGGGAATGATCTCGGGGATGCTGGGCGTGGGCGGCGGCGTCATCAAGGTGCCGTTGATGTACCTGGCGATGGGTGTGCCTTTCAAGGTGGCCACCGCAACGTCCAATTTCATGATTGGGGTAACCGCAGCGGCGAGCGCCTTCATCTACTATGCGCGCGGCGATGTATGGCTACTCATCACCGCCCCCACGGCGGTCGGCGTTTACCTCGGCGCCGCGCTTGGGACCCGGCTGATGCGGCGGACGCCGAGCCGGTGGCTGATTGTGCTGTTTTCTTTCATCATGTTCTACTTTGCCGTGATCATGATCTGGAAGTCTTTTCACGGCGGGTTCGCTCGGTAGCTCGACGCGCCGAGGGCAGGTTGCGGCTATCGGAGGCAAACGGTGCTTAGGACTGCGATGAACGATCTCACCGAGGAAAGGGCCCGAAGCGCAATTGCCGCCGTTCTGCGGTACGGGTCGCTGATTTCCACCCTGGTGATGGCGCTGGGATTGACCCTCATTCTCCCGCGTGGTCCGGGGAGCTTCGGCCCCGGTGGTCATCTCGTGTCATTCAGAACGCTCTTCCCGAGAGTGATTCGTCTTGACGCCGCTGCCGTCGCCGAATGCGGCATTCTTCTCCTGCTCGTCACCCCGATCTTTCGCATTATTGCAGCAGGTGTGGCCTTCGGGCTGGAGCGCGACTACAAGTACGTCTTTATCTCGCTCGGCGTCCTCGCTGTGGTGGTCGGAAGCATCAGTCTCGCCATGCGTTGACCACTCGCAGCACATGGGAGAGATTCGTGGCTTGGAGCATTGGCGCAATGGTTCAATGAATCAATGAGCCAATCAACTAATTACCCCGTGCCCCAATCAGTTGGATTCCGAGATACGGCGGATTTTGGCGCCTACTTTGATGAGCTTCTCTTCGATACGTTCGTAACCCCGGTCGATGTGATAGACACGGTCAATGAGCGTCTCGCCTTCGGCGGTCAAGCCGGCCAGGACCAGGGAAGCGCTGGCACGCAAGTCGGAGGCTTGCACCTTGGCTCCGCTGAGGGGTGTTCGGCCGCGTACCACCGCGCGCCGACCATCCATGGTGATATCCGCCCCCATGCGCGTAAGTTCAAGGGCGTGCAAGAAGCGGTTCTCAAAGATCGTCTCCGTAATCACTGAAGAGCCTTCGGCCTGGGTCATCAGGGCCATGTATTGAGCTTGCATGTCCGTGGCAAAGCCCGGGTACTCGTGGGTGGTCACGTCCGTGGAGTGAAGTGTATCCGTGCTTTCTGCTTCCAGTTGGCGCGGAGCGCGCTCGCGCACCTTGACCCCTGCTTCCGAGAGCTTGGCAATGACGGCACCGAGGTGGTTGGGTTCGACTTCATCCAGGATGAGATGGCCACGGGTGAGGGCAGCGGCCACCAGGAACGTCCCGACCTCGATCCGATCGGGAATGATCGTGTGATCCGCGCTGCCGAGCCGCGCCACACCGCGGATGCGAACCGTGTCAGTTCCCGCGCCCTCGATCGACGCGCCCATTTCATTCAGCAGGTTGCCGAGGTCTTCCACCTCCGGCTCGCGCGCGGCGTTTTCGAGCAGCGTATCGCCCTCGGCCAGTGCGGCGGCCATCATCAGGTTCTCGGTGCCGGTGACGGTGATCGTGTCGAAGTGGAAAGGAGCGCCTTTCAGGCTGTCGGCGCGGGCTTCGATGTAACCGTGCTCAATCTTGATTGCGGCGCCCAGCCTCTCAAGTCCCTTGAGGTGCAAGTTGATGGGGCGCGCGCCGATGGCGCAACCTCCGGGAAGTGAAACGCGGGCATGCCCGAAACGCGCCAGCAGGGGCCCCAGGACCAGCACCGACGCCCGCATCTGCCTGACCAGTTCGTAAGGGGCTACAGGGTTGAGCAGCTTGCGGGCTTGAATCTCCAGGCGGTTGCCGCGCTCCTCGTGCGTGATGGAGGAGTCCACCCCCAGTTCGTCGAGCAGACTGCGTAAGGTGATGATGTCGCGGACACGCGGCACATTCCGGAGGGTGACGAGTTGGTCGGTCAGCAAGGACGCTGCCATCGCCGGCAGCGCCGCGTTCTTCGCGCCGCTGGCCGTCACGCGCCCTTCCAGGGGTCTTCCGCCCTCAATCAGGAACTTGTCCATGGTTTCTACAGCACCGGGCGCCCTCGCACGTAGGTCTGGGTCACGTAGTGGTTTGGATCGAGGATGGCGAGGTCCGCATCGGCTCCCGGCGCGATCACGCCCTTCTGTTTTTCCAGGCCCAGGATCCGCGCCGGGTTGAGTGTGGCGCAGGGGAGACACTCCCGGTAGCTGAGGCCGGTGAAATTCGCGAGGTTCCGCAGCGCCGCGTCCAAAGTGAGGGTGCTGCCGGCCAGGTTTCCTTCGACGGTCCGGCACACGCCGCCCGCCACGTGCACGGTGAAGTTACCCAGACGGTAGTTGCCGTCGGGCATGCCGGCCCCGCTCGAACTGTCGCTGACCAGAATGATGCGCTCAATCCCCTTGGCTTTCACCAGCAACTGGATGGCAGGGATTTCGACGTGGACGCCATCGCAAATCAGCTCGGCGGTTACGCGATTGTCCGTCAAGACCGCGCCGATGATGCCGGAATCGCGATGCAGGAAGGGACGCATGGCATTGTACATGTGGACCGCATGGGTGGCCCCGGCAGCAATGGCGCGCTCAGCCTCTTCGTGTGTGGCGTTCGAGTGCCCGATGCCGATGCGCAGCCCGCGACTCCGCACGTACTCAAGCACAGTCAGTGCGCCTTCCAGTTCGGGGGCCAAGGTGAAGATACGCGCCGTGTTTTCAGCCGCATCGAGAATGCGTTCCGCAATCTCCACCGACGGCTTCCTGAGCTGCGAGACCGGATGCGCGCCGCGCTTCTTGGCGTTGAGGAATGGTCCCTCAAAGTGAATTCCCAGCGGCTGCGCTCCCGGAATCTTGTCGGAGCCCCCGTGCGAGGCCCGGATGATTTCCCCCAAGCTGCGGGCCGCGTGCAGCGTGCGATCGAGGCTGGCAGTGACCGTGGTCGCCAGGTAGGACGTAGTGCCGTGGCGGGCCAGATAGGTTGACACCGCCGAGACAGCCTCCGGGGTGGCTTCCATCAGGTCGTGCCCCGCGGCGCCGTGAATGTGCATGTCGATAAATCCCGGCACGATGAGCCTGTCCAGGTTGTCAATGACGGTCGAGCCGGCAGGGATCTTGACCCGTTCCCTGGGGCCCACCTTGGCAACGCGGTGGCCTTCGATAAGAATGACGCCGTCGTCGATCTCCTCCGTCGGCGTGTAGATGATTCCGGCAAGGATGGCTTTGGTGGCCTTCATGGGTTTCTCCGCCTCATTATGACTGCCTGCCTCCGCTCGGCCCAGGCGGCGCGCAACACGCTGGCCGTGTTGGGCCCTTCACCTAGCAAGCGCAGGGCCTGTTCCTTCGAGACGTCCTTCCACAGCATCAAGAGTGCCACAGGCAATTGCTCTCCCGCTTCTCGGAGTGCCTTCGCCGCTCTGGCAGGGCTGACGCCCGCTGCCTTGGCGAGGATGGCTTTCGCGCGCTCGCGCAATTTCTGGTTCTTCAACTGGACGTTGATCATCCAGTTGAAGAGGACGCGGCCCAGGCGAACCATGCTGGCGGTCGAGAGCATGTTGAGGACCAGCTTCTGCGCCGTGCCGGCCTTCATGCGGGTGGAGCCGGCAATTACCTCGGGGCCGACCACCGGGACAATCGCGACGTTAGCCAGCCGCGCCAGTGCCGCTTTGGGGTTCGAGGTTACCGCCACGGTCTTTGCGCCCAGCCGCCGCGCGTACCGCATCCCTCCCAGAGTATACGGCGTCCGGCCGCTCGCGGATATCCCTACCAGCACATCCCGCCGATGCAGCTTGAAGCGGCGCAGGTCGCGGACCGCCTGCCGCGGATTGTCCTCAGATACCTCGGTCGGCCGGAACATGGCTTCCGGCGCCCCAGCCATGACGCCCACCACGCGCTCGGTTCCGAAGGTGGGAATGCACTCGGCCGCATCGAGCACGCCCAGACGCCCGCTGGTGCCCGCGCCTAGGTAGATCAGCCGGCCGCCTTCGGCCAAGGCTTTGACCGTCAAGTCTACAGCCTGCGCGATCTGGGGAAGCACCTTGGCGACCGCCGGCGCCACTCGGTGGTCTGCACAATTGATGATGCGCAGGATCTCCCGCGTCGGCCTGTTGTCCAAGGAAGCCGAGGCCGGGTTTTCTCTTTCGGTAATGCGTTCGCGGCGTCGTCGCAATGTGGCAGCCCTTGGCACTCAGCTATCAGCCGTCAGCCATGGATTGTGGCGCTGAAAGCTGACTGCTGAAGGCTCAACCTTGGCGTGATGGGGGCGCTGCTACTTGCCTGCCAGCCTCTCCCAGCCACGCCGTGAGAAGTCCCAATAGATGACGTAGCCCGAAAGCCCGCAGATGGCCAGGAAGAGAAGGCCGACGCTGGTCGAGCCCAGCAGCAGCTTCCCGATGCCGAACAAGGCCATATAGACCATCAAGCAGCCGAGCACCCAGTCGAGTAGATTATACCAGCCCTCGTGGGTGGGAGGGATTTCGGGCGCCAGCGCGGCGATGTGCTTCCAGCCGAAAACGCCGGGCCTGACGCGGCGGTAGAATTCCAGAAGCTTCGAGTCGGGCTCGGGTTTGGTGAAAAAGGTGACCGTGAACCAAACCGCGGAGGTCACCGCCACGGTGATGAGGATCGATTTCGCAAAGACGATCGGTTCGGTCCCCGCGAGGCGGATCTTCGTATGGAGCAAAACGGTCATGGCTGCTGCTACGCCCATGGCTGACACTTCCGACCAGGCGTTGATGCGCCACCAGTACCAGCGCAGCAGGTAAACCGCCCCGGTGCCGGCGCCGATGCCCAGCAGGAACTCCCACGCGCCGGAGACTGACTGCATGACGAGTGAAACGGCTGCGCCCAGCACCGCCAGGAAGGCTGTTGCCACCTTGGCCATGGTAACGTAGTGGCGCTCGTCGCGGCGGCGGACCAAGAACCGGCGGTAGAAATCGTTCACCACGTAGGACGCCCCCCAATTCAGTTGGGTGGCAATCGTGGACATGTATGCCGCCGCGAACGCTGCCAGCATGAAGCCGCGGAGCGCGGCTGGAAGGTAATCCACCCAGACCTTTACATAGCCGATCTCGGGGTCGGCCAAGTTCGGATAAAGGGCCACTGACACCAGCGCCGTCAGGATCCAGGGCCAGGGGCGCAACGCGTAGTGCGCGATGTTGAACCACAGCGTCGCCCACAGCGAGTGCTTCTCGTCCTTGGCGCAGAAGATTCGCTGTGCCACATAGCCGCCGCCGCCCGGCTCGGCACCGGGATACCAGTTGGCCCACCAGCTCACGCCAATGTACACGCAGAAGGTCAGGAGCGGCATCCAGGGAGAACCAAGGTTCGGGACGAAGGAGAGGATCGAGCCGGAGCCGCCCTCGGCGGCGCCGCGTGCCGCGTCAACGGCGGCCAGCTTGAACTTGAGTGCCTCCATCCCGCCAACCGCGCGAATCGCGTAATAAGCCAGCACAATCACCATCCCCATCTTGAGGACGAATTGGACTACATCTGTCCAGAGCACACCCCAGAGGCCGGAAATCGTAGTGTAAAAGCCTGTGAGTGCCATCACGGCCAGACAGATGACCACCGCCCAGGTCTTCGAAACACCGAGCGCCGTCATAAGGATTTTTTCCATGGCCAGGTTTACCCAGCCCAGCACAAGGCAGTTCATCAGGATGCCAAAATAGAGGGACCGGAAACCGCGCAGGAAGGCCGCGGGCTTGCCGGCGTAACGCAACTCGACGAACTCTGCGTCGGTATAGATCTCAGCGCGCCGCCAGAAGCGCGCGAAGAAAAAGACCGTCATCATGCCGCTGAGCAGGAAGCTCCACCAAAGCCAGTTGCCCGCAATCCCTTGCCTGGCTACCAGGCCAGTCACGGCGAGCGGCGTGTCCGCGGCAAAAGTGGTAGCCACCATCGACGTGCCCGCCAGCCACCAGGTGACCTCGCGGCCCGAGACAAAGAAGTCGCCGGTGCTCGCGCTGCCTTTCTTGCGGTAGTAGAGCCCAATCAGGAGGTTGAGGAGGAAATATGCGGCCACTACCGACCAATCGAGGAAAGTGAGTTTCACCGGATGTCGAGCCTTGTGGTTTCTTCGAGACGCTCGTTGACAGAAGAAGCCCGCGAGTATATAGCAGAAGCCTTTCGAACTGAAAGACAAACCCTCCGGCGAGGCAAACCGTGGTGAAACGGGCCGCAGTCTCGGTGCTCATCCTGATGCTGGCAAGCCTGCAAAGCACAGGCGCACGCGTACGGGCGGCGCCCCTGAGCGCGCCCGGGCTGAGCGAGGAGCAACTGGCCTCCTTGGCCACTGTCATCGAGGAGGCAATCCGCGCGGGGCGGTGTCCGGGCGCGGTTGTTTTGGTGGGGCAGGACGGCAAGGTGATCTATCGCCGGGCCTTTGGAAACCGGGCCGTGGTGCCGGAAAACGTGCCCATGACGGTTGACACCATTTTCGACCTGGCCTCCCTGACGAAGGTGATTGCCACCACGACGGCCGTGATGCAGCTTGTGGAACAGGGCAAGATCCGCCTGGACGAGCCGGTTGCCGAGTATTGGCCGGAATTCAAGGCGCATGGCAAAGAGGCCATCACGGGGCGCGAACTTTTGACCCATTATTCGGGGCTACGGCCGGACCTCGACCTGAAACTGGAATGGTCCGGCTATGAGACGGTCCTGAAGATGATCATCGAGGAAACCCCGGTTCGACCACCCGGGACGCGGTTCACCTACAGTGATATCAACTTCGAGACCCTGGGAGAGATCGTTCGACGGGTCTCCGGCCAACCGTTGGACGCCTATTGCGCGGAGCATATTTTCAAGCCGTTGGGGATGAAGGACACCGGCTTCAATCCTCCGGCGTCGCTTCGGGAGCGCATCGCACCCACGCAATACAAACATGGGGAGACAGGAAAGATGCTCTGGGGGGAAGTCCACGACCCGACGGCTTACAACATGGGCGGCGTTGCCGGCCACGCCGGACTCTTCTCTACTGCCGATGACTTGGCGATTTTTGCGCAGATGCTTCTGAACGGCGGCACATACGGCGGAGTCCGCGTGCTGAGTCCTCTTACGGTCGAGAAGATGACGACGCCGCAGACACCTCCCAATGCAATGGGCCTGCGCGGACTTGGCTGGGACATTGACTCCCCTTTCGCCTCGAACCGGGGCGAGCTTTTTCCTGTGGGCTCTTATGGCCACACGGGTTGGACCGGGACCTCGATTTGGATTGACCCGGGCTGTAAGACCTACGTCATCCTCCTGACAAACCGTGTTCATCCCGATGGAAAGGGCGACGTAATTGGATTGCGGGTTCGCGTCGCGACGGTGGTGGCTGCAGCGCTGGGACCTGCTTCAGCCGAGCAAGTCCTGGCCAGCCGGCGGTCGTTGACCGGCTACTTTGAGTTGATGAGGAGCTATCGCGTTCAGGGAGTCCGGAATGGCAAGGTTAAGACGGGAATCGATGTGCTGGCAGCGCAGAGCTTCGCGCCTCTCGCCGGGATGCGCGTCGGGCTCATCACCAACCACACGGGACGCAACGCGGAAGGGCGGCGGACGATCGACCTTTTGCACCACGCGCCCGGCGTGACACTGAAGGCAATCTTTGGCCCCGAGCACGGCTTTGCGGGCACAGCGGCGGAGGGCGAGCGTGTGGCGTCGGGTGTCGATCCCGCGACCCATCTGCCCGTCTATAGCCTCTACGGTGAGACAACGCGGCCTACCGATAAGATGCTTGAGGGCCTGGATGCACTCGTTTTCGATATTCAGGACGCCGGCGTTCGCTTCTATAGCTACATTACGACCCTCGGCTACGCCATGGAAGCCGCGGCCAAGAAGGGAATAGCCGTTTATGTTCTCGATCGGCCGAACCCCATCAATGGGTTCTCAGTCGAGGGTCCAGTGCTCGACAAGGATTTGACTTCCTTTGTCGCCTATTTCCCCCTCCCCGTCCGACACGGCATGACGTTGGGGGAACTCGCGGAGATGTTCAACCGGGAGAAGAACCTAGGAGCGAGGCTGCATGTCATCAAGATGCAGGATTGGATGCGGACCGACTGGTTCGACGAGACTGGCCTGCCGTGGGTGGGACCGTCACCCAACCTCCGCACTCTGACAGAGGCTATCCTGTACCCGGGAGTGGCGATGGTCGAGGGCGCCAATGTCAGCGTCGGGCGCGGAACGGACACACCTTTTGAGCTTTTGGGCGCGCCGTGGATCGACGCGCGGACGCTGGCGGCACACTTGAACGAGCGCAAGATCCAGGGGGTCCGCTTCCTGCCCGTGGATTTCACGCCGCGCGGTGGCCCCTTCAAGGGCCAGGTGTGCCATGGGATCAGCATCGTGTTGCTCGACCGGCAAGCGCTTGACTCACCCGCGCTGGGCGTCGAACTTGCCGCGGCGCTCTATCAGCTCTTCCCGCCGCACTTCCATATCGACAGGACGCTGCCCTTGGTGGGCGCGCGCTGGGTACTGGAAGCCGTCAAGAAGGGCGAGGACCCAAGCTTGATTGTCCTTCGGACGTACGAGGCGCTCGAGCAGTTTCGCAAGATGCGGGCCAAGTACCTGTTGTACCGATAGGAGGCGGGCTGCCAGTGGGGCGGCAGAGCCGCTCACGCACGAGTAGTTGTCAGGCACACAAGGGGGGTCTTCCACGTCGACGCCGGCTTGTTTCTGTCCGCCCAGAAGAGTAGTATTGCTCCTGCCGAGACCCGGACGAGAGTCCTTAATTCCCAATGCTCTTGGGCCCAGCGGATTCGCCTGAGGAGGCAACATGAAGAGTAAGTTTCCGGCATCTGCTTGGATGCTTGCGGTGCTGTTCGTGGCGGGCTTGTCCGGAAACGGCGCGCAGGCACTGCTGGCGAAGGAGAAAGTCGCGTCTGTCGACGCCAACGATTCGACGTACCGCCTCTTTCAACTCTTGGACAATGCGCGCGGTGGAAAGCTGACGGATTTCTACCTCATCGCCGATGTATACAAAGATCCCAGCAACCCCAACGAGGAACTCCAGCACATTCTGCGAGCCGCTTACGACAAGAGTCGCGGTTTTGGCAGGCTGAGCCTTTATGTGCGCAGTGTGGGAAAGATCGCACCCGAGCAAATGAGGGTTTACACGCCGAAGGAATTCTACGAATTCGGCCTTTCAGATCAGGAGAAATTCATGAAGACCGACCCGGGCCCCTTCGGAGCACCCGGTGACACTTACCTCCGCTCGGACGGTGAGCGGCCTCTGGCCACCGCGCCTGTCACGGACGAAGTGCGGAAGGCCTACGAGTTCTACGTGACGCAGCACCTACTGCCCACTCTCCAGAAGAAGTAACGCTCCCGCTGTACATGGATCTGTTCGCGACGCGCGTTGTGTCGGCCGGGCACAGGTGTGTGTTTCTGATGCCGATGCTGAGCGTGAGGGGGCAGTTCATCTCACTGCTTAGGCGAACCAGTTAAGACCAGCCGCTGATAGCTCGACGGGTTGCCAAGACTCGCCGGGAAAAGTCGATCGGCCTTCGAGCTGAAAACAATGCGCCCGCGAGCTTCCTCGGCTCCCGCCTTGCCGGGCGGCGCGGGCAGCACCTTCTGCGCCCCAAAACTCAAGCCGATTTCGTAGCCCTCCGAAAACTTGCCGGCGTCGAAGTAGGAGGATGGAATGGCGATATCTCCGGAAAACCCTTGGGCGGACTTCTTCCACGCGGTCTTGATTTCCCGGTTGTAGTCACGCGGCTGGGGCCGAGGCGGCAAGTAGTCTTCTTCCGAAAACACGCTCGGTCCGACCCCGGCAAAATTCCCCGGGCTGAAGAGCAAGAAATACTCATCGCCGTCGGCGCGGGTGCTGTGGAAGTTCTTGCGGAAGGCTGTTTCTAGCGTCAGGGCGAAGGCATCCCCCTGACTAATGCCCCGACCGCTGAAGGGCTGGTAAAGCTCCCGATCGGTGACATCCACTCCCACGTAAAGGTAATTCTCATCCCAGCCAAGCGCCACGCGGGCCGAGATATGCTCCGGCCCCTTCCAGTGTTCCGCGCCCGCAAGGATCTGGGATTCCTTGTTGAGGACGTACAGCGGCCCGGCCTGCCACTTGGCGAAATCTCCGTCGAGTTGCGGGACCTTCGTGAGGCGCGGTGCGGAGAGCATGTCGTAGTCCTCGCGCCATTGGAGTTTCCCGTCAGGCAAGCGCCGAAACGCGGGGTCAGTGCTCACTTTAACCAGTCGCTCGCGAGTCTCGGCGAGGAACGGTGAGAGTTCTCCCACCAGCCGCGCGAAGCGGCCCCGGATCTGGAGGGGTTGGAGCGACGACTCAAGCTCGGCAATCCGCCGCTCGATCTCGGGCAGGTCGATGGCGTAGCGCCTTTCGGCAAACAGCGGTGTAAAGACATTCTCATCCCACCAGTAATCGCCGTAGGTCTTCAACCAGGCTGCCAGGAGGCGAGGAGCGTCGTCGCCGTACTGGGCCGTGACGGCCTTCTGGAGCGAGCGCTCGGGGTCGTAGGCAGCGGGGTTCCAGAGATAATCGGCGACGGTCTCAAGGGGAATCATGGAAGCCCGCGGCTGGTTCATGGGGTTCGAGAGAAGGCCGCGAATTGCCTCCGGCAAGTTGGCGTCGCGGCCGCGAAGCGGCCCCAGGTGCACCCGCCAGGGGCGGCCGTCGTTCACCGGGAAGTTGTCCCACACGAGCGGCTTCCGGCGCAGCCACTCGCCCCATTCGCGGGCTTGGGCCATGGCGATGGCAGGGGAGGCGACCTCGGGGCCGGTCCACACGAGGGCAACATCTTCGTTCACGGCACTGCCCAGCTCTCGAATGTACTCGCGGCTGCCCCACTCGTTCGTATAGGTCGTGGGCGTAACTACCAGCCGGTTGTCGTTGGATTGCGATTTCAAGTGCTCGTCAAGCCTGTTAATCAAAGACGCATGCGCTTGCGCCAGGGTCTGGAAGCGTGCCCGGTCTTGCGGGCTCTGCAGCTCCGGCGGGACGTCGTCGAGGAAAAGTGCGAAGCAGGAAAGTCCGAGCTTGCCCACGCTGGCGAGCTTCACAGTCAGGCGGGAGAAATCCTCCTCGCTCGAATAGGCGATGGACAGGCCGGGGCTGATGGCAAAACAGAAGTCAACGAAGTTGGCGCGGGCGGTAGAGACCAGTTCACCCAGTCGCTTCATCTGCTCCGGCGGGTAGGGCTCCTGCCAAAGCTTGCGATGGTAAGGGTCGTCCTTGGGGGCGTAGCAATAGACGTTTATGCCGTGATTCCCTGCGAAACGCAGCATTTCGAGGCGCTCTTGATGGCTCCAAGGAGCCCCGTAGAAGCCCTCCACGATGCCGCGCTCCGGGAACGAAGGGAAATCCGCCAGCTCGACCGTTACCGCGCGGGCCGACTTTGTTTGCCGAAGAGACTTCGGAACGGGAATCAGAGCGGTGGGCAGGTCTGAAGGCGGAAGGGCCAGGACGTCCGGGACGCGCCGCAACGCCTGATGGAAACCCTCGGGCCGGGCCGCGGTAATGCGAATGCCTTCCGGGACGGCAGCACGCGGGTAGGCAACGCTAATCTGGTAACCTTCACGCGCCAGCTCGGGTGTAAGCCCCGTCGCTTGTTCAGCGCATTGACGCTTCAGATTCTCGACGAAAGCATCCAGGTTCTTCTCTTCGCGCAGCTCAAGCGTGACTCCGCCGGCAGGGATGCGCAAGCGAGCCGCCGCGCGCGGGCTAGAGACGAAATGGACCAGGGCCTGGTCCCGAGCGCCGAGTTCCTCGACCTGGCGGGTGATGCGCGCGTCAAGGCCCTCGGGCGCAATTACTACCCATGTGTGTCCAGGTCGGGGGGCTGCCGCCGTCCACGGTGCGAAACCGAGCAAAACCGTCATCAATAGGAATCGACCGCGCATATGTCCTTCCCGGCAATTGCAGTGTAAAAGCGGCCTGATGCTGCCGTCAAATCCGGTCGAGCAAGCCCGCGCTACCGCTACTGGGACGGGGTTCCGCCCGCGGCCGCGCGCCGCTTTGATTTCCTGGGGCCACGAGGCCCCGTGCCGCTCGGCTTCTTGGCCGCCGCCACGGACCAGAACTGCGGGTCCTCAGTTCCCAGCCGCCAGGCGGCGAAGCCTCGCAACTTGTACTGCCGCACGAGTTGCAGTTTCTCCTTGTAGCTTCGACTGTCGTCGAACCAGACTGTATGAAACTCCGGTCCCTCGCGATACTGGAACCACGGCGCGCGCCACCGCTTGTCCCACTGTACCTCGATACCGGGCCGCGCCAGCAGCGGGCTGAGGTTGCCATAGGTCATCGAGCGGGATAGGGTGCCGGAGGCGGTCTCTACCCACTCCCGGCCGTAGAAGGGAATGCCCAGCAGCAGCTTCTGGCGCGGCACGCGGCGCACCGCGTAGTCGAGCGCTTCTTTCATCCAGGCGTGTCCGGCGACTGGGCCGGGAGGCGTTGAGCTGCCGTGATGGTCATAGGTCATCAGGACCATGAAGTCCACCACCCGGCCAAGGGCGCGGAAGTCGTAGGCAGCGCCCCACTCACCGGTGCGGAACTCAGCGGCGCGACTGTCTGGATAGTCGTCGGAGAAACGCGGCACCACGGCGATGCTCAGCAGGCGGCCGTCACGGTGCAGCCGCGCGGCGGCGCGTTGGACAAACTTCGTGTACAGGGGCTTGTCTGCGGGGTCGATGAACTCGAGGTCCAACTGCCAGCCCACGTAGTTGTCGCGCTTCGCCAGGTAGGCCAGATAGGTCACCGCCCGCTCCTGGGTCTTGGGACTTCGCAAAATGGCGCTGGCGGTGGGCCGGTCGAAATCGGCATTAATCAGCAGCGGCATCACCGGTAGCCGTGCCTGCTGCGCGGCTGCCACGAAGCTCCGCGGCATCTCCCCGTGCACCACGCCCTCTGCATCCACCCAAAAGCACTGCGTACCCACGACGGCCATGTCGGCCGCATGCTCGCTGAGCGATTTGAGGCTGCGCGAGTCATCGACATAATAGTACATTGCCAGCGGGCGTGTGCCCATCACGCGCTGGCGCGCCGCGCTCAGGCTGGCAGCCTGCTTTCCGGCCGCCTTGCTGGCTCGGGGTGTCTGGCCTGCTTGGAGAAAGGCGGCGGCCAGGAGCACTGCCAATACCGTTTGGCCCGGGTGAGCCCGCCATCTCAGGGATTCGTTTTGTGTCGCCATACTCTCCAGAGAAAGTAAGCGGGGATGCCGCTGCCCATGAGCACCAATCCCCACAATGAGTCCGACCGCCGCTCCAGGAAAGTGTTTGCCAGCAATCCGGCCGACAGGATAACAAAAATAACCGGAACGAAGGGATAACCCCAGGTCCGATACGGTCGGGGGAGTGCAGGCTCGCGCCGCCGCAGAATGTAAATACCGGCACTCACCAGCACGTAGAAAAGGAACTCGGCAAAGATCACCTTGGTGAAGAGAGCCTGATATTGGCCGGTGAGGGCGAAAAGCCCCGCGATCACCGCCTGAGCCAGAATGGCTGCTGCGGGCGTGCGAAAGCGCGGATGGACGCCTGCCAGAGCCTGGGGGAAGAGGCCGTCGCGCGCCTGGGCATAAGGAATTCGCGAGCCGGCGAGGATGGAGCCGTTCAGCGTAGCGAAAGCGGAAATCATCACCCCAACGGCGACGAACGCCCCGCCCGCCGTGCCGAGGAACCGCCGGGCGGCGTCTGCGGCCACGGTGCTCGTTCCGACGGCTTCAGTAGGTGTCAGGACATAGAAGTATGCGATGTTCGTCAACACATAAACCCCAATCACCAGCAGCGAGCCGAAAATCAGCGCCCGGGGCATGTTCCGCTGGGGATGCTCCACTTCACCGGCGACCATGCTCAGGTTATTCCAGCCGTCGTAAGCCCAGAGCGCCGAGACCGTAGCCAGACCGAAGGCCGAAATGAAGCTGACCTGCGAGCCGGACCTGACGCTTGTCTGGAAGTGCGCCAATGAGCCTGCGCCGTACGTCAAGCCCAACACAATCAGGAGGGCCAACACGACCAGCTTAGACGCGGTGAAAACAGTCTGCACCGCGCCGCTCCGCCGTACGCCCAGAACGTTCAGAATTGAAAGCAGCAGGATGAGCAATGCCGCGCCAATCTGGAGCCCCGTCATCTGGAGCGTCAGAGAGCGGCCAGCCAGGCTGAGGGGTGCTCGCCAGAGCACGCCGTTCAACCACGGAAAGAAGTAGCCAAGATAGATGACAAACCCTGTAGCAATGGCCGCGATGGAAGCGGTCTTGGCGACGAAAAACTGCGTCCAACCGTAAAGAAATCCCATGAGGGGACCGTAGGCGCGGTGCAGATAGACATACTCGCCGCCTGCTTCGGGAATCGCCGCGCCCAGTTCCGCATAGCCGAGCACGCCAAAGAGGCTCAAGAGCCCGGCAAAGGCCCACACCACGACCACCCTCCACGGCGTGCCCATGTCGCGCAACATAAGGCTCGGCACCACGAAAATTGCCGTGCCGATCATTGTGCCGGCCACAACGGAGGTAGCTCCGTAGAGTCCCAGGCCCTTAACTAGTTCTGTTCGTTCTGCCATTGTCCTTGGCTAGCCACTCGAGGCTCGCCGAAGTCGGGGCTGGAAGAGCGAAGGGTGAAGCCTGAAGCGTGAAGTGTAAAGGCCGGAGCCGAGCCGGCTGCTTCATACTCCATCCTTCACGCTTCAACCTTTTGCATGCATCACGCTTCAAGCCTGTCCCTCCGGCCTATCAGCGAACTGGCCGTCCAGCCCACCAGAAATGTAACCACCGTTCCGATGGCGGCATACCAGGTCCAGGCGATGGATGTAAATCCCACCACGGCTCCCAGGGTCGCGAGGCCGACAACTGCGCCCAGCGCCGTGGCGGCGCCGGTGGCTCGCTTGGTGAGGACGCCCAAGAGAAAGATTCCTAGCATGCTGCCGTAAGGGACCGACGCGATAGTGAGCGCGAGTTCGAGCACGCTGCGCTGGGCTCGCTGGGCAACAAGCGCGATGAGCACCAGGACGGCTCCCCAGGCGAGTGTCAAGCCGCGCGAGACGCGCAGGTAATGCTTCTCGTCGGCGCCGGGCCGAACAAAAGGCTTGTAGAAATCCACCATCGAGCTTGAAGCCAGCGAGTTAAAAGCCGCGCTCAAGTTTGCCATGGCCGCCGCAAGAATGGCAGCTACCACCAACCCCGCCAGGCCCGGAGGAAGATGCGTTACCACAAAGCTGGGAAAAACTTGGTCCGGACGGCTGAACGGCGTCGCGGGAGGGAAGTGCTGGTAGAAGGCGAAAAGCACCACTCCGGTCAACAGGAACAGGCCGAACTGAAACAAGATTACGACGCCGCTGGTGATGACCGCGGCCTGACTTTGACGCAGGGTTTTGGCAGCGAGCAGCCGCTGGACGATCAACTGGTCGGTGCCGTGGCTGGCAGTGGAAAGAAATGTCCCGCCAATCAGCCCCGTCCAAAAGAGATAAGGCTGATGCCAGTTGAAACTGAAATTGAAGACAGCCAGCTTGTTCCCGTTGAGTGCGGCCAGTTGGCTCACCTCTGACCAGCCGCCGGGAATCAGGCTGAGCGCCAGCATCACCGCCAGCGCGGTCCCCCCAAGGTAAATCACCAGTTGGATGACGTCCGTCCAGATCACCGCCGTCAGACCGCCCCGGTAGGTGTAGAACAGCGTCAACGCCGTGATGATGATGACGGAGGCAAGCACCCCGGTCTTGAAAATGACTTCGATGACGATGGAGATGGCAAAGACGCGCACGCCTTCGGCCAAGGCGCGCGTGACCAGGAAGAGTCCCGCCGTCAGAATCCTCAGTTCCCGACCGAAGCGCCGGTCGATGAGCTGGTAGGCCGTGTAAAGCTCGCCCGCAAAATAGCGCGGGAGGAGAACAAAGCCGACTACCACCCGGGCCACGAGGTAGCCCAGCACCAGTTGCAGAAAGCCCAGATTTGAGGTGTAGGCGATCCCGGGCGTGCTGATGATCGTGAGGATGCTGGTCTCGGCCGAGACCACCGAGAAGGAAATAGCCCACCACGGCAGGCGACGGCCGCCGAGGAAATAGTCGTGTAGCGTGCGTTGGCTTTTGCCGAAGTGGGCTCCGAAAAGTGTGATGGCAACCAGGTAGACGACTACCACGCCGAAGTCGGGCCAGCCAAATGCCACGCGAACTCCTGAGCCCTCAGTTCTCAGTTATCAGCATCAGATCAGCAAGCGATTCTCAGCCTCTTCGGCGGCCTGGCAGGTGAACGCTGATTGCTGACTGCTGATGGCTAAATCGCCGCGAGTCTAACGGAGGGTAACAGGGGAGTCAAGCAAGCGGCCAAGATCGTCAGGGCCCAGGTGTAGAGGCGCCCCCGCGGGGCGTCTCCAACGGCGACTCCGATGGCGACACCGCCCACAGATTAGTCCTCGCGCGCGTTGACTCGACCCTGCCCGCGCCCAGAAGGCGCCGCTACTCGGTCGGAGTCATAGGCAGTGGCTTCTTATTCAGTCGCTCGCTGCAGTGGGCCAGGACGTATCGGCGGACCTGCTCCGGCATGCGACGGTCGAGGCAGACGTCGCGCAGGTCGTTCACGGCCATGTCGGGCAGGAAGGCCAGGACGAGCTGAAGCGGCGTATGCGGGTTGCGAATGAGGGCGAGGCGGAGGTGGTACCGATGGGACCACTTCTCGTGATGCGCAATCGACTCCGCAACGATGGGCGGCAGAGTCTCAAGCGCCAGCACACGTAGCAGATGCGCTTCCGACAGGAAGGGGTTACTCAGGGCTGCCGCGATCAACTCGCGATCCTCAGTGATCAGGAGCCCGGCGGCAACGCGGCCCGACCCGCGCCGCGCCAGGGTGATTCTCTCTCCTCGAGGCATGGTCTCGACTTTCCTGAGGATGGTCTCTTCGGCTACCAGCTTCACATCGGTGGGCACGGCGGGCGTCTGGCAGACGCGGACGAGGTCGAACAGGTAAAGGAACTTGAGGATGGGCAAGGAGACCAGCCGGGGCGTTCTGGGATGACGCACGAGAGCCAGCCTGACACTGTAGTTGCGCGCCGCCTCTTTGTGCGCGGCGATCTCACGCAGGACTTCTCCGGGCAAATCCTTCCGCTCGAGCAGGCGCAGCAGGTCGCGTTCCTGGAGGTTGGGGTTGCAGGCGAGGGCGGACAGGACCTCTTTCGCCGTCTCGGCGAAGAACGGCTCCAGCTCGTGGCGCGGGGCCACGGCGGCCTTCTCCGCCCGCTCCGCCAACCGACCACTGGGATCCGGGCTCCTCATGCTGGCTTGATTCTAACGAGGGCACGCCCGCCCCGCAAGCCAGGCTTCTCCGGACGCCTTGGCGACGCATGGCCTGGGCTTTGCATCCAAGCTAGCGGCGGAGAAGTAAGAGCCCCCGGAGGGTAGAAGCGATAGATTTTGCTTGAAAAGTCTTGCGAGTCCTGATATTTGCAGTGCGGCATCCGAGCATTAGCGGGTCGGGGCCGGGGGAGTCGGCCAAAGAGGGAGTGATTCCGGCGGCCCGCGAAGGATAGCTTGGACGTTCCACATTCAAAGACTCACACCTTAGACACCGAGGTAGCTGGTCCATGAAGAAGACAACTGGCCTTTTCAGTTTCACCCTGCTGCTCATCGTCGCCCTTTGCGTGTCGAGTGGCCAACGCGCAGGAGAGCAGGGAACGGTTCTCTCGCTGGGGCCGATGTGCCTCTGGGCGGCGTCACCGCAGCCCCCGCAGGAAAAGAAGCCTCAGTGGAAGAGCCGTGAGGAGTACGACGCTTTCCAGGCGATGGCCGGTGAGCAAGACGCGAACAAGAAGATCCAACTGGCTCAAGCGTTCCTGGAAAAGTTCAAAGACACGGATTTCAAGGATCTGGTCTACGTGACCATGATGCAGACTTACGCGCAACTGAACGATAGCGCCAAGGCGATGGACGCTGCGCGCCAGGCCGTGAAGGCCAACCCCGACAAGCTCGAGGCGTTGGCCTATCTCAGTTTTGCCTTCACCTTCGTCTTCAAAGCTGATGCCCCGGAAGCTACGGCCGAGGTCTCGCAGGCCGAAGGCGACGCAAAGCACGGTCTGGAGCTACTGCAAAAGCTTGAGAAGCCTGCCAGCGTTACCGATGAGCAGTTTGCGCAGTACGTCAAAGGGCAGCGGGCCAACTTCAACAACGCGGTCGGCTTTGTAGCCTTGCAGCGGAAGGACTACAGGGCTGCGGTGACCTCGTTCAAGGCCGCGGCCGAGGACAATCCGAGCGATGTTTACACGTTTTACCGGCTCGGCGTGGCCTACGTTTTATCGGACCCCAGGGACTATGACAACGCGATCTGGAACCTTGCCCGGTCCGCGGCGCTGGCCAAGGCCGCACAGAATCCCGCCCGCGCAGAGATCGAGAGGTATTTGAAGCAGGTTTACGTCAATTTTCACGGCAACGAGGAAGGGCTGGCCGACGTCGGTACGCTGGCGGCTTCCTCCCCCACGCCGCCCGAGGGCTTCAAGGTGGCAGCCATGGAGGTTCCCAAGACTACGGGCAACGCCAGCATCGACGCCTTCAACCAGACTTTCTTCCAACTGAAGCTCGGGGGCGAGCGCGCGCAGAAACTCTGGGATAGCCTGAAGAGCGAGCCCTTTGGCGTGGGGGGGTTTGTGGAAAGTGTGGAGAAGGGGACTGACCCCGGTGTGTACCTGATCCGGATCGACGTCCTGGCCCAGTCCAAGGCTGCCGACGGGGTGTATGACATCGAACTGAGGGATTCGACTCAACCCAACGTCAAGAATTTGAGCAAGGGTGACGCGGTGCATTTCAAAGGAACGATCTCCGCGTACACGGTGACCCCCAACCTGGTCATTACGCTCGAAAGGGCGACGATCAACGACGACGAGATTCCGGACCAGCCGAGGGTGGCGCCCAAACCCAAGCCGAAGCCCCGGGCAACCACGACTCGCCGGCCGCGGCGGTAGGGCAGAATCGCGTACCGCAGGTTTCCCTCGGGCGTTAACTACAAAACA
>CAZBWJ010000005.1:33860-56540 GCA_964495535.1 uncultured Acidobacteriota bacterium | reverse complement strand
GCGGTAGGGCAGAATCGCGTACCGCAGGTTTCCCTCGGGCGTTAACTACAAAACAGGGGGTATGTCCGCAGGTAATCCCCCGATGTTGATAGCGCGCCCGCGAGCACACCCTGGGGCGGACGCTCGCGGCTCTTCTCTTATATGAGGGAGGGGGTCAGCGGCGAGCTCGCTTCCGGCGCTTGGGTTGGCGGTCGAGTCCCAGGTCTTCGATCTTGCGGCTGAGCGTATTGCGGTGAATGCCTAACGTCTTCGCGGCCTTCGACTGATTGCCGTTGTTCTTCTCCAGCACCTTTCGGATAAAACGCCTTTCGAATTCGTCCACGGCGTCTTCATAGCCGATGTCGTGCTCGATCATTTGGGTGACGAGTGCCTCAAGCTGGTCTTTCACGGTGGAACTCCGCGTCACGAAGTTTCAGAACTCTGGCAGATTAGTCCTTGGTCGCTTTCTTGTCGGTTTGAATAAGACTCTGCTTGAACTTCTCGAAGCCGGCCTTGAACTCTGCTTTCAGGTCGGCAGGCATTGCCAGCACGATGATTCGCGCTCCGGTGGTCACGTAAGGCGCGAGACCTGATTTCTGGACCGCCTCCGCTTTGATCGCAAACGCCACGAGAATCATCAGCAGGACGCAATCGATCACCACGCCACGAATCAGGCCGAAGACGCCGCCCAGGAAGCGGTCGAACCATTGCAGTCCCGCCTTCTGAATCAGTTTCCGGACGAGAAGTGAAACCAGAACGCCAACCAGCAGCGTTCCCATAAACAGAGCGAGGAATCCCAGCCCCAGCGCCACGTTGTGCGAACGCGTCAGGTCGTCAAACCAGAGCGCCGCCCGTTGGTAGCCCAGCGCCGCAATGGCCAGCCCGGCCACCATCGACGCTAGAGAAATCAGTTCCCGGACAAATCCTTTCCAGATGGCCGCGGCCACCGAAGCGACAACAATCACGGCCAGGATCCAATCAAGCCAGTTCCAAGTTCCCATGATGCGCTTCGGAGCCGCAGGCAGACTGCCTTCAGTTGAGCGTGTGCCCCGTCAACCGCCGGTACGCTTCCCGGTACTTCTCGCTGGTTTTCTCCACCACCTCCGGCGGCAGAGGCGGCGGAGGTGGCTGTTTGTTCCAGTGAATCGATTCCAGGTAGTCCCGCGCGAACTGCTTGTCAAACGAAGGCTGAGATTTCCCCGGCTCATAGCCCTCTAACGGCCAAAAGCGCGAAGCGTCGGGCGTCAGCACTTCGTCAATGAGAATGATCTTGTCGCCGCGCAAGCCCCATTCGAATTTCGTGTCCGCAATGATGATTCCCCGCTCGAGGGCGTAATCGCTGGCCTGGTTATAGACCGCCAGGCTGTAGTCGCGTATTTGCTCTGCGGCTTCTTTCCCGACTCGCGCGATGGTCTCTTCCCAGGTGATGTTCTCGTCGTGGCCGCTCTGCGCCTTCGTGGCGGGCGTGAAAATCGACTCCGCGAGCTTGGCGGACTGGGTCAATCCCGGAGGCAACTTCACGCCGCTGGTGGCGCCCGTGGCGCGATAGTCTTTCCACCCCGAACCGGCCAGATATCCTCGCACCACGCTCTCGACGGGGAACGGCTGTGCCTTCTCGACCAGCATGGAGCGTCCCTCCAACTGGTCGGCGTACGGGTGGAGTTCCGGAGGATACTCGGCCAGGTTTGCCGTCAGGAAGTGAGTGGGAACGACGTCCCGCAGGAACTCGAACCAGAAGCACGAGAGCTGCGTCAGCACCCGGCCCTTGTCGGGAATGCCTTCCGCCATGACCACGTCGAAGGCGGAAAGGCGATCCGTAGCGACAATCAGCAGGCGGTCGCCACTGACCTCGTACACATCGCGGACCTTCCCGCGGGAAAAGAGCTTCACCCCGGGCACATGGGTCTCGCGAAGCACAGCACGCTGGAGAGATTGAGTCATGGTGGCGTGGGACGAAGGCCAATTCTAGAACAAGACGGGGTGTTGTCAACGGAAAAAGCAAGCGTGCTTTTGTGCGATTCAGGCTGCTTGGTGAGGAGCAGAGACGGGGCGTGCAGAGTTACAGTAGGGAGGTGCACCAAAACGGTGCACGCGGACGCGCGGTCACCGCGCGGCTGGGATGGGCCGCGCCAGCGATGCCTCCCTAAGCCGGCACCGGCATGCCGACGGGCTCGCTGGCGACTTCGTCAAAGCGGACCGAGACCAATCGGGAGATGCCCGGCTCTTCCATAGTGACGCCGTAGAGAACCTCCGCGATCTCCATGGTCTGCTTGTTGTGCGTGATGAGGATGAACTGCGTGTGCCGGCTCATCTGCTGGATCATGCGGGTGAAGCGATCCACGTTCGACTCGTCGAGCGGCGCGTCCACCTCGTCCAGGATGCAGAACGGGCTGGGGGTGTAGCGGAACAAAGCAATGAGCAGCGCCAGCGCCGCCAGGGCCTTTTCGCCGCCGGAGAGTAGCAGCACGTTTTGCAGGCGCTTGCCGGGCGGCTGCGCGACAATGTCGATGCCGCTGTCGGCGTCGGCCTCGTCCGTGAGCCGCATCTCGCCGATGCCGCCTCCGAACAGTGTCCGGAAAGACTCGGCAAAATAGACGTTGATCGCCTTGAAAGCCTCCAGAAGCTGCTGGCGCGAGACTTGGTCAATCTCCTTGATGGCCTGCGCCGTGTCTTCGATGGAGGCGAGCAAGTCCTGGCGCTGGGTCTCGAGGAAGCCGTAGCGATCCTCCGCCTCCTGTAGTTCTTCGAGAGCCATCATGTTGACGGGGCCGAGGTTCTCCATACGGGTCTTCAGTTCGCGAAGCTGTTCCTCCGCGACGATCAGGGCTTCGCTGGTCAGGACCTGTTCCGCAGGAAGTTCCGCCACGAGCGCCAGCGGCTCGGCGTGAAGTTCCTCGCGGCACTGGGCGACCTGGTGAGCAGCGTCGGATTCGGCCCGCGCTAAGGCAACTTCTGCTTCTGAACGTTTTTCGCGCAGCGCGTCGACCCCAGCGCGCGCGGCGTCTATCATGGGAGCGAGTTCATCGCGACGCACCCGCGCAGCGTGACACTCCTCTTCGAGGATATGCTGCTGGTTGCGTGCCGCCAGTTGTTCAATATTGAGTTCGCGGAGCCGTGTTTGGCTCGCCTCGATCTCTTCCGCCAAGTGCCGTTGTTCTTCGGCCCAGCCCTGGGACTGCTCGGTGAGCCGCGCCAGGCGCGCGCGCGCTTCCTCGCTCCGGACGTTCAGGCGCCCGCGTTCAGCCTCAAGCGCGTGGCTTCGCTCCTCCAGGGCACTCGCCCGCGCCTGTGCTCCGACGAGGTCTTGAGCGAGCTTGTCGAGCTGGGCTCGCACTTCGCGAGCCGCATTGGCGACCCGAGTGACTTCCTCCTCGCGCTGGACGCGCTCCCGAGCGGCCGCGTCAAGCTGGGCTCGCAGGTCTACCTGCCGTTCCTGGATAGTTCGGCGTTCAGCCTCGAGCGTGGCTCCCTCGTCCCGCAGGATGCGCAGCCGCTCGGAGGTTCGATCGAAGGCCTCCTGAGTTTGCCGCACCTTCTCGTTGGCGAGCACCGCCTTCTTCTCGGCTTCCAGTTTGGCCGCACTCAGGTGCCGCAGGTCTTCTTCCAGTCGTGAGGCGCGCGTTGTGGCGTCGGCGAGCGCTGCCTCGGCTGCGCGCAGGCTCGATTCCAGGTGCGTAGTGCGGCGTTCCAGTTCGCGCAAATCCCTGCGGAGTGCCAGCGGGCCGGCGCTCTTGCCCTTGCCGCCTGCGACCAGACGGTGGTGGTAGTGTTCGCCGGTGGTAGTCAGGAAGTGACAGTCCGGATAAGCGGTTGCGAGGCGCTCGGCGGTCGCGGCGTCCTCTACCAGGTAAGCGCTCGCCAGCGCGGGCAGAGCAATGTCTCCGTTCAAGCCCAGCCGCGACTGGAAGCGCACGAGGTCGCTGACCGGCGCCAGCACGCCGCGCGCGCTGCGAATCTCCTGATTGTCATGACCGTTCGGGTGGCCGTTGGAGGGGAAGTGGGTTACGAAGAAGGTCGAACGTCCCGTCCCTTCGCTCTTAAGCAACGAGATTCCGGAGCGCGCCTCCTCGTGGCGCTCGACCACCACGCAATCCAGTTCCTCTTTGAGGAATTCCTCCACCACTTCCTCGTAACCCGGCGAAACCTCCACGAAATCCGCCAGCACGCCCAGCGGATGGAAATCGTGGCCGTTGCCGGAGCCATCATCGGAAAGCAGGCGGCGGACGCTTTCCGTCGAGTAGGCATGGCGCGCGAGCGATTCCTCTAAGGCTTGCTGGCGCGCCACCGCTGCCGAAAGTTCCTGGCGAACGCCTTCGACCTCGGAACGACGAGCGACTTCCTCTTCGCGCGCTCGGTTGAGGTCAGCCGCCGTTTCAGTTACCGACTGCGCGAGGCCGGCGAGCGCACTCTGGTCACGCTGCTGTTCCAAGGCAGAGGTCTCCAGCTCACGGGCAAGGCGCTGGTGTTCTTCTTCCACGCCAGCCCGCTCGGTGGCGGCGCGCGCGGCCTGGCGGTCGAGCGCGAGGCCCACCTCCTCGGCCTGCACAAGCTGATTGCGCAGGTCCGCAAGGTGACTCACGGCCTCAAGCAAGGCCTGCCGGAAGGCCTCGACCTGGCTTTCGCCCTGCGCCAGCTGTACTCCCAGATCCTCCTGTCGCGCCAGCAACTGCCGAACCGCCTCTTGCGCCTCCGCCCAGTCTTTCTGAAGCTGCTCCGCCTGGAGGGCGCGCTCCGCCGCTTCCAGTTCCAGGGCGGCGAGGTGGGTCTGAAGCTGCCCGGTTTCCGCCGCTGCTTCGGTGCTGCGCGCTTCCAGGGTGGCGGTTTGCTGGCGTACCTGCTCAATCCGCGCGTTCAGGCGTTCGCGCTCGAGATTCCTCTCGGCTAAGGCCTCTCGCAATTGGGTCAGTCGACCTTCCAGTTCGTCGTGGCGGAGCGCCGCCGCTTTCTGCTCGCGTTCAATTTCTTCGAGCTGCCGTGCTGCGGCGCAGCAGGCAGTCTGAATAGCGGCTGATTCCACGCGGAGCCGCTGGCATTCGCTCTCGAGAGCCATGAGTTGCGAAGTTAGCACCACCTTGAGCCGACCGCGGAGTTCGTCATGTAGCTCGCGGTACCGCCGCGCCTTGGAGGCCTGGCGCTTGAGCGAATTCACCTGCTTGGTGACTTCTTCCAGGATGTCGGTAATCCGCGCCAGGTTCTGCCGTGAGGTTTCCAGCTTCGCCTCGGCCAGGCGCTTGCGCGCCTTAAACTTCGAAACCCCCGCGGCCTCTTCGACGATCAAGCGCCGGTCGGAAGGCTTGGAGCTGAGGACTTGCCCGATGCGCCCTTGCTCGATGATGGCGTAAGACTCCGGGCCCAGGCCCGTCCCCATGAACAAGTCTTGGATGTCGCGCAAGCGGCATAGCTCGCCGTTGATGAGGTACTCGCTCTCGCCGGAGCGGAAGAGCCGCCGGGTGACGGTGATTTCGCCCGCGCGGTGCTGGAGTGCAGGATGGCGTGTCGCGCCACTCGCGCCGTCTCCGTTGCCGCCAGAAGCTTGGGCGTCTGCCCTGGTCGTCGCGTCGGAATCGGCGAAGAGGCATTCTTGCAGGCTTTCGCCAGTCACTCCGGCATCGGCTTGCAGGAATTCGGGATCCATGAGCGTCAGGCTCACTTCTGCCATGCTGGTAGCCGGACGCGCGCTGGTGCCGTTGAAGATGACGTCAGCCATGCGCTCGCCGCGCAGCGACCGCGCGCTCTGCTCGCCGAGGACCCAACTGATGGCATCCGCCAGGTTCGATTTGCCGCAGCCGTTCGGCCCCACCACTGCGGCAATCCCCTCGGCAAAGTCCAGCCGCGTGCGGTCCGCAAAGGATTTGAAGCCGAGCAACTCCACTCTTTTCAGTTTGTACAATTCAGGTTCCTCCCGAACAGTCCTCCGGCACTTGCTGGGCTCAAAGTAGTCGGCAACTGGAAACCAGATGTTTGACCAGGGTCTCGCAAGGGATCAAGCTGCTGCCCGGGGACTTTTCCGGTTGGTTTCGCCGCCGCGGCGACGAGTGACGCTGCCGCTCGATCCCTGCTACGTTCGACCCCGTCATCCTATCTGGCGCATAGATATGGCTGACGCGAGGATCCCCGTAACGTCAGGCAAAAGCTAGCACAAAAAGTGGGGCCTGTAAAGCGAAAAACCACAAGATTCTGAGGATTTTTTAGCGGGCGGCCCTAGATGTGGGGGAGGTGATTGGCTTGCCAACGATTCTCCTTTGCGGGACCGGCTGGTGTCGCCGAAGGCATGGGGGACCGTGCATCCCCTGCGCCTGGGTGGCGAGCTATTCCGGCTTCCAGCGCAGGATGGGCTTACGCGCGGCCGTGGCCTCGTCGAGGCGGGTGACGCGCGCCGTGTATGGCGCCTTAAGCACGAACTGCGGGTCTTCTTCGATCTCCAGCGCAATGGAGCGCATCGCCTCGATGAAGGCGTCCAGTTCCGCTTTGCTGGCGCTCTCGGTGGGTTCGATCATCAGCGCGCCCGAGACGATGAGCGGGAACGCGGTCGTGTATGGATGGAAGCCGTAATCAATCAGCCGCTTGGCGATATCCATGGTGCGAACGCCCCGGGCCGCCTGGCGGCAGTCGGAGAAGACGCACTCGTGCATGCAGTTTTGATCGTAGGGCAACTCGTAGAGGTCTTCTAACCGGCTCATGACGTAGTTGGCATTGAGGACAGCGTCCTCGGTGGTTTGTCGGAGTCCTTCCGGGCCGTTGGCGAGGATGTAGGCCAGCGCGCGCACAATCATCCCGAAGTTGCCGTAGAAGGCGCGGACGCGCCCCATGCTCTTCGGACGGTCATAGTCCAAGCGGTAGGTCCCGTCGGCGGCCTGTTCCACTGTGGGTGTGGGCAGATAAGGTTCGAGGAATCGCCGGACGGCGACCGGCCCGGACCCAGGCCCTCCCCCGCCGTGCGGCGTGGAAAAGGTCTTGTGGAGGTTCAGGTGCATGACGTCCACGCCGAAATCTGCCGGCCGCGCCACGCCTACCAAGGCGTTCATGTTCGCCCCGTCCATGTAAACCAAGCCGCCCTTGGCGTGAACCAGGTTGGCGATCTCCCGGATCTGGGTTTCGAAAATGCCCAGCGTGTTCGGGTTGGTCAGCATCAGTCCCGCGACGTCTTCGGTCATCGCGCGGTCAAGCTCGCCCAAGTCAACGCAGCCGCGCGCATTGGACTTGATGTTTCTAACTTCGTAGCCGGAGATGGTGACGCTGGCGGGGTTGGTCCCGTGGGCTGAGTCAGGAACCAGGATGTACTTGCGCGGGTTGCCGCGGTCGGCGAGGCAGGCGCGAATCAGGAGGATGCCCGTCAGCTCGCCCTGCGCGCCGGCGGCGGGCTGGAGCGAGACGGCGTCCAGGCCGGTGATTTCCGCCAGGCAGCGCGCGGTCTGGTGGAGGACCTTCAAGCAACCCTGCGCCAGCGATTCAGGGGTGTACGGATGGTCCGTCGCCAAGCCTTCCAGGCGCGCTACCGCTTCGTTAATCCGCGGGTTGTACTTCATCGTGCAGGAACCCAGCGGATAGAGACCTGTGTCCACCCCGTAGTTCCACGTGGAGAGCCGCGTGAAGTGCCGGACAACTTCCAGCTCCGACACCTCAGGGAAACCCTTGACCTCTGCGCGATGCAGATGTTTGCCCAGCAGTTCCTCGGAGACTACAGCCGGTACATCCAACGGCGGCAGGTCAACACCGGATTTTCCTGGAGAGGTCCGTTCGAAGATCAGGTCTTCGTTTCGAGTGACGTGCGGTCGGGCCTGGCGAATGCGGTTTTCCATGTCTGTAGCGGCGCTCGGCGTCTGCCCCGGCTTGCCGGGGAGCGCCGAATCCTGGCGGCGGTCATCCGCGGCAACGCGGCCCGGCCGGGGCGGGCGCCGGGAAAGGCAGGCCGCCGCTACCCGGGCGGCGACAGACTTCCACCATGCGGTCAATCGCCGCTTTGCTGACGATCTCGGTGACGCACACCAACAGGTGATTAGCCAACTCCGGATAGAACCTTTCCAGATTGAGCCCACCAAGGATCTTTTCCTCGCGCAAGGCAGCCAGCAGCCCCTTAACGTTTCCAGGAACTCGGACCACGAATTCGTTGAAATGCGGCGCCGTGAACGGCGTGGCCATGCCCGGAACGGTGCGAAGCTGCTGGGCGGCGTAGTGGGCCTTAGCAAGGTTGTGTTCCGCGAGCGTCTTCAGGCCCTTCTTCCCGAGCAGGCAGAGATAGATTGTCGCCGCGAGCGCGCAGAGCGAGTGGTTAGTGCAGATGTTGGACGTAGCCTTCTCGCGGCGGATGTGCTGTTCGCGCGTGGCCAAGGTCAAGACGAATCCGCGCCGGCCCTCCGTATCTTGAGTCTGGCCGACCAGCCGCCCGGGCATCTGCCGCACGTACTTCTCGCGGGTTGCCAGGAAGCCCAAGAAGGGGCCGCCGAACGAGACGGGAAGGCCAAACGACTGAGCCTCGCCGCAGACAATGTCGGCGTCAGCCGGCGGTCGGACGATGCCGAGCGAAAGCGGCTCCGTGATCGTGACAATCAGCAGCGAGTTGTTCCGGTGAGCAATCTCCGCAATTTCGCTGGTGGGCTCGATTGGCCCGAAGAAACTCGGCGACTGGATCACGACGGCAGCCGTCTCGCTCCGGAGCGCCGCGTCGAGCTGGCTGAGGTCAACCCGGCCCGACGGGGAATAGCCGACTTCGGCGACCTCCACGCCCTGGTGGCGGACGTAGGTCTCGAGAACCTGCCGGTATTCGGGATGGACGGTCCGCGCCACCACTACCCGCTCGCGACGCGTGATGCGCATTGCCATCAGGGCAGCCTCGGTGGTGGCGGTCGAGCCGTCGTAGAGCGAGGCGTTCGAGACCTCCATGCCCGTCAGTTGAGTCATCAGAGTTTGGAACTCAAACATCGCCTGTAAGGTGCCCTGAGCAATCTCGGCCTGATAGGGGGTGTAGGCGGTGAAAAACTCGCCGCGCGAGATGAGCGCGTCGATGCTCACCGGCCGGTAGTGTGCATAGGCGCCCGCACCCAGCAGTGAGACGTAGTCGCGGGCGCTCTCGCTCGCCGCCTGGCAGAAGAACTCCAGGATTTCAGGCTCCGAGAGCGGGCCGGGGAGATTCAAGCGGCCTCGGAGTTTCACTTCGTCGGGGATTTGGGCGAAAAGTTCTGCGATGGATTGATGCCCCGTGGCCTCGAGCATGGCCGCGCGCTCGGCGGGGGAATTGGGCAGGTAGCGCATTACTGGGCCTTTTGCTCCTGGACGTACGCTTCGTAGTGCTCGGCGGTCATGAGATTCTCAATCTCCGAGCGGTCCGAGAGGCGCACGCGGATCAGCCATGCCTCGCCGTGGGGGTCGGCATTAAGCATCTCGGGATTGGCCTGCACCTTCGCGTTGACGGCGGTCACCTCGCCCGTGACCGGTGAGTAGATTTCCGACACCGCCTTCACCGATTCGACTGTTCCGAAGGATTCGCTGGCCGTGACGTGATCGCCAGCCTTCGGGAGTTCCACGAAGACGACGTCTCCCAATTCCTTCTGGGCGTGGTCCGTAATACCGATGGTGCCGATGCTCTCGTCCACGCGGATCCATTCGTGTTCTTTGGTGTAGAGAAATTCTTGAGGGTACATGAGGACCGTCACTCCTATCTGGTTGTCAAGGAGACGCCCCGGCGGGGCGTCTCTACTTCGGACGCCGGTAAAACGGCAGACGCACCTGCCGCGCGGGAACTGCCTTCCCGCGGATGTCAATCTGGATTTCCCGCCCCACCTCGGCATGTTCGGGCGGCACATAGGCCAGCCCGATGCTTTTCTTGAGGTACGGGGCGTAGGAACCGCTGGTGACCCGGCCCACCGCCTGACCATCGACTAAGACGCTATAACCGTCGCGGGCGACGCCGCGGTCCGTCATTTCGAATCCTACCAACTTCTTCCGCGTGCCTTGCTGGCGCTGCTGCAACAGCGCGTCTCGCCCCAGAAACTCACCTTTCTCGAGCTTGCAGATCCAACCCAGGTTTGCTTCGAGCAGCGTGGTTTCCTCGTCCAGTTCGTGACCGTAGAGGGGAAAAGCGACTTCCAGCCGGAGGGTGTTACGCGCGCCGAGTCCTACCGGAATCAGGCCTTCAGGCTTGCCGGCCTCGAGCAGTTGGCTCCAAACGCGCGCGGACTCCGCGGGCGAAAAATAGAACTCGAACCCGTCTTCACCGGTATAGCCGGTGCGGGCCAATAGGCCCTCCACACCACAGCATTCAGCTCGACAGAACCAGTAGTACCGCAGCGCGGGCAAGTTGGCCTCGGTGACGCGGGCCAGGATTCCCGCTGCCCGCGGACCCTGGAGGGCAAGCTGCGTGTATTCAGCGGAGACGTTGCGCACCTCGGCGTCAAAGGAATTGTTCCGCACGATCCAGTCGAAGTCTTTGTCGGCGTTCGCCGCGTTGACGCAGAGGAAGTAGTGGTTCTCTCCGAAGCGGTGCACGATGCAGTCGTCCACCGCGCTGCCCTGGGGATACATCAGGGCGGCATATTGAGCCTGGAAGTCCTTGAGCCGCGACACGTCATTCGAAGTGACCCACTGGAGCAGCGCCAGCGCTTCGCGGCCCCGGACTTCGATTTCGCCCATGTGGCTGACGTCAAAGAGGCCCGCGCGCGTGCGCACCGCCAGGTGCTCTTGCATGATGCCGGAGTACTCTACCGGCATTTCCCAGCCACCAAATTCCACCAGTCGCGCGCCTGCGGCCTTGTGGACGGCATTCAGCGCCGTCCGCTTCAATCCAACCACTTCCGGTGCGGCCAAAGGCAGCCCCTCAGACGAGAAAGACGATTAAAACAAGGAGAGCCAAGCTAGCACAGCCGACGCGAGAGGGTCAAGCTAACGGGGAGGCGTCAGAACAAGACAGTGGCCAGGCAGCGAGGGCATCCTCGAGTGTGCACCGCGATCGGGCGCTCTCAAGCGCCTTGTCAATCCTTGGGAAAGACCCGAAGGTCAAGTCGGAGAGCGAGGCGAAGTGAAGGTCACAGACGTCTCGGCGTGCTGCGCGTGGCAGTCGGCGGCGGGTTGATTTTGCGTCGTCGATGGCCGACAATGGCGCAGGGGCAAGCAAGCTCCTAGAGCGGGAAGGCGAGGCGGTGACTCGATGGTCTGGAAGGAATTTCATTGCATCGTTTGCGATCAGCCGGAAGAGCGCTGCACCTGCTACAAGTATTGCGCTCTCTGCCACTCGGACTTTGGCGTTCGCCTTACGGAAGACGGTCAGTACTATTGCATTGACTGCCGGGAAGCGTGCGACTACAAGAGCCAGGATCAACTCTAGGAAGGGATGGAGCCGGCCCTGGGGCGCGCCTCCGACGCGGGGCCTGAATACCTGCCACACCGCGCTGCCGCTGCGGAACGCGAGGCGGCCAGCGTGAACTTCCGGATTCGTTGCACCAATCGCCCCGGTAGCGACCTGTTCATCATTTCCAACGTAGGGACACGCTTTGCCAGCTTGGCTGCGGAGAATCCCGAGCGGCTGCGGGAGCAATGGTTCGCAGTCAAGCCAACGTACTCTTTCTCGCTCTGACACGGATTCCAGGGAGCGCGGGACAAGTCGCGTAACTGCGGATGCCCTGCCGCCGGAATGCAGAGCATTGATTTCCCTTGCGCGGGCCTGTACCATCCGGAGCGGGCAACGGAGGTGCCTCTGTTGGGTGGAGCGCCGCCGCTGCCTCGGTCCGCGGGCAGCCGAAGCGCCTGTTGGTCTTGAACTCATGAGGATTGTGATTTCCAGCGACCCGCGGCTGCTCCAGGTGCTCCGGGCTGTGGTAACATACCGCGCCCAGGAGGCTGGCTTTGCGGCGTCGGACGCGGAAGGCTTAGCCATGGCCGTGGACGAGGCGGCCAGCAACGTAATCCGGCACACCTACGGCAATCGTCACGACGCCACGCTGACGCTGGAGATTCGGACTTATCCCGATCGGATCGAATTTGGCCTGGAAGACTCAGGACCGCCAGTCCAGCCCGAGGCCGTCCAGCCGCGCGCCTTGGAAGACGTTCGCCCCGGTGGCCTGGGGACTTTCTTTATCAAGTGTTTCATCGACGCAAGCTCCTACGACGCGAGTTTTTCCGGAGGAAATCGGCTAAGGCTGGTCAAGTACCTTTCGCGAAAGGCGGGCAATGAAAGTCCAGGTCAGAAGTGTGAATAACGCTACTATTATCGACTGCATTGGGGATGTGGATCTGTATTCTTCGCCGAATTTGCGCGAGACCCTGATGAAGGAGATGCACTCGGGGACTTCCAGCGTCCTGGTCAACATGAGCGAGGTGGGCTACATCGACAGTTCGGGAATTGCGACGCTGGTGGAGGGTTTGCAGCTTTCGCGGCAAACCAAGACGCGCTTCGGTCTGTTCGGCCTGCGGGGCAATGCGCGTTCGGTCCTGGAGCTGGCGCGCCTGCACAAGGTTTTCGCGGTCTTCGCGGATGAGCAGCAAGCCCTTGAGAGAATCTCCTCCACCGAACCCTTTGGCGGGCTCTAAGATGCGGACCTTGACAGATCCTCTACCGAGCTCATGACGGGCGTCCTGGCCTTTATCGGCCGCAGCACCTTCGGGCTGCTCCATTACGCGAGCGGCCTCTACGACCTTACCACTAAAACTGCCTACTGGACCTTCGTGGCCCCACTCAAGGGGCGGGGGCTGAAGTGGGGCAATGCCGTCCACCAGATGGTACTCACGGGCTTCAACGCCCTGCCCATCGTCTCCCTGATTGCCTTTTTCGTCGGCATGGTTCTGGCGTTTCAGGGCGCCTACCAGCTCGAGAAGTTCGGCGCCAGCTACTTCGTCGCGGCGCTGGTGGGCGTTTCCGTGACGCGCGAACTGGGGCCGCTGATTACGGCGATCATCGTGGCCGGGCGGTCGGGCTCGGCGTTTGCCGCCGAGATTGGCACCATGAAGGTCTCCGAGGAGATCGACGCCCTCGAGGCCATGGGGCTGAACAGCGTCAAGTACCTGGTGGTGCCCAAGTACCTTGCCATGCTCGCCGTGATGCCCTGCCTGACGGTGATTTCCGACCTGGCTGGCATCCTGGGTGGCGCGGTCTTCGGGATGTATCAACTCGGCCAGACCTTCTCCCTGTACATTCTGGCCACACGCGATGCGCTGGTCATGCGCGACATCTCCACGGGCCTCGTCAAAAGCGTGGTGTTCGGATTCATCATCACCAAGGTCGGCTGCTACGAGGGCTTCGCGGTCAAGGGCGGCGCGGAAGGAGTGGGGAAAGCCACCACGTCGTCCGTGGTCATTTCCATCTTCTTGATCATCGTGGCAGACTTGGCGTTTACGGCGCTTTTCTACTACACGGATTGAGCATGGCTCAGGAATTCACCGGCCCCATCATTCGTGTCGCGGACCTCGTCACGCACTATATCGAGCGCTCTGTCCTGAACCATGTGAACCTGGAGATTCAGGCGGGAGAGACCATGGTCATCCTGGGCGGAAGTGGGACCGGTAAGTCCACGCTCCTGCGCCACATCGTCCGCCTGGAGACCCCCACCTCCGGTCACGTCTACATCAAGAACCACGATGTCTGCCACATGCCGGAGGAGCGGTTCAACCTCATCCGGCGAAAGATCGGGATGCTGTTCCAGAGCGCCGCGCTCTTTAACTCCATGACGATCGAAGAGAACGTATCGCTCCCGTTGAGGGAACTCACGCAACTCGAAGAGTCCACCATCCGCATCATGACCCGCATCAAGCTGGATCTGGTGGGGTTGAGCGGGGTAGAGAACTACATGCCCTCGCAGTTGAGCGGGGGCATGCGCAAGCGCGCGGGCCTGGCGCGCGCCCTGGCCATGGACCCGGAAATTCTGCTGTTTGACGAGCCCTCGGCCGGCCTTGACCCCATCACCGCTGCCGGCATCGACAGCCTGATCCTGAAGCTCAAGCTGGCGTTCAAGATGACCATTGTGGTGGTCACGCACGAGATGGCCAGTGCCTTTACCATTGCCGATCGCATCACCGTGTTGCACGACGGCGAGGTCATCGCCCTCGGGACGCCGGAAGAGATTCGCACCAGCCAGAATCCGCGCGTGCAGCAGTTCTTGAACCGCATCCCGGAGGACGAAGCGAGGAATGGGCGCGCATACCTGCGTACGCTGACACAGTCCACGTCCTGAGCCGTCGCCGCGGGCTCGCGTATGAGTCCGCCGCAACTTTCAGAGTGAGGTTATACCCATGGCGCAAAGAGGCGAAGAAGTCAAAGTCGGGGCCTTGGTGGTGGTGGCCATTGTGCTGTTTCTGGCCGCGCTGGTGTTTGTCGGCGGCGTGAATCTGTTGCGCAAGAAGCAGGTGACCTACACCACCTACTTCAAGTTTGCGGGCGGCCTGGAGCCGGGCACCTTCGTCCGGTTCGGCGGGCTGAAGGTGGGGGCCGTCGAAGCGGCGGAAATCGATCCCCAGGACTCGACGCGCATCCAGGTGAAGCTGCGCGTGGCGGCCGGAACACCGGTGCGCACCAACTCCCGCACTCGCATCTCGACCCTGGGCTTCCTGGGTGAGAACTACGTCGAGATCTCGCCCGGCACCCGCGACGCCGCGCGCCTCGCGCCGGGCAGCGAAATCCCCGCGCTCGAGATCGTGCAGCTGGCCGAGGTCTTCAACAACGTGAACAACATCACCCTCAACGCGAATAAACTGGTCAACGACATCGACGACAGATTCTTGACCTTGGCCGACAACACGCACCGGCTCATCAACAACCTGAACAGCCTGGCCGGGGCTGAGAACCGGCAGCGCCTCGAATCCGCGCTGGCGAACACGGATGCCCTGCTGGTTGAAACTCGGCCGCGCCTGAAAACCGCCCTGGCGAATCTCGACGCGGCCAGCGCCAAGCTCGGCCCGACCCTCGAAAATGCCAACACGACAATCACCCAGGCCAAGACCCTGACCGGAAACATGAATTCCGTGGTCGAAGAGAATCGGCAGGAGATCCGCCAGGCCCTGCTCGACCTGCGCGCCGCGCTCACAGAGGCGCAGCGGCTGATGGGCGACATGCAGGAGGCGCTGGCGAGCAACCGCGCCAATCTCGACGAGGCCCTGGAGAACATCCGCGCCAGCAGCCAGAACCTGAAACAGTTCACGGACACCATCAAGCAGCATCCCTTCAGCCTCATCCGCATCAAGACGCAGAAGGACCGCGAGCCACCGACCGGAAAGTGACCGAACATCGTGGCGGTTCGTTGCTCCGACAAGTGCGGCGCTAGCCTCGGCTGCCAGGCTAGTCTGGGGATGAGCAGTGAGGATCCCCGCCAGCGTTCCGCTTCGCTTTTTGCCTTCTCGCGTAACCTATGGATTATAAATAACTTACCAGCTTCGATGGGCTTTTTACGGCTCCCTTATTTTTCAATCACATACCAGCTTCGTTCCGCAGGGGAAAATCGGAACTAACTGATGGGATTGCACTTACCAGCTTCGTTTTTTTAGTTCCGTATTTATATAGCGGGGGAGTGGGCAACCCGTTGGCGCGAGAATCGGAGGCCCCAGACTGGCCGGCGTTGGTCAACCTTCCGCCCCTGGTGGCGGGTGGGTGGTCGAGTGGGTGTTGGGTGCCCATAGCACTCGCGTTCCCTTTCTGCGGTCAGCGACCGGGGCTCGAGAGGGTTTGTAGTCTAGCACACTTGCCCTTCGTTTGTCAACCGAAGAAATCCAGGACTTTCCCCGGCAGGGGCGCCCCCCTGTGGCGGCGCTTTATCCGTGCCGACCTTCTCGAAGCAACAGAACCGGCGGTCACAGACCGCCGCTACAGCGGGAGCCCGGAGGGCTCCCCTACCTGCGGAATTGGGGCCACCCGGCCTCCTGCGGTGCGTCCCTACATGGGGACGAATCACAGGGGCGGGCCTGAGACCCGCCCCTACAGATTGCGCACGGCCTCGAGCAGCGCGGCGCGTTCAAAACAAACCGTGGGGCCGGGTGATCCACGCCTTAGCTACGATTGCCTCCGCGCGCTCTTACTGGTACGCTCAAGTCTGAAGGAATGCTAGAATTGGGAGCGCTCCCATCTCGGAGGGCGGCTTGAACGTCCTCGAATTTACTACACTTGTCTGGCTTTTTTCCCTGATCGCAGGGTTCTTAGGAGCCTTGACGGGGCTGGGCGGCGGGATTGTTATCACTCCGCTCCTGACCTTGGCCTTCGGGGTGGACATTCGCTACGCGATCGGGGCCACGCTGGTCTCGGTGATTGCGACCTCCTCCGGCGCTGCGGCCGCCTACGTGAGGGAAGGTTTCTCCAATATTCGCATCGGGATGTTCCTGGAGATCGCGACCACCGTGGGCGCGATCGTGGGCGCATTTCTCGCGGCTAAGATTTCGACCGCCGCGATTGGCGTCATCTTCGGAATTGTTCTCCTCCATTCCGCCTACGTCTCGAGCCGACCGCGGCGCGACCGGGCGCTTGATTCCCGGCCTGATCCTCTTGCCACCCGCCTGAAGATGGATGGGAGCTACCCTACCCCCGAAGGTCCAACGGCTTACCGCGTGCATGCGGTCCCCGCCGGATTTGGCCTGATGTTCGGGGCGGGCGTGATGTCAGGATTGCTCGGCATCGGCTCAGGCGCTGTCAAGGTTATCGCCATGGACCAAGCCATGCGGCTCCCTTTCAAGGTATCCACAACCACCAGTAACTTCATGATCGGGGTCACCGCCGCCGCCAGCGCCGGCGTGTACCTCACCCGGGGATACATCGACCCTAGCCTGGCGATGCCCGTTATGTTAGGGGTGCTGCCGGGCTCGCTCGTGGGCGCGCGCATCTTGGCGCGAGCACAAACGAAATTGTTGCGCCTGATCTTTGGCGTAGTCATTGCCGTGCTGGCGCTGGAGATGATCTACCATGGTCTATCCGGGAGGCTTTAGGATGGCGCACTCTGGGCGCGCGTGGACCGACAAGCGGATGGAACTGATTATCGGTGACCTGTTGAGAGCCGGGGTCGTCCTTGCCGCGGCTGTGGTGGTGGCAGGAGCAATCCTCTATCTCGTCCGTCATGGGCACTCTCTTCCCCACTACCGAGTGTTCCGGGGAGAGCCCTCGGACTTGCGCAGCGTGTCAGGAATTCTGGCTGACGCGCTGGCCCTGCGTGGCCGCGGGGTGATTCAACTCGGACTGTTGCTGCTTATCGCCACACCGGTGGCACGCGTCGCCTTCTCCGTCGTTGCCTTTGCCTTGCAGCGCGACCACCTTTATGTCGTGGTAACCCTCATCGTGCTCGGGGTGTTGATCTTCAGCCTCACGGGCGCGCGCCTGTAAGCGACACCCGCACCAATCTGCTGGCACGGCTGGTTTCGCACGGCTCACACAGGGAAAGACGCGGCAGCGAACTTGCTCTTCCGGCGGCTCATCAGGCACTGGGTTTTGGCCACCTTGTAGAGCCACACAGCCAGCGCGCGGGCGTTGGGGAAATCCTTTACCGACCTTGCTAGGCGGATAAGTGTTTCCTGAGCGGTATACTCCGCGTCCTCAGGGTTTTCGCATGCTTTCATCCCGAAACCATAGACGGCGGTTTGCAGGGTTTGGATGGCGCGTTCGATAGCCGCCGCGTCCCCGGTCTTAAGGATTTCCAGCGCTTGCTCAACCTGGGCATGCATGGATTTGCCTTGGGACTCGTGGTTCCTTCGGGCGGAGGGTAAGCCCGCTTTTCCGACTATCGCTCAATCCGAACGTGGCACGGGGCGTCGAGCCCCATGACAAAGCTCATAGGTTCCCGCCTGCTCTGGTTTAGAATAGCCTCGATTCTCTGGGGCGTTTCGTAGTTCGCCGCGAGACGCCGACCGCCGCGGGCGCCTCGTTGGGCCCCGTGCGGGCTCGTGCTGACTGTATTTGTGGCGTCGCGCAGCGCGACGCCAGCGCGATTCTGTGAAGCGGGAGGTTGATCGTGCGTCTTCTGAGGGGCTTTCTTGTCCTGGGGGGCTTGCTGGCGGGCGTCTTCGCTGCCTGGTGGTCTGTGGCAGGGGCCGACGTGCAGGTTTCGGCGGCGGGGAAAGAATGCCTGGCCTGCCACGAGTCCACGACGCCGGGCATTGTCGAGCAGTGGCGCCAAAGCCGCCACGCCGCCCAGGGCGTGGACTGCTACTCCTGCCATCAGGCGAATCCCGACGATCCCGCCACGGTCGACCACAACGAAAGGAAGATCGCCGTCATCGTCACGCCCGAGTACTGCGCCCGCTGTCACGTCCAGGAGACGAGAGAATTTGAGGCCAGCCATCATGCCGCCGCGGCCAAGTTCATCGGCTCCCTCGATAACGTGCTGGGCGAGGTTGTCGAGGGCGGCCCGGCGGCCATCAACGGCTGCATGCAATGCCACGGCAGCAGGGTGGCTTATCTCGGCGAGGGAAAGTTCACTCCCGCCACCTGGCCCAACAGCGGCATCGGGCGGATCAACCCCGACGGCTCGAAAGGGACCTGCGCCGCCTGCCACGGCCGCCACGCCTTCTCCTCCGCGCAGGCGCGCCAGCCGGAAAACTGCGGCAAGTGCCATATGGGGCCTGACCATCCCCAGATCGAGATCTATAACGAATCCAAACACGGCATCCAGTTCCGCGCCAACCTCGCCAAGATGAATCTGGAATCGAAGTCCTGGGTGGTGGGTAAGGACTACTACTCCGCGCCCACCTGCGGAACCTGTCACCTGAGCGCGACGCCCAATCAACGGGTCACCCACGACGTGGGCCAGCGCATCAGTTGGACGCTGCGGCCCGCCATCTCCATCAAGCAGGACAATTGGGAGAAGAAACGCGCGGCGATGAAAGATGTTTGCTCGAATTGCCACGCCGAAGGGTGGGTCGAGAACTTCTACCGGCAGTATGAGCTGACCGTGGACCTCTACAACGAGAAGTTTGCCCAGCCGGCCAAAGACATGATCGACGAGCTGCGCGCCCGCGGGAAGCTCTCCGCCACCCCGTTTGACGAGAAGCTGGAATGGACATACTACGAACTCTGGCATCACGAGGGGCGCCGCGCCCGCATGGGCACGGCCATGATGGGACCGGACTTCACTCAGTGGCACGGCTTCTATGAAGTGGCCAAGCACTTCTACAACGACTTCCTGCCGGAGGCGGAGCGCCTTCAGCCCGGAGTTTCGAAACCGGTTTTGAACCAGGACTGGCATCGCTGGAAGGCCGGGCTGAAGCCCGAAGAGCTGAAACAAATCCTGGACTTCTATCAGCAACGCTACAAGCAATAAGGTTGGGAGGTTGAAGATGCGCGCGAAGATGCTGTGGGGTGGAGTGTGCGTTTTTTGTGGGCTGAGTGGGCTGCCCGCGCGGGCACAAAGCTCCGGCGCGACGCTCGAAGAACGGCTCGCTGCCCTCGAGCGCCGCGTCGAGCAACTGGAGAGGGAGAACCACGAGCTCAAGACCCAGGTGGCGCGCATTGTCCCGAGCCCTTCTTCCCACGCCGTTGAGGTTGCATCCGGCTCGACGGGCACCCGAGGAGCCATGGCCGGGCAGTCTCGAGTGACGGCCCCGTCGCCTAATCCCTCTGCGAGTTCTTCACCTGCTGCCTCGGTTGGGCCCCTGCCCAATCCTGCACCCCAGGCTTCAGCGGAAACGAGCAAGCTGGAACACATCGAGGTCGGAGGCCAAATCCGCTTTCGCGCCGAGATCCGGCAGAACAATGACCTCAATTCAGGACATAGTGACGTCTGGAACTTCGTCGGGCAACGCATTCGCTTCCACGTCCGCGGGAGGCTGAGCGATAAGGTGGAGACCTACGTGGAGTTTCAGGATTCGCGCCTATGGGGCCAGGAACTCAGCACAACCTCCAATGACAACCTCACGGACCTTCACCAAGCCTACTTCCACGTGAACGATTTCTTGAAGCCCGGACTCAGCCTGCGCGCCGGCCGCCAGGAACTGGCGTACGGAAGCGACCGCTTGATAGGCCGCGGGAATTGGGATAATGTCGGGCGCTCCTTCGATGCGGTTAGGATGGGATATGCCTCCAAGGGCTGGGGGAGCGATTGGTTCGCCGCCAAGGTGGTTGACCGGCGCCAGACCGGGCGCGGCGACCGGGACCAGTACCTCTACGGCCTCTATAATCAGTTCCTCCGGCAGCAGCCGCGACATCTGGACGTTTACGGGATTCTCTTCCGCGATGGTCTGCGGGCTGTCGGAGAAATCCCCGCGGCAGGGCAGGGGGCGACGGAAATCATGACCGTGGGCGTCCGGAGCGACGGGAAGCTCGGCAGTGGAGTGAACTACGATGTGGAGTTTGCCAACCAGTTCGGGCACCGAGGGTTCGATCCGCACAGCGCCCGCGCCTTTGCGGGCAAATTCTACAAGACGCTGGAGGAGACGCACCAACTTCGCTTGGGATTTGAATATGACGTGGCCACGGGCGACCGCGATCCGAGCGACGGCCGGTCGGGCGAATTCTTCAACCTCTTTCCCACGAATCACCAGCATTACGGCTACGCCGACTTGATGGGCTGGCGCAACATGCAGGACTTCCGGCCCATGTTTACCGTGGCGCCGACACGGTCGGTGAAGTTCGATGTTGACTACCACCGGTTCTACCTCTTGGCGGCCCGCGGCCCCTGGAAGAACGCTAGCGGCGCCGTGCTGGGGTTCGACCCGGCAGGGAAATCAGGCACCCACGTCGGCGATGAAGTGGACTTCACGCTCGCTTTCCCCCTTCATAAGCACTTGAAGATTCTCTCCGGCTACTCGCTGTTCGTTCCGGGGGAGTTTGCCCGCAAGACTCGCGGGGAGGACGAGCAACATTTTGTTTATCTTCAAACGCTGGTTGATTTTTGAGCGCCACCTGACGAGTGGTCACGATGGCCGGCCAGCTTCGTTGAGGTGGCCGACGCCCGAATCTGCTCTCCTGCTGGCCTGGGCTGGGGAAATCCGGCCTTGACAACGCACACATCTCTTGGTATTCTAATTGCGAATTCGCGAAACTAGCGAACCGGCGATGAGAAGGCTATTCGTGCTGCATTCCGAGATTTGCAAGACACTGGCCAACCCCAAGCGGTTGGAGATTCTCAACGCCCTGCAAGGCGGAGAAGTCTCTGTGGGAGAGTTGGTCCGAAAGCTGAGACTCCCCAAGGCTAATGTCTCCCAGCATCTGGCGATGCTGCGTTCGCGCGGGGTGGTCAGCGCCCGACGGGATGGGCTTAGTGTTTATTACCGCGTGGCAAATCCAAAGATCATCCGCGCCTGCAATTTGATGCGTGAGGTCCTGGTCCAGCAACTTCAGCAAGGTGTCCGGCTCACGCAGAGGTGGGATCGGACACAAAAGGAGATCCGCGACAAGACTCGAGGGTCATCAGGCCGATACCCTTAGGCCTCCGAGGAGCAACTATCTGACATGGATAGGATAACGCTTATTCTGAACGATCCGCCCTATGGAACCGAAAAAGCTTACAACGCCCTGCGTTACGCCTCAGCCCTGGTGGCGAGCGCCGTCAGCGTGAACCTGTTTCTGCTGGCTGACGGCACGGGTGCCGGCAAGCGGGGGCAGAAAACGCCCACGGGCTACTACAACATCGCCGACATGCTGGCCGACCTCATCGCCAAGGGCGTCAAGGTGAAAACCTGAGCGACTTGTTGCACGGCCAGGGGTCTTGGCCAAGCGGAGCTTGTGGAAGGGGTCGAAATGGGCCGCATGCTCGATCTGGCCCGGTGGACAAAGGAGAGCGACTCGGTGGCGATGTTCTAGAGGACAGGGCCATCTCCAAACTGGGTTGCGGAGGAGGAAAAGCAATGAGCGCGTATGACGCTGTTAAGTTCCTGCATATCCTGACCGTCGTGTTTATGGCCGCGCCCCTATACAACCTCATTGTGGTGAACGAGCGACGGCGCTTCGGGAAAGCCCCCTTTGCGGTTGATCGCTACTTTGAAAACCTCATCAAGGCAAGTGCCCTGCGTTGTTTCGTTTTCCAGGCCACGGCGCTGGTTACGGGCATCCTGCTGATTCCCTTGTCGGGGCAACCGCTCAGTTTGCTCTTCACCAATAAAATACTGCTGGCAAAATTGGTGCTCCTGCTGGTGCTGAGCCTTCTTCTCTCCTACGTTCATTTTCGCATTCAGCCACGTATCGAAGCCGTATTGGCGCAGGTACAAGGCGAGGAAATTCCATCTGCCCTTGTGGCGCAACTCCTGCCGTGGCGCTCACGGCGCAAGAAGTTGGCCGGATTCTGCCTATTCTTTGTAATCACGCTTGTGCTGCTAGGACTCCAAGTGTTTGTCCGTTTCCATCCGCTCCTGACCGGTTTACTGATTGTGCTAGCCGCGGTCTTTTCCTGGCGGGTTTATAAGACTAACATTCCTTATGGTTGGGTCTGATGCTGGTGGCTCAGCCGCAGCCACAGCAAGTCCTGGGCACACTTCATTTCGGGCAAAACACCACTCCCAGGAGCTCTGTTACCTTTTGCCCGCGACTGCATTTATGCCTGCGAGGCAGAAAACATGCTGAGGGATTCAAGAATCCAGGACCTGTGGTTGCAACTGCTCAAGAGAAGGCTCCGACCGGGTGGCACGGTGGTGATCAGGCCCGAGGATTACGCCCGCTGGCGCGCCTCCGGTCTGGGCGCGACGACCGATCGCCTGGAAGCGCAGGCGGTACTCGAAATGGCCGGTGACCTCCGGGAGCTAAGGGTCCTTGATGTTGGCTGTGGTGACGGCTTCCTCACGATTGCAATGTGGCAGCGCGGCGCACGCCCGGTGGGG
>CAZBWJ010000005.1:19054-33760 GCA_964495535.1 uncultured Acidobacteriota bacterium | reverse complement strand
CCGGTGGGGTTGGCCGCACGCCTGTTTAGTTGGCTCGACCCCCTCCTATGTCGCCTCGGAGCCAAGGGAGCCGCATTCATCGCAATTTCGGCCGATAAGCTGTAGCGCCCGCCTTTAGGCGGGCAAAATCTACTGCCGCGGAGGAAATTCTGAGAACTGAGGTGCGCAATGCTTGAAGGCAGGCTGCGTTTGACGACCGTCCAGGGAACAGGCCGACGATTCGTAGCGGAATCCGGCTCGGGTCACGCTGTGGTCATGGACGATGCCGGGGGTGACACCGGTCCCAAGCCCATGGAGTTGGTGCTCCTGGCGCTGGGAGGCTGCACGGCCTTCGATGTCATCAGTATTCTGCGCAAGAAGCGCCAGCAGGTGAGCGGGTACGAAATCGAGTTGCGGGCCGAGCAGCGCGACAAGCCTCCCACCTACTTCACGCGCGTCGAGATCAAGCACCGGCTGCGCGGGCGCATCGACCCGGAAGCGGTGAAGACCGCTATCCACCTTTCCGAAACCAAGTATTGCTCGGTGGGGGCGATGATCGCGAAAACCGCGAAGATCGAAGCGACTTTCGAAATCGTCCCCGAGCCGGTTCCGGACACCGCCGGTGAGGCTGCACGATGAGGGGATCCCAAACCCTATTCCTGACCCTGATTCTGGGGGCCGTGGGCCAGGCCGTCGCGCGGGCACAGGCGCCTCAGGGACTCACTCTGCCGGAGGCTGGGCGTCACCAGGAACCGGTCGGCGGAAGGTGTACGCGCGTGCCCCCTGCGTTGTCCCACCCAGGCGCATGCCCGGTCGAATTGACTGGGCATGGGTCGCATGATACTTTCGGGCTGCCTTCGTTTGCGGGAAGTCCGACGAGCGGAAGGCGCTCTTTTCGGCCCGTATGATCTCAGTCGTCATCCCCACGTACAAGGAGGCGGCGGTCATTGAAGAGACCTTGCGCCGCGCCGCCGCGGTCTTCGAGGCCACGGGTGAGGAATTCGAGTTGATTGTGGTGGACGACGCAAGCGGCGACGGGACGGCCGAGCTGGCCGAGGCTCTGGCCGGCGAGCTGCCTGTGCGCGTCCTGCGGCGCCCCGGGCGGCTGGGCTTGGCCACCGCCGTCGTGGCCGGGTGGCAGATCGCGCGCGGCGACGTGCTCGGGATCATGGACGCCGACCTCCAGCATCCCCCCGAGGTGCTCAGAGAGCTTGCCGCCTCACTTCGCGCCAACAATGCCGACTTGGCTGTGGCCAGCCGATACGTCAAGGGCGGGGGCACATCGGGTTGGTCGTGGATTCGGCGCCTCATCTCGTGGGCGGGCGTGCGTCTGGGCGTGGCCGTGCTCCCCTGGACGCTGGGGGACGTCAGAGACTTTGGCTCTGGGATGTTCCTTGTCCGCGCCGCCGTGATCGCGGGCGTCGAGTTGAAGCCCTTGGGCATCAAGACCCTCCTCGAAGTTCTGGCCAAAGGGCGGTACGGGAAGCTGGTGGAAGTCCCTTATGTCTTCCAGGGACGCGCCCGCGGCGAGTCGAAGCTGGGCGCGCGGCAGCACGTCGAGTATTTGCAGCACCTGGCACGCGTGGGGAGAGCGAGCGGCGAACTTGCCACCTGGATCCGTTACGCCCTGGTGGGGCTCCTCGGCGCAGCCGTGAACGTCGGCGCGCTTTATCTGCTGGCTGACCGCGCCGGATGGCCTTTGGGCCTCGCTTTGCCGGCAGCGATCGAGCTTGCCCTGCTCAGCAACTTCCTGTGGAACAACGCCTTGACTTTTCGCTTCAGCCGCAGGGGAGCTTGCCACCACGAGGAAGTACTTACCCGCCTGCTGCGCTACGAGAAGGTATGCCTGCCGGGCGCGATCCTGAACGGCGTAGTTACGTTCCTTCTGGCTCGCCTGGGGCTCGACCTGGTCGCTGCGGCGGCTGCGGGCATCGTCACAGGCTCGCTCTCCAGTTTCGTCTTCACTGTGCCGACCATCTGGCGGATCTGGGGAAGAGACCAGCGACGGCAGCGGGCCGGGCAGTTATAAAGATCTAAGCGGCTCCCTCTGCTTTTCGCTGGACGCTTCATTCAGCATGGCTGAGTCTCCCGTAATCGCGCAACCCGCAGGCGCCACGAGCCATTCGCGCGCGTGGCTTCTGGCGGCACTGACCTTTGTCGCTATCCGCGCGCTCCCCAACATCAGCTATCCCATCGCGCGAGACCAAGCCGCCTACTGCGTGATCGGGCAGGGCCTGCTGGAAGGCAAGCACCTCTACCTTGATTTCTGGGACAACCGTTCCCCGGGTCTCGCTTACATCTATGCGGTCATTGTGAAGCTGTGCGGCGCCGAGATGTGGTGTGTGGGGCTGGTGGACATCCTGTGGCTCCTGGTCATTTCTTACCTCGTCTTTCGCTTCACCGAACGCTATCTCGGCCCTGGCGCCGCGGCCGTGGCGGTCGTCGCGAACGCCAGTTGGCACGTTTGGGCCGGTTACTGGCAGGCGGCACAGGCCGAGACTTTTCTGATGGTGTTCGTCTTCGCCAGCTTTTTCCTGATGGCTGGCAAGGGACGATGGCCGAGGTTGCGCCACTTCGTGGCCGGTCTGGTGTTTGGCGCCGCTTTCTGGACCAAGTATAACTCGCTTGCCTTCCTGCCGCTGGTGGCTCTGCTGCCGTACGTCGATACTAGCCCCTTGGATACCGAGCGTCGCCGCGTGAGCCTGTTGATTCCCTGGCGTCGTTGGCTGGCGAACGTCACGGTCTTTGCTGTCGGTTTTGGTACGGTGGTCGGCTTGGTGCTGACCTACTTCTGGGGCGTGGGCTCCTGGGCGGCCTTCAAGGAAATCCAGCTTGTGGTCCTGCCGCGCTACGCGGCGATGGCGCTGGAGCGCACGCCGCACTACTGGCTTTATGCGGTGAACCAGACGACCGCCCTCATCGGCCCGTGGACCGAGGCCGCGACCGCCGGGGCCTTGCTCGTTGCCTGGAAGTTGCGCGACTTGAAGCGTCTGGCGCCGATTGTGGTGGCGGCGGCGTTGGGCTATGCCTCATTGGCGGCCCAAGTCCGCTTTCACGCTTATGCCTTCGAGACCTGCAACCCGTTCTTTGCCATGATTTGGGGATACCTGGGCCTAATGACCTACCAAGGGTTTCGGGCCGCGGCCCACAGCTTCGCGACGCAAGGCTGGCGGGTGGCGCGCGTGCTGGCATGGGTGGTGTTCGCTAACCTCGCTGTGTGGCCGGTGCCGGAGCAAGTGCTGAACGTGGGTACACACTACCAGGCGCTGGCGACGTGGTGGCGCGAGCCGGAGGCGTTCTATGCGGCCTACCCGTGGCCAAATCCCATCTCGCATTTCCCCGACCAGATGCGAGTCATTTCCTACCTGCGCAAGAATGTGAAGCCGGGCGACGAGGTTTTCGTTTGGGGCAGCGAGCCGCTAATCTACTTTCTGACTGGAACACGTCAGCCGACGCGGTTTGTATTGAACCTGCCGCTGGTCTCGCCCTGGTCGCCGCCCGCATGGCGGGATGAAGTCGTGCGCGACTTGAAGAAGTCTCCCCCGCGTTTCCTCGTGGTCGCGCGCGATGATGCCATACCCTATATTGCCTACCATCCCTGGGATTCGGAAGAGTTCCTGAAGGTGTACCCTGCGCTGGCTATGTTCATTTCCGACAACTACGAATCGGTCGAGCACCTGAGGAACTTCGAGATCTATTGCCGACGCAAGTTCTGCGGGACGCGCACACCGGCCTCAGCCGAGTTCCCTCTCAAGTAGCTCAAATCACTACAGACTGTTTCCAGCTAGGCGGTCGGCTACGTCACTGCTCGGGGGCTGCGCGCGCAGTTCCAGCGTCGGTCGAGCGCATAAAGGGTTGCCAGCAGGGCTAGAGTCCCCAGCGAGAGGAAGAGGCCCGCCCGCAAACCCCGCTGGCGATAGTAGAAACGAATCTCGTGTTCGCCTGCGTCGGCACGGACGGCCCGGAAGAGTTGGTTGGCGTGCAGGATAGGCACTTCCCGCCCGTCGAGGGTAGCGTGCCAATTCGGATCGAAGCGGTCGAGGAGCACCACGTAGCCGGGGCGGGCAAGGTCGGCTCGAAGCACGACTACATTCGGTTCCCGGCTGACAATATCCACCCGCCCGGCGACACCTGATTCCTCAAAAGGCAGCGCGGTGTCGGGCGCTCGCGCGAGGATGACTTCTCCTTCGGCATCAAATGCCGGCTCGGACAACTTGGTGAGAGTCTCCGCGACGCTTGTGGAGTAGGAGGCGGAGCCTGCAACGTAGGCTCGGGGCGTCGCGCAGAGGTTTTCGTAAAGGTAGCTGGGCGCTGAGGAGCCGTTGAAGATCGGGGTGACCTCGCGGGTCACGGAGGCGGCCTGCCGGCTGGGGAGGATCTGGTACTTCACATTGGTGCGCCCCAGCAGGCAGGCCGCGCGGGCTGGGTCGGAGAGGCCTCGCATCGTGAACATCCAATAATCGTAGAGGAAGGGCGGAAACGACCGCTCGACGTCGATGTTGGAAATCCCCTCGACCTCCTCCAGCATCGACCCGCGCGCCAAAACCAGCCTGTCCCGGAAAGCAATCTGCGCCAGAGGGGAAAGCCCTGCCGCCTCGGGAATTGACTCGAAATTGAAAAAGCCCCGCACGTCAGGCAAAGTGGAGGGAGATGCTGCCTCCCGGAAGACATAGGCAAAACGGTACGGTTGGGCTGACGCCCGGAAGTGCGCGAGAACCGGCGGGCGATAGGCGTAGAAGCTCCTGGGCACGGTGGGATTGGCCGCATAGTTCACCGTCGCCATCTGCGCCAGCCCCAGGAGAGCCACGGCCGGAACGGCGCGCCGTGCCCAAGTAGTCCCGCGCTCCAGAGCCAGCACCCACAGCAGGCCTCCCAGTCCGAAGCCCGCCAGCCCCGGTAAGTGCAGCCGCAGCGCCCTGACGAAGAACTCCACGGCCGCAGTGACTTGAGCTGAGGTCAGCGCGCTCGCGGCATTCCGCACATACATCTCGTTGGTGCGCAGCAGAATCCAAGCCGCGGAACTGCCAAGCCACTTCGGCGCCACCCAGGAAGTGATCCAGACCAGAACAACACAGCCCAGCAGGCACTTGAGTGGTAGCAGGATGCGGGAGCGCCGCTCACATAAATCACGCCCTCCTTGACGCAGGGCGTCGAGGCCCCACCCTGCCAGCAGCGCCACGAACAGCAAGGCCGGAACCAGCAATTTCACGGGGAAGCGCACCAGCGCGAGTGGGGGGATGAGCAGGTAGGCGAGCGCGAAAACCGGCGTGAAGCGGCCGAAGGAGAGCACGAGGAGCGTCAAGGCGGACACGCCGGCGAAGATGCGGCGTCGGTCGCGGCCCAGCGCCCAGCCCGCCAGGGCGAGGAACAGAGGCACGAAGCCGACAAAGAGGGAAGGGAAATAAGGCATGTTTCGACAGTTCAACACCAGGGTCCAGAGCGACGGGGCTTCGAGCGCCGAGCCGAACAACGCGGGGATAACAAACTCCAGCAGAAGCAGAGGGTGAAACGACCAGCTCGTGGTTTCGTTGAATGGCAGCCCCTCGGTTCCGCGGCGCGAATGGCCCAGAAGATCAAGAGAGGGCAATAACTGGACGGCGGATAGGGCCAGCATCAGGCCACCCACCATGGCGAAGCCCACGACGATGCGCACGTTCGCTGCGGCTAGTGGCTGCCGAATGCTCCCGGCGCGGAAGAAGGCGTAAGCAAGTGAAAGCCCGAATGTGGCAATCAAGGTGAACGGCTCTGCGGCGAGGAACTGGAGGGCGAAAACCAGGGTGAGGAGAATCCAGGCACGCCGGGAGCGACCTTCGAGCGCGCGGTCGGTTAGGAGAACAGCCCAGGGAATCCAGGCCGCAGCCGCTACGTGGTTATAGAAGTTGCCTAAAGAGAGAACTGGGCCGCTGCAGGCGAAAACGAACCCGGCGAGAAACGCCGCCGCGCGACTCTCGGCCCAGCGCCGCGCCAGCAAATACGTCCCCGTCGCGGCCAGCACGAAGTGGGCGAGGTAGTGGAGTTTGTACCCGAACTCGATAGGAAGCAGAATGAGGAGAAGCGTAGAAGGGTAGAAGAACAGGAAGTTCGGGTTCGCCAGGAGCGGCTCACCGTAGTTCAAATACGGGTTCCAGTACGGCAGATATCCCTGCCGGCAGACCTCGTGGATGAAGCGGGCGTGCGGGTAGCTGTAGTTGAACACGTCGCGATAGAAGAACATCGCGGAGGTGAAAAGGGCCTTCCAGAACAAGGCAATCAGGCTGCCTATGAGCAGGGCCAGTGGGGCGAGGTCGGCCCATTCCCATGCGTGTGGAGCCGGCGTGGGATCATCCAGATGCATTGGAGAGTCTGAGGAAGGTGCCGTTTTCATGGAAGCCCGAAGCGGGGCCGAACCTAACACAGTGGGCCCGAGCGTGCAAGCGCCGAGCGCGCACGGGTTTCAGTTCTCCGCAGTCGTCGGCAAAGCCGCGCCTGACGAACCGACGGCCTCTACCCGATAGCCTGTCGCTGAGGGACGATACAGAACCGCTGACAAGACGTAAAACGCCACCGCCACCAACACCAGGTACTGGAATCCCAGCAGCATGGAGCTGTATTCCGCCAGCCCTCCCAACATGGCTCCGGCGGTGTTAGCGCCAAAGTCGCGGTCTGGCTCGGCGCTCTTGCCGAATGAGACTGCGAAGATCACGCCCGCAAACAAGATGGGCGCAAAGACCAGGAAGCAGGACCCGATCACTTGCAGGCTGCGGTTCATTCCCAGGAAGAAGTCCAGGGGGACGAGAAGGTTGAGGCCCAGCGTCGCCAGCAGCCCAGCGTAATAGGCGCGCAGCCGTTTCGGGCGGAATTTCAGGACGAAAAGGTTAGCGGCGAGAATCATCACGAGCACGGCGAAGAACACCACGGAGTTGACCATCCAGGTGCTGCCGAACAGCAGGGCCATGTGAACGACCGCCTTGGTTTCCACCAGCATGAAGCCCGCGCCCAAAAAGAACATCCGCGGGTCGAAACGGAAGCGCCCGCTGCTCCCTGCCGGGCGCGGGAGGAACAAGAAAAGCAGCAGCAGCGCCAGGCCGCCCATGATGCCCATGCCGCGCAAGCTCAGCAGAGGGATCATCGGCTGGCGCAAATACAGGAAGGGCCAGTCGTCGCTGGCGGGGCGCAGGTTCTCGGCTCGGCCCACGCTGGCCAGGACAAACCGCTTCCAGCGAGCTCGCTCCTCTAGACCCGGGTGCTGCTGGAAGCCGTTGGGTGAGGAGGGATTCGGCGCCTGGCCGTCGCGCAGCCAATATTCAGGCTCCAGCTCGAAGGCTCGCCGCAGGCGGCCGGTGTCGCCTACCACCAGCATGGTGAACCCCCCGCTCGATTGCGGCGCCACGAACGTCCGCGCGGGAAGGGTCAGAACCAGCGGCTCGGAGCCAAAGATTTCTGTCAGGCCCTTAAAGAGGCGGGCAACAATCCAGCCCTGGCGGAAGTAGTTGTAAACCACGAACTGGCCTCCTGGTCTGAGGCAGCGGCGGACGTCGGCGAAGGCCTGCTCGGTGAACAGGTAGCTCTCCAGCCGGATGTTGCTGTAGCTGCTGTGCAACACGAGTGAGTCCACCAGGGCGTAAACAATCAGGTCATACTGCTGGTGAGTGGAGCGCAGATAATTGCGCCCGTCATCCAGGTGCACGCGCACGCGGGCATCCTGGTAGGGGCCGTCCGGGTGGAATCTCTCGCCCAGATGAAAAATGACGGGGTCAATCTCCACCGCGTCCACGTGGCGACCGCCCCACTGCAAAGCTCGGCTCACGTCGTTCCCGCTGCCGGCCCCAATAATGAGAACATCCTCAAACGGTCGGCCTCCCGCATCGCGGTTCAGAATATGTGGCAGAGTGTAAGCATAAGAAGGTGAAGCATTGTTGTTGCGCGAGACCATCTCCTGATGGCTGATCAGATTCACGGTGATGGACCGGCGCGGACGGGCATAGTCGATCCGGTAGTAAGGCGACCACAGGTGCTCGTCCAGATCCACAGCCCTCATCCTGTAATTGCCTGAGGTCAACGCCGCCAGCACGGGGATGGCAGCCAGGGGTGCCAACTGAACCACGCGCAGGGTCCAACGGGCGAGAGGCCGGCATGCAGAACTCCCGACGACCAGAAAATAGCCCACTCCCATAACCACGGGCAGGAACCACCAGATGGGCGGCACGTTCCACCACGAGCAGGCAGCGAACAAGACGATGCCCACGACGCTCCCCAGAATGTTCAGACTGTAGGCCTTCACGCGGTTGGGGACGCGGTTGAAGGCCCGACCCAGTTCCTGTCCGGGACCTACGAGCGCCAAAGCAAGCATCAGGAAAAAGAACCCACCCAGCGCTTCGACGGGAATGAAAAAGCCGGCCGGGTCTGGGGTGACGTACTCGGTGCCGAAGAAAACGAGCTGGGGCGAGAGCTGATTCCCCACACTCACCAATTTCTCCACCCGCGTCCGCAGGTGTTCCACCGAGTGGCTCGTTCCCATGGCGATAACCAGCAGCCAGGGCGTCCAGTTCAGGAAGTTCCGTTTCCGGCTGGCAGCCAGGCACCCTACGGACATCCCCAGGAAACAGGCCAGGAGTACGGTGTTGGTGAAGAAAGTCAGAAAGAGGACATGGGCCGGGAACCAACGGATGCAGGCCAGCTCGAGGAAAAGAATGATCAGGCTGATGAGAAACAACTCGCCGCCGGCTCTGAATGGGGAAACCGCGTGCTTCTCCGCGCTCGATGCCTGAGGGTTCTCCGTACTCATGACTCTTGTTGTGCCTGTGCGACTTTCAGGCTTTGCCAGATGAAACGGGCCACCTTTCCGACTTCCCACTCACCCGCGCCGCAATCCTAGCCCGAGGCGCAACTATGGCATCTACCCCTCGGAAAAAGCAACCCTGAGAAGGCCAACAGAGGGGCGAGAGAACCGTGTTGCTAGTGTGCGAACACTCGAAACACGTGGCGGCCGCCACAAGGTTCTGATCGGTTTCCGAGGTTGAGACGGCAACGTGCACTGTTGGAGCAGCAAGAGGGACAGGAGTCTAGTATTGGGAGAAGAGTTGCCCCCACTCGGTCTCGAGGGCCTTTTTCACCCGGCGGCGGCCGATCAGGGGATACCAGAAAACGTCATGGTAGAGGAAGGAGGCCGCGTAGGACCAAGGTACTAGTGCCGTGCGGAGCAGGAGCTTCTCCAGGGGTTTGAGCGGACCCCAGTAGATCAGCTTCTGGCCACGGCTGGCCAAGGTGTCACTTGCTCCGTCAAACTGGAAGTTGATCGTGGCAATATCCTCGCCGACGACTTCGATTTCGCGCACGTCGCCCGAGCCCAGGCCCTTTTCGTGCGCCAGGCGAATGAACTTGATGGAGAGCGGGTCGAAGCCCATCATCTTGGCCGCCACGGCGTCGATGGCCACCATGTCGCCGCTCGCCAAGATAATGTTTTTCACGTGCGGGACCATGCAGCGGGGACCGGGACCGTCGCCGGCGAAGGTCCCGTCCATCACCGCGAAGATCCCGGGATGAATTTCCTTCTGAATCGCCAGCAGATCCACCAGCGTTTCGTGGATGACGCTGTGGGTCCAGTGGCGCTTCTCAAAAAGCAATCCGCCGAACGCGTTTTTCATCGCCCCGGTGAGGCGCGTAAATACGTGGGTCTTCAGGGTGGGCAGGTGGATGATGTTCGAGCCTATCAGCCGCTGGGGAATGCGAATCCCTTGCGGATAGATGGAGTCGAGCACCAGCATCTTGGCCTTCGGCTCGTAGCGGACCCAAGGCTCGCTCTTTTCGTAGAGGTGGATATTGCGTAGGCCGTACTTGCCGACCACCACGGGCTTGTGCTTGTTGGCTACCTCGCCGCGCTTGGCGCTTACCACTACCGTGCGGTTGTGACATCCGTAGAGCTTCTCGCGCTCGTACCCATCTTCGAGCAGCGTGGCGATGACCCCGTCGAGCTGCCAAGGTGTCGTGGAGCAGGCCGGGTAAAAGAAATGCCAGGAGATATTGATCTTGAGCGCGATTTCGGGGCCGCGCGGCAGAAACTCCTGGTAGCCGGCCAGGCGCATCAGGCGCTTGTAATCGTCAATGACGGTGGCCGCGCTGGTCTTGAGCACGGCGACGCGAGAGCGGGCCATGGGTGACTGCCCAACCTAAAGGTAGATGACGAGAACCACCACTGCTGCCCACATCAGCACCACCGCCAGCAAGACGCGGTCGGTGAGGAGCAGGCGCGTTGGATTGCCTCCCTCGCTGGTTTGATGCACCAGATACAGGTAGCGGAAGATGCCAAACAAGACGAAGGGAATCGTCAGTTCCAGGCGTTTGCCGGGAAACTTCGCGTTCACATCACCGGAAAGAGTGTAGAGCGCATAGGACATGACGGTGGAGGCCGTGACGATGCCGATGAGCTGATCGAGGAAATACGGGCTGTAGTGCGCCAGGATCGGCCGGTGATCGGAGGCATTGCGGCCGAGCAGAACGAGTTCGTGCCGGCGCTTGGTGAGCGCCAGAAACAGAGCCAGCAAGGTCGTACATACGATCAACCACGCCGAAATCTCCACGTGGATGACCACTCCGCCGCCGAGAACACGAAGGACAAAGCCCGCCGCGATCACGAAGACATCAAGCAACATCACGCGCTTCAGAAACAAGGAGTAAAGGCCGTTGAGGACGGCATACGATGCCGTCACGAGGAAGAATTCACGGTCGAGCACCCAGGCCCCGGCCAGCACCGCCAGCGCCAGGAGCGCTGCCACCGACGCCGCCACCCGCACACTCAAGCGACCTGAGGCCACCGGACGCAGCCGCTTGACCGGATGCTGGCGGTCTTCAGCGGCGTCCAGGATATCGTTGAACAGATAACCCGCGCCCGAGATCAAGCAGAAAACGACTGCGGCGAGGGCCACCCGCTCAGTCCGGTGCCAGTCCATCAGGCTGCGCGAGAAAATGAGCGCGGCGAAGACAAATCCGTTCTTCACCCACTGGGCAGGACGCAGGCTCTCGAGAAGCGCAAGCAGAGTCGATCCTTGGCCGCGGACTGCGGGCTCAGTCGGCGGTGTGTTTGCAGGATGGCCCATGAAGATTCTCCAGCGTGTTCACAAGACGGACAAGCGCTCCACCCATCGCGAAGCGTTTGGCCGCCCGTAGGTTAACCTATGGGGGAGCGGATTTCAAATTCGAGAGGACGCGCTGCCGCGGTGGGGAATGCCGCTGGCGCCCTTGTGGCTATTTGGAGTTGCGGTTGCCGGTGGAGATCTCGGCCAATCGGAAAAGGTTTCGGCACCGCCCGGCGGGCCCCGTAGGTGGGAGCAGCGCTAGGGAACCATCCATCGTAGCCAGTAAGCCTGGGCAAAGGCCAGCGCGCTCAGGCCAGCCGCCAGCAGAATGCTATGCCAGAAGGTGCTGCGCACCACGTGGCCCTCCTGGCCAACCAGGCCGACAGTTGTGACGCCCACAGCAACGTTCTGCGGCGAAATCATCTTCCCGGTGACAGCGCCGGAAGAATTCGTGGCTGCCAGTAACACTGGGCTGACGCCGATCTGGCGTGCCGCAGCCACTTGCAGGTTGCCGAAAAGCAGGTTGCTCGCCGTGTCGCTCCCGCTCAGGAAGCACGCCACCCAGCCCAGGAAGCCGCTGACCAGCGGAAACAGGCCACCCAGTCCCGCTAGCGCCGCCCCCAGCGTGTAGGCCATCCCCGAATAATTGTAGAGATAGGCCAGAGCGACGATCAGGCTCACGGTCAGCGCCGGCATGCGGAGCTGCTTGAGCGTTTTGATGCCCGAGCTGACCAGTTCACGGGGTCCGACTCGGAAAAGTAGTGCGGTGGCCAGCGTGGCGGTGAGGGCGGCTGTCCCTGCGGCCAAAGGCTGAAACACGTAAGTCGCGCCATACGCTTTCTGGTAAAGCGTAATGAAAATAGCGTTGTGCAGGCGCGGGACAGCCAAGGCGATTTGGCCGAGGCGAAAGAGCCGGAAGTAAGACCAGGCGATCATGACGGCCGCGAGCACGACCCACGGCGCCCAGGCGGCGAGTATTTCCCGGCGGGTGAGCGCCTTCACTTCGACAGAATTGATTCTGGCCGGGTCAGCAATCCCAGTTGGTTTCCACACGCGCAGGAAGGCTACCAGCGCGCCGATGGAGGTAAGCGCAGCTACGATATCGGCGGCATAAGGTCCCCAGAAGTTGGAGGTCACGAACTGCGCCAAGGCGAAGCTGCTTCCGGCAACCAGCGCGGCAGGCCAGGTTTGCCTCAGTCCTCTTCGGCCAGCAAGGACCCAGACGAGGTAGGCGGGAAGGACTAACGATAAGAAGGGAAGCTGCCGGCCGACCATCGCCGAGAGTTTCATTTGGTCCAGCCCAGTTACACCCGCCAGCGCCACGATGGGGATGCCGAGGCTGCCGAAAGCCACCGGAGCCGTATTGGCGATCAACGATATCTTCACGGCCTGGCGGGCGCTGAACCCCAGCCCCAGCAGCAGGTAGGCAGCCACGGCTACTGGCGCTCCGAACCCTGCCATGCCTTCCAGCAGTGCCCCGAAGCAGAAGGCTACGAGGATCGCTTGGACGCACGGGTCGCCGGAAGCGTGCTGCGCCATCCAGCGGCGCAAGAGTTCGAACTTGCCGGTGTCAACTGAGAGGTTGTAGAGCCACAGGGCGGCGAAGACAATCCACATGATGGGCCAGAGCGCATAGACGATTCCGTAGGCTGCGCTCAGGGCCGCGAGGCAGATGGGCATCTGCCAGACAAGGACGGCCAGCAGCGCTGCGCTTGCCAGCCCGCACGCCGCGGAGACAGCCCCGGACTTGCGCAGTCCGCCCATGAGGACCAGCAAAACAGCCAGGGGCACGGCCGCAGCTAGCGCCGAAAGCGCCATCGAGTGGAGGGGGTTAAGAGGTTGTGCCCACAGGTTCAAGAGTCAGTGTCCCCAATGCTCTTAGGTAAGGGATAGCCTCCCCCGTGGCCGCTGGCCAGGACCCTCAGTCAGCCTAACTCCGAGCGGGTTTCAATTCGCCCACAATGAGCCAGTATGCCAACAATCCAGTGACGAGGACAACGGCTGCCAGCGCGAACGCTGGAGCATAAGAGCCTGTCTCCCTGATGAGCAATCCTGTGACCAGTGGGGCGATGATGCCGCCAATGTTCCCGGCAAAATTCTGCATCCCCGTCCACACGCCGACCTGTTCCGGCGGCGCGCAGGTTTGCAGGATGACGAGCAAGTTCCCGATGGATAGTCCCACCAGCGAGGCGCCAACCACCAGCGCGATGGCTGTGTTAGCGCTCTCGACGCGAGAAGCTGGGATGAGCAGCAGGCCGCTGAGAAACGCGATCGTCACCATGCCTTTGCGGGTACGCGTTTCATCCCAGCCGAAGCGAATCAGCCGGTCGGCAATCCAGCCGCCGATCGGTTCGCTCACGCCAAAAACAAAATAGGGCAGGGCCGCGTACAGGCCCGCCCGGAGAATCGTCAGGTGCCGTACCGTCACTAGGTAGTCCGGCAGCCAGGTGACAAAGAGATACCAGTAGTAGTCGAAACAGAAGAAGCCCAGACAAATGCCCAGCAGATTGCGGTTGAACGTCACGCCGCGCCTGCCGGGTTGGGCCGCCTCCTGCCCCGCGGCTTGTGGCCCGCTACCGCCGCTTCCCAGGCGCGCCGGACAGACCAGCAGCCAGGGAATCAACCACGTCAGCGCGATGAAGCCCACCAGGATAAACGTCCAGCGCCAGCCGTAGTAGATCAGCAGCCAGGGAAGGGAAATTCCTCCCACGACCATTCCGATGCGCGACCCAAAGTCGAATACCCCGCAAGGCAAGCCGCGCTCGGCCGAGCGGAACAGAAGGCTGACAATCTTCGTCCCCCCAGGCAGGTAGACGGATTCTCCGATTCCAAGCAGGATGCGGAAGATGATCATAACTCCCAGGCTGCCCGCAAATCCCGTCAGGCCTTGCGCCAGGGACCAGAGGGCGAACGTTCCGGCGTACAACCAGCGGAGGTTGAAGCGGTCCGCGCACCAGCCGATGGGCACCTGCATCAAGGCGTACGACCAGAAGAAGGCCGAAAGAAGTAGGCCTTTCCGCGCGGGGTCTAATCCGAGATCCTGCGAAATCAGCGGCAGCGCCAGGGAAACGGTGGCGCGGTCCAGGTAGTTGATCAGCGAGGCGACGAAAAGCAGCGCCACGATGAACCACCGGTGCGCCTTTGAGGTGTCGGATGGAGCACCCGTAAGGGAAATGAGATTGGGCGTGAGTTGAGGTCCGGTATTCACTCCGCGAATCTCCGCCTGCAAGAGCCTCGGCAGGATACAACAATGGCGGTGGAGGTCAAGCGGTGTGTTGGCGTGCAGAAGCTACCCGCGCCGGAGGGAGCGTGTGAACTGATTGTGAAACGCCCCAGCCGCGCGGGGGTTCCATGGGCTTGACTTCGAGTTTTTCCGGCGCTACCTTCGAGCAAGAAATAGAAAGCCCGGATCGCGATTGCGCACAGGTTGCCTTGGGCAACCGGAAGGCGTGTCCTCTTAATCGACGGCTCAGCCGCGCCGCGGAGCGTGCCGGGGCGCAAGCGTGCTCGTCGGGAATGGGGAGGTGGCGCATGGCTCCAGGAATCGCGAATCACCGCCTGACAGAGGGACATCAACTTCTTGCCAGGAGAAGAGTGCTTCTGGTGGACGAAGACTGCGAGGATCTCCAGGGCTACTGCGCCATCCTCGAGCAGGAGGGATATGAGGTGCAGGCCT
>CAZBWJ010000005.1:16427-18954 GCA_964495535.1 uncultured Acidobacteriota bacterium | reverse complement strand
GATCTCCAGGGCTACTGCGCCATCCTCGAGCAGGAGGGATATGAGGTGCAGGCCTGCCGTTCCTACGTCGAAGGCGCCCAACGCCTCCAAAGCGGCAGGTTTGACTTCGTGGTTATCTGCCAGGGAAGTCGTGCCTTCGAGGGGCGGTCACTCCTGGAGCAAGTGATGATGGTCGACCGCCACACACCCGTTCTGGTTCTTACCCGCTCTGTGGATATGAACTGTTACCTGGAAGCGATGCAGTTGGGCGCGGTGGACTACCTGGAGAAGCCGTTGCCTCCGGCGGAGATTCTTCGCATCGTGGAAACCCATCTGCGCCCCCGCAGCCTGAAAGGGTGAGGCTCAAGAGGCCAATCAAGAATGAACGGGCTGATTCAATGCCGGAGGCGGTGGCCGAAGGAACGCCCTAGAACCTCTAGTTGATATCCGCAGGTGCGGCTTTCCTGTCTTGTTGTTTCCTGCCTGAGCAAGCGAAGGTGCGAGCCCGTCTCCGGCCGGCCTGGCGCACAACCGGGCGGCGGGTAGTGGGGCACTTCGGCTTGAGCAAGGTGGGTCGGCGACGCACATCTCGTGCTACGATTCCACAGGTCAGGCATCCATGCACTTTCCATCGCTTGGCCCTAAGGAGGGCCGATACGACCGTGCTTTCGTTCGATGGTGCCGCCGTCACGGCCATCTGTGCATCAGAACCGTCGAGCTGTTCTGGTGGGTCTCCGGTTGGCGGCGATACCCACCACAAACCCTTAGTAGGATTAAGCTGCGCAAGGAGTGGGAGACGGCAAGATGGGACAGGAAACGCTTGGCTCGGGCCAGAAAGGATGGCCCCTGCTTCGTGGCCCCGGCTGATCCCGCGCATGGAATTGGGGGCCTAATACTGATGAGCGTTCACACGAAAAAACAGCTCGCAGAGTATATTGCCCATCAGCGCCCCCTGGGGACATGGATGCAGTACTGGCGTGCTTGCAGCGCATATTATAGAAAGGAACGGGCGCGCTACAAAAAAGTTTGCGGATTTTGGAGATCGTGTGGCTCGAAGATGCGGAGAGACTTTCGCAGGTGCGTGCGCTACAGCAATAGGATACCTGAGGCCCACCCCGATTACCTTGTCCGCTTTCGAACCAAATTCTCCAATGTGCCTGCCTACGGTTTCGTTGAGGTGAAGGGACCTCGGGAGTCGCTCAGACCCAGCCAAAAGCGGTTTTTCCCTGAGTTGGTAAGAAAGGCAGGACAACATATTTGGGTTGCACGAGTTGAGAGCGCAAGCAGGATCAGGTTTGCCCGCTTCAACCCAAAGGGCGAACTACAGAGTTGCTCATTGCTCTAAACTACAAGCCACCCATCAGGCTTCTTCGGGGTGGTGGGGTATTCTACTTGATGGCTACTTTATCAGTCCGGGGCGCCGCAGGTCAGCTTCCGTCCAGGAGGGTGAAGATAGTGCGCCTGTCCAATACAGACCCCAAAGTGGCCTATAGCCGGCATGTACTGAAGGCGCTTGAGCTTCCGTGCAAACTGTACAGGGAACGAGGAGGGGGCCTAGGCTTCACAGCCCGGCACTGCACGTTCAAGAAGGGCGGTTGCGCCATACTTGTCAACCTTCACAGATTCGAGGAAATCTCGAACTTCGCGGGTCTCATGATCCACGAGGCTGCACATCATGGGATGACCGAGGGCGAAAGGGCCGGAGCCCGAAGGAGCCAGACCAGGATCGCAGCGATACGAGCAGGCCATTCCGAAGCGTGGCGCCGGAGGCAAAGGGAGCTGGCGATGAAACTCCAGCGCCATGCTAACGCCGGGTCATGCAAACTTTGTCTCAACTACAGGCCAGACCTGAACAAGAGGCCGCGATACCACTGTCGTAGGTGCAATCGAGACAGCTTCTCGCAAGTGTGTCACCACTGCTTCGGCTCGTGCGATCCCAAATCAACGCCCAGTCTGAGGCCTATCAACCTATAAGTCCCCATCACCTGGCGGCGCGCTGGCTGGACACCCGCCGCGCATCTTCTCTATAATGGCGTGTTTATGCTCGCCCCGGAGGACGCATGCATAAGGCGCTGGACCTGAAGACCACGCTCAACCTGCCGCGCACCGACTTCGCGATGAAGGCCAACCTGCCGCAGAACGAGCCGAAATGGCTTGCCAGGTGGGCGCAGGAGGGCCTGTACGGGCAGATTCGGGCGGCGCGCCGGGACGCGCCCATCTTCACGCTGCACGATGGCCCGCCCTACGCCAACGGCCGCATCCACCTGGGGACAGCGCTCAACAAGATCCTGAAAGACTTCATCGTCAAGTCGAAGACCCTGGCGGGATTCAACACCCCGTACCTGCCGGGCTGGGACTGCCACGGCCTCCCCATTGAAATCAACATCGACAAAGAGCTGGGGCCGCGCAAAGCCCGGATGACCACGGAAGAGATCCGCCAGGCCTGCCGCCGTTATGCGGATAAGTTCGTCGCCATCCAGCGCGACGACTTCCAGCGCCTGGGGGTCTTCGGCGAGTGGGAAAAGCCCTACCTCACGATGGACTACGA
>CAZBWJ010000005.1:2079-16327 GCA_964495535.1 uncultured Acidobacteriota bacterium | reverse complement strand
AGCGCCTGGGGGTCTTCGGCGAGTGGGAAAAGCCCTACCTCACGATGGACTACGATTACGAAGCGCTCATCGCTGAGGCCTTCCTCAAGTTCGTGGAGCAGGGCTACGTCTATCGCGGGCTCAAGCCGGTTTACTGGTGCATTTCGTGCAAGACGGCGCTGGCCGAGGCCGAGGTTGAATACGGCGACCACCGCAGCCGGTCGGTGTACGTCAAGTACCCGCTCCTGACCGATCCGGCGAAGCTCGATCCGGCGCTGAAAGGCCGCAAGGTTTCCGTCATCATCTGGACCACCACGCCGTGGACGCTGCCCGCGAGCATGGCCGTGGCGTTTCATCCGGACTTTGAATACCTGGTAGTGGCGGAGGGCAATGGGGAAGCGTACATCCTTGAGAGCCGCCGCTACGAGCCGACGCTCCACGCGACAGGACTCCAGGCGCCGACAATTCTCGCGCGGATTCCTGGCAACAAATTCGACCGCATCGAGATCCAGCACCCCTTCCTGGAGCGCAAGGTCCTGGGGGTGCTGGCCGACTACGTGACGGCGGAAGACGGCACGGGATGCGTCCACACGGCGCCGGGCCACGGGCGCGAGGACTACGAGACGGGCGTCAAGTACGGGATCGAGATCTACTGCCCGGTCGGCGACGCGGGTGAGTTCACGGAAGGCTTGCCGGAGTACAAAGGCAAGACGGTCTTCGAGGCGAATGAATCCATCGTCGAATTGCTGAAGGCGCGGGGCACACTCGTGGGCCCGCCCGGGTGGCTTTCTCACTCCTACCCTCATTGCTGGCGCTGCCATAACCCCGTCATTTTCCGCGCCAACGAGCAATGGTTCATCAATATCGATCACGCGGGACTGCGCCAGCGGACGCTGGAAGAGATCCGCAAGGTGCGCTGGTTGCCGGCCTGGGGCGAGGAGCGCATCTGGAACATGATTGCCACGCGGCCGGACTGGTGCATTTCGCGGCAGCGGGTCTGGGGCGTCCCCATCACGGCCTTTCACTGCGAAGACTGTCAGAAGCCGCTGCTGGATGCGCGGCTGGCGCGGCCGGCAGTGGAGTTGTTCCGGAAAGAGGGTGCAGACGCCTGGTACACGCACCCCATTGAGGAGCTGTTGCCACCGGGGACGAAGTGCCCTGGCTGCGGCAGCACGCGGCTGCGCAAGGAAACGGACATCCTCGATGTCTGGTTCGATTCCGGCGCCAGCCACTTCGGAGTGCTCGGGCGACGGCCCGACCTACCCTGGCCCTCGGATGTTTACCTGGAGGCGGGCGATCAGCACCGGGGCTGGTTTCACAGTTCGCTGCTGGTGGGCATGATCACCCACGGCGCGGCGCCCTATCGCCAGGTCCTGACTCACGGGTGGGTGCTCGACGCCGAGGGCCGCGCCATGTCGAAGTCGCTCGGCAACGTCATCGAGCCGATGGAAGTCATCAAGACGCACGGCGCAGAAGTCCTGCGGCTCTGGGCAGCCTCCGTGGTATTCGGCGAGGATGCCACCATCTCGCCGGAAATGCTTATTCGCCTTTCCGAGGCCTATCGCAAGCTGCGCAACACGTTCCGCTATTGCCTGGCCAATCTCTATGATTTTGACCCGGACAGGGACCTGGTCAAGGGCGAGCAGCTTGAAGAGATCGACGCGTGGGCCCTGGCGCGCACGGCGGAAGTGCTGGAACGTGTCGAGGCGGCGTACGAAGAATACGCTTTTCATAAGGTCTATCGGGGACTTTACGACTTCGCGACCGTGGACCTGAGCGCCTTCTATTTCGACATCCTGAAAGACCGGCTCTACACCGCGCCGGCAAAGTCCGCGCGCCGCCGTGCTGCCCAATCCACGCTTTATCGGATTGCCGACGCGCTGGTGCGCGCAGTCGCGCCCCTGATGTGTTTCACTGCCGAGGAGGTCTGGTCGCACCTGCCGCCACACGCCGACGCCGGGCGTCGCGAGGCAAGCATCCACCTGGCGACATTCGTGTCGCCCCAGCAACTCCGCAAGGGCATTCCCGAAAGGTATTGGAGGAGTCTGGAGAATTGGCCCCGCCTCATCGCCGTACGGGACGAGATCTTGAAGGCCCTGGAGGCAGCGCGCAACGAGAAACTCATTGGCAGCCCGCTGGACGCCAAGGTCGTCCTGGCGGCCGACGGCGCTTTGGCGTCGCTGCTCCAGGAATATCGCTTCTTCCTGCCGACGCTTTTCATTGTGTCGCAGGTGGAGCTGCGCGCGGATTCGATTGCGGGGGCTACGGAAACTCAATTGCCCGAACTCAAGCTGCGGATCGATAAGGCCGCGGGCCGGAAGTGCGAGCGCTGCTGGAACTACTCGGAGCGGGTGGGCGAAGACACTCGCTATCCCACGGTGTGCGAGCGCTGCTCGGCCGCACTCAAGGAAATTGAAGCCAGTCGCCAGTAGTCCATTGTCCGTGGTCCGCTGTCTCCATGCCACTGACAACTGACGACTCACAAAACTACCATGCCCGATGATGTTGTAGTCCGTTTCAAGTCCCTCTCCCGGGGCCTGTATGCCGCTATCGCCATCGTGATCTTCCTGGGCGACCAGGGGACGAAGGCGCTGGTGGAGCGCTCGATTCCGGAGCACGCTGTCATCCCGATTCTTCCTCATTGCCTCAATCTGACGCACGCCAAGAACACGGGAGCGGCGTTCGGTCTATTCTCAGATTCGCCTGCGGCTTGGAAGACGGCGTTACTGGTGATTATTTCCACGGCACTCCTGGCGACCGTGGTGGGCATTGTCTGGAGAAGTCGCCATCTCCACTGGGAGTCGGGTGCCGGCCTGGCGTTGATCCTGGGCGGGGCGCTGTCGAACCTTCTGGACCGCATCCGTGTGGGGCGGGTGGTGGATTTCGTGGACGTCTACTTTCGCAGCTATCACTGGCCGGCGTTCAACCTGGCGGACAGTGCTATCGTGGTGGGCGCTGGCTTCCTGGTTCTCCACTACCTTTTCTCCGAATGAGGTGTCCGTTGCACCCGGCCTCGCGTCTCTCTATTGCCGTATCACTGGCAACGGACCACGGACGACTGACGGCTGATGATTTCTGACCTTCGGGAGTTCATCGTCACCGCGGAAGAGTCGAGCACGCGGGTTGACGTCTTCCTGGCGCGCCGCATGCCGGACTGGAGCCGCAGTCAGATTCAACGTCTGATCCGCGCGGGTCTGGTGACTATCGGCACGCAGGCGGCGCGCAAGGCGGGCGCAGAAGTCGAGGCGGGCGAGCGCATCGGCGTGCGCGCTGAGGCCCGGGAAGTGCGCGCCGCGCCCGAGGCCCTGCCGCTGAGCATTGTCTATGAAGACGCCGATCTGGTGGTGGTCAACAAACCCGCGGGGATGGCGGTGCACGTCGGCGCCGGAGTGAAGAGCGGGACACTGGTGAACGCCTTGCTGCACCACATCGGCAGCCTCTCTACTGCCGGAGGCGAGTTGCGGCCGGGCATTGTTCATCGCCTGGATAAGATGACCTCCGGGCTGGTCATCGTGGCCAAAAACAATTTCGCCCACCGGGCGCTGGCGGCGCAATTCAAGGGGCGCGACGTCCACAAGACCTATACGCTGGTCGTGCATGGCCGCGTGACCAAAGACGCGGGGGAGATCGCGGCGCCGCTCGGCCGCGACCCGGTTCGCCGCGTGCGGATGAAGGTGGGCGGCATCCGCCCGCGGGAGGCGCTGACGCGCTACCGCGTGCTCCGGCGCTTTTCCCATTTCACGCTCCTCGAGGCCGAACCGCGCACGGGCCGCACGCATCAGATTCGCGTGCACTTTTCCTCGCTTGGTCATCCGATTGTGGGCGACGCCACTTACGGCGCACCCGGCAAGCTGAGAATCGCGGGAAGGGAAGAGAAGACGCTGCCCCGCACTTTCTTGCACGCTGCGGGCCTAGAGTTCAGCCACCCGCGCGGCGGGGAATCGCTCCGCTTGAGTGCCCCGCTGCCCAAGGAACTTGGGGATTTTCTTGAAACCCTCGGCGTTGAGGGGGCATCCGCGGCGAAATAGGTCCGTGGCAAGGCGACATGGAACCTTTGCGGGGAGCGCGCGATGGCACTAAAGTCGTGTGGCGCACAGGCAGGTGGTCCGGCGCGGAGGCGATGATGAAGAAACTTCTAGCAATCCTTGCTCTGATCGTGGTCTGGCCGGTCGTAGCTCTCCAGGGACAAGTCGCAAAGAAGCGTCTCACGGCGGAGCTGGTAACCAAGGAGGGTGCAGTCGTTTCGCCCGGAATCAGCGGCGTGGCCTGGCGCCCGGGCAGCAAGCAAATCACCTACATCCGGCAGAAAGGCTTGGGAAAGGAAGCGGTCAAGGCGCTCTACATCTATGACCTCGAGAGCGGGAAGGAGCAGGTACTGCTGGTGCCGGACGGTGACAAGGACAAACTCAATCTTGATTCCTACCAGTGGTCGCCGAACGGAAGAACGTTTCTTCTCCATGGCCAGAACGATCTCTGGTTGATGGACTACCAAACTGGCCAGCAGCGGCGTTTGACGGACGACCGCGAGGAGGAAGAGGGCGCGTCTTTCTCTCCCTCGGGTGACCGTGTGGCCTTCGTGAAGCGGAACGACATCTATACGATCGAACTGAAGAGCGGGCGTCTTAAGCGACTCACGTATGATGGCAGCGAGAATATCCTGAACGGCAAACTCGATTGGATTTACGAAGAAGAGCTCGCCTACCGCGCTATGCCCAGGTCGTATGGATGGTCGCCCGACGGCAAGATGATTGCCTACCTGCGCCTGGATGATAATCCCGTTCCGGTGTATCCGCTCACCGATTACCTTGCGGCTCACGTCGGCCTGTTCTCGCAGCGTTTTCCCCAGGCAGGTGATCCGAATCCCAAGCCCTCCCTTCACGCAGTCTCAGCGGAGGAGGGTCAATCTCAAGCTTGGACCTGTCCGCTGCAAGACCCCAGCGTGGAATACATCGCCCCCGCCTTCGTCTGGACACGCGAGGCGAAGGCCTTGTGCTTCCTGACTCTCAACCGCGCGCAAAATGAGTTGAAGCTGCATGCCTGGGACCCGGTATCGGGCGAAGATCACCAGCTTCTGGCGGAGAAGGACGCGTACTGGATCAACTCCCTTGACCCTCCTCAGTTCCTCGAGGATGGTCAACATTTCCTCTGGCTTTCCGAGCGCGACGGCTGGCTGCACCTTTATGTTTATGGTCGGGATGGGAAGCTTGAAAGGCAGCTCACGCGTGGGAACTGGTTCTTAGACCGCCCCGCGTTCTCCGATGTTCCCATCCTCCAGGTCGACCAAAAAACAGGACAAGTCTATTTTGCCGCTACCGAACACGACCCGCGCGAACGGCAACTCTATCGCGTGCGCACAGACGGCAGCGGCTTCGAGCGCCTCACCCGCGAGGGTGGAACCCACTCTCTCAATTTGTCTCCCGATGGGCAGTTTATCATCGACACTTTTTCAGATTTCAACACTCCGCCCCAGACGCGCCTGCTCAAGGCCGACGGCACATTTGTGGCCACGCTCGATGCGCCCGAGAATCACTTGGCAGAGTATGCGCTCGCCACCACCGAATTGGTCGAAGTGAAGGCCGGCGATGGCGCCGCGCTTTATGCTCGGCTGGCGAAACCCGCGGATTTCAATCCCGACAAAAGGTATCCAGTGGTCATCCACGTGTATGGCGGCCCTCACGCCCAGCTCATTCAGAACCGTTGGGGGGTGACCTCGTTGTTCGATCACCTGCTTGCCCAGGAAGGATTCCTCGTATGGTCGCTCGACAATCGGGGCTCCTGGGGAAGAGGGCACGCCTGGGAAGTGCCAGTCTTCAAGAACATGGGCCGGCACGAACTCGAGGACCAACTGGCGGGAGTCGCCTATCTGAAATCACTCCCCTATGTGGATGCGAACCGGCTGGCCATCTGGGGTTGGTCGTACGGTGGCTACATGACACTCTATGCGCTCACTCATGCCCCCGACGTTTTCAGCTGCGGCGCCGCGGGAGGGCCCGTGACGGCCTGGAAGTTCTACGACAGCATCTATACTGAGCGTTACATGGGGATGCCGGCTGAAAACCCGGAGGGCTACAAGACCGCATCGCCGCTGGAGGCAGCGGACAAACTGAAGGGCAAGCTCCTCTTGATTCACGGCGCGGATGATGACAACGTGCACCTGCAGAACACCATGAATTTCATCTCCGCCCTGGTGAAAGCCGGGCGACCTTTCGAACTGTACATCCAGCCAGGGGAGAAGCACGGCTTCCGAGCAGAGCCCGCCCGACGTTTTCTCGACGAACGCTTGCTTGAGTTTTTCAGACAATGTCGCTGAGGGCCTTACCGCTGCAATCGCATCCCGGGTGAATTGCGTCTTATCAGGACCTGCAAAATATGGTGACAGCCCTTTCTCGTAGAACGTAGAGGGATGCAGTGTAAAGTAACCGGGCTGAGGGCCGAAAACTCTCCCCTGAAGAAAAGCCCACATTCCCATCCCGCTCTGCGGGAGGGCTGCGGCTACCTGATAGCCGACCCAGGGAAGAGTCTGGCATCTCCCGGTGCCCGGCTGTACAATCCTGTCGTGCTCGCGGCATCGCAGATTTTGCAGCAGTGGAACGGACTGTTTATGACTCACACATGCGTGGGGCTTGCAGCGCTGATGCTGTTTGCGGGGTGTGCCATGGCTCAAACGCGGGGGAAGATTCGAGTCCTTTACGTGGGCGACTCGGCGATCACCGCCGGGACGCTCAGCGCGTCGAGTAACTTCTCCTACGACCGGCGCGGTGTCGGCGTGCACATTGCCGCCGAGAAAATCCTCGATGCCTGGCGCAAGAATCCACGCTACGAGGTGGGGTATCTGACCGGCTGGGACGCTTTGGCCACGTTCCCCGAGACACCCGAGGCGCTCAAAGCCTACGACGTCGTCATCCTGAGCGACGTGGACAGCGACTCGCTGGTTCTCTATCCGCCCGAGCGTTCTACCCGCGCGCCGATGGGCCCGAACCGCCTCAAGTCCATCCGCGACTATGTGTGGCAAGGTGGGGCGCTGGTGATGATCGGCGGCTACGCTACGTTTGTCGGCCGCCATAACGCGGGGAACTATCATGGCACTCCGGTCGAGGAAGCCCTGCCGGTTGACTGCTTGGCCGTGGACGACGACCGCATGGAAACTCCCGAAGGCGTCAGCCTGGAGGTGAAGCAGCCGCAGCACCCCATCATGCAGGGCATCGAATGGTCTCCCAGCCCCATCTTCAACGGGTACAACCGGCTGGTAGCGAAGAAGAGCGCAAAGGTTCTGGCCACCGTCAAGGAGACCGGCGATCCGCTCATCGTAGTCTGGGCCTTTGGCAAAGGGCGGGCGGTGGCCTTCGCTTCCGACATCGCTCCCCATTGGGGCGCGGGATTTCAGGAGTGGAAGTACTACGAGCAGTTTTGGGATCAGGCACTTGATTGGTTGGCGGCTCGATAGAGGTTTTCCGGGACGACAGCATCATCCATCTTCGAGGAGGCAGCTATGAAACGTTTTCTCATCGCGGTTTTGGGCCTGGTGGTGTTCGTGGCTCTGGCGGGGACTGCGCTGGCCCAGGGCAATCCGCGCGGAATCTCGAAGCTCGACCTGAAGGGCAAGGTGGTTTCCATAGAGTACGGGCGGCCGTCGTTGAAAGGACGCACGATGCAGCAGATGTTCGACCAGTTGAAGCCGGGCGATTTCTGGCGCCTGGGCGCGGACAAGTCCACAACCTTCTCCACCGGGCTTGACCTGGTCTTTGGTGACGTAACAGTCCCGGCAGGGGAATACAGCCTTTGGGCTCGCCGCGAAGCTGACAATACCTGGAAACTGGTTTTCAACAAGCAGCACGGGCAATGGGGAATGCAGCGCGACGCGGCCCAGGACTTTGCCGCAGCGCCGCTCAAAGAGACGAAGGCCGCGACTTCTGCGGAGACGGTGACCATCAGTTTGGCCTCGAAAGGCGACAGAGGTGGCGTCGTCAGTATCCACTGGGGTGATACCGAGCTGGCCGCCAGCTTCAAGGCAAAATAGGTCGGGGTCTTGCCAACAACGAACGCGGAGACTTTCTCTTCCGGCACGACGGAGAGGTGTTTTTGCGGCGTGACCGGAACGGCGTGCCACGTTGTCACTGATTCGCGGCGGCTGCCTGTGCCATGCGTCCCGCGGCAGGCGTCGCTTCACAACTTCTCAGTGGAGCTGCCGACCGCTTCGCCGGCGCGCTTCTCGGGTATAACATTAGCCACTAGATTGTGCTGTGCGAGCCCTGTCCTGGCGCTCAGGATGAGTGCAACATCGGGTGTGACAGGGGAGGCCGAGAGGCAGCGGGATGAGCGGTCCATTCGAGCGGGTTATCCTGGTGGTGCTGGACAGCGTGGGCATAGGCGCCATGCCGGACGCTTCCGACTATGGTGACGCGGGGCGCGACACGCTTGGTCACATCTGCGCGCTGCGCGGGCTGAACGTTCCCAACCTGGTCCGCCTGGGTCTCGCCAACATTCGTCCCCTGGCCGGGCTGACTCCGCTTGCCCACCCCGAAGGCGCTTACGGGAAAGCCGCGTTGCTTTCTCCCGGCAAGGACACGACCACGGGGCACTGGGAAATCGCCGGGATTATTCTGGACCGTGCTTTTCCCACCTATCCGCAAGGATTTCCCCGCGACCTCATGGAGAAGTTCGAGGCGGCCATTGGGCGGCAGACGCTGGGGAATTTCCCCGCTTCCGGCACCGAAATCATCCGGCAACTGGGCGAGGAGCACCTGAGGACCGGCTGGCCGATTGTCTATACCTCGGCGGACAGCGTTTTTCAGATCGCGGCGCACGAAGAAGTCATTCCCGTGGCGGAACTCTACCGGATGTGCCAGGTGGCGCGGGCGATGCTCCAGGGCGAGCACGGCGTGGGGCGCGTGATCGCGCGGCCCTTTCGCGGCCAGCCGGGCTCATTCGTCCGCACCGAGCGGCGTCACGACTACGCGGTCGAGCCACCCTATCCGATGCTGCTCGACCTGCTAAAGGAGGCGGGCTTCGAGGTGGTGGGTGTGGGGAAGATTCCCGACATTTTCCTCCACCACGGCATCACCGCGACCCGGCCGGGGAAGAACAACCGCGAGGCGCTGGAAAGCGTCGCCGCGGCGGTCGGCGAAAGCAGGCGAGGCCTGGTATTCGCCAACCTGGTGGATTTCGACATGCTTTACGGCCATCGGCTCGACGTGGAAGGCTACGGGAGGGCACTCGAGGAAGTGGATGCATTTCTCCCCAGGATCCTCTCGGCGCTCCGGCCGCACGACCTGCTGATCCTCACGGCTGACCACGGCTGCGATCCTCAGGGCCCTTCCACAGACCATTCGCGTGAGTACGTGCCGGTGCTGGCGGCGGGCCGGCAGGTGCGCGGCGGAGCAACCCTCGGCACGCGTCTGACGCTTGCCGACATCGGGGCGACGATTGCGGAAAACTTCGGCCTGCAGTTGTCGCGGGGAACGAGCTTCCTGGCGGAGATAATGCGCTAGGAGCGCGCGGGCGCGTCTTTTATTGTCCGGTGGACGCGCGGGCGGGTGGCGGCGGTTTCGGCGCATAGTAGCCGGTGCGCGTCCGGACCGAGAGTTGCTCTCGGCCACGGGGCGAGGTAGCACCGACGCGCACGACGCGGTAAGTTCCGTCCTTGGCCGTGTTGGTGGGGTAGTAAGCCAGCGTGTACTGGCTGCGAATGTCGCGCGCCACTTGCACGCAGGTAGCTTCGACTTCATCGAGTGACTTGGGGAAATAGGCCTGCCCGCCGGTTACCTGGGCCAGCTTTTCGAGTTTCTTTGCCGCCTGACGCGCGCCACCTCCGCGCATCCTGAACAAGCCGCCCGGCTCCTCCGCTCCCAGCAGGCCGATGGTGTAAATCACGGCGTTGCCTTTCTGTGCGTACTGAATCAGTTCCTCATAGGAATAGCGGCTGGCGTTGTCCTCGCCGTCGGTGACGACAAGCAGGACCTTCTTGTCTCGATTGCCGAGTTTCATGTGGTCGAGTGAGGCATAGACGGAGTCGTAGAGGGCCGTGCCGCCGCGCGAGTCGATCTTATCCAGCGCCGTCTTCAGCTCCTCGAGGTTGGTAGCGAAATCGCCCGGCGTATCCAGGTAGTAAACGTCGTTGAAGTTGACCACGAAGACCTGGTCCTGGGGGTTGGAGGTCTTGACGAAGGTGACCGCAGCGGCGTTGACCGCCTGGCGTTTCTCTTTCATGCTGCCGCTGTCGTCGATGACGATCCCCAGGGTAACCGGGATGTCGGCGTGGGAAAAGACGGAGAGTCGCTGCAGGGCGCCGTCCTCGTAAACGCGGAAGTCATCCTGCTTGAGGTCGTTGACCTGGCGCCCTTTCTTGTCGAGCACCGTGGCGTGGAGGACCACCAGGTTGACGTCCACGTTGATGGTGTACTCGCGGCCTTTCCTCTCGGGCGGAGGCGCCGGCGTACCTGCCGGCTGGGGCGCTTGCGCGTGCAGAGTAACGGGCAGGCTTATTAGGACGATGACCGGCCCCATTCTTCGAAGCCACGCGTGCAAAGCTTTCTTACTGCGTCGGAGCATAGTATCCGGTGCGGGCGTAAACCTGAAGCGGCGGAAGACCCCTGGGTGGGTTCAGCTTCACCCTGATGCGTCGCCAGCGGCCATCGCGGACGAGGTTTGAGGGCTTGTATCCGATCACGTACTGGTTGCGCAGTTCGATGGAAATCTTCTCCGCGATGTCTGGCAACTCGTTCACGTCCTCGACGCTGAACATCCGTCCCCCTGAGACCTCCGCCAGCTCGGCCAGCAGACTGGGTCCGCGAGCTTCCTCCGGCGTGCGGGTGCGCGCGCTCAGGGGCTCGAAGATCCCCACGGCGTAGATTTGCACATCGGCTTCCCGTACCGCGCGCTTGACGTCGTTCTCCGTGTACCGGCTGTTGTTGTCCCCGCCGTCGGAAATAGCCAGCAAGGCCTTGCGGCTGGTCGTGGCCTTCCTCGCTTCGCTGAGGCCCAGATAAATGGCGTCCAGCAGCGCCGTCCTGCCGCTCGACTTCACGAAGAGCAGGCGGTCCTGAACATCTTCGAACTTAGCCGTGAAGGCCGAGATCAAGTTGGGCCTGTCGCTGAAGTTGATGAGCAGAAACTCATCCTGGGGGTTGGATGTCTTGAAGAACTGGAGGGCTGCCTCCTTCGACTTTAGGATTTTGTCTCCCATAGACCCGCTGGAGTCAAAGATCAGGCCGACGGAGATGGGCGCGTCCTCGGTGGAAAAAGCCACAATCTGCTGCTCGACTTTTTCGTCGAACACTTGGAAGTTGCCCTGTTCCAGCCCGGTCACGATGCGATCGTAGGGGTCGGTGACCGTGATGTTCACGACCACCAGGTTGACATCCACCTGGATGGGAGCGGGGTGGATAGCCGCGTGCCGCACCGCCACCCGCGCGCCCTGTTTCTCGGTGGAGGACGCGCTATTGCCATCCTCACCGGCAGGGATCCGTGCTGCAGACGCAATGACCAGCCCGAGCAGGGTTAGCCACGCCGCGCCGAGCCGGAACGCGCTCGATTGGAGACAAGGTCTCATGGAAGCGACCTTCCCACCGGGAGCCGGGCTTTGATGGACAGGCGGCTGCCCCCTGCCATTCCCTTTGATATAGAGGCACCCACCCCCGATTCTAGCACAGTTCGCCCGCGAGAGATGGTCTCGCCACTCAGCGGCTGAGGCGAGAGATGCAACTGTGCGATCCTGTATGCGCTGAGGACTCCAGCGCGGAGCAATTTGTCGTTGACAGGATTTTGCCCTTGGACGGATAATTGTGCGTACCGAATCCTGCCGTATTTGAATGCTTCGGTACAGGCAAACTTGCGCCGGCGTCTGGGGACGTCGAGCGACGCACTGCGTCAAGCCGTCCGGATGACACCGCCAAACCGCCAACCTGAATCCAGGAGCCATATGGGCGCTAAATACATCTTTGTGACCGGAGGTGTGGTCAGTTCGCTGGGCAAGGGGCTTGCCTCCGCGTCCATCGGGTGTTTACTCGAGGCGCGGGGCCTCAAGGTGACGCTGCTGAAGTTTGACCCTTACTTGAATGTTGATCCCGGCACTATGAGCCCCTTCCAGCACGGGGAGGTTTTCGTCACCGACGATGGCGCCGAGACCGACCTCGACTTGGGCCACTACGAGCGCTTCACGTACGCCCGCATGCTTCGCGACAACAACTGCACGGCGGGCCGCATCTACGAGACCATCATCACCAGAGAGCGCCGGGGTGATTACCTGGGGAAGACCGTGCAGGTCATCCCGCACGTCACCAACGAAATCAAGGCGGCGATTCGCAAGATCTCCAGTGACGTGGACGTGGTAATTGTCGAGGTGGGGGGCACGGTGGGCGACATCGAATCGCTCCCCTTTCTCGAGGCCATCCGGCAGATGCGTCAGGAGCAGGGCCGCGAGAACGTCGTCTTCGTGCACTTGACCCTGGTCCCCTTCATCGGCACCTCCGGGGAGCTGAAAACCAAGCCGACCCAGCACTCGGTCAGAGAGCTGCGGGAAATCGGTATCCAGCCCGACATCCTGCTGTGTCGCACGGACCGGTTCCTTTCGTCCGCCATCAAGGCGAAGATTGCCCTGTTTTGCAGCGTGGCCGAGGACGCGGTGATTACCGCCAAGGACGTGGACAACATCTATGAAGTTCCTCTGGTCCTGGCCAGCGAAGGTTTGGACACGCAAATCCTCCGCCTGCTGAAGCTGGAGACCGTCGAGCGCAACATGCAATCTTGGGTCGAACTGGTGGAGCGGCTGCGGCATCCTCTGGACGAAGTTTCCATCGGCATGGTAGGGAAGTACGTCGAGCTTCAGGATTCCTACAAGAGCCTGAACGAGGCGCTAGCCCACGGCGGGATTGCCCACAACCTGAAGGTGAACCTGGTGTGGGTCGATGCCGAAGGGCTGGAAGGCGAGCGCTGGGAAGACCAGTTGCAGGATCTGGACGCCATCCTGGTGCCGGGCGGCTTTGGCAAGCGGGGCATCCCGGGGATGATCCGTGGCATCGAGTTTGCCCGCACTCACAAAGTGCCGTTCTTCGGCATCTGCCTCGGGATGCAGTGCGCCGTCATCGAGTACGCGCGGAATATGTGCGGGCTGGAGGGAGCTGACAGTTCGGAATTCAATGCTTCCACACCCCATCGTGTCATTTACAAACTCCGCGAACTGCGAGGCGTGGACGAGCTGGGCGGAACCATGCGGCTGGGAGCTTGGACGGCCCAGCTCAAGCCGGGATCCTTTGCCCACCAGGCTTACGGCGCCCTGGAGATTTCCGAGCGCCATCGGCACCGGTACGAGTTTAATCGCGAGTATGAAGATGTGCTGGTCGCTCACGGGCTCGACATCACGGGTGCGACTCCGGATGGGACCTACGTGGAGATTGTCGAGGTCCGCGACCATCCGTGGTTTCTGGGCTGCCAGTTTCATCCCGAGTTCAAGTCGCGGCCCCGGACCCCGCATCCGCTCTTCAGAGCCTTCATTGGCGCTGCCTATCAGTACCGCAAACAGCGCCTCGCGAGGGAGGAGCGTGCGGTACGCGCCCAGACGGCGGAGCGAGGCGCCGAGCGCGTGGCGGCGGCCGAGGAAGGCAAGCGATGACTCACCTGGTTCGCATGGGCAAGTTCAGTGTGGGCACGGGGCAACCGCTCTTCCTGATTGCGGGGCCGTGCGTCATCGAAAGCGAGCGGCACGCACTGAAGCTGGCGGCGCGGCTGTCGGCTGCGGCGCGTGAGCTGGGTGTGCCCTTCGTCTTTAAGGCTTCCTACGACAAGGCGAACCGCACTTCGCTGGAGTCCTACCGCGGGCCGGGCCTGGTGCGCGGGCTGGAAATCCTGGCGCGGATCAAGAAGACGTTCAAGGTTCCGGTGCTGACCGACGTCCACGACGTTTCCCAAGTCGGGCCCGCGGCGGAAGTCTGCGACGTCATTCAGATCCCCGCCTTCCTCTCCCGGCAGACTGACTTGCTGCTGGAAGCCGGCCGGTCCGGCGCCGTGGTGAACATCAAGAAAGGCCAGTTCCTTTCCCCCTGGGATGTCTGTCACGCGATCGAGAAAGTAGTGAGCACCGGCAACCAGCGCATCCTGGTTACGGAACGGGGAACCACGTTCGGCTACAACAACCTTGTGGTGGACGTGCGCGGGCTCGCCGTGATGAAGCGGTTCGGTTATCCCGTGGTCCTCGATCTCACCCACTCCCTGCAATTGCCCGGCGGGCAGGGCACGCGCAGCGGCGGCCAGCCGGAGTTCATCGAGCCACTGGCGC
>CAZBWJ010000005.1:0-1979 GCA_964495535.1 uncultured Acidobacteriota bacterium | reverse complement strand
GGCGGGCAGGGCACGCGCAGCGGCGGCCAGCCGGAGTTCATCGAGCCACTGGCGCGCGCCGGCGTAGCGGCGGGTGTGGACGGAGTTTTCATGGAGGTCCACGAGCGTCCTGCCCGCGCCCTCTCCGATGGCCCGAATGCCTTGGAGCTCAGCCGCTTCCAGCCGCTGGCGGCCAGGCTTCGCGATCTGGGGCGCTTCATCCGGCGACTCGCGTAGCGTTCCGCGCGCCTCCCTCTGCGTCTTCATCCTGTGCGTTTCCGGTCTCGTCCTTTTTCGCGCGCGCCCTCTTCCCCTTGCGATTTTCTGCTATGATTCGTGATGCTTGTAGGATAGGCCAATCAAGAACGGAGCCTGCGAGTCTCGGTGAGAGGATGCCTGCTGTCGTGGCGGTCGCTGACCGCTGTGGAGGCCCGGCGGTGGGAGAGCGCCGCTACAGGTAACGGGCAGAAGCGTTAGTGAGCCCGCCATGAGCGTCCAGGATGCCCGGAAAGAACTCGCGCTGCTCGTGAATTCGCAGTACCCAATCATCTATCTGGAAACCTGGGAGGAAACTCGCGCGACGGAAATCCTGGGCCTGGTGGCTCAAGATCTGGCCGTCCCGCTTTACATCTGGACGATCACCGGTGGGCTGTTTCGAGCCGGCGGCTCGCCCATCTACAACACCCAAGAGCCCATCCAGGTGCTCGCCGAAATCAGCGGCATGGAAGGCGACGCGCTCTTCCTGTTGAAGGACTTTCACAAGCATCTGGACGACGGGGTCATCGTCCGCAAACTCCGCGACCTCACACAGCTCTTCCGCCGCGCCCGGCGTTCCATCCTCATCTCCTCGCCCGTCGTCAACCTCCCCATCGAATTGGAGAAAGATACGGCGCGGTTTTCGCTGGGTCTGCCGGAGGAGCCGGAATTGAATCAACTCGTGGTGGCCACGGTGCGCGACCTGCTGGAGAAGTACCGGATCCAGAACCAGCTTGCCCAGGACCAGTTGCCCGAGGTCGTCCGCGGCCTGCGCGGCCTGACGCGCGACGAGGCTCGGCGCATCCTGACCCAGGCGGTTCTGGAGAACTCGCGCTTTGACCTCGGTACGCTCGACCGCATTCGCGAGGCCAAGAGCAACCTCATCAAGGACCAAGGGGTGCTTGAATTCCTGGAGTCGCCGGCGGGACTGGATGCGGTCGGCGGGCTGGCGCGCCTGAAAGCCTGGCTGGGAAAGCGCCGCGGCGCGTTGACTCCGGAGGCTGCACGCTTCGGCCTGGAGCCGCCCAAGGGCGTCCTGGTGACGGGCGTGCAAGGATGCGGCAAGAGCCTTTGCGCCAAAGCCGTGGCCCGCGAGTGGAACATGCAGTTGCTTAAGTTTGATTGCAGCACCCTGTTTGAGAAGTACATCGGTGAATCCGAGAAGAATCTCCGGCGGTCGTTGCAGGTGGCGGCGGCGGTGGCGCCCGCCGTCCTGTGGATCGACGAGATCGAGAAGATGTTTCCGCGCTCCGGTTTCTCGGCGGAAGCAGACGGCGGCCTCTCCGTGCGCATTTTCGGCAGCTTTCTGACCTGGATGCAGGAGAAGAAGGCGCCCGTGTTTGTGGTGGCCACCTCCAACGATATTTCCGCCCTTCCGCCCGAGTTGCTCCGCAAGGGGCGATTCGACGAGATCTTCTTCGTGGACTTGCCGGGGCCGGAGGAGCGGAAGACGATTTTCACGATTCACCTGGCACGCCGGAAGCAGGACCCGGCGAAGTTCGATCTGGCGCGGCTGGCTGCGGCCGCAGAGGGGTTCAGTGGCGCGGAAATCGAGCAGGCTGTGACCTCCGCCCTGTACGCGGCGTTCTCGCAGCAGGCGCCGCTTTCTACGGAACTGGTCCTGAAGGAAATCCAGTCCACTTACCCGCTCTCGGTGACGATGAAAGAGAGGGTCGCGGGCCTGCGCGAGTGGGCGAGCCAGCGGGCCGTGCCGGCGAACTGATCTGCATGGGCTGCTGCGCCGC
>CAZBWJ010000004.1:5015-95329 GCA_964495535.1 uncultured Acidobacteriota bacterium | reverse complement strand
GGCACTACGAGGCCCGCGACTTCCTCGCCATCGTCACCATGGACGCGCACGGGAACTCGCTGCACGAAGACGTCAGCACCGCCACAGGCACGGAACTCGAGAAGGTCGGGGCACGGGGCTAGGCGCTGCGGACTGGGGAGTCGCGACTCGGGATTCGTGGTTCGGTAGCACGAACGTCTCGCTGCTCACCTCCGCACACATCGCAAACTGCGCGATGTATGCGCCACCGCGTGGTGCTATGATCGAAATAGTAATACTCCTGGCGGGGGTGTCGCTGTGACAGCAACAGATTGCTCAATCGTCATGGTAGATTGGTCGCGGCTTAACGAACCGCCACAGCACCGGCGTGACGCATTCCTTTGGCACCAGATGTTGCTTTCCCTGCTGTACGACGACGTGCTGGCGCAGGACGAAACTCTTGTATGCAGCACGAAGATGGCTCGCTGGTTCCGCGACGCTGAAAGCTTTAAGCTGCTAGAGCAGTTGTTCGAAAGCGGAGGCACCCGCATCCTCGGGCGACCGTTGGAGAGATACCCTCAAGAGCTTCAACAGCGCGCACTGGACGAACCGATCATGGCGCGTGCGGAGCAACTGGAGAGATTCAGCGTAAATAACGACGGATCCCCAATAACTTTCAAGAAGGACCAACGCGCCTTCCACGACAGGCTTCAGCACCTTCTGCGACGCCTCCCCAGTGCTCACAGACACGCTGGATCACGGAGGAAGCTAGATAAAGAACTGGGCAAAGACTTGATGCAGGCCTTCGGGGATCTCCTCGAGACGGTCCTTATCGACAAGCGCTACGAGCGTTGGCGCACGTCGAGATTCAACAAGATCACGCCGGAGATGGCGGATGACTTCGTCCGGTATATAAAGGATCCAAGACAGGCGATCAAACGCCTCACACAAAAGAGGCCAACGCAGCCGCCGAAATTTACACCAGAACCCCACGAGCTTGTCTTTAGCACCGCCCTCGCTGTGCAGGTGGCAGCTACGTACGAAGATCGGGCTGAAGACATGCAGAACCTTATCGAAACGGTGTTCGCGACACCGTTCTGTCAGGATGAGGGCGCCGATGGAAGGTATGGGCCACTCCTGCGTGACCTGCCTTTTCCCCTGGACGACGATAAAGAACAGATCGAAGCCGACGATGCGGTCAAGGTGGAAGTGTGGGTTAGTACCAGCCTGAGGCTGCCTCGGCCTGACTCTAACTTCGCCGAGACGATCCAAAAGGTCCGCGGAAGTCCAAGCGTGAGAAACTTGAGAAGCGCGATGACCAACCTTGGCGACGACTGGACATTCGCCAGTGCGACGAATGCTTGGAAGGCGGTCGCCGATGACATAGCTTTCACGGTCAGTTCCGGTAGCGCCAAGGAAATTGACCTGGGAATGGTATTGGCCTCTGCAGGGAAAAAAGTACTTTACGGAACGATGGTGGATTTCATGCTTGAACCGCCCCGAAGCGCCCGCGAGATCCCGTTCCGGTTGGGGAAGCAAGCCGGCGAAGCGTTGTCTTCGGTCGGCGGCGAATTGTGGTCTAAACTTCGCCAAGCCGATCTTGAGCATCAGCGGATTACTCGGGAGCTCGAGGAGGCGGTCGATTTCACCTGCGTGAAACATCCCACGATTAGGTCCGGCCCCATCGTAAAAGAGAAGTAGCCAGGTAGCGGGGAGTGGTTCTTCGGCTGCGCGGTTCTTCTCGCATTTCAACGTAAAGCCGCGGACATAGAGAACATGTCCGCGCTACCACTCTACCCCTCCCGGTCTGCTGACGCGTATAATTCAAAACCATGAAGCCGCTCCCAATTGTCCTTATTGCAGTTTCGCTCGCCTCTTGCGGGGGCAACAGTGGCCAAAGGCCACCGATGGACGCCAAGCAAGTCCAGGCGAAAGTCGAACAGTTGGTCAAAGCTGAATGGGAGAAGATCCCGAAGCCGCTGCCGCCGGGCGCCGACAACCCCGGCTCTGCTGCCTGGATAGGGTGGAGCTATCAAATCTCGCCGCCCATCCCCGCCGCCTGGCCGCCGGATGGCAAGGGAGTCCTCTATTACTACGCCTATGCCACCGGTTTCCAGCCTGCCGCCCTGATAGATGCCGAACGCCTTGGCCCGGTTTGGGCGCGGGTGAAAGTGGACGCCACGGGCCAGGAGGCGCTGCAAGTGGAAGTGCTGGCCAAGGAAATCAACGTGGTCGGCACGATCGGAGTCCGACCCCTCACGCAAGAGGAGATCGCGGTCTACGACACCGGCGATGCGGTAGCGGCCCAGGTCTGTGAGGCATCGCGGAAAACCGACGCCAAAGGCCTCGATGCGCCTTCCGTCAGAAAATACTATTGCGCCTGGAGTAAGGACTCGGGCGTGGGCGAGAACATCCGACGCTACCATCCCGAATTCTTCAAGTGGCTGGGTTGCTGATTCGTTCCTGTGCGCCGCGTGACTCTCGGCACCCAACGAGGCACGGCCTGGCGGTACGCCTCGTAGGCCGCTCCGAAGTTTTTCTTCAAGGTGGGTTCCTCATAAGAAACCACAAACAGATGGCAGGCTAACCACGCGAGAAGCGCGTATATCAGAAGCCGGTAGGACTCGAAGAAGATCGCTTCGCCACCCAGCACCAATCCCACCGCGATATACATCGGATTCCTCACGAATCGATACAGGCCTTTCACCACCAGCACCTTGGGAGGGTCGATGGGCGCTGGCGTCCCCCGGCCCACAAAGGCGAAGTCCCACGCGCATCGGAGATAACATGCTGCCCCCAACACGATGGGAAACACACCGGTAAGCCTGAAGCCCCCAAGCTCGAAGTACGTGCGCGGCCCTAACAGAAGATAGGGCACGCCCACCGTGACGAAAGCGGGGACAACAATGGTGAATATCACTGTCTTTAGAAGCGCCCTGGCGGTCGGTGACATCGCTTCGCCTATTCGCCCGTCAATACTAGTCCATCAGCCACGCAAGGGCCAGCTATCGTGGGGATTTCAGGCAGACGGGACTTGAAGTTGGGGCGCAAAAACTGTTGGGGGCCTTGCTGATGGCCCCCGGGAGTGGAAAACGCGTGGCTGCAAACTGTGCCGCGCCCGTCTCAGGGTGTATACCGGCGCACTTTCGCAGCCACCAGTTGCGGAGAGAAGGGACTTAGCGGCCCGGGTCCGCTGAAGCCGTTCTTCAGCAGCAGACCACGCACGGTGACCGTGTCGTTCACGGCAAGTTCCGAAACGTCGGTCAGCTCATCTTCGAATTCCGTCGCACTGGAGGTGGTTACCTGGACCGAGGTGATTGCGCAAGACTGGCAATCCGCGCTGAGTGGCCGGAACAGGCTGGCACTGCCGAAGACGCTCGGCAGCGTGCCAAGGGTAAAGTTCGGGTTAATCCCCGTCACCTGGGCCGTTACGGTCACTTTTTTCAGCTTCAGCTTGTCCGCGCTCGCGGTGCAGTCGTCCGCAACCTTGGCACAACCCGCGGGCGCCACCACCATGCTTCCGCTCGTCACATTGACCTCAAGTGTTTGTCCAGCCAGGAAGTCGGCGCCACTCGCGAACACCGACGATTCGACGGTAAGATCGCCCGCATCGATGCCGAAAATCACCTTAGACGCATCGGCGGTCACCGTGACAAAGCTGCCGTTTGGCACGCTGGGCAGGTTCTCCTCCTGTTGCACCAGCAGAACGAACTCGGTAGCGCTGTTCACCTGGACTACGACTCCCTGCATTGTCTCTCCGCCCGGAGAATTAACCAGCTCGATTCCCTTGGCGAAGAACTGGGCCGTCTGTTGGGCAGGCAAGCGCAGTTCCAATTCCGTTTCGACGATTTGGTCGTTGGCCAGCGTAGCGCAGTTGAGGTCCCCGAACTCCGTGGTGCTGTCGAAGTTGATATTCGCTATAGCCAGCCCGGTCAGCGAGTCAATCAAGGTGAAGCTTCCCGTGGGGCAAGTCTTCGTCAGGTTGCTGACCTTGCCGCTGGTGTCCTCCAATACCTCCAGGGGCTGTTGAGTCGTGGCGGGAAGCTCCACCAGCTTGACCACGGGAGAGATGCCCGTAATCGTTGTCCCTGACGACTGGATTGAATCGCGAAGGTTGAAATCAACCAGGAAACCCACGTTGCTGTCCCCGGCCACGCTCAAGGCGCTCGCGAACGTCGGCGTAACCGTAGCCGGGCTAAGCTGCAAAGCGGGGGCCTCCAGCACTTGGACCGACCCGTCAGCCCCGAGGAGCTTCAGCGCGGGGTTAGCGAACGTCAGCTTGACCCCGGCGTAGGTGCGGGCTTCGATGGACTTCAGACTGAGGAAGGCCGACTGCAACTGGAGTTGGCTCAGCTCAATGTCCACCGGCGCGCTGATAAGCGACACCTGAGGCGTGCCCTGACATTCACCCGTGGCACTGACCGTTTGACAGAGGGTGGCGTCGCTGAGTGTGATCTCGAATTTCAGAATAGTGGTTCCCGGCGGCGGAGCGTCCGCGATAAAGACATAGGCGTGCCCCGAGGTGGTACCGACAGGTAAAGGCGGTGTCCCCCCACTGCTACAAGACAAGTTCACCAGTGCCAGACCAAACAACAGGGCTGCGGCGGCCGCCTTTCGCAGAGCTGAGATGTTCATCACCCACCCCCTGGAATTTACTGCCTTCACGTCTCGTATCCCAATCCTGCTGGCACGTAGAATACCACGTTTCATGGGGGGAGCAGTATCGAGGGTTGGCAGCGCTCTATCTTCGTGGGCAGGCCGTCGCCAGCATCACTGGGCGCGAACAGCCTTGGCTTTCGATTCCCGGCCGGCGCGCAGCGCCTCCCGGGCCAGCTCTTCCGGGGGCGTGAGGACGGCCTGGAACGCCCCGTCAATCGAGATCGGAACGGAAGTCACTTCGGCGATCTGCTTATCCACGAGCCTCACTTTGAGCATGATACCCCGGCGAGTGGGTCCAGGTCTCTGGTCGAATACAAAATTGCCTAAGCTGTACGCGATCCATCGCCCGCGATACTGTTCGACAGGTTGAACGACGTGCGCGTGGCTGCTCACGACCAAGTCGGCGCCAGCATCAATCATCTGGTGTGCAAGCTCCACCTGGTTGGGTTGGGATTGGGCGGCGTATTCGCTTCCCCAGTGCAACGCTACCACCACCAGGTCCGCCAGAGGGCGCGCAAACCGGATGTCGGCCAGCACGCGGTCCGGCTCCAGCCACGCAACGCCCGGCCTGTCCGGCGCGGCAATCGCGGTCTTGGGCGCGACATTCACATAAGCCAGAAAGGCGAGTTTCAACCCCGCGAGGTCAATCAACTGGGGATAATGAGCTTCAAGGTCGTTCGCACCTGCGCCCACAGGCACAATTCCCGCCTCGCGGAGCCGCCGCAGCGTGTCGAGCAAGGCCGGAGCCCCCCAGTCGTACATGTGGTTATTGGCCACCGACAGCACGTCGAAGCCCGCGTGTTTCAGTCCCTCGATGGCCCTCGGGTCAGCGCGAAAGGAGTAAAGGTGGTACTGGTTGTGGCCCACGTCGGACACAGGACCCTCGAGATTAGCGAAGGTCAGGTCCGCAGCAGCGAGCGTGTCGGCAATTTTCTGAAAGGGATAGGTCCAGTCACTTTCCGACTTCATCTTTGCGCCCACGCCGCGTGAGAGCATCACATCGCCCACAAACAGCAGCGTGCGCTCGCGCGGGGCCGGGGGTGCTTGCTGGGCGAAAACGCTCGACAACGGCAGCCACAACGCGGCCAGCATGACCGCGGTGCGAGTTGCAGAAGGAAACCGAAACATCATCCCGACCTTCATGGTGGGGGGGGACAGCTCCCCGCTGCCGCGCGCAGCTCAAGGTCGCGCCTGACAGCGGCGAACGCTATTCCATGCTTCCCAGAGCTACTTCAGGTTTTCCGGAATCAGGTATTCGACCAGCACCAGATCATGCCACTCGTTCCCAAGCTTGCCGTGCTTCTCGTGGACCCCCACTTCTTTCCAGCCCATCAGTTGGCAGAGTTTGCGCGCCGGCTGGTTGTCAGAAATGACGCGTCCCACCAGTTTGTGGTAGCCCTTTTCGCGCGCCACATTCTGCATGGCTTTCATTAATTCCTGGCCCACGCCGTGGCCGCGCAGGCTGCGGTCAATATAGATGGAGAGTTCCGCGATGCCGTCATAACAGTGGCGCGGGCTGTAAGGCGTGAGCGATGCCCAGCCCATCAGGGTGTGCTTGACCTCCGCCACTAACACCGGATATCTGTCCGGCCTCGCTACCAGCCACAGGTAGCGTTCCTGGGGTGTGACATAGGCATTCTCGAACGTCGCCGCACGGTCCTGCACGCCCTGGTTGTAAATCCGCGCGATCTCTTTGGCGTCATCTACCCGCGCCGGGCGAATCTTCAGAGGCCCACTCCATTCGGTCATTCATCACCTGCCAAGTCCCGGAATAACTGCCGCCCGAGGATTCTATCCCAGTTCATGGTGCGGAGTCGATGCGCGACGCAGGAGCCAGTTCAGGTCCGGGGCCTCACAAGACTATAGGCCTGCCCACCTCACCGGCCAGCGTCGCATGTGAGTGGATCGGAGTCTCAGCCAAGGAGATAGTCGAACCCCTTGACAAACAGTCAGGCGGGGGGTAGAGTGGTAGGCGAAGAAAAGGCGAATATGCAGCGAAACCCACCGCGCGGTGAAATTCGGGTTGGCCCCGCGGGGTGGTCCTACCCCGATTGGGACGGCGTCGTTTATCCGCGCCCCAAGCCACCCGATTTCCACGAGGCGGCCTACCTGGCGAGATTCTTTGACACCATCGAAATCAACACCACCTTCTACCACCCTCCCACCCCACAAACGGCCAATGGCTGGGCGCGCAAAGTCGCGGCGAATCCCAATTTCAAGTTCACCGCCAAGCTTTGGCAGCGCTTCACCCACGACCGCAACGCAAGTCGTCAGGAAGAAAAGGTCTTCAAGGAAGGCCTGGCGCCGCTCGTGGAGGGGGGCCGGCTGGGCGCCCTGCTCCTGCAGTTTCCCTGGTCATTCAAGAACACCCGCGAGAACCGCGAATACCTGGGCGGGCTGGTGGTGGAATTCATGGAATACCCGCTCGCGCTCGAGGTGCGCCACAACTCCTGGAACGAGCCGGAGACTTTCCGGCTGCTCGCCGAGTTGGGCGTCGGCTTTTGCAACATCGACCAGCCGGTCATCGGGCGCTCGATCGCGCCGACTGACCGCTCCACGGCCTCGGTGGGCTACGTCCGGCTGCACGGGCGAAACTATGAGCACTGGTTCACTTCCGAGGACCGACCGGAAGAACGTTACAACTACCTTTACAGCATGGAAGAACTGGAACCCTGGGCGCAAAGGGTCAGGAATATCGCCGAACGTACAGATGTCACCTACGTTATCACCAACAACCACTTCCAGGGTAAGGCCATCGCGAACGCCCTGCAATTGATCAGCCTGCTCTCCCACCAACCTGTTCGCGTGCCGGAAACCCTGCTGGCGCGCTTCCCGGAACTGGAGAAGATCATCGAGCCCGGAAGCGTCACCCTGCAGCCCCGGCAGGCTGACTTGACTTTTGAAGCCTCGGTCCCCCAGAAAAAGGACGTTTGACCGTACAGGACACGCACCAACTCCCTATACCCTCCTCCACTCTGGTCTCACCTCTGACCTTCACCGGGAGGCATGACCTTTCCAAATTCCAGTCCCAAAGAAGGTTTGACAGTCTTCCGACCGCGCTGTTAGGATGAGAGTTTGCGCGATGGATTGAGGGGCAGTCCGAGGCCGCTGCCACCGATATGACACGCAGCTCGTACCTTGTGGCGCCCCCCAGCGAGCAGTCTTTCGACTGTAGGCTTTGGACGTTGGACTTCTGACTTTAGACTTTTGCTTGCCGCTACTGTCCCCGTCGTCTAGCCCGGCCTAGGACATCGCCCTTTCACGGCGGTAACACGGGTTCAAATCCCGTCGGGGACGCCATTTCTCTCCACGCCTTTCGGTGTGGAATTTGCACTGTCTGTAAGTTCCCGGATGTGGGCCGCCGTTCTCGGCTAGCCAGCCAGGAGAAGTACCAGTTGGGCGAGGGGCTGATCGTAGCCTGTCCCTACAATGCCACGGGGAGGAACTTGGAGCGCCCCGCCCGCATCGTTCGTCGCCTGGAGCTCAAAGATCCCCACCGCAAGGTCTACGGTATCCGCTACGAGGCGCGGGGCACTTGATTCCTCAAAGGCCGCCCGACAGTGCTTCGAGCAGCATAGCCGATAACTCACCGGGAACGCATTCTGACGCCTCTGAAGCACCAAGCGCCGGGTCGGGTTCCCCTCGACCTTGAATCCCACAACTCCTCCACGCTGACCGCCGGGGCTCACAAGCGGTTGAGCACCTGCTCAGGGAACTTCCCGGATGTGGGTGTTAGGACTCTTCAGTCTTGCCTTCAAAGCCCAAGATAGTTCAGACTGCTCAGTCCAGGCGTCCTGTGGCCTTGGGGCGGCCGCGCGGTAAAGTCCTCGCGCGGAACCTGCGGGCTTTTTCCGTCTGCCGAGGAGAACCGTCTAGGAGAGACGGACAGCAAATGGCTATTTCCCGACTGAAGTCAGTCAGGCGGCGGCTTGACGAGACCCTTCCGGTAGTCTGCGCGATGCTGTGTTTCGCTCCGGTCCGGGCCTGCGCTCAACAGGCTCAAGACTCTGACGCACCCGCCCTCGAACGGCTTGCCTGGATGGCCAACAACCAAAGGGGCATGTGGAATGTAGATGCCAACGAGGGAGCGTTCCTACGCGAACAGGTAGTCAAGGTTAAGGCCAAACGCGCACTCGAAATCGGCACATCCAATGGCTATTCCTCTACCTGGATTGCACTGGGCCTGCGCCAGACGGGCGGCCACCTGACAACCCTGGAGATTGACTCTGCCAGGGCCAAGCTGGCGCAAGAGAATTTCCGTGCCGCCGGCGTGGAGTCCTTGATTACGCTCCAGCATGGCGATGCGCTTGAGGAAATCCCAAAGCTCCAAGGCCCATTCGAGCTCGTTTTTATTGATGCCTGGAAGCAAGACAACATCAAGTATCTGGAGATGGTCCTCCCGATGGTGCCTCCCGGGGGCGTGATTGTGGCGCACAACGTTACGAACGAAAGATCCTTAATGGAGGACTTCATCGAGTGGATCACGACGGACCCCCAGCTCAAGACCACGTTTGCCAATCCAGGCCCGGGCGGGTTTTCCGTGAGCGTGAAACAGCCGGGTAGATGAGGCAGGACACTCGGAGCAGGCAGAAGACAGGACGAATCCCGACGGACGAAAATCCCCCCTAGACGCCTCAGCTTATAGGCGAGGCAGGCCTACCCCTCTCCTGCTTGCCACATCCCGGGCAAAGGCCGACCCCAAAGGGAATACCTACCACATCCAGGTGCAGGGCCCCCAGGGCCCAAGGTTCCCACCGGCCCGTCTGCTCTAGCCCCGAAGGCGCGGAGGCCTTCAGTTGATGGCAACCCTGGTTTCGGGCGAATGACCCTCCAAGCGAACCAGGGCGTCGGTGACGTCATCCAGAAGCGCCCGCGCGGCTTCAACCCCAGCTTCTGCGGCGATAATCATACCGTGGGCACATCGGGCGCACAGCCAGAAGCCTCGAGCTTCAGAGCTCCCCTGCGGCCGACAGAGCGCGCAGGGCCAATCCTGCCGAGCATGAACCAGCAAGCCACCCCGCGAAACCGCGTAGTCCATGGTCAGCCTCCTTCCCTCACAGCTAGAACGAGCAAGTCGGCTACCATTGCAGAACTGTTGCGAGAACTGTAATCCACAGAAAATACAAGAGATATTGACGAGACGCACCCAGCGCGAAGCGGCGAAAAGGCACTTGGTGGCGGTTTACGGCCAGATTCGGCCGTTCTTGCCATCAGGGGAAAAATGTCGCCCGGTCAGGGATCGTAACTCGCGGGCTGGCAAGGTTGCAGGCTGGCAGGCAGCTTGTGGGCCCGAGGCTTAGTCCGGGGCATCCGGGATTCCAAAAATGTGGACTTCCCCCCCCTTGCCCTTGAGGTGAGCATAGCCAAGGTCCACGCAGGCAATCTTGTCCTTCACCTCGCGGTAGACTTCCTCATTCACTAAGATCTTGTAGTCATAACTCTTGGTAAGCCCTTCCAGGCGTGAGGCGATGTTGACCGTATCGCCGATCACGGTGTAGTCCATGCGCTGTTCCGAGCCAATGTTCCCCGAAATCGCTTCACCCTTGGTGATGCCGATGCCGTTATCGATAGGCGCCAAGCCTCGGGCTTTCCGGTCCTGGTTGTACTTTCTCAGCGCCCGCCGCATCTCGATGGCTGCCAGCACGGCACGCTCGGCATCGTTCCCACGCGCGATGGGCGCGCCGAAGACCACCATGATGGCGTCGCCAATAAACTTGTCGAGCGTGCCCTCGTACCTGAAGATGGGATCCAGCATCCGGGAAAAGTAGTCGTTCAACATGGCGACGACTTCTTCCGCTGCGGATTGCTCCGACATCGCGGTGAAGTTACGGATGTCAGAAAAGAGCACCGAAACCACGGAGCGATTGCCGCCGAGTTTCAGCCGGTCCCGGTCTTTCAGAATTTGCTCCGCCACCTGGCGCGTAACGTAGCGGCAAAGTGTGCTCATCAGCCGCTGTTCCTGGGTGATGTCGTCGGCGATGATGACCACGCCGAGGGACCTCTCCTTGCTGTCGAGCAGGGGAAGAACATGAACGTTGATGCTCAGCGCCTCCTCCTCGCCCTTGCGGTACTGGAGGTCATAAGCCGTGAAGGCGCCACCGCCTTCCAGGGCCTGCGCGATGCCCTCCGCCAGTTGCGGGTTCAGGTCCTGATGGAAAAACTCCTCAGCGCGTTGGCCGGGCTGGTAGGCCTCACCGCCCACGAAGATTTTCAGCCCCGCGCCGTTGCAGTACGCCACTTTCCCCTCGGGATCGAGCGTGACGACGCCGGTTTCCATGGTCCGCAGGATGCTGTCGTTGTAATTCTTCATGAAGCGAACTTCCTCGAACAGGCGCGAGTTCTCAAGCGCGATCGTAGTCTGCGAGCCCAGCGCGTCGAGCAGTTGCTCATCCTCCTCGGTGAAGACCCCTTCCTTCTTGTTAAGGACCTGCATCACGCCGACGATTTCACTTTTCTCATTGCGCAGCGGCATACAGAGGATGGTCCGCGTGTGGTAGCCGGTGCGGCGATCGACGTCGGGACTGAAGCGCGGATCCTGATAGGCGTCGCGGATGTTGACGGTTTCTCCCGTCAGCGCCACATGGCCGGCGATGCCCATCCCGCGGGGCACCCGGATCTCGTTCATGTTTGGCCCCTGCGCCACCTTGGACCACAGGCCGCCAGTCACGCGGTCCACCAGGAAGAGCGTGCAGCGGTCAGCGTTCATAACCTCGGAGGTCTTGCCCACGATTTTTTGCAGAAGCTGGTCAATTTCCAGTTCCGAGGAAACCGCGCGCATGACATTCAGGAGGATTTCCGACGTCTGCATGCGCTTGCGGATCTCCTCGTTCAGCATGGCGTTCTGGACCGTAACCGCCGCCCCGCTCGCGAAGGCCTCGAGCAACTCCTCGTCCCGGCGCGTGAAGACACCATGCCGCTTGTTCAGCACCTGGAGCACACCCAGGATTTTCCCCTCCTTGTTCCTCATCGGCATGCAGAGGATGGTGCGGGTGTGGTAGCCGGTCTTGCGGTCCACATCGGGATTGAAGCGGGGATCCTTGTAGGCGTCGGGGATGTTCACCGTCGCGCCGGTCTTGGCGACATGGCCGGCGATGCCACTGCCGAGGGGAATGCGGATCTCGCTGAGCGCCGCGCCTTCCGCCACCTTCGACCAAATCTGCTGCTTTCCTTCATCCACCAGGTAAAGCGTGGAGCGGTCCGCATCCATCAGAACCGAGGCCTTGTGCATGATCCCTTGCAGCAACAGATCCAGGTCGCGCTCCGCGGCGAGCGAGCACATCACGTCGAGCAAGCCGGAGAAGGGTTCTGCCTGCTCGCCCTGGCGTTTCGCTTTGGGAGGACCCTTGCGTGCCATCAGCCTCCTGGCTTGCCCTCGCAGCCGGGAGCGGCCGATTGCCCGCCATCCCCTGAGCTGCTAGCGCCATACTAGGTTGGAGTCGCTGGGATGTCAATTCTCCGGCCGCCCAACGCGGCGCTGTTTAACCGCCGCTTCCCGCCTGGCCATAAGGAATTGCTCAATGCCCCGCTGGCTGGCAGCCTCGGCCTTGGTTATTGGCTGCTGCGATACCCAGGGTACTCATTCCACGCCAGCGCGAGGGGTGAAATTTGAGGCGGCTCTCCCGAGGTGCGAAATCCTCCATCCTGACTCAGGCAGGGGGAAAGACACAGGAGATTGAGGGAATCATCTCTGTTCCGCGGGCACGGTGTCGAGGACTTCGCGCACCTTGCGCGCCAGAACTTCAGCCGCAAAGGGTTTCTGGAGGTACGGGATGTCACGGCTCAGCTTCACGTGACGCGCGACCGCCGCGTCCGTGTGACCCGACATATAAAGCACCTTCATCTTGGGATACAAGCACGCCAGATGATCGGCGAGTTGCGGTCCATCCATCTCGGGCATGACAACATCGGTCAGCATCAGGTGAACCGGGCCCGGCGCGCGCTGCTCACTGATTGCCAGCGCCTCGGCGGCGCCGCTCGCCACCAGCACCGTGTAGCCGCTGCTCTGAAGAACTTCGCGGACCAAGTCACGGACGATCACCTCATCTTCGACCAGCAGGACCGTCTCCGCCCCGCGGGGTAATCCAGCCGCCATGCGGCCCGGCATGAGTTTCTCAACGGCAGCCTCCACGCGAGGCAGATAGATCTTGAACGTCGTCCCCTGTCCCAGGTCACTCGAAACCCAGATGTGGCCGCCACTCTGCTTGACGATCCCATAAACGGTAGCCAGCCCTAACCCCGTTCCCTTTCCCTCTTCCTTGGTCGTGTAGAAAGGCTCGAAGATGTGGGAGAGCGTCTCCGCATCCATGCCGCAGCCGGTGTCGCTCAGGGCCAGCATCACATAGCGCCCCGGCATGACGTCAATGTGGCTTCGGGTGTAGGACTCATCCAAATCGACGTTGGCCGTCTCGACAGTCAGCTTCCCGCCCTGGGGCATGGCGTCACGCGCGTTCACGGCCAGATTCATGATGACCTGCTCTATCTGTCCCGGGTCGGCCTTGACGTGGCCCAAGTCAGCAGCAGGAAGGGTCACCAGATCAATGTCCTCGCCGATCATTCGCCGCAGCATCTTTTGCACGTTGCTGACGACCGAATTCAAGTCCAATATCTGGGGGATCAACACCTGGCGACGGCTGAAGGCCAGCAGTTGCCGCGTCAGCGAGGCGGCACTCTCCCCGGCCTTCTTGATCTCCAGAACGTGCTTGCGCACTCGGTCGCCTTCGCGCAGGCGGGTCAGCGCCAGATCGCTGTACCCCGTGATGGCGGTCAGCAGGTTGTTGAAGTCGTGCGCGACGCCGCCCGCCAGACGTCCCACCGCTTCCATCTTCTGGGCCTGGCGTAACTGCTCCTCCAGCCGCTTGCGCTCGGTAATGTCGCGCAGCACCTCGACACAGCCGAGCACGGCGACGCCGGAATTGCGCAGCGGAGTAACGGTGGCGTCGAAAACCTTCCCCAGCCGGGGTTCCTCGATGTCACATCGGGCCTCTTTGCCGGTCAACAGCATGCGCTGGAAAGGGCAGTCCGGTGGAGGTGCAGCTTGGCCATGCACTACCTGGTAGCAGGGCTGGCCGATGAGCTGGGGGAATTCCAGGCCCAAGACACGAGCGGTAGCGTGATTGGCGCGCTGGATGCGGAACTGCTCGTCCAGAACCAACACCGGGTCAGGGATGGTGTCAACGGTATGCTCCCACTCCTTCTTGGCACGCCAGATCTGTTCTTGCAGCCGGGTCGCATCTTCGCGCTGCGCTTTCTCGCGCAGCGCGCCTTCCACGGCCGCCGGCAGACGGTGCAGGCGGTCTTTCAGAACGTAGTCGGCGGCCCCCTGTTTGAGGCACTCCACGGCCGCTTCATCCCCTAGACTGCCGGTGACGACCACGCACGGAACATCCTTCCCCGACTCCCGGAGGATGTGCAAAGCGTCCATGGCGTTCCAGGCGCCCAGGTTATAGTCGGCAAGGATGACGTCATCGTCGCCTTGCTCTAACCGTTGTTGGAACTGCTCGCGCGAATCCGTCACCTCAAGACTCAGGGAATAGCCCGCCCGCCTGAGCATCGCCGCCAAGAGTTCCGCATCCCTGGGATCGTCCTCAAGGATCAGCACCCGCAGGGGCTGCCGGACGGGAGCCGGATTGTCGGATCGAGCCCTGGTCATGGTTCCGCCCTCCTATCGAGGTTGAAAGGCGCTGGCTGGCGGCGGCTCGTTCACCACCAGCCAGTACAGCCCTAGTTGCTTCACTGTCTCGCGGAACTTGTCGAAGTCCACCGGCTTCTGGATGTAACCGTTAACCCCCAGGTGGTAGCCGTTGACCATATCCTTCTCTTCGCGCGAGGCGGTCAGGATAACCACGGGGATGGCCTTGGTACGCGGATCGCTCTTGATTTGGCGCAGAACTTCCAGGCCATCCACTTTGGGCAGTTTCAGATCCAGCAGCACCACGCGGGGGGGAGACTCGAAGGAGCGCCCTTCGTAGACGCCCCGGCAGAACAAGAAGTCCAAGGCCTCCTCGCCGTCGCGCGCGACGTGAATGTCGTTGGCCAGGTTTTGCAGCCGCAGCGCGTGCAAAGTCAGCTCGACATCCTCGGGGTTATCCTCAACCAGCAGGATTTCTCCGTTTCTTGTCATATGGCCTCCGCCGTTCGCGCGGCTTCTCCCGCCCTTCGGCCTTCGGGCTCCCCGAACACGAAATAGAAAGTCGCCCCTTTATCGAGCTCACCCTCTGCCCAAACACGACCCCCGTGCTTGTGGAGTATCCGCTGGACCGTGGCCAGGCCCACACCCGTACCTTCAAAGTCTTCCTGCCGGTGCAGGCGCTGAAAAATCCCAAAGAGTTTATCGGCATATTTCATGCTGAACCCGACGCCGTTATCGCGGACAAAGGCGACATCTTGACCGTCGCGGGTCATGGTGCCGAGCTCAATCACGGCTTGTGCGCGTGGCCGGGTAAACTTGAGGGCGTTCGACAGGAGGTTCGCAAAGACCTGCTTCATCAGTGCCGGGTCGCATTCCACGAAGGGGAGCGGTCCGACCTTCCAGTCGATCTGGCGTCCCTCCGTCTCCGGCTTCAGATCGCGCCGCACTTCCTCCACCAGCGAGTTCAAGCCGACGATATGCCAACGCAATTCCTGGCGACCCACCCGCGAAAGGCTGAGCAAATCGTCCACCAGTTGGCCCATCCGCCGGGCACCGTCTCGGACGCGGCTGAGATAGTGCTGCGCCTGGTCGGAGAGTTCCGCGCTGTGCTCTTCCAGAAGCAGCTTCGAAAAGCCGTCGATGTGCCGGAGGGGAGCCCGCAGGTCGTGCGAGACCGAATAACTGAAGGCCTCCAGTTCCTTGTTCGCCGCCTCCAGTTCGACGCTGCGGCACTTCAGCTCCTCGTTGAGCCGCTCGATGGCCTGCGCGGCCTGACGACGTTTGGAGTCTAGTTCATGAAGCGCCTTGGCGATGACGATGACGATAGCGCCAATCACCACGACCCGCACCACGGCGAAAAGGGCGGTCCCATAAGCGGTAGAGTAGAGCCCCAGTCGTTCCCCCTCCAGCCTCGTCCAGCCTACGAAAACAAGGAAGACGGCGACCGCGGGCAAGAGCCAGCGCATCAGCATTCCGCCCGGGCTGTCATACGCAAACATTCTAGCCAGGCCGCGCTCCGGCCGCACTGCAATCAGCCCGATGTACGTCACGACGAAAGCCACCGCCGTGTGCACCGCCATCTTCGTGTAGGTGGCGAGACCCGTGAACTCCGTGACTCCATACATGTAGCCCACGAGGCTGGTCGTGCCGATGAGTCCGGCCACATGAATCAGCGGCTCGGAAAGCCACAGGCCGCCGGCCTTGACGTCCAGAAGGAGCAGGGCCGCGCCGACGGCCAGGAAGCACAAGGCGGTGTTCGGCGCCATGCGGCCGGGGTAAAAGGTGGCCACGGCTCCGGCATCTTCCTTGAACAGCAGTTGGTCTATGCGCATGTCGTATCCGGAGAGATCTTCTGCCAAGGTCAGCAGGCCAATCACTGCGACGAGCGCGCCGCAGGCCCTGCCCACCCGGTTCCCCGGCGAGCCGGACGCCCCCGCTTGGCGCAGCCACAGGGATGCGCCTATCAGCGCGAAGCACAGCGCCGTGTTGGCCTTCATCGTGACCAGTGCGGGATCGATGCTTTTCAAGGCGGGGACGTCAAATGCCCAGCCCGCAAGGACAGCCAGGCCAGTCAGGAAAACAACAGTGGCCGACAGTTTGGAGATGCATTGAACGACCTGGAAATTGCGGTTATCCAGCGCAGATTCTATCATGGAGACCCTGTCCAAGGCCTCGGCCATATTTCATTCGGTAACCGGCAATGTGAAGTGAAACGTCGCTCCTTCGTTTACGGCACTCTCGGCCCATATCCGTCCGCCGTGCTTGTGGATGATGCGCTGGACGGTAGCCAAGCCGACGCCTGTGCCCTCAAAGTCTTCCTGGCGGTGCAGCCGCTGAAAGATCCCAAAGAGCTTATCGGCATATTTCATGCTGAACCCGACCCCGTTATCGTGGACGAAGACGACGGTCTGGCCGTCGCGGGTCATCGTGCCGACCTCAATCGCGGCTCGTTCCCGCGGCCGCGTGAATTTGACAGCGTTCGAGAGGAGGTTGGCAAAGACCTGCTTCATCAGTGCTGGGTCGCATTCCACGAAGGGAAGGGGGCTAATCTTCCAGTCGATCTGCCGACCCTCCATCTCCGGCTGCAGCTCGCGCCGCACTTCCTCAACGAGCGAGCTTAGTCCGACAATCTGGCAGCGCAATTCCTGGCGGCCCAGGCGCGACAAATTGAGTAAGTCGTCCACCAGTTGGCCCATCCGGAGGGCGCCCTCGCGGACACGCGTCAGGTAGTGCCGCGCCTGGTCAGATAGTTCCGCTCTGTGCTCTTCCAGAAGCAGCTTCGAAAAGCCGTCGATGTGGCGCAGCGGCGCGCGCAGGTCGTGCGAGACGGAATAAGTGAACGCTTCCAGCTCTTTGTTGGCCGCGGCCAGATCGCTGCGGCGTTGCTCCAGCGCCTCGTTCGCGAGATGCAGTTGCTCGCTTGACTCTCGGAAGCCCCGCAAGGCCATCTCATAGGGCGCCAAGCTTTCCGCGAAGAACCCTGTGGCCACCGCTGCCGCCCGCGCGCACTCTTCGGCCGTTCGGCAATCACGCAAGACTCTCCCCAGCGCCTCGCGGTGAATCGCGGATAACTCCATGACGCCCAGAGCGTCCCCGAGGGCTTGCCGTCCGACTCGATAGGCGCCCTCCAGCGCCGCCTCCCCAGCGCTCGCGAGGTAATCTTCCAGCGCCAGCTGGTATTGCTCCGCCAACTCGCTTAGAGCTGCTTTCACGGCTCATGTCCCAGGTAACGCGCCACCAGCACCAGCGCGTCATCCGCGCCCCCGGCACGTCGGGCAAGAATATGCTCGGCGATTCGTTGCGGCGGGTGGCTCAGGGTCACATCCTCGACAAACCCACTCCGAATGCCGTCGGTGGCAAGAATCAGCACATCGCCCCGTGTGACAGGAAGGATCGACGCGTGGAGCGCGGGCAATTGGTAGCCCACCACCCCGCCGCGCAGCAACACGTTCTCTCGCGGCGGGTTGGCCGCCACGTCCGCGCGCAGGAGCAGGCCCTCGACGTTGCCCACGCCCAGCCAAGTCATCGTGTTGTCCAGCGCGTTGAACGAGGCGAGACTCATTACCACCCCGCGCGTCCGAATCAGTCTTTGGTGACAGCGTTTGACCAGCGAGATGACAGGTTCGTGAGCGTAACCCTCGAGCGTGAGCACGGCGCTTCTGGCGGCAGCCGCAGCCTCGGGACCGTGTCCCAAGCCGTCCACAGCACCCACGAGGACGCCTCCAGGGAACGGTTGAACCACATGGAGGTCGCCGCACTCGGCTTCGCCCTCAAGCGGCTGGGCAGCGACTCCGCACTCAATCAAGGGCGGCGGCTTGGGAAGCCCATTACCCATGTTGCCTTGCCCATTTCTTCATCACGATGGTCGTCCCCTGGCCCGCCTGGGAGGCGATGTCAAACTCGTCCATCAATCGCTTGGCCCCCGGCAAGCCCAGCCCTAAGCCGCGCGAGGTGGAGTAGCCGTCCTGCATCGCTTGCGCGATGTCGGGAATACCCGGTCCCTCGTCGCGGGCGACCACCACGATGCCCCGCCTGCTACCCTCGTTGGCATGGCTCAGGAGAATTTCGCCACGCTTGGCGTAGGCAACGATGTTGCGGGCCACCTCGGAGATGGCGGTGGCAATGAGCGTCAGGTCACCACTTGAGAAGCCTAGCTCTGCCGCCAACACGCGCCCCTGTTGGCGGGCGGCCACGATGTCCGCCTCTGAGTCTATGGCCACGCGGATTTCACCGGCCACGGTTGCCGCCCCCCTTTGTTCCCTGGCGCAGCGCCGCGAGACCCCCATCCAAGTCCAAGGCCGTCTCCACGCCCTCCAGGGTCAGGCCCAACTGGGTCATGGCAAAGGCCACCTCGGGCTGGATGCCGACGATGATGGTTCGGGCTCCACGCAATTTCGTCATGTGTCCAATGCCGCGCAGGGTACGGGTAGTAAAGGAGTCCATCACGTCCAGCACGGTGACGTCCAGGACCACCCCGCGAGCGCGAAACTCACCCACCCGCTTCACCAACTCATCCTGCAGTTTGAGCAGCCCGGCATCGCTGAGCGCCGCCTGAATCGTCGCGATCAGGTAGTTGCCTTGTTTGAGAATCGGCACTTCCATAGTTTGCCGCCCCTATGTCTCTGCGTTTCGCGCCATGGCTGCCTCTGTCGTAGTGACCCTGTACCCTACCAATCGGTCGGCTTCCTCGATGCCGCTTTGCAGGTCGCTCAAGGTGTTCAACTTGCTCAAGTCCACCCCAATAGCCACTAAGGTCTGGGCGACTTCCGCGGACAACCCTGTGACGATGACGGCGGCGCCCATCAAACGCGCTGCCTGCACCGTTTGCAGCAGATGGTTGGCAACTTTGGAGTCCACGGCAGGCACGCCGGTGATGTCCATCACCACAACCCTGGCGCGGTTGGCACGGATGGCACGCAGCAATCCTTCGGTAAGCTGGCGCGCGCGCTGCGTGTCGATCATGCCGATAATCGGCAGGATGAGCACGCCCTCGCGGAGTTGCAGCACGGGAGTGGAAAGTTCCCGGATCGCCTCTTGCTGTAGGCGGACGACTTTCTCGCGTTCTTCGCGGACGACCTTCTCGCGTTCTTCGATAAACGCCAGCGCCACGATCGACAGGATCTTATTGGCAACGGGTTCGTAAATGTCGAGGGTCTCCGAGAGCCGCATCATGTTGCCCTGATAGCGCTCGAACAGGCTCCGCCCATAGACGTCCCGCAGCGTTAGCAGACCGCCATTGATCTGCTCGGCGGTCATGCCCCGCAGCACGCTACGTTCGGCCATCCTCGTAGCGTAGGTCTGGGCCGCGTCATATTTCCCGGTCTCGAGACAGCCGACGCAGGTATCGTAGATTGTGATCGATTCCCTTTCGGTGTCTTCCGGGGTTAGGCCCGCCAGTAAGCCTTTACCTGTCATCTGCTGGACCCACTGCCGCCGCAACGGCTCCCGCTTCTCGCGGAAGTGCGCCACCAACTCGCGGACCAAGCTCTCTGTGCTTTTATCCCTGGGCTGACCCAGAGCCTGCCCTTCGGTTTTCTGTGTCATCTCCGGCTCCTTTCTCAGATCCGGCCCGTGTTGTCCTGGACATCACAGGTCCGGCATTGCGGCCCGGCCAGGGCCTGGGCGTTGCCCGCAGACACTTCCGCGCATGTCGTAACCACGGCATGGAACACACACGCCACCGCCGGGTCGCTCATCCCCACCCTTCACCCGCACTATCGGCACTTCGCCACGGGCGCATTAGGGTCTGGGAGAACCTAGTGGGCAGGCGGGAGTTAAGTTGAGGAACTTCAGTTCAAGGGATGGCGGCAGAAGGTTCTGGCAGAGCGTACTTGGCAGCGTGGGCGGAGGGTGCACTCGCGCCCAGTCTGTTGGAAGTTGACGAGAGGACGACGCAAGGGGTATCTTGCCGGGCGACGAACCTGGTCGAGCAAAGGGCGGTGTGCCCGGCGGGTGCATGCCCTCTTCAGCACGAGGAGCGAAACATACGCCATGAAGTTGCATCATATCGTCGAAGCGCAGCAGTTTGACCTCCCCACCCTGATGCGACTGTTTGAGGTTGCCGAAGAAATGGAACGCGTGGTGGCGCGCGGTGGGATGACGGACTATCAGAACTGCATCATGGCCACGCTGTTTTATGAACCGTCCACGCGCACGCGCTTCTCTTTTGAAACCGCCATGCATCGGCTGGGGGGCCACGTCATCTCGACAGAAAACGCTGCGGAATTCTCCTCCGTCGCCAAGGGCGAGACCCTGGAAGACACCATCCGCATCCTCAACGGCTACGCGGACGTCATCGTCATCCGTCACAAGGAAGTGGGCAGCGCCAAGCGCGCGGCCGCGGTTTCCCGCGTCCCCGTCATCAACGCCGGAGACGGCGCCGGCCAGCACCCCACGCAAGCGCTCCTCGACCTTTACACCATCCGCAAGGAGGTTGGAGCCATCGATGGGCTGCGGATCGCCATGGTCGGCGACCTGGCGCAAGGCCGCACGGTTCGCTCGCTGGCCTATCTGCTCAGCAAGTTCCAGGATGTGAAGATCTATTTCGTCGCCCCGCCACTCCTGAAGATGAAAGAGGACATCCTCGCCCACCTCCGCGAGCGCAACGTCTGGTGGGCGGAAGAGACGGCTCTCGATAAGGTTCTGCCGGAAGTGGACGTGGTCTACCAAACCCGCGTGCAGAAGGAACGGTTCGGTGACCGCCTCGCTGATTACGAGCAGTGCCGCGGCGTGTACGTCATCAGTGCGGAAAGCCTCCGGCTAATGAAGCAGAAATCCATCATCATGCACCCCTTGCCGCGTCTGGGAGAAATCACCATGGAGGTGGATGCCGACCCGCGCGCTGCCTACTTCCGCCAAGCGCAAAACGGCCTCTACGTGCGCATGGCCCTGTTGACCATGGTATTGGGATAGACGCCGGCGCGCCCCTCGCTTCGGAGAACCCCAAGTCCTCAATACCCCGGCCCCCCCCAACACAGAACGGCCGACAAACTGTCCACCGGCACGCAAGTACCGGTACTCCCGTGCTGTTGAACTGCCGATTAAGCAAGAGGAGAATGCCTGCGTGAATCCAACAATGGCGGAAAAAACTATGAACAAGACCCAGTTGGAGGCAAAAGACATGGCGATCGGTGCACGAATCCGTCAGCTCCGGGAACAGAAAGGGCTCTCGCAGGGGGACATTGAGAGGATGACCGGGCTACTCAGATGCTATACATCCCGGGTAGAGAACGGCCACACTATACCCTCGCTCGAGACCTTGGAGAGATATGCAGCCGCCTTGGGTCTGCCTCTCTACCAGCTCTTCTATGCGGGCGACGAACCTCCACCGACGCCGAACCTGACCCCGCGCCAGACGCTTGAGGAATTGGCTGAAGAAGAGGGGAAGCAGGGAGCGGATGCTCGCTTCCTGTTGAATCTCAAATCCCTGGCCGAACACATCAGGGACTCAGACCGCCACGTCCTGCTCAGCTTGGCGAAGAAGCTCGCCAGCCGCTGACTCGGCGCCCTTCCGGTTTGCGGCCACCTGCAGGTGCCTCCCCGTGGGGCGCCTGCCCTCCTACTCGCTTATTGGGGAACCAGAATGACGTTCTCCTCCGGCTCCTTGCCGGTGGCCTTTTCCGGCACCTTCCCACCCATCGACCGGAGGAGGTTCACGATGTTCCACTTGTGCTCGTCGGTCATCCTCTTGCCTTGCCCGGGCATCACCTCGGACCCAAGACCCAGAATGGCGAACAGTTCCCCATCCGTGCGGTCCTTGAGTGTCTCCGGCTTAGTGAAATCCGGCGGATTGATCTTCATCTCCGCCACCATGTCGCCCTTGCCGTCTCCGGTCTCGGAGTGACACATGGCACACTGGGTCTTAAAGATCTTGTTCCCGCGCTCGACTGAAACCGTAGTGAATTTCGTCGGGTTTTTCCGCGCCGCATCTTCAGGCGAAATGTTGTAGCCGTGGACCATCTGGGGCATGGCTGACGCCGCAGCCGCTGTGCCGGAGGGCGCTTTCTCCTCAGCCTTCTGCTTCTCCTGTGCCCAGAGGCTGCCCATCACCAAGAGAACTACCAGGAGTCCAGTGAGATGTCTTGCTACCATGAGGCCTCCCGTGGGGTTCACACGATGTACGCGCCGTCGCCCAAAGCCAATTCCCCTGCGCGGTGCTCTTGAACCACCTCTAGCATATTGTAGCAGTTTCCTCGCCCGGTCTCACTATCCTCGTTGAGAGCTACCGCCAGCCAGGCAAGTCATGTCGGTTAGTCGATCCCTGCAGGTTGAGCGGAGCCATCCTCCGCCCGTTGGGACAAAGGACTTGACGCGCCACCGACCGCCAGCCTGCTCCGCGACACTCTGGCCACAGTCGGACGTGGACTTGCGCTCTGCTTTCTGCCTCCTGACTCCTGGCGTCTGCAGCTCAACACCCAGCATTGAAGCTCCAAGCCTGCCTGGGTTAGAATGCGGCTCTCGCTTATGAGGGGCGTCTGGCTAAATCCAGGGAGAGTTTTATGACCCTTATCCAATTCACGAAGAACCACACCGACCATTCCACGGACAAAGGCTATCAATTCGAATTCTTCTGCGACCGGTGTGGGAACGGGTTCATGTCCGAATTCAAAGCCTCGGTGACGGGCATGGCCACCAGCGCGTTGCGGGCCGCGGGCGACATCTTTGGTGGCGTCCTCGGTCGCGCCAGCGCCGGCAGCTACGAGGTCCAGCGCGCCATCGCGGGCCCCGGCCATGACAAGGCTTTCCGCGAGTCCATCGAGGAGGCCAAGCCCAACTTCCGCCAGTGTCCGAAGTGCGCCAAGTGGGTCTGCGCGGCCCTCTGCTGGAACCAGAAGCGCGGGCTCTGCTACGACTGCGCGCCCAGCGTCGAGACGGAACTGGCAGCAGCCCAAGCGCAGGCAACCATTGAACAGATTCAGGAGAAGGTCCGGCAGCAGGACTTGACCAAGGACATCGACCTCACCAGCGAAGCCGCGGCGCTCTGCCCCAATTGCGGCGCACGCACCCAGGGCGCCAAGTTCTGTCCCGAGTGCGGCAAGCCCCTGCGCCCCAAGAACGAGTGCCCACGCTGCGGAACCAAGGTGGAAGCCGGCTCGAAGTTCTGCCCGGAGTGCGGCGGGAAGATAGCCTAACCTCCATGCCTTCATTTTCCGGCAAGTTCCAATACCTGAATCCCCACGGCACGCCCACTCAGGCCGGACCGTGCCGTGTGACCTTTGACGCCGAAACTCTGACCGTCGCGCCCGACTCCGGCCCGCCCATCGCTTTCGACCTCGGCGATATTGATGTCTTCGCGCCGGGCGACTACGAGCTGACCCTGACGCTGTACAGCGGGAAGCGAATCGTCTTCAACCAGTTCGGCAAGACGTTTCAGAATCTGTGCCACGATCTGCTGGAAGCGTGCCGCCGGCGATTAGTCCAGTGCCTCCTGCTCGAAGACCTCGAAGAGGTCACGCGCTTCGAGGGCTTTGCCCAGCTCGCCTCCGAAACGTTGCCAGCGCGTTCGTTCTCCAGTCCGGCGGAGTTTCGTTTGTACAAAAGCAACCTCGCGGTCCTGCCCACGCTAGCGACGGGCTTCCAGTGGCGTCTGGCGGATATCGACGCCATCACCTTCGATGAAGCCAATTACGCCGTGGTTCTGGAATCCGCCGGTGAGCGCCTGACGCTGACGAAGCTCGCGAAGCGCACGCGGGAGTTCGTCGAGCGGCTGGAAGATTCCCTCAGCCAATTGAACCAGCAGAGCGCCAAAACCCTGCACGACATCTTCCCTTTCCTTGGCCCCGACGAGTTCCAGCAGGCCGCAGTGCTCATGAAGGAAGGTCGCGCCGCCCCGCTCGGGAAACTCAAGGCGATCCATCCCAAGACCGAGCAGGCGCTGGTGAGCAACGTGGTCGATGCCAAGCTGAAGCCCTACTTTGACGCGCTCCGCGGCCATGTGCCGCCGGGCTGGCTCTACGCCGGCTTCAAGCTCCTTCGCAGAGAGGAAGAAGAAGAGCCAGCCGAGCCGCCGGCGGAAACGCCGCCGGAGGAGACAGCGACAGCTGCCGCCGAGTCCGGCGAAGAACAAACCGAGGAGCCAGCGCAAGAGCCCTCAGAGGAAACCGCTCCCGAAGAGGAACAACCCATTCTCCATTGGTTCTTCTTCCCGCTCTCCGCGAAGCCCGGAGGGAAGCTCGCCGCGAACCTGGTGGCCTGGGAAGCAACCTCGAAGCGCGGCCGCGCCACCTACTTCTTCCGCCTGCTGCCGCCCGACCAGGTCCACGAGCTCGACGACCCAGCCAAAGCCGCAGCAGCAGTCGAGGCCGCTATCCGCCAACTGAACCACGCCCTCGTGCTGCTCAACTTCCGCCGCGAGCCGATCTATCTCCCGGACGATTCCCTGGAACTCCAGCCGCGCTTCCGGCGCTACGCGATCGCCTGCCGCAAAATCCCTGAGCTCCGCCGCCTGCGCACTTCCTTCCTCGGCCGCGCCATCCACGCTTCTCTCCCCGCGTGGAAGAAACAGGTGGAGGCGTTCCTGGCCAAGGCGGTGTGAAACCGCAGCAGGCAGCGTAGCTAGCCTTGCCGGCGCGCGTCGAGCCCATAGCCGTTAGGTCGGGCGGCGCTCAGATCTCAAGGGCCTGCAGGCGGAAGAGGCGGGTTCGTTTGGGGGGGAAACCGGTTTCGTTCTCTACCTGCATCATGATGCCCGTACGCTCAGCTTGTCAACGCTGCGGAGGTGCTGCATCACGGCGGCGAAGACGCGAGCGTTGCCAATCACGCGCAAGGCATGCGCCCAGACCGGGTCGCTCAGCCTCAGAATAGGTCTCGTGACCTACTCCATCGTACACGACCTCCTAGCGCCCGCCGGCTAATTTGAACCGGGCGGGCTCAGAAGCTCCGGCAGCGAGGCTGACGATAGCTTGCCCCATAAGCAATCGCAGGCCACGATGCAGCGAGGATTTCATCCTTCCCTCCTCTTCATTCTCCCAGCACGTGCCGGAGCGCTCCCTCGAGTTCCGGGTAGCGGAATGCATAACCGCTCGCTGCCAACCGTGCCGGCTGAACGCGGGTGCTGGCAAGAAGCAGACCATCTGCCATCTCGCCGAGGGCCAGACGCGCCGCAAATGCCGGTATGGGCAACACGGTCGGCCGGCGAAGCACTCGCCCTAAGGTCCGAGTGAACTCAACGTTCGTGACGGGATGGGGCGCCACAGCATTCACGGGCCCGGCCAGTGTGTCGCAAGTGAGGGCGTGGACAATGACACCGACCAAGTCGTCCAGGGCAATCCAACTCATGTACTGCCTGCCGTGTCCGACCCTGCCGCCCAGGCCCATTCGGAAGGGGAGCAACATCCTTGGGAGCACCCCGCCCGCGGCACTGAGCACCACGCCGATGCGCAGGTTGACCACGCGGATTCCCTTGCGGACAGCCGGTTCGCAAGCCGCCTCCCATTCCCGACAGACCTCGGCGAGAAATCCCACCCCGGAGGGGCTCTCTTCTGTGAGAACCTCCTCGCCCCGGTCTCCGTAGTAGCCGATGGCCGAAGCGCATAGAAGGACGCAGGGCAGTTGTGTCAGTCTGGCGAAAGACTCGCTGAGCAACCGCGTTCCCCTGGCGCGGCTCTTGAGGATCCTCGCTTTCCTCTCGGGCGTCCACCTTTGGGCGATACTTTCGCCGGCGAGATGGACCGCCGCGTCCAGCCCTTGCAGCACCATCGGGTCCAACTTCCCTGCCGCAGGATCCCAGTGAACCTCGGCCTGTCCGGGTCGCGGCTGAGCGCGTATGACGCGCGTCACTGCGTGTCCACCCACGGAGAGGTAAGAGACCAGTGCCGACCCGATGAGTCCAGATGCTCCCGTGACAAGAATTCTCACAGTGGAGCCTCCAACAGAGCGTACCCTGCGCGGCCACAGGCTTGATGCAGAGACTAGATACTGGTTGGCCGAATGTCAAACACCACTTTCACCCGCCTTTCCGGTCGCCCGGCAAGCGTTGCGCGGAAGGAGCCACGCCGGGTGGGGCAACTTTACAGTGGCGGAAAGGGCGGGTATAGTGAGGTCATATTTGGGGCAAGTTCAGTCCCCTATCGGAATCCCGAGGACGGCAAAGGAGGCGTATGATCGGCACGGTTCTCATTATCCTGCTCGTGGTTCTGCTGTTCTTTGTCATCCTGGCATACAACAGCCTGGTCAAGCTCCGCGTACAATCGGACAATGCCTGGGCTGACATCGAGGTGCAACTGAAGCGGCGCTACGACCTGGTTCCCAACCTCGTCGAAACGGTCAAGGGTTACGCCGCCCACGAACGGACTACATTTGAGAAGGTGACGGAGGCGCGCACCCGGGCCATGTCGGCCGGCAGCCCGGCAGCGAAGGCCCAAGCCGAGGGCATGTTCACCGAGGCCCTGAAAACGCTCTTCGCCGTGGCGGAAAATTATCCCCAGTTGCGCGCGGTGGAGAACTTCACTCAACTTCAGTCAGAACTAACTCAGATCGAGGAGCAGGTACAACTGGCGCGGCGCTACTACAACGCCGTGGTGCGCGACCTGAACACGCGCATCGCTCAATTCCCCACCAACCTTATCGCCGGTATGTTCAACTTCAAGGCGCGCGAATTCTTCGAAGTCGCTGTCGCCGCCGAGCGGGAAGCGCCCAAGGTTAGGTTCGAAACTCCCGGCGCCTAGCCGCGGCCAGAGGACGTCCCATGCTACGACGTCGGCTGCTCGCCTTGGCAGCAAGCTTGTGCCTAGCTGCCATCCTTTTCCCGGCCCGCGCTCAGGGCCAACGGTCGTGGCGACTCGAGAGCTTCGACGTTCTGTTGGAGGTGCAACCGGACGGGTCGCTGACTGTCACCGAAACGCTCCAGCCCCGCTTCGTTGGCTCGTACAATGGCATCTTCCGCACCATCCCGGTGGATTACCGTACTCCCGAAGGATTCAACTATAAGCTCTTCGTTGACTTGCTGAGCGTCATCGATGACACGGGGAAGGATCTGCGCTGCGAGACCTCCCGGGAGGGACACTACATCAAGTACAAGATCTGGATTCCAGGAGCCAGGGACAACACGAAGACGGTGCTACTCACGTATCGCGTTGAGAACGCGATCCGGTACTTCGACGAGCATGACGAGCTTTACTGGAACGTCACCGGGACCGAATGGCCCGTGCCCATCGACAGCGCAGGCGCGGTGATCAAGCTGCCGCCAGCGGCGGCTGGCCCGAACCTTCGCGCCGCCGCCTATACGGGCACCTACGGTTCGACGGCGTCCGACGCCGATGTGGAAATTACTGGCAGCCAGGTTTCCATCCGGGCAAAGCGCGGCCTGAGCTATCGCGAAGGCCTTACCGTGGTCGTCGGCTGGGACAAGGGCGTAGTGGCAAAACCGGGAGCGGTGGCACTCGCCTGGCGCTTCCTGCGGGCCAACTGGATGTTCGGCCTTCCCCTCGTCGTTTTCCTTCTCATGTTCTGGCTGTGGTACAAGCGGGGCAAAGACCCACGCCTCTCCGAGCCAATCATGGTGCTCTACGAGCCGCCGGAAAAGCTGACGCCTGGAGAGGTCGGGACGCTCGTGGACAACACGCCGGATATGCGCGACATCACGGCAACACTGGTGGACCTGGCGGTGCGCGGCTACTTGCGGATCGAGGAGGGGGAGGAGAAAGGCCTGCTCTGGAAGACGCGCGACTACACGTTTCGCTTGCTCAAGCCGAACTCCGAGTGGGGCGAACTGAAAGAACATGAACGCGAGCTGCTTTGGGGCATGTTCACCAACTCCAGCCACCCTGGAGCCACGGTTTACCTCTCCAGCCTGGAGAATGAGTTCTACCGGAAGTTGCCGGAGATTCGGGAGGCGCTCTTTAACCAGCTCATCTCCAGCCGCTATTACACACACAATCCTCAAGAGGTGAGAAATCTCTATCTGGGACTCGGGATTGCGCTGGCGGCCGCCGCTGGCGTCCTCCTGGCGGTCTGGGCCGACCGCAGCGGGACCTCGGAGCTGACGGCGATTCTGGCCGGTGTTTCTTCCGGCCTGATCGTAGTTGTTTTCGCCTTCGTCATGCCAGCGCGGACGGTGCACGGCGCGCGGGCACGCAACCAAGTCCTCGGCTTCGAGGAGTTCATGAACCGGGCCGAAAAAGATCACTTCGCCCGGCTGGTGAATTCTCCCCAGATGTTCGACAAGTATCTGCCCTATGCGATGGCCCTGGGCGTGGAAGGCAAGTGGGCGCGTGCTTTTGAGAACATCTACAAGCAGCCGCCGGAATGGTACCGGGGACAGTACGACGGCACCTTCCGGCCATCCCTTCTGATGCACAACTTGAACACTATGTCCTCGCGCGCCGCTTCGACGTTTGTCTCGACGCCTCGGTCCGAGGGCTCAGGCTTTGGCTCTTCCGGCAGTTCGGGCTTTGGCGGCGGGGGCTTCTCAGGCGGCGGCTTCGGTGGTGGTGGCGGCGGAGCATTCTAATTGGTGATTGCAGATTGACGATTGAAAAGCTCCAATCGAATTTCCCACTGGAGCGCCCCTGAGAATACGGGGAAACGCAGAACGGACAGGAGTAGGCGCCGGCCCCAATATCCGATCGAGGACTGATGAGTGACTGGCAACGGTCTGGGGTCCACCATGCTCAGTCCTCAATCATCAGTCTGCAGTCTTCAATCCTCCCTGCCGTTGTACAATAGGACGCGATGCGGAAATCGTTCCTGCTGGCGTTGAGCCTGCTCGGTCTGTTCGACTCCTCGTACCTCTTGTGGGTCTATACCTCGCCTTCGAGCCCTATGATTTGTCTCGGGGGTGGGACCGGCTGCGATACGGTGCGCGCCAGTTCCTATTCTCACCTTTTCGGCGTGCCGTTGCCCGCCTTCGGCGTCTTGATGTACGTCACCCTGGCGCTGCTGGTTTTTGCTGAGAATCTGGCGGCCGCCCGACTCGCGGAGTTGATCCGCTACGCGGTTACCGGGATTGCGGGCGCGGGCTTTCTCTTTTCACTTTATCTAAGCGGGATCGAAGCCTTCGTGCTGCACTCTTGGTGCACTTGGTGCATGATTTCGGCGGCTAGCGTCACGGTTATTTTCGCTCTTGCCCTCTCGGTGACAGTTCGGGCGGAGCTCCACCCAGCGCCGCAAGCTGCGCGCGTGCTGCTCCGTACGTATTTTGCCATCTTTGTGGCCGCGCTGCTGCTGGCGACACCCGGATTCTATTTGTTGGTGCGTTCCCACACGCTTCCCCCTCCACCGGCAGCGCCCCCGGAGGCTTTACTCCAACGCCTGGTTCGTCCGGACAGTCATGCCCTAGGAAACCCGCAGGCGCCCGTGACCGTCGTGGAGTTCGCCGATTTCCAGTGCACGCCGTGCGGGATCGCTGAGCCGGCCGTCCGCAAGATCCGCGCGCATTACGAGAGCCAGATTCGGTTCGTGTTCCGCCACTTCCCCCTCGCGGATATTCACCCGCAGTCACAGGAGGCCGCCGAAGCCAGCGAGTGCGCCGCCGAACAGGGCAAATTCTGGGAGGCCGCCGAAAAACTCTACCAAGGCCAAGCTGACTTGCGCGAGCCGGCGCTCAAGCGTTACGCGGCTGAGCTTGGGCTGGATACAAAACGCTTCGCTCAGTGCCTGGAGAGTAAGACGACGGTGGCGCGGATTCGCCGCGACTTCGAGGACGCGCGCGCCCTGGGACTGCGCGCCACCCCCACGTTTTTCATCGGCCACCGCATAGTGGAAGGGTCTCTGGAATACGGGCCGTTTGCGCAGCTTGTCGAACAGGAACTCGCTCTCCCCGGCATAGCCGTGGCGCAAGCCGCCGCAGCGTCCGGGAACCCGCCCACAGACCACAAGCCGGCCTCCCAGCCACCCAAGAAGCCCACGTCCGCCGCGCCGCCGGCTTCCGCCGGTCCCGCCGGGACAGTAGGAACACTGACCAGCCGCAGCGGTGGCTTCTTCACTCAGTTTCATACTTCAGCCGCCGTCTGTAGCGAAGACGAAGCCGCAGCCCAGCAGCCACCCCTCATCCGAACCGCCGAGGCCCGCCAACTTTTCGAGGCAGGTACAAAAGCCCTGTTCGTCGATGTCCGCTCCGCCAGCGAATTTGCCGCCGGTCACATACCCCATGCAATCAATGTGCCCGCGAGTGAAATCGAGCAGGGTAGCTCGACCCTGCCCAAGGACAAGATCATCATCTATGAGAGCGGGGAAAATCCCGGCGACGTCTGCGGCCTGAGCCGCAACGCCGCGCGCTACCTGCTAACGCACGGCTTCACGCCGGAACACGTCAAGGTTTACTACGACGGCCTGGCCGGTTGGGAGAAAGCGGGATTGCCACTCGAACGTTAGGGCCTGCGGAACCGAGGCAGCAGGCGACTGGTTCATCTGCCGGAAGGACAAAAAGAGGCATATCTATCCCAGGTCTCTAGAAGCTAGTCAATCCAACTAAAAGACCGTGCTCTGACGAAAAAAATATTGTGGCCTTGAATGTATTTCAGTCTTATAATGCCGTGCTCTATTTCTGAGATTTTCCGATACGAGCGAAAACGGCGCCATGACCTGCGAAGGTGCGGCATAAAGGAGGGGAGCATCGCCGATAGCCGGGCAGGAGAAAACCGTCTCCCCTCACCGACTTGGAGAAAGCAGTCGCAGGCTGGTAGTCACGCCTCGGCCGGGGGGTTGCCGATAAGCTCGTAGGCTAACCACTCGGTGGTGCCCCGCCGGGGATAGAAGTGGAACCCCGCGAAAGCAGAAGTGAGCTGGAATCTCGTTGGGTGCACGCGGGCTTTTCGTGTTAGTGAGAACCAAGCAGACTGATGGCACCCGGGATTAGGCGCGCAAAACCATGCCTTTCCTCATCGAACATATCTTCGAAGTTGTCATCACCATTGTGCTCGTGGTTCTGCTGGGAACCGGCAGCCTGGTAGTTGTAGCGGTTGCGCGGCGGCAGCGACGGGAAAAGTACTTTCAGCGCATCGACGACCTGCGCCAGAGGTACAGCCCGGTCATCGCGGCGGTGCTGGCCCAGAAGCTCGAATACGAAAGGGCGCTGGCCGTCCTGAAGGGCATCTCCGGATTCGACCGTGACTACGTGCTGGAGCAACTTTTCCTGGAGAAGAAGCCGACCCCTGACCAGGTGCCCATCCTGCGCCGGCTCTGCGAGGATCTGGGCTTGGTAAAACTCTGGCAGGAGAGGCTCAGCGGCCGGGTTGGTTCGGCGTCGATCCGCGATGCCGTAGCCCGTCCGGGAGGCGTGCTGGAGCGCGTCGGCCGGCTGCACTTCCTGGTGCGGGCCAAGGCCGCAGATAATCTGGGCATCATCCAGCATCGGCCGAGTTGGCCGCTCTTGGTCAAGGCCCTCCAGGATCCACACCCAGATGTGCAGGCGGTGGCAGTGCGATCGTTGGCGGCCATTCAGGAGCCGGACAGCTTCGCCCCGCTGGTGGAGCGACTCCACTCGGTAGTCCTCAAACCCGGCGCGACTCTCTCCTTGCGTGCCGTCAAGACGGCGCTGGTCAGCTTCCCGCTCAAACAGGCTGTGGGCCTGATCCCGTCCCTGAACCACTCTCATCGGCGCATCCGTTTTCTGGCCACGGACATCATCCGGGAAATCGTGGAGCGACATGCGGCGTGGGAAGAAGAATTTGTTCTCGATGCGAAGGTCTTCCCGCCTGAGCTTACCGAGGCTTTTCTGAACCAGCTCTGCTTTGATGAGAACCCCGACGTGCGCGCCCGGACCGCCCCGGTGATCTCTCACCTAGCGGATCCACGCGCGACTCCGGTGCTGCTGACGCTGCTCGAGGACGCGCAATGGTTCGTGCGGCTCCACGCCGTGCGTGCCCTAGCCAAACGCAAGTTCCTCTCGCAGGCCCCGCCAGTCGCGCAACGTCTGACTGATCCCCATTGGATGGTGCGGGAAGCCTCAGCGCGCACTTTGCTGGTCTTCGGCCGCGTGGGCAGCGAGCACCTGGCTTCGCATTTCCTGAGAACCGAGGATCGCTACAGCCAGGAACAGATTGCCGACGAGATGCAGCGCGCTGGGCTGATCCCGAGCCTCCTCGCACAGTACGGCAGCGCGGAAGATGGCGAAGAGGGCCGCGTCATCGAGCAGTTCGCACAAATGGGAAAGACTAGCTACCTGGTTTCAGTGTTGCACCACAGTTCCGAACACGGCTTGCGAATGAAGTTCTTACAGAATTTTGGCCGGCATCCTGACCCGCAGATTCGGGCCTGGGTCAGGCATATTGCGACCCGGGAGACTGACGAGGAGTTGCGAGCCCTGGCAGAGGCCACGATACGCCAGGGCGCGAGCTGAGGAGACTCGAGAACCTATGGAAGAGTGGCGACAAGTCTTTTACCACGCAATGAACATGTTCAACGTGGTGATCGTGTCCTACTTTATCCTGGCTAACGGCACTTATACCGTGCTGATGCTGCTCTCGCTGGGCTCCGTGTGGCTTCACAACCGCCGGCTCACCTACCAGGGATTGGACGAGCTCCGCGAATCGGCCGTGACACCTCCCGTCACCATCTTCATGCCGGCCTGGAACGAGCAAGAGGTCATTGTGGATTCTGTCCGGTCTACTCTCCGGACCGACTACCCCAGCTTGGAGATGGTTGTCATTGATGACGGATCGACCGATGCCACGCTGAACCGGCTCATCACCGCATTTCGCCTGGTCAAGATGGATTTGATCTACCGGCCCCGCCTGAAGACCAAACCCATTCGGGGGTTCTATCTGAACCCCCGGATCCCGAACCTTCTGGTCGTCAGCAAGGAGAACGGCGGAAAGCCCGATGCCTTGAACGTGGGCATTAACATCTGCCGGACGCCCTACTTCTGCACGCTCGACGCGGACTGCATCCTGGAGCGCGATGCCCTGTTGCGCCTGATGCGGCCCATCGTGCGGTCCCCCCTCAATACGGTGGCCAGCGGCGGGATCGTTCGCATCCTGAACGGGTGCGAAGTGCAGGACGGCAAGGTGGTCAAGGTCAACCTTCCTAAAACCGGTCTCGAGCGCTTCCAGGTAGTCGAGTATCTGCGCAGTTTCCTCTTTGGGCGGACGGGCTGGGACTTACTCGGCGGAACCCTGATCGTCTCGGGCGCCTTTGCCGTGTTTCACCGGGAGACCGTGATAGACACCGGCGGGTTCCAGCACGAGACGGTCACCGAAGACATGGACCTTATCGTTCAGGTCCATCGCTGGGCGGTGCACCACAAGCGCAACATCAAGATGAAGTTTACCTCCGACCCGGTCTGTTGGACCGAGTGCCCGTCTACATTGAGAATGTTGGGGCGCCAGCGGCGGCGCTGGCAGCTCGGTCTGTGCCAGACGCTTTGGAAGAGTTCCGAAATGCTCTTCAATTCGAGCTATGGCGTCATTGGGTGGTTCAGCTTTCCCTTCCACCTGTACGTGGAAGGCTTGGGCTCGGTCGTGGAGTTTGTGGGTTACTTCATGGTTCCGCTGGCCCTGCTTTTCGGCATGGTGCCCGTGCCACTGTTTGTCCTTTTCGTTTTCCTCAGCATCGCGTACGGGGCATTTCTGTCGGTGGGCTCCGTCCTGCTAGAAGAACTGACTTACCGACGCTATCCCAGTTTTCGGGACCTGATGACTCTGCTCGGGTATGCAGCCCTGGAGAACATCGGCTACCGCCAGCTCGTGCTTTTCTATCGTGTGCAGGGCGTGTTCCGGTTCATGACCGGATTCCGCACGTGGGAGAAAGTTGTCCACGTGGGTAAAACGCAATAGGGCTTAACGCATGCGTATTCTCAGGAATCGGATCATCGTTTCGTTGATCGTGATTGCGGCGGCGACAGCCGTGTGGGAGTTTTTCGTCAAGCCTGAAACGGGGCCCCTGTACACCGCCGCCGTCGCCGAATACAGGAACCAGAACTACACCCGCTCGCTTACGTTGCTCCAGAGAGCCTATGAGTACGACAATAACGACGCAGCCGTCGTGGGTCTGATGGGCTGGAACTACTTGAAGTTGGGCAACGCGAGAGCTGCGGAAGAACCGTGGTTCCGCCGAGCCCATTACCTTGCGCCCCGCGTCGCGGATATCACCCTGGGTTACGCTTATACCGAGATCGAGCTCGGCAGACTCGACGAAGCCACTAGGCTCCTTAATCAGCTCTACCAAGAAGGAGTGGACACGGCGGACGTGCATACCGCCCAGGCAGCCCTCTACCGCAAGCTGGGGCGAAACCGCGATGCGGCGCGGGAGTTTCAACTCGCCTTGGCGAAGGACGAGAACAACGCCCTGGCTTTGAAGAACCTGGCAGAACTATACAACCTCGTTGGCGATGTGCGGAAAGCCAACCTGGAGTTCCAGCCTTTGGAGCGAGCGAAGAACCTTCGGTACCCGGCTCGGGTAGAAGGCAACTTTTTCGCTTGGCGCGCTGGAGATGCCTGGAAACCGACGTACTTGGCAGGCGTCAATCTCACTCCCACGCTCCCCGGCCATTTCCCCGCCGAGGGCATTTCGGATCCCACCATTTATGCGGCTTGGCTGAGCAAGATCAGCGATCTGGGCGCTAACACCATACGCGTTTATACCATTCTCCCTCCGGGATTCTACCGAGCGCTGTTCGAGTTCAATAGCAACCCTTCCCGGCGCCCGCTGTGGCTCCTGCAGGGCGTTCCTTTCGGCGACCCGCCTCGGGACGACATGTTCGAGGGCAATTACTACCAGACCTGCCAGAAGGACATCGGCGACACCGTTGATGTGATCCACGGACAAGGGGACGTCGCGGCGGCCAGAGGCCACGCCGGGGGAGTGTACAAATACGATGTGGCTCCCTGGGTGGCGGGATTTGTGTTGGGGCAGACATGGCTTTCGCATGTGGTGACGGGGAACAATCTGTTCCACCCGAACATGCACAATTATCAAGGAACTTACCTTGAGGTTCCCGCCGGCAGCCCCACGGAAATCTTCCTGGCCCAAATGATCAACTACGTTGTGCAATACGAGGAGGGCAAATACAACTGGCAGCACCCGGCGGCCTTCCTCAACTGGCCCACGCTTGACCCAATGCGGCACCCGACGGAGAGCACGTTCCTCGAGGAAGTATCCATTCGGCGCGCGCAAGGTGAACGCGTGCCCACGCCCGCGGGTCCTTACAACGATGATGATGGCGTCTCTGTTGACCCGACTCATCTACGCCCGCGCCCGGCATTCGCCGCCGGCTACTTCGCTGCCTACAGCGTGTTTCCTTTTTATCCGGACTTTATGAACCGCGACCCGCGTTATCAAGCCGTTCGGGATGCCGACGGCAGCAACCCCTTCCTGGGCTACCTTCAGGATTTGAAGGCGAGCCATCGCGGGATGCCGCTTGTCATCACCGACTACGGGGTTCCCACCAGCCTGGGGATCGGACATTTCAGTGCTGCAGGCTTTGATGAGGGCGGAAAAACCGAACAACAACAGGGCCAGTTACTGGCGCGCCTTACTCGCAGCGTTCGCGAAGCGGGCGCCGCAGGCGGGATCGTGTTCGAATGGACCGACCAGTGGTTCCGCCAGTCCTGGCTCCAACGCGACTATGAGACTCCCCCCGAGCGGCGGGTACTCTGGTACAACTTCATGAGCCCGGCAGAGCATTATGGCCTGCTGGCCGCCGACCCAAGCCGCAGGAACGTCCACCAACTGGGAGGGGATCCCGGGGAGTGGGCCAACCGTCCTCCCGTCTATGCCGAGTTCCAGCCCGGGCAGGTGCAGCCGGTGGGCGACCCTTATGATCCCGCCCGCGATTTGAAAGCACTCTACGCGGATGCCGACGAAGGCTTCCTATATCTGCGGCTCGCGGTCGGCAAGTTGGATACCGACAATGACGGTCAGCCGGATTGGAAGGACGTCAACTACCTGATCGGCGTGGCAACTGCGCCGAATCTCGCTGGCCTCACGTATCTGCCGTTCATTGCTCCCGTGCGGTTTCCCATGGGGATGACTTACGCCATTCACCTGGCGGGGCCGGGATCCAGCCGCATCTGGATTGCGTCCTCTTACAACCCTTACCAGATCACTCCTGTCGAGGGCATCCCCACGCAGACCATTCTGGGCTCGAAGCTCAGCTGGAAACCATCGGTGACATCCACGGGCAATTTCGAATCGCAGGTGATCGAGCCCAATCGGCGCCGCTTTGCCCGCGACGGCAGGTACTTCCCGCCTCAGCGCTATGAGCGGGGTATCCTCCGCTACGGCACCCTGGACCCGCAATCACCGGACTACGACCCCCTGGCGGAATGGCATGCTAATGTCCAGACAAATACGATCGACGTGCGAATCCCGTGGAACCTTCTGAACGTGACCGACCCCTCGAGCTTCAGGGTCTTTGCAGGCTTAGAGAAGGATGGGACGGTCATTACGGCGGAGACGCCCGGCTTTGTGATGGCGGCGTTCTCCTATCAGCCCCTGGAAGGCGCCCGGTTGCGACCTATCATGGAGCAAGGTCACGCCGTCGCCGATGCCTTGCCCGGTATGGCGGGTCCCACGACAATCCAAAGCCGCGCCCTGAAGCAATACCGTTGGTCAGGGTGGAATGCCCCGCGCTACAGCCTGAGAGTCAAAGAGGCCTATTTGATATTGCGCAGGGCCTTCCAGGCCATTTATGCTTCCCCTGTTTCGCCGCAGGCTCCTACGCCACCCGTAGCCCAGGGAGGCACTTCGAGGCGTGCCAGCCCCGCAGCGAGCCCCGGCAGGTGAACGAATACTGAAACACAGGCTTCTCTGTGGGCAAAACGCATGCGACCGCACATTCGCATCCTGGCTTTTTTCCTCCTGCTGGTCGTGGCCGGGGGTGCCGGCTACCTGATCTTATTGAGTCCGCGCAGCATTCTCATGAGTTGGGGCTAAACAGCTCCGCGCGAACGCACTTCTGGCGCGTTGATGAGGGAGGAAGATCACAAGGAAGGGATGGAGTTCATTTCTGTCAGTGAATAGTGGGCGGCAGCAGATTGCGGGCGATGACTCAAGCCAGTCAGATTTCGTAGAAGGACAGGAGAACACACCCTTGAGCCTTTGGTCTATTCAGCGATTTCACCGAACGTCCCGAATGACCGTTGTCAGGCTTGCCGCGCTGGTAGCGGCACTGCTGGCCGTCCTGGTGGCCGGCGTCCCACTGCTCCAAGCCCAAGCCGCGGCGCCCGCGCAGAAGGGGAAGCGCACCCCGCTCGACCTCCTCCAGACCGCCCACACGCTGTTTCTTCAGAAGGACTATGAGGGGGCGCGCGCGTACTACCTCGAAATCCTGCCTTCCTATCCGCGGAACTTCGAAATCCTCAGGAACCTGGCCTTCTGCTATTACAGGAGGGGGCCGAAAGGCTACGCCCAGGCGGCCAGCTACTACTCCCGCGCTTACGAGATTAACCCGTCATCGCCAGAGGTGGCTGAGAACCTGGCCACATGCCTGATGGGCCTGAACCGCGCGGCCGAAGCCGCCGCTATTTACCAGAAGAGGGCGCAGCAGCCTGGCGCTCCCGCCTTGGCCTGGAAAAGGACCGCCGAAGCCTATGACGCCGCCGGCCGCACCCAGCAGGCCGAAGCTGCCTACGAGGCATATTTTCAGCGCAGCCCCGGCGACCTCGACGCCCGGACCGAGCTGGGCAACCTCTTCGCCCGCGAGAAGAATTATGCAAGAGCTCAAGAGCAGTACCGCATGGTCTTTTCCTCCAACCCCAATTATCCCGGCGCCCTGATCGGTATGGCCCGTGTGGCTTCCTGGCAAGGCCAGCACGAGGAAGCCTTGAGGCTCTTCGATCGGGTCTTGCGGCTGGATCCGTCTAACGCCGAGGCGGAGGTTGGGAAAGCCTTTGCCTTGCTCTGGTCAGACAGGTTCGAGGAAGCGCACGCGCTCTTCCAAGAGCTGCGCCAGCGCCATCCGCGTGACAGCGAGATCGCGCGGGGGCTTGAGCAGACGGAGGCCGCCCTGCAACTGAAGGAGCTGACGGCGGCGCGGGCTTCGGGAGACACCGTCCGCGTGGAGGCTTTCTACCGGGAACGGTTGGCCAGGAACCCCAAGGACGTCGCGGCACTCAAAGCCCTCGCCCAGGCCAGCGCCACTCCGGCACGCTGCTCCGAGAGCGTCGAGTTCAGTCGCAAGGGCCTGGAGCTCGCTCCCACAGATACCAGCTTGGAGCTTCGCATGGCCCGCTCGCTGCTGCTTTGCCAGCAGTATGCCGAAGCCATTGCGCACTACCAGCGCGTTATCGCGGCTGACCCCAAGGCCGAGGGCGCTCTCTCCGAACTGGGTTCCACGTTGCTGCACTCGGGCCGCAACGCGGAAGCCATGGAAGTGTTCCGGAAGGTGCTGCAATTAAACCCGCGGCACGCCGACGCCAACATCGGCCTGGCCGTCGCCTTGGCCGCCAACCGCAACTACCCCGAGGCGTTGCAGCGGTACGATGAAGTCCTGAAAACGTCTCCGGACAACTACGACGCCCTCCAGGGCAAAGCCTACATCCTCTTCTGGACGGGCCAGTATGCCGAGGCGCGGGCCATCTTCCAGAGCCTTGCCGCCAAACGATCCAGCGATGCGCAGAATACCGAGGCGCTCAACAGCATCTCGCGGGCGGAGGAAGAAGCGCGGTGGGCTGCCCTACGCCCGGCAAGCGACGCTCCGCCTCAGGACTTGCTGGCCTACTGTGAGAAGCGCCTGGCCGCCTACCCCGATGACATGCAGGCGCTGAAGGGCCGCGCATACGCCCAGACTCAATTGAACAACTTCCCCGCCGCCATTCAGGCGTATCGGCAAGTGCTGGAGAAATATCCTGACGACCGCCCCTCCAAGATGGAACTGGCGCGGCTTTCGGGCCACGAGGGCCAGTACGACGTCTCCGTCAAATACTACCGGGAAGTCCTGAAGGACTCCCCGGACGACCTCGAGGCGCTCGAGAGCCTTGGCCGCGTTTACGTCTGGTCAAAGCAGGACCGGGAGGCCTTGCCGATTTACCAGGGTTTGTTGGCTCGCAACCCGGCCAACAATGACTACCGATTGGAGTTGGCGCGCATCCAGTTGCGGCTTCAGGACTATGCCGCCGCGCGGGAGACTCTCAACTCGCTGCTTTCATCCGACCCCCAGAACCGCGAAGCCCACCTGGGACTTGCGCCACTGGACTTGAGCCGTGGTGATCGGCTGAGCGCCCTCAAACACTACGAAGAGGTGCTGAAGCAGAATCCCCAGGACTCCACGGCCTTGCTTGGCAAGGCGCAGATTGCTTTCTACCAGGGCGACCTTCCCCTGGCCTACGTGACGACATCGCAGGTTGTCGCGGCGCAGCCCGACAACTTTGACGCGGTCTTCCTGCTGGCCAGCATCGAGCATGCTCGCCGCCATCGCCGCAGCAGCCTGGATTTACTCGACCGCGCCGCCAAGCTCCGGCCGGGCAATGCCGAAGTGCTGGGGATGCAACAGAGAATCGGGGAGGAATCGGCAGTTACCTTCCGGGCTTCGGCATCCTACGCACGCGAGTTGGGCACAGCCGAGGAGTTCGGAACTCACGAGGATCTCCGGACGTTTGGCTACGGCACTACCCTGGGATTCTCGGTGCTGCCGCGGACCGATTCTTACCTTTCGCTGAGCTACTTGCCCTCGAACAGTCCGCTGGGCGGTATCCAGGGCGCCGTGGGGCCGGCGCAATTCCTCTACCGGCAAAGCACGCGCTTCTCTGACCGCTTCACGGTGCGCGTCGGCGCCGGCATGGTCCGGTTTGGTCCGGGTACGGAGCTTGTCGAGCCTGGAGATCCGGATCCGCTCCGTTACAAGTTGGCCAAACAAAGCCCCGTGGGCCTCGCCGGCGTCACCATCACGCGCAGCAAGAAATTCAGCATCGACTTGGACGCAAGCCGCTCCGCGATTAACTACACGCCCACCTCTGTTCGCCTGGGCGTGATCGAGGAGCGGCTCAGCAGCGGCTTGAACTTCAACTTTACTTCCCGCACCGACCTGAGGCTCGAGTATTTCTACGGACGCTACTCCACCCGCCCCTTCAACCTCGTCAATACCGTCACCGGCCTGACGGTCGCCCTGGACGTGGTGGAACGCAACTGGGCCCACGGAGGCGCAGCCGATTTCAACCACGTTCTCTACACTTCCGACCGCCTCTCCTTCGATGCCGGTTACGAGGGGAGAGCCTTTGGCTTCCGGGGCAATTCCTGGCTGGGTTTCTTCAATCCCAGTTTCTACCAGCGCCACCTGGGCATCGGCCGCGTCTACGGGAATTTGAAGGGACCGGTGGACTACGATATATCGGGTGGGATTGGTGTCCAGCAGACACAGCAGGGGACGGACCTGAAGCGCGGCTACAGACTCAGCCCGGCGCTCACTTTCCGGGTCAGCCGCCGCTTCTCGTTCACGATCGGCTACATTCACTACAACGCCTCGCAGGCCTTGGGCACCCTGCGCGGCAACGCCGTCCGCTTCACTACGGACTGGAAGTTTTGAGATTGTAGGCCGGTCAGTCGTTATCCCGAGACATCAAGGGGCCGACCGCCTCTCCCGCCCTGCTGCCTGACGGATCATGGGGGCCTCAGCCAACGACGGCGAGGAACCCAGCTCCCATCAAACCGGAACCCACTCGCCAGTTCTCCTGCGTCATGAACCCACCCTCCAGGCAGCGGGTTATCCCTGCCACGCCGCATCCGCTCGCTCAGAATGACAACCGCAGGCCGCGAAGTGCCGCATGAACTCCCGGCCTCCTTTCCGCGCCCGTCACGGATTACCGGACGTTCACCGAGGAGACTTCTGGAAGGCCCCGGGCTATACTTGCAGGCTCGCTGAGCTTCCTCCCGGGATCAATGCGATAGGCGGACCGAGGGAAGATCGAACTCGAAGCTGATGGAGGTGACACCTGAATGGACTTGGGCGAACTGACCCGATTGTATGATTTTGCTGGTCAGACGATCGTTATCACGGGTGGGACAGGCACCCTGGGCGGGGAGATTGCCTGCGCGCTGGTGGGCTGCGGGGCCAACGTCGCTCTGCTGGACAAGAATCTCGCCCCGGCCGAGAGACTGCTTGAGCGCATGGGACGCCGTGCGAACCAGGCGGTGGCTGTTGACACCGACGTCCTGGACGTGGGCAGCCTGCGCGCGGCCGCCGAGGCCGTCGTGAATAAGTTCGCCGGGGTCAACTGCCTGGTGAACGCCGCCGGAGGCAATAAGCCCCAGGCCACCACCAGTCCAAACCTCTCCTTTTTTGACCTGCCGGTGGACGCCTTGCGCTGGGTTTTTGACCTGAACATCCTGGGCACGATGCTTCCCTGCCAGGTGTTTGGCAAGCTCATGGCTGAGAAGGGCAAAGGGACTATTCTCAACATCTCCTCCATGAACGCCTTTCGCCCCTTGACCCGTATCCCCGCCTATTCCGCGGCCAAGGCCGGAGTGAGCAACTTCACTCAATGGCTGGCGGCACATATGGCCCAGCAGTATTCGCCCCGGATTCGGGTCAACGCCATCGCGCCCGGTTTCTTCCTGACCGCACAGAATAGGTTTCTGCTCTATGACGAACAAACGCGCGGACTGACGCCCCGCGGTCAGTCGATCATCGCCCACACTCCCCTGGGGCGTTTTGGCGAGCCGGAGGATTTATTTGGCGCGGTCTTGTGGCTTCTTTCGGAAGCTTCGGCCTTTGTCACCGGAGTCATCGTGCCGATTGACGGCGGGTTTTCGGCCTGCAGCGGAGTGTGAGCGCGAATTCCCGGATGGGACGGAGGAATTGGATGGTGATTGGCAGGGGGTTCGCGGATCGCTATTTGACCGACGACGAAGTGCGTCAGATCGTACGCGCGGGGCTGGACTCATTGACGGTGGATGGCAAGCGCGTGCTCATCATCATCCCTGACGGCACCCGCACCATGCCGATGCCATTGATGTTTGGGTTGCTCGAGGAACTGCTTGCCCCGCGCGTGACGGCGCTGGACTACCTGGTGGCCTTAGGTACTCACCCGCCCATGAGCGACGCGCAACTGAGCAAGCTGGTGGGCCGACAGGTGACGAACGGCCAGGTCGGGAAGAGTCATGTCTTCAATCACCGCTGGGACAACCCCGCTAGCTTCGTAACGCTCGGCGTCGTCCCCGCCCGCGAAATCGGTGAAATCACCGGCGGACTGATGGCCCAGGATGTATCGGTCAGGCTCAACAAGCTGATCCTGGATTACGACCAGCTCCTGGTCTGCGGTCCGGTCTTCCCTCACGAGGTGGTGGGCTTTTCGGGTGGAACCAAGTACTTCTTTCCCGGCATCGCCGGGGCAGAAATCATCAACTTCACCCACTGGCTGGGCGCGGTAATGACCAACTACAGGGTCATTGGCGCCGGCTATACGCCGGTCCGGGCCGTCATTGATCGGGCCGCGGCCTTGATTGACCGGCCCTCGGCCTGCTTTGCCCTAGTGGTTACCCACGAGGGCCTGGCCGGTCTGTACTTTGGCTCTCCCCAGCAGGCATGGCAGACCGCCTCTGCGCTCTCAGCCGAGAAGCATATTGTGTACGTGAATAAACCCTTCCGCCGCGTCCTATCCGTCATGCCAACCATGTACGATGATCTGTGGACGGCGGCAAAAGGGATGTACAAGATGGAGCCCGCCGTGGCGGATGGCGGCGAAGTGGTCATCTACGCTCCGCACGTCACTGAGGTCAGCTATACCCACGGCCATCTGATTGACGAGGTCGGCTACCACTGCCTTGACTACTTCCTGACCCAGTGGGAGAAGTTCAAGGCGTATCCGGGAGGAGTCCTGGCTCACTCCACGCATGTCAAAGGCCTGGGGCAGTACGACCCGGCCACCGGTGTGGAGACTCCTCGCATTCAAGTGACGCTGGCCACGGGCATCCCGCCGGAACGCTGTCGGCGCATCAACCTTGGCTACCTCGATCCGGCGACTGTCCACCTGCATGACTGGCAAGGCCGCGAGGCCGAAGGCATCCTCGTCGTGCCCCGGGCGGGAGAGATGCTCTATCGCGTCCGATAGGAAGCAAGAAGGCAGGTGCTGGTGAGCAGCGCCTCGCTGGCTTATTCCAACGCTTATCGCATCGGGTGCCTACACGCATAACCTTGGAGACTCACCATGGCGATGAATGTCATCGTAGCTCAGTCCGGCGGGCCGACGCCTGTCATCAACAACACGCTCCGTGGCATCCTTGAAACTTGCCAAGCGATGCCGGAAAAGCTCGGCGTCGTGTACGCCGGCTACCACGGTATCGAGGGAGTGCTCAAGGAAGAGTTGCTGAATCTCTCCGTCCAACCGGCAGAGGAGATCGCTCTGTTGAGCACGACCCCAGCGGCGGGCAGCATTGGCACCTGCCGCTACAAGCTCAAGAGTAAGCAGCAGGAGGATTTCAATCGCATCATTGAAGTGTTCAGGGCGCACGACATCGGCTACTTTTTCTATATCGGCGGCAACGACTCCATGGACACCGCCCACAGGGTGGCGAAGCTCGCCGGTGAGCGCGGCCTCGACTTGGTGGCGGTGGGCGCTCCCAAGACCATTGACAACGACGTCGGCGACAGCGAGTTCAAGCTGATTGACCACACCCCCGGCTATGGCAGCGTCGCTCGCTACTGGGCGCTCAACATTCAATGCGCGAACCAGGAGAACGCCGGCTCCTCTCCCGCCGAGCCAGTGCTGGTGATCCAGGCCATGGGTCGCAAGATTGGGTTTATCCCCGCCGCCGCGCGCTTGGCCGACCCGGATCGCGAAATGCCGCTGCAAATCTATCTCGCCGAATCCGGCCTGACGCTTGAGGCTATGGCGGACCTCATCAACGACGAGTTGAAGCACAGTGGGCGCTGCATCGCCGTGGTCAGTGAGGGCTTCGATGTGGGAAACCTGGGCGAGATGAAGGACAGCTTCGGCCACATCATGTTCTCCTCATCAGGAACGACCGTGGAGCGCGTCGTGACGAATTACCTCAACAAGGTAGGGCTCGGGGCCCGGGGAGTGGCGCGCAGCAATCTTCCCGGTACCGACCAGCGGCACAACATGATCCATGCCTCGACCGTGGACCTCGAAGAAGCCTACAAGCTGGGGCAGAAGGCGGCGCTGATTGCCGCCGAGGACGGGTCCGGCTACATGAGCACCATCCTGCGCGAGCCGGGAGAGGTCTATAACGTCCGTTATGACAAGGTGCCGCTGGAGCAGGTCGCCAACTCGGAACGCAGTTTTCCACCCAAGTGGATCGCACCCCATCGGGTCGATGTAACCGATGACTTCGTGCGCTACGCGCGCCCGCTCATCGGCGATCACTGGCCGACCATCCCGCTTGTTGACGGCCGGCAGCGTTTCGCTCGGCTGCAAAGGGTCTTCGCGCCGCCAAAGCTGCCGGGCTACGTGCCGCAGGCGTACCGCTGAAGGCTGCGTAGAGAAACAATGGTGTGCCTGTGCTGGCTCTGCGACTTTGCTGTAATCCGGGGCAGGCATGAGCCCGAGCTAGGAATTGGGGTATACTTCGCATGTGGGAAGGAGAAGTATCGGCGACATCGCCGAGGCGTCGGTTGTTAGGAGTGCCGAATGAAAACTGCAAAGTTCACCTACTGGCAGGATGGTGACTATTTTCTGGGGTTCCTGAACGAATACCCCGATTATCAGACTCAGGGAATGTCGAAAGAGGAACTGGTTAATAATCTTAAATCCCTGCTGGTCGATCTTGAATCCGGCGAAATCCCGTACATTCGGAAAGTTGAAGAGTTGGTCGTGGCGGATTGAAAAGAAGAGACCTCATCAGGAAGCTGGAAGAAATTGGTTGTGTCCTAGTCCGCTACGGGGCCAGCCACGATTGGTACGCCAACCCGAAAACAAAGCAAGCTCAACCGGTGCCCCGTCACAATGAAGTTCACGAGGGGCTGGCCAAATCTATTATCAAGAAGCTGAGTAGCGAGTAGCCGCGGCATGCTGTTGACGCCGCCGGTTCTTGGATGTTCCGTGCATTTACCAGCCCACGGCACAAATGCCGTGCCGTGGCACGTGGCTCCCCTCCTTTGTGAGGAGGGGGCCAGGAGGTGGTGAAGCTATCAAACCACCCCTTTGTCCCCTCCTCAAGGAGGAGGGGAATCCGTCATGGTTGCAGCAACTCGGCGAGCCAGACCACATAATGGCTGTTTCGCCGGCGCACTTCTTGGAGAAGATCCTCCGGCAGCTCGTCGAGCTTTTCCTTGAAGAAGCGGCGGTCGCCATCGGGCGAGTCAACGTCTCGACTGCCGACCACGTTGCCCAACCAGAAGACCAGAAAGAGGTTCCCGTCCACGCGGCCCAATTCGCTCTTTCCCAGGTAGTCGCCGCGACCCATTTTGACGTAATGCGCGGCCAGCTCACTCTCGGCGCCGAAAGCGCCCGCCGCAGCGAACTGGTTGGCCCGCTTCACCATTCTCTCGTACAGGCGCCGCCAGTAAGACCCGCGCGGCTGCTCGTGAAGCACATCAAAAAGCTGCAACTGTAATTCGCCCGAAATCTTGTAGTTCACCCGTCCGCCCGTCACCTTCCCGATCCGTTCCAGGACCTCCGGCTGCTTGCCGCTGCCGGAGTGAATGCTCAGTGTGGCGTCAAAATGCCGCGCCACGGCGGCCAGCTCCGCCACGCGCGCCGCAAGCTCCTCGAGCGGCTTGCCGCCAAAATCCTTCTGGACCCGGGAGGGCAACTCGTTCCACATCTTGTGCTGGCAGTAGTCCGCGAGGCCAATCCCGCCCCCTGTTGCTGATTCCATCTTCTCCGGATATGCCTGCCGCTTCTTGAACCCGAGATTCGGCGGCACAAGCTGCGCCGCCCGCCCACGCGCCTTTAACCAGTGCATGTAGAAAAGAAGTTCCTTCGGCGTGGTGAGTGTTTCGGCTTCGTCGAGGGAAGGTTCGAAATCGAAGTTGCGGCCGCATTTGAGCTGCGCCTTGGCTGCGCCGATCGCATCAAAAAGCTCTTCGTTGAGCTTCAGGCTGCGACCGAACTTGACCGCCAGCCGAATGATCTCTTCTTTCGCGAAATCATAGGAGGCGCCATCGATTCGAAAAGGCTTGGAGAACTCACCCACAATCCAGCGCTGCTCCTCTTCGGAGAACAACTGCTGGAATCTTTCCGCCACCACGGAATCGCTCCACGCCTGGGGATGACGCGTGTCGGCTTCGAGGAGGAACAATCGCGAAGTATCCGTCGTGAACTTCGTGTATCCCGCCGCCTGCCGGATGGCTTCCTTTACGGCCTCCACGGAACGGCGGATTTCCTCTGGCGTGTCGCCGGAAACGATGAAATGGTCCGCCTCAGCCGTGTACCCTTCCCGCCATCCCGCGCGGACGGCCGCCCACAGGCCGGCATGATACAGGTGCCGGATGGAGACCCGCGTGTGTCCCGCAGCCGTGGGATCCTCCCCGTCCCGCGTAATCAGTGCCTCATCGGTGGTCATCTCTCGGGTGGCGGAGAGCTGCGCCGTGGAAGCCATGTTGACGTGCATGTTCTCCAAAATGACGCGATAAGCCTCGAAGACAGCCGGCAGGCTGATTTCCGGATGGCGGTTGCCAGCCGCGACGGCCGGCCGCGTCCCCTGCGGCCTGGGGAGAAACACCGGGTTTACTTGCTCGGCGAAAACGCGGACATTCTCATGGTCGCTGGAGGCAAAGGGCACGACCTCGGCGACGATTTCCTTGCCGCGAGCTTGAACGCGTTCGGCCGCCATCCGCTTCGGAAACAGCCGGCTGATCCGCGCCGACCCGGGGGCTAGATGCAGCAACATCGGCGCGCCACCACCCGCCGCCTGGCCGTCCGCGGCCAGATAGTAGTTAGAGGGGTAGGCAGGATCCTCTTCGAGCGATTCAACGTAAGGCCGCAGATGGGCAAGTTGCAGTGCGCCGAGGTCGCGGGCGATTCGCCCCCGCATGCGGTCGTCCAGCGGCTTCCCTTCTGCGTGCCGGAGAATCCGCTCCGCGACTGCTGCCACTTCGTTGGCGGCGAAGCCCCATGCTTCCGCTCGGCTCATTGGGGTGTTTCTCCTGATCGAGGATCGAGGAGGTCATCATACCGAAATTGCTGGGCGTGAGCTAGGTGAGCGCGTGGCGACCGCTGATTGCAGGGGGCAGCCGAGGGGACACGTGGGTGCGATGCGCAACCGTGTGCCTTCGGCAAGATAGTCCCCAATTTGAAATTTGAAATTGAAAATTGCAGATTTGAAATTGGAGATCAGACCCACTCCAGGGCGCCGCGCTTCCAAATCCAAATGTAGCCCACAATCAGGACGCCGAGAAAGACAAGCATCTCGACTAGCCCAAACAGGCCCAACACCTGGTACTGGACGGCCCAGGGGAAGAGGAAGACCGTTTCCACATCGAAGATCACAAACAGGATGGCGACAATGTAATAGCGCACGGTGTACCGGCCGCGGGAGTCAGACTCGGGCGTGATGCCGCACTCATACGGCATAACTTTTTCTGCGGAGGGCACGGGCGTCGGACGGAAGAACTTGGCAAGCCATAACACCACGATGGGGAAAGCCGCCGCAATCGCAAAGAAGATCAGGATGGGACCGTAAAGCCTAAGCACCTTGATTTCTCCTCCGCCCCACGCGTGTTCATGATAGCACAGGAGCCCCACCGCGGACCAAGATAACCACCGCACCGAACGCGGCCGGAACCGGTCCCCACAACTACTCTGCGTGTTCAGTGCGGCCCCGGAGGAGGTCGATGGCGTGGGGCAACAGTCCCACGATGCTCGCGAGCGATTCCTGCGCCCCGCGTGGACTCCCCGGCAGGTTGACGATGAGCTTGCCGTTTCTCACTCCCACCAACCCGCGCGAAAGGGCCGCGCGGCGATTTTCCTTGGCGCCTTCAGCTCGCATCAATTCCGCCAGGCCCGGGATTTCCTTTTCGACCACTGCCCGCGTGGCTTCCGGCGTCACGTCGCGGGGGCCGAGGCCTGTGCCCCCCGTCGTGAACACGGCGTCGCAGTCGTCGCCGTTCGTCCAGGTCTCCAGGCAGTGGCGGATTCTGTCGGCGGCGTCGGGCAGGATTTCGCAGGCAACCACGGTCCACCCCTGGGCTTCGAGCAGTTCGCGCACCCGAGGTCCAGACCGGTCTTGGCGCTGCCCGCCGGCGGCGGCGTCACTCAGCACGAGGATTTTGGCGCGGCAGGGGTTGGGCATCGAGGAATGGTCTAGGGGGGCTCTTTGGCGACGCCAGCCCGCGTTCCCAATCAACGCGCACTAGCCACCGGCGTCCCGGTTAGCCTCGTCGAGCAGTCGGAGGCCCTCCATCATCAACCCTTGCGTGGGCATGGTGGTGGTCTGCCGGGTCGTGGCCTTGGAGAAGTCCAGTTCCCAGTCGCCCTCCGCCCAGGTCAAGACCTTGAAGACCGCTGGGTCACCGGCCAAATTACCGTAGGTGGCATGGGTCACCTGCCCCTCGATAAAGTACAGGATGCACTCGTCCGCACCGTTGCGGACTATCAAGGCGCAGGTCTTCCGGCCTTGCTCCAGGGACTGCATCCAATCGATCAGGCTCATCTCGCTCAGGCGGCCGGCCACGCTGCCGCCGCGCGCGCCCATCTTCTCCACGCGGGCCTGAAGGAGGCGCGCCGTGATGCGATGCGTCTGCTCGGCCAGATCACGCACGAAAAAGGGCTTCACAAAGTAGTCTTCTACTCCATCCACCACCACGCGCAAGTGCTCGTCAATCTCTTTCTGCGAAGCGAGGAAGACAAAAGGAATGCCCTGGGTCTCCTTGCGGGCCCGCAGCTTCTCGAACAGCGCGCCCCCGTCCATCACGGGCATGGAATAGTCGGAGATAATCAGGTCCGGCTTCAGTTCGATGGCCTTCATCAGGGCGTCCGCGCCGTCGGTGGCGGTGATCAACTCCCCGTACTTCTCCAAGCTGCGCGTGATCAATCTGAGAATGGTAGGGTTGTCGTCGACGACGAGGATCTTCAGGCCCGCCTGCATGGTTCCAAGCCTTTCCCCAAGAACTCGGGTGCCGTTACCCGCTCAGGACCGCGGCGCGCGATAGGCGCCACTCTTGCCCCCGCTCTTTTCCAGAAGCCGGAGCCGGGTGATTTCGATCCCTCGATCCAAGGCCTTGCACATGTCGTAGACAGTCAAGGCCGCCACGGCAGCGGCCGTCAGGGCCTCCATCTCGACCCCGGTCGGCCCCGTGGAGCGAATCGTTGCCGAAATCCGCACCCCATTCTTGCACAAATCCGCCCGCACATCAATGTGGGTCAGCAACAAGGGGTGGCATAGGGGAATCAGTTCCGCCGTACGCTTGGCGGCGGCGATGCCCGCCACCCGCGCGACTTCCAGCGGATCTCCCTTGGGATTTCGCTCCAGCAGGCGCAGCGCGCGTCGAGTCATCTTGACCAGAACACTAGCCACTGCCTGCCGAATAGTCGGCGGCTTCCGGGAAACGTCCACCATGCGGATGCGACCGCCGCGATCGTAGTGACTCAGCTCCTTGGACACAGGCCCCGCTCCAGGAAGCAACAACGAAACTCGAAACCTGCCCTTCCCCTACCCGAGCTTCGAGTTTCGTTTTTCGAGTTTCGAACCGACGCCCGCTACGCGGGCTTCGGCAGCACGTCCACCCAGTCCCCGGCCGCCAGCTCCGTCTGCTGGGAGTGAACCACCAGGAAGCAGTTCGCCGCTGCCACCCCCACTAGGTCTCCCGAACCCTGCCAGCCGACGAGGTTCACCACCGGCTCCCGGTTCTGAACCTCCACCCGCGCGGGCAGGAACGCCGTCAGCCCCAGCTTGTGATTATACGGTCGTCCCAGGCGGGCGCGCAGGAAGGTCGGGGATTCGAATTGGGCACCCCCCAGCATCGCCATCGCCGGCCGAACAAACAGCTCAAAAGTCACATAAGTCGAGACCGGATTGCCCGGAAGTCCAAAAAAGAACTTCGCACCACACCGGCCGAACACCAATGGCTTCCCCGGGCGCATCGCCACGCTTTGAATGAAGAACTCGCTGCCTAGTTCGCGGAGGACCTGGCCGACGAAGTCGTACTTGCCCATGGAGATCCCGCCGCTCAGCAGCAACAGATCAGATTGCAAGCCTTCCAGAATCAGGCGGCGGAGCACCTCTTTCTGGTCTGGCGCAACGCCCAACGGCCGGGGGACGCCGCCCGCGGCCACGACCTGCGCCGCGAGCGTCACGGCATTGCTGTTGCGAACCTGGTACGGTCCCGGCGGCGCATCGAAGGGCACCAGTTCGTCACCGGTGGGAAGAATAGATATGTGCGGCGGCAGGAAAACCCGCACGTGCGCTCGGCCCACCGAAGCCAGCAAGCCCATCTCGGCCGGCCCCAGCCGTCGCCCGCGAGGAAGCACGACACTTCCTTTGGCTGCTTCACTCCCCTGCCGCACGACATTTTCATTCGGGCTGACGGCGCGCAAGACTTCCACCCGCGAACCCTGGGCGCGCACGTGCTCAATCATGACGACCGCGTCGGCCCCTGCGGGCAGCGGCGCGCCGGTCATGATCTCGACGCACTGGCCGGGGCCGGCGGCGTCCGGGAAAGACTCGCCCGCGCGCACCTCGCCCACGCACTCAAGCGTGACCGGCGCCGCGCTCACGTCGGCGGACCGGACGGCATAGCCATCGCGTATGGAGCGGTTGAACGGCGGGGAGTCGCGGTCCGCCACCACAGCTTCGGCGAGGACCCTGCCGCGTACCCGGTCCAGAGGCAGCGTCTCGCTCGGCGGGTTCGGATTCGCCTCAGCGAGTTTCTCCTTCACGGTGGCGAGAGCTTGTTCAAAGCTGAGTAACATGACGCTGCTTGTGGGTTGTTATTTGCCGTTCTCCGTTGGTAAATCCGCACCGCGAAGAGAGATGTTTGCCTTCTGCCTTCTGGCCTCTGCCTTCTGCTTACTGCCTACTGACCACTGACAACTGACCACTGCTCTTTTAGCCAGATCGTCTGGTCGCGCTGCGGGCCGGTCGAGACCACGGCGATCTCGATGCCCACCTGATCAGAGAGAAAGCGCAGATAATCCTGAGCCTTGGCCGGAAGTTGCGCGTAGTCGCGCAGCCCAAACGTGGACTGCTGCCAGCCAGGCAGAACGCGGTAGCGCGCTTTCAACTCCGCGACCGCTTCAACTTCGGCTGGGAATTCGGAAAGCGGCTCCCCGCGATATTCGTATTCCACGCCCACGGGGATCTCCGCGAGATGATCAAGGATGTCGAGCTTGGTGATCACCAGGGCGCGCAAATGATTCAGCCGCGCGCTATAGCGCAGCGCCGGCACATCAAACCAGCCGCAGCGCCGCGGACGCCCGGTGACCGCGCCATACTCGCCGCCCCGCTCGCGAATCTTCTCGCCCTCCGGCCCCAGGGCTTCGCTGGGAAAGGGACCGCTGCCCACGCGCGTAGCGTAGGCTTTGGAGACGCCGACCACCGCATCAATCCGCGTCGGGCCGACGCCGGTGCCCGTACACGCCCCACCTGCGGCCGCGCTCGAAGACGTCACGAAGGGATAAGTCCCGTGGTCCACGTCCAGCATCGTTCCCTGCGCGCCCTCAAAGAGCACTCGCTTGCCGCGGTCCATCTCGCCATTTAGGTAGGCGGAAACGTCAGTGAGGTAGGGCAGAATGCGTGAGGCCATCTGATAGTAGCGTTCCGCCAGTCCGTCTGCCTCGAGCACGGCGCTCGGGAAAAGCGCTGAAGCCAGACGGTTCTTTTCCGCTGCAAGTTCGGCACATTTCCGGCGAAATACGTCCGCCTCGCGCAGGTCGCCTGTCCGCAGGCCGCGACGTCCGGCCTTGTCTTCGTAGGAAGGTCCGATCCCTTTCGCCGTGGTGCCGATCTTGGCTCCGCCGCGCGCCTGCTCGGCCGCAACTTCGTGACTGCGGTGGTAGGGCAGAATCAGGTGCGCGCGGTCGCTCACCAGCAGCCGCTTTCCCACCGTCACGCCGGCCTTCTCAATCATTTCCACTTCGCGCAGCAGGGACTCGGGGTCAACGACAACTCCATTGCCGATGACGGCCGTCTTGTCGGGCCGAACGATGCCGCTGGGAAGGAGCTGGAGGACAAACTTCTTTCCATTCACCACGACGGTGTGGCCGGCATTCGCTCCGCCCTGGTAGCGCGCCACGATGTCAAAGTGCTCCGCCAGGGCGTCCACCACCTTGCCCTTGCCCTCGTCACCCCACTGCGCTCCAACGATCACCACGTTTTTCGACATACCTATTCGCTCCGGGTTGAGACCCCCCGCTGGCGGCGCTCCATTGTAACCTGAACGGTTGCTCTTTTTGCGGGTTGACTTACAGGTCTGCCGCGGTGTGCGGTCATTCTCTTCTCGCCGCCACCAGCATGGCCCCTGGCGCGACGGCTCAGGCGTCCGACCGGGGCAGAAGGCTAGTGCCGTTCCAAGTATTTGCGGCTACTTTCCTGGAGCCCTATGGTCGCGCCGAAGGCGGCAGCAGAGCGGGGTGATGCGCAGCCTCAATAAGTTGGAACAGCACTAAAGATACCTCTCCAGCATCTTGGCGATCACATCCTTGGAGGTTACTCCGATGTACTGCTCCTGAACTTCACCGTTCTTGAACAGGAGAAGCGTGGGAATGCCGCGGATTTGATAACGGCTGGTAACGGACTGGTTCTCGTCCACGTTCAGCTTGCCGACCTTGGCGCGGGCCACGTACTCGTCAGCGATGGCCTCCAGGGCCGGCGCCACCATGTGGCAGGGCGCGCACCATGCCGCCCAGAAATCCACCAGCACCGGCTTGTCCGACTTCAGCACTTCCGCGTCGAAGTTCTGATCCGTGAATTGCAGCGTGTGCTTGCTTCCCATGCTCCCGAGCCCCCTAAGGATTAGGTGCTTCCGCGGCGGTACTGACCTTCGCCTTGGCCTTGTGCAGCGCTTGATAGATCTTGACGTATTGCTTGGCTGAACTAGGCCACGAGAAGTCTTTTCGCATGCCGTTGTGCATCAACTGCCGCCAGGCCTTGGGCTGGCGATAGACCTCCAGCGCCTGCCGGATGGTGGCCAACAAGGCTTCGGGTGCGTAGTCGCTGAACTTGAAGCCGGTGCCCGTCTTGCCGTCAAAGGGTTCCACGGTGTCGTCGAGCCCGCCCGTGGCCCGGACCACCGGCACGGTGCCGTATTTCATGCTGTAGATCTGGTTCAGCCCGCAAGGTTCGTAGCGCGAGGGCATCAGGAACATATCCGCTCCCGCCTCAATCTGGTGAGCCAGGGTGTTGTCGTAAGCGATCTTCACCAGGAACTTGTCCGGGTATTTCGCCGCCAGATCGCGGAACAGGTCTTCGTACTCCGGCTCGCCCGTGCCCAGCGCCACGATGTAAAGCTCCATGGCCATGAGTTCTTCGGCCACCCCGGCAATCAAGTCGAAGCCCTTCTGCCGCGCAAACCGGGACACAATCCCAATCACGGGGCGCTCGACCACCGGCTGGGCGACGCCCATTTTCTCCAGCAGGGCCTTCTTGCACGCTTGTTTGCCCTTCAAATCTTGCGGCGTGTAGTTTGCAGCAATCAGCTTGTCAGTCGCCGGGTCCCAGGGGCCGTAGTCCACACCATTCACGATGCCTTGCAGCCGATCGCTGCGGCTGGTAAGCACGCCCTCCAGCCCACAGCCAAACTCCGGCGTCTGGATCTCCTCGGCGTACTTGCGGCTGACCGTGGTGATGAAATCCGAAAAGACGATGCCGCCCTTCAGCAGATTCACCTTGCCGTAGAACTCCAGACCATCGACGGTGAACAGTCCCGCGTGCAAGCCGATCTGCGGCAGAAGGTGCGGCGGGAAGTGGCCCTGATATCCCAGGTTGTGGATGGTAAAGACGACCGAGGTCTTGTCGAAGTACCCGTCGCCCGCGTAAAGATTACGCAGGTAGATGGGCACCAGGGCAGTCTGCCAATCGTGGCAATGAATGATATCTGGAGGAGTGGCGGAACGCTTCAGGAACTCGAGGCACGCCAGCGAAAACGCCGCAAAGCGCAAGGCGTTGTCCGAGTAATCCTGACCGTTCTCCTGATACAGGCCATCCCGGTCAAAGAACTCAGGATAGTCCACCAAGTAAGTCCGCACACCCTCGGCTTCGCCTCCATCCTGGATGGAAGCAAACCTGAATCCGGAAGCGAGCGGCAGGGTCAGGCTCTTGAACTGCGCGAGCGGCCGGCCGGGCTTGGTCATGCGGTACCGGGGCAGCAGAACTTGCACCTCGTGCCCACTCGCCGCCACGGCTTTGGGCAACGCACCGACCACGTCGGCCAGCCCGCCCGTCTTCGAAAACGGCACACCTTCAGAGGCTGCAAAGGTTATTCGCACGGTACGACTCCGCTTGAAGCATTAGAATCACGGAACTTCGTACGTTAGAGGATGGCTCCGGCAATGTCAAGACGAAAGGGCTCGCGAGAAGCGGCAGCCTACATCATGTCGCACAGTAGCGCCGCCGTCCCGGCGGCAGCGCAGGAGCCGGCCAGAGGTCGGCGCTCCGGCCGCAAGCTGGCGCAGTATGCAGCCACGGCACGATGTCTGTGCCGTGGGGCTTCGTCTGTTCCAATCAAGAACCCACGGCATCAAGAGCATGCCGTGGCTACCACTACCCGCTCTTCGCCTTTGCCAAGCGGCGTCCGCGCTCCGCGATGCGCTAGCGTTTGGCAGCGCCGGGCGCCGGCAGGTCTGAGTTGTAGATATTGGCGGCCCCTTTCCATTTGCCATCCGCCTGCTTCTTCCACACCGTCACATACTTCCCGCGGTCGGTGACGGGCTTGCCCTTCGGAGGGTTCATCGTAACCTCGTAGGTGCCCATGCTGTAAGCCAAATCCCCGCCACGCGAAGCTTCCACCTTGTTTGCCTGCCAACTAAGGGCATATCCGGGGGTCGCCATCACCGCGGACAACCACTTCCGGATAGACTCCTTCCCGGTCAGGATGGGGGAATTCGGTGGAAGCGACAAGGCGTCGTCGCCAACGCAGGAGAGGTATCCCTCGACGTTATTTGGTGCAGCGGCCTTAGCGCAGGCTGCGTCAGCTTCGCGGACGGCACGCTCATCGGCGGCGCGGGTATCCGGCGGGCTCGGCGGTGGCGGTTGTTGACAGGCCAACGTGAGCCCAATAATCACAAGTGAAGAAACCAGTACCCCTATCAGATAGAGTCGTCGCATTGCACACCTCCAGTCGTTTCGTCAGAGTCCAAGAAAGTGGCAACGTCAGGGCACGGCTTGAGCCGTGCCGTCAACGGCAGGATGAGTTCTCTCTTGCGGCCTTCAGGCCCTGGGGCAGACCCTCAGCGGCTAAAGCCGCCATGGAATTCAATAGAACTCTGTCATTCCGGCACGACTCAAGTCGTGCCCTGACGCCGAATCCCGCCACTACACTATCTCAAGCCCAGTAGCTCTCTACCTTATCGAGCCTGCGCCGTGGCTTCTAGCCCCGCGCCTACTTCGCTGCCGGCACGTAGCTCAGGTCGGGCCGATCGGCAATAATCTGGCTCCGCAGGCCGTGGACGCTCTTGTCGAAGAGTTTCAGCACGGACTCGGCTTCCTCGCGCCCATAGGCTTTCTCCAGCATCGCCTGGAAAGTCTGCTCGGGCGGCTCAAAGTCAGCCCAATTCTTGTGGGGGAATACGAACACATAGGTCGGGTGTTCCCCGCCGTTATACAACTCGTAGAGGTGGTAATACACCGGATAGTTGCTTTTCTGAATTGCCTCGTGGACTTTGCGGACCGCCATGAGAAAATCAGACTCTCCGCCCATATTTAGGTGATACTCCACAACCTCAGAGAGCGGAGCATCGCCCTCCATGGGGCGACTGAGCTCGGGGTGGTAAAGGTAGTAGCCGCCGCCCATGGACTCCACATACGGCGCCACGTTGACGTAGTAATCGGCCATGTCAGCCTCGTCGAATTTGGCGTGGCTGTCGAAGTCCTTCCAGTGGTGGCCAAACGAGCCGTACCCGTACTGGCCGACCCGCTCGCCGCTGATAATCTCCCAAACATAGACTGGCCACGTATCCTTCTGCTGCCGATGCCACTCCATGTGGCGTTTGTTGGCTTGCTCGAACTGCTGACGCATGCCTGCTTTCAGTTTCACAGAATATACCCCCGCTACCGTTCCCGGCTTCTCCTGTGCCAGGAGAGGCAGCGCCAGCAGCAAAACCGACACTAACGTTAAACCGACCCCTATTCTTCGCATATAGGTACCTCCTCCTTGAGGCTGAGTTCTCGTTGGGTCAAGAGGCTAGAACTAGCCCTCCCAGCCAACGGTCGCCTGTCGTCGTGCACCAAAGCTGCTCCTAAGAGTGAAACCGGTCTGACGGAGGCGGCTCGGGTAGGCGCGCGTAGGGTGGAACATAGGTCCAGGGCTGGCGGTTTGTCAATGGGTTAATGGGGGCATTGTCAAAGGGTCCACTGCGAGCACCTTCCTCTGCTAAGCCTATCCTGCCGCGGATGTGAAAAAGCCCACGGCACATGGGGCAGTGCGGTAGCGGCCATGCTGCGCTAGAATCTAGCCGTGCCCTCCAGGCGCCGACCCAAACTCGGCCAGCATTTCCTGGCCAGCGCCAGCTATCGCCGGCGGATCGCCGCAACACTCGACCTCCGCCCCGACGACCTGGTCATTGAGATCGGCGCGGGCCGCGGCGCCATGACCGAACTTCTCGCCGCCCGCGCCGGCCGCGTCATTGCCATCGAACTCGACGCCGCCCTGGCCGTGAAACTCGCAGAGCAGCTTCGAACGGACGCGCGGATTGAAGTCCTCCAGACTGACATCCTCGCGACCGACCTCGCGGCCCTCTGCCAGCGGTACCAGACCGAAAAGTGCGTTGTCTTCGGCAATTTGCCCTACTACATCACCTCGCCGATTCTCCGCCGCCTCTTTGCCTTTTGGACCTGCATTCGCGCCATGGTGCTGCTGGTGCAGCGTGAGATTGCCGAAAGGCTGACGGCGAGCCCCGGGACGCGCGCCTATGGCTATCTGAGTGTGGTCACCCAGCTTTATTCGCAGCCCCGGATTGTGTTGGGCGTCCCGCCCGGGGCTTTTGTGCCTCCGCCCAAAGTCCACTCAGCGCTGGTCAGCTTCCAAATGCGCTCGCAGCTCCCGGAGTGGCTTCGGGGTGCAGCGCCCCCGTTGGAGCCAAGCCCCAAACGGGAAACCCAGTTTCTGGACTTTGTGAAACGCTGCTTTGCGCAGAAGAGGAAGAGTCTGCTGAACAACTTGGGCAGCATTCACTCCCGCGGGCGCGTCGAGCAGGAGCTGGCCGGCCTCGATTTGCCGCCCAATATTCGCGCCGAGCAACTAACGCCAGAACACTTCGCCAGCCTGTTTCGCCGGCTCCGGTAGAACAGAGACCAGTTGCCTCCCCTGTCCGTGGCGGGAGGACCTCTGGGGTCCAACAGCTACATTAACCCTTCAACTTGCGGGCGATCTGGGCAACGTGACGACCCTGGAACCGCGCGATGGCCAGTTCGTTCTCACTAGGTTGTCGCGACCCATCGCCGCCGGCCAGCGTCGAGGCGCCATACGGCGTGCCGCCCGTGATCTCCTTCATGTTGAAAAGGTGCTGCTCGGAATAGGGCACGCCGACAATGATCATGCCGTGGTGCAGCAGCGTGGTGTGGAAACTGGTAATCGTCGTTTCCTGCCCGCCATGTTGGGTCGCCGTGGAGGTAAACACGCTCCCCAGCTTGCCGATAAGCGCCCCATTTGCCCACAGGGGCCCCGTTTGATCCAGGAAGTTGCGCATCTGCGCGCACATGTTTCCGAAGCGGGTAGGGGTGCCGAAGATAATGGCGTCGGCCCCGGCAAGCTGCTCGGGCTTGGCCACCGGAATGTGAGCGAAGGCCGCGCGGGCCGCCTTCGCACCGGACCGTTCGAGTACTTCCTCTGGGACCAATTCGGGAACCTGACACAGACTCACCTCGACTCCCTCCACTGCTCGCGCCCCTGCCGCCACCGCCTCGGCCATCTTGTAGATATGCCCGTACATGCTATAGAAGACAATCTGGATCTTGGTTGCCATTCCCTGCCTCCCTTGGATTCTTGCCGCTTCTACGACCAGTTTGTTCCCCACGGGATGTTACCATTGGTTGGCTTCAAATTCACTCCCAGTGAACCTGCGCCTGGCAAGAATCCGCGGCGGTCCTCAGCTCCTTTTCCTCAGCCCCAAGGTTCGCCTCAAGCGGGCCAAAGCTTCCTGGTCGGAAGAGGCAAGGATACTCATCGCCACGACGATGCCCCGCGCGTGCCCCGGCGAGAGAGCCGGCCGGTCGAGCGCCGCCCACGTCAGGCGTTCACGCCGGAAGATGTGTTAGGATGGAGGAGGTCTTGAAAGGAGGTCCTACCATCTCATCCCCCAGCGGTAAGCTGCGTGCTATACCCCTCGGAGGCCTGGGCGAGTTCGGCATGAACATGATGGCCTTCGAGTACGCCGACGACCTGGTGGTGGTTGACTGCGGCGTGATGTTCCCCGACGCCGAGTTGCTCGGCGTGGACATTGTCATTCCCGACATTACTTACCTGCGCGAGAACCAAGAACGCCTGCGCGCCATCCTGCTCACCCACGGTCACGAGGACCATATCGGGGCGTTGCCTTACGTCCTGGACGAGGTGGATGCGCCTGTGTACGGCACGCCTTTCACCCTGGCGCTGGCGCGCGCCAAGCTGGTCGAGCATGGCATGGCGGATGAGGTCGAACTGCGCGAGATGCGGCCCGGCGCGCCCTTCGAGGTGGGGCCGTTTCACGTCGAGTTCATTCACCTTACCCACAGCATCATCGAAGCGGGCGCGCTGGCGCTGACGACGCCGGTGGGCACCATCATTTGCAGCGGAGACTTCAAGTTCGATCCCACCCCCATGGACCAGCACGTGAGCGACCTGCACACGCTCGCGGACTACGGGCGCAAGGGGGTGTTGGCGCTGTTTTCCGACTCGACCAACGTGGATCGGCCCGGCATGACCCCCTCAGAGCGCGGCGTCCGCGAGCGCTTCGAGGAGGTCATGGCGGAGGCGAGAGGGCGCGTCCTGATTTCCTGCTTTGCGACCTCCATGCACCGCCTGCAACTCGTTGCCGACCTGGCGCAGGAGTACCATCGGCGACTGTGTTTCGTGGGACGGAGCATGTTCCAGAATTCCGAGATTGCCCAACAGATGGGTCGGCTCCGCGTCCCCGAAGGACTGCTGGTGCAACCTCAGGACCTCCGCAAGCTGCCGCCGAACGAAGTGGCAGTGGTGTTGACGGGCAGCCAGGGCGAACCGATGGCGGCGCTCTCACGCGTCGCCGTCAACAGCCACCGCTGGGTCACCGTCGAGCCCGGCGACGACGTGGTGATTTCCGCGCGGGTCATTCCCGGCAACGAAAAATCCATCTTCCGCATGATTGACCACCTCTATCGGCGCAGCGCGCGCGTCCATTACCAGGACGGAAGCCAGCCGCCGGTGCACGTTTCGGGGCACGGGAGCGCGGAAGAGTTGAAGCTGATGCTCAACCTGGTGCGGCCGAAGTACTTCGTTCCTATTCACGGCGAATATCGCCACCTCCGCCGCCACATGCTGATGGCCAAGGAACTGGCGGCTGTGGCGGAAGAAGTCTTCTTGCTGGAAAGCGGCGATGTGCTGGAGTTTGACAGCCAGGGAGCACGCCGCGCCGGCCGCGTCAAAGTCGGACGCGTGTGCATCGACGTGGGGACACTGGACGAGGTCGGGGACGTGATCCTCAAGGAGCGCCGCCACATCTCCGAGGACGGGATCGTTATCCCCATCCTGGCCATCAACGAGCACACGGGGGAGCTTGAAGCCCCACCCGAAATCGTCTCGCGTGGGTTCGTGCCCCTGGACGAGGCGAAGGACCTGGTGGAGAGCGCCCGCGAGGTCATCCTCAAAACCATCGAGAAATCGAACCTCGAAGAAGTGGGAGACTGGGGCGTCATCAAGGAAAAGATCCGCACCGCCCTGCGCCGCCACTTCGACCAGGAAACCGGCAAGCGGCCCATGATCTTGCCCGTGATCCTCGAGGTCTAGTTTCGGACTTTGGATTTTAGATTTTGGATTTTGGATTAGGCATTCAGGCCACGTGCCGGAACCCAGCCTTTGAGGGCGCAGCGTGGATGAGAAGACATTGAAAGAGAGGACGAAGAGGTTTGCCCTGGCGGTCGTGAGGCTGGTCGAGACTCTTCCGCGCACGCGCACGGCAGACGTGCTCGGCCGGCAACTGCTGCGCGCGGGAACCTCTCTCGGCGCCAACTATCGAGCGGCATGCCGCGGCAGGTCACCCTCTGATGTCGTTGCGAAACTCGGAATCGTTGAGGAGAAGGCTGACGAAGCGATCTACTGGATGGAGCTACTGGCCGACGCAGGCGTCGTACCAGCAGAACGAATAAGCGCGCTGAAGAAGGAGGCAAACGAGCTGCTCGCCATGACGGTTGCTTCCATCAAGACTCTGCGCTCTCGTAAGGGAACCGCTGGTCAGGTGCGGGATTAATCCAAAACCCAAAATCTAAAATCCAAAATGCGTGCATTGAAACGACCGTAACTCCGATCAAGACGCCGCGTTCCCGGAAGGAAACCCCTGATGAGCTGCGGAGTTAATCCAAAATCCAAAATCTAAAATCCCATGCCACTTTATCAAGCCGTCGTTCTGGCCATTGTGCAAGGCCTCACCGAAGTCCTGCCCATCTCCAGCACCGCGCACTTGGCGCTTTTCCCCTGGCTGCTGGGGTGGAAAGACCCGGGGCTGACGTTTGACGTGGCGCTGCATGCCGGGACGCTCGTTGCCGTCCTGGCCTATTTCTGGCGGCCATGGCTGGACATGTTTGCGGCCGCCTCGGGAATCGGCAGGCTCCAGAACTCGCATTCCGGCGAAAACCGCAGGCTCTTCTGGTTCCTGGTGGTTGCCACCATCCCGGCCGGAGTGGCCGGCTGGCTGTTCGAAAGCGCCGCCGAGAATCGGCTCCGGCATCCGCAGATAATTGCCACTGCTTTGATTGTCGTAGGATTGCTGATGTGGGCCGGCGAGCGCGTTCCAACCCCCAAGGTCGCTCTGGGGCAAGTCAACCTGATGGATTCGATCCTGGTGGGGCTGGCCCAGGCGCTGGCCGTGATCCCGGGCGTTTCCCGCTCGGGAGCCACCATGACCGCCGCCCTGTTCCGCGGCGTGAACCGCCAGACTGCCGCGCGCTTCTCGTTTCTCCTGTCCACCCCTATCATCGGAGGCGCCGCGCTCAAGAAGAGCGTGGAAATTCTCCACCACGGCATTCTGCCGGAAATGCGCTTGCCCTTCCTGGTCGGGATCCTAGTGGCCGGGGTTTCGGGCTACCTCGTCATCGCCTGGTTGATCCGCTACCTGGAGCGCCGGACCTTCGAAATTTTCGTTGTTTACCGCGTTGCCTTCGGCGTGGTAGTATTGCTCCTTGGATGGGGGTTGCGTCACACCTAAGTGCCAGGTCGTAGGTTCTTGGTGTCGAGGGGAGTTTCTCGCCGACACCCGAAACCGGTGACTTGACACGTGTATCTTCAGGGCGCCAGTTCAGAGAGGCCAGAAGATGCCTGCTCCATCCGCAGCCCCGCCCCTAAAGCACCGCGACGGCGCCTCGCCGACTCCCGGTTCCAAGTCGCCCCTCATCGGCGCGCGTCGGTTCTCCGAGCTGATAGGCTTTTTGCTCGACGTAGCCGGGTTGCTGCTCCTGCTGAGCCTGGCCTCATACCTGCCGCAGGACCCGTCTCTCCACACCTCCACCATTGAGGGCGTCACCATCCACAACTGGATTGGACTGGTGGGCGCTTTTAGCGCCGACCTCCTCTACCAGGCGCTCGGCTGGGTGGCCTACCTCGTTCCCCTGGCGCTCTTTGTGGTGGGAACTCGCTTGCTCCTGGCACGGTCGTTTGAAGCGCCGTGGACCAAGGCGGTAGGCGCGGCGATGCTGGCTGGGTCGCTCGCTTCCTTGCTGGAACTCTTCCCTTACACGCCGCCTGTCGGCGGGCTGGTACGCGGGAGCGGGCTTGCCGGTTATCTGCTCACCGCCGGACTAGTCCACACCTTCAACCGCCTGGGAGCGGCAATCGTGGCCGGCGCCGTCTTCCTGACCTCCCTATTTCTCGTCACGCGGTTCTCTTTCTCCGCGGCCGTGCAGTTCCTCCGCGCCCGAGTCGCCTTCTTCAAGGCCCTGGGCGCACGCTGGGACGCCTGGCGTGAGGCAAGGCAACGCGCCCGCATGCAGCGGCAAGTGGAGCGCGCGCGTGTGATCGGCAAGCAACCTGTGGTCATCCAGCGAGTCGGAACGAAACCCGCTCCTGCCACGCCCGCCGCAGTTCAGCCCGTTATCCCCCGCAGCTCGGTGGCCGAACCCAAGGAAGCGCCCCAGGCAAATCCTCCCGTGGCTTCTGTGGTTCGCGCGACCGAGCTGGAAGCGGAAGCTGCTGCTCCGCCGCCCAGGATCGTGGGCCGCGGCCCGCACGCCTACAAGCTGCCCAGCGCCACGCTGCTCCGTCCTCCCGAGGGCGAGCAGGGCATCGACGAGGACGAACTCAAGGAACGCGCGGTACGGTTGACGGAGAAATTCAGCGAATTCAGCGTGACGGGCACGGTGACCCAGATCCATCCCGGTCCGGTCGTCACCACGTACGAGTTCAAGCCGGAAGCGGGCATCAAGTACAGCCGCATCACCAACCTCGTGGACGACCTCTGCCTGGCCATGAAGGCAGAGTCAATCCTGATCGAGCGCATTCCCGGCAAGTCCACGGTGGGCATTGAGGTGCCGAACCTCCACCGCGAGACCATCCACCTCCGGGAGCTGGTCGAGTCCAGCGAGTTTGCCGCCTCGGCCTCCAAGCTGAGCCTCTGTCTGGGCAAGGACATTACGGGCAAGATGAAGATCGGCGACCTGACTCAGATGCCGCACCTGATGATTGCCGGCTCCACGGGCTCAGGCAAGAGCGTGGCCATCAACTCGATGATTATTTCGATGCTCTACAAGTCCACGCCCGAAGAAGTCAAGTTCATCCTGATCGACCCGAAGCGGCTGGAACTCGGCCTTTACGACGGCATCCCGCACCTGCTCACGCCCATCGTCACCGAGCCCAAGCAGGCGGCGAACGTCCTGCGCCGGGCCACCGTGGAAATGGAAGAGCGGCTGAGGAAGCTGGCCGAACACGGCGTACGCAACATCGAGCAGTTCAACAAGATTTTTGAGCCGGATTCGACCCTCAACCTCTTCGATACCACCGGCGAGCGCGAGCGGCCGCTGCCTTACATCGTAATTGTCATTGACGAGTTGGCCGACCTGATGATGGTGGAGCCGCAGACGGTGGAGGAATCAATTACCCGCCTGGCGCAGATGGCGCGCGCCGTCGGCATTCACCTCATCCTGGCCACGCAACGCCCCTCGGTGGACGTCATCACGGGGCTCATCAAGGCCAACATGCCCTCGCGGATTTCCTTCCGCGTCGCCTCCAAGGTGGATTCACGCACCATCCTGGATTCCAACGGCTCCGAAGCCCTGCTCGGCCGCGGCGACATGCTCTTCATGCCGCCCGGCAGCGCCCGCCTGCTGCGCCTGCACGGGCCGCTCGTCATCGAGAAGGAAATCGGCAAGGTGGTGGACTGGTGGAAATCCCAGTCGCATCCGCAATATAATGACGAGTTTTTCAAGCCGTTCCGCGACAAGGAACGCAACGGCGAGCCGTTTGAAGAAGAGGAAGACACCGAGGAGCTGGACGAAGTCTACGACGAGGCGGTCCGGATCGTGGTCGAGTCCGGCAAGGCGTCCACTTCGCTGCTGCAGCGTCGCTTGCGCCTGGGGTACGGCCGCGCCGCACGCCTCATCGACATGATGGAGAAAGACGGTATTGTGAGCGCGCCGGACGGCTCCAAGCCGCGCGAGGTTCTGAAGCGGCCCGACTGGCTCCACGAGGTAGACACCTCGTTGCGGTAGGGGAGGACTTCCCGACTTCGCCGGGAAAGGCCGCCCTCCCGCTGCTTTGCCTCCTCAGGAGGCGATCGCTTTCCAGGAGGATTCCACCTGATGCCAACCGAAGAAAAACCCAATCGGCGACGGACCGGCCGAATCCCTCACACAGCACGCATCATTCTCAGCGGCCTGGACGCCGACGGCTTCAACTTCGCTGAGGAAACCGAGACGGTTACCGTCAGCAAGCACGGCTTGTCGGTCCGCACTTCCTATCACCTCAACCTCGGGCAAGAGCTTTCCGTGCGCACCAAGGACAAGAACCGCTTGGCGCAGTTTGAGGTGGTCTGGGTCGGCCAGCCTAACACGCCGAACGAGGGCCGCGTCGGCCTGGAATGGGTTGAGCCGCATCGCTTCTGGGGCATCGAGTTCCCCCCCGAAGACTGGGAGAGTGATTAGTCCCCCTTCCCGGCTCGAGATGGCAATGGGTATTCGCGCTGTTCAGGAGGCACGGAGGCACAGAGCGTCGAAACAAGGCTGATGAGGGCACGGCGCGCCGTGCCCCTCTTCCTCTAGCGACGGTTCCGGCCTGGGCTGCCAGGGGCCCCGCCGCCGGTTACGGCAGCCGGAAGCAGGCCCAATTCGTTTCTGCCCGGCGCGACCTGCCCGACGCTGGGACACAGGGTTGACAGCCCTTCTACCGTTCTTGACAGGGACGAGATTCCGTCCGAGAATGAAGGTCCGTGCCGCGGTAGCTCAGGTGGTAGAGCGTCCCGACAGGTCGGGAGCGTCGGCGGTTGCGCCTTCCAGGTGCCGCCCGACGCCAGCTCCTCCCCGCTATCGCCATAGAACTTCGTGCCGCGGTAGCTCAGGTGGTAGAGCGCAGCCCTGAAAAGGCTGGCGTCGGCGGTTCAACTCCGTCCCGCGGCACCACTTCTGTTTCCCAACCTTCAATTTCTGTCCGATGAACCTGTGAATTCAGGACGCCATTCTAGCCGCGGCGGGCATCATGGTGACTCTCTTCCCTACTCGACGCCACGCGAGTAGAATGCAGCACGTCTTTCGAGAGGCGGCCTTCAATCTCACGGGCGGAGGTGCCTGCTTGAGGGGGGCACTACAGGCCGCGATGACCTTCCCATGTTGAAACTGCTTCGAATCCTGACAGGTGTGATGCTTGTCGGACTCATCCTTTTTGCCGCCAGCCGGACGGTGCGCGACTGCCCGGCTGGGCCATACCTTTACGACAACTGCCTCTGGCTCTGGCTGCGCGACGCGTTGCGCCTTCCCCAGAGCAAGCTCTTACGGGCCGCGGCACTGGAGTTCGTGGGGCTGATGCTGCTGGCCGGCCTCTACGTGGCGGCCCGGTTCGTTTTCCCGATGGGCAGAGCCACGCACGCGCCTGGAAGCAACAGCCCTCGGGAGGCCCCAACCCACTCTCGGTCAAAGTCGTGAACCGGCCAGTGCATTGTTGCTGCTCCTCCCGCCAGGCGACTCTGGTAGAATGGCGCGGCCTGAGTCTCCAGTTGACTCGGGTCAGCCCGTCACCGTCTTGAAGCCTTTATTCCAGCCCACGGGGGGGACGATGCGAATCCCGCGAAACATTGTAGGAGCTGTGCTGGCGGCGGTCACGTGCGCCAGCACTTTCGTTTTGGGACAAACCTACAAGTCCCACATCGAGAATCCTATCGTTCGCTACCAGATGTCGGCCCGGCTTGACCCGGCCACGAAGACCGTCAAAGGGCACTATACCCTGACGTGGCGGAACCACACCGAGGAATCCATCCCTGACCTCTTCTTCCACCTCTATCTCAACGCCTTCAAGAACGTGGATAGCACGTTCCTGCGGGAAGGCATCGTCAGCCGGCGGCGCGAGATGCTCAAGGAATGGAGAACCACGCCGGAGAAAGACAAGTGGGGCTGGGTGGACGTGGACAAGATCCAGATTGTGGATGGCGCGGATTTGACCTCCGCAAAATCCTTTGTCCATCCTGACGACGACAACGCGGCGGACCAGACTGTGATGCGGGTGGCGCTGCCTCAGCCGATTCCGCCCCTGGGGACCATTGAACTTGCGGTTGATTTCGCGTCCAAGCTGCCGCGGGGTCTGGCCCGGACCGGCTATGTGGACGACTATTTCTTCGCCGGGCAGTGGTTTCCGAAAATCGGCGTTTACGAAAGCGCGGCCAAGCGCGCCCACCATTATGGTCAAAGCACGCCTCCGCAGCCGGGCGGTTGGAACTGCCATCAGTTCCACGCCAACACCGAATTCTTCGCCGACTACGGCGTCTACGACGTGGAGCTGACGGCCCCGGCGGAATACGTCGTCGGCGCGACGGGATTTCTGCGCAACGAACGCCGGAACGCCGACCAGACGACCACTTACAACTTCTATCAGGAGGACGTGCACGACTTTGCCTGGACGGCCAGCCCGCACTTCGTCAAGCTGACCCGAACCTTCGCAGCGGCCCACGAGGTAAGCCAGGAGGAACTCGCCACCTGGGCCAAGACTTTGAACCTTTCCACCGATCAGGTGGCGCTGCGCGATGTCAGCGTGACGTTGCTGCTTCAGCCTGACCACCGAAATCTCGCCGAACGCTACTTCCGCGCCACCTTCTATGCCCTGAAGTATTTCGGCCTATGGTACGGGCAGTATCCTTACGACACGTTGACGGTGGTTGACCCTGCGCGCCACTCAAACTCCGGCGGCATGGAATATCCCACGCTTTTCACCGGCGGGACCTACTTCTGGCCCGGCGCGCGCTCTTTCAACCCGGAGGGCGTGACCGTGCACGAGTTCGGCCACCAATTCTGGTATGCCCTGGTCGGCAACAACGAATTCGAAGATGCCTGGCTGGATGAGGGCTTCAACACGTACTCGACGGGCAAGGTGCTGGAGACCGCCTACGGCGCCAGTTGCGGCTACGAGCACGTCCTTGGAATGCCCATCCCTGCCGTGCCCTGGCTGAACGTCCCGGTGCCGTCCTTCCCCTTTGCCGGGGTCAACAAGATTCCGCTGGGCGCGTACTTCTCCTGCGTGCAGTTTCCCGAACGCACCGCCAACCGCGACGATTACCTCGGGCACGCCAAGGACGACGAATTGGTCAGAAAAGGTTGGCAATACCTGAGCGGGGCGAGCTACGGCATCAACTCCTACGGTCGCACGGCGCTCACCCTGCGGACGCTGGAAAGCTACCTGGGCCCCGAGACCATGGCGCGCGTCATGCGCACCTATCACGCGCGGTGGCGTTATCATCACCCCACCCCACAGGATTTCTTTGCCACCGTCAACGAAGTTTCCGGCCAGAACATGGACTGGTTCTTCCAGCAGTTCTTCTACAGCTCGAACCTCGTGGACTATGTGGTGGCCGACATCATCACTGCGCCGCTGGAAGGCAGAGTTGGAATCTACGACGAGGGCGAGAAGAAAGTGCCCTACCTCGAAGAGCCCGCCCGCGAGGCATTCGAGAAGAGCAAGGACAAGCGTCACCGCTCCACCGTCGTCGTGCGGCGCCTGGGCGAGGCCACCGCCCCCGTGGACGTGGTGATTCGATTCGACAATGGAGAAACCGTACGCGAGCTGTGGGATGGGAAGTACCGCTGGATCAAATACGTTTATGAGAAGCCCGCCAAGGTGGTGTCTGCCGAGGTTGATCCAGCCAGGAAGCTGGTGCTCGACGCGAACTTCACCAACAACAGCCGCGTCACCAAGCAAGACAATCGCGCCGCCGCCAAATGGTATGTGCGTTGGATCTTCTGGTTGGAGAACCTGTTTTTTGCCGCGAGCTTTTTCAGCTAGACCCTGGGGCAGCGGTCGCCGCCTGCCCCGACTTGTCGGGGATCGCCGCCACAACCCGGCGCTTATGGAGCGCCGCTAAACGCGGAGGAACACGATGACCTCAAGAGCAGCCATCGAGCAAGGGTTCAGCCTGGCCCGGCGCGGCCGTGGGGCAGTCTGGGTACTCTTCCTCGCGAACCTCGGACTGGCCGCCCTGGCCGCCTTGCCCATTTATCGGGGCATCCTGCAATTCACGGGGTACAGCCTGATGAGCCAGGAGCTTGTCCGGGGCCTGCCAACCGAGTGGCTGACGGATTTCGCCCTCAACAGCCCGGGATCACTGGGACGCTATGCAGCCGTGATTGCCCTGGTCGGATTGCTCTCGATTCCCGTGAACACAGTTCTGGCGGGAGGCGTTCTCGGTCGCCTGCGAAATCTTGACGCGCCGTTCTCGCTGGGCGAGTTCTTTCGCGACACCTGCCGCTACGCCTGGCGGCTGATTCGCCTGATGATTCTGGGTCTGATCTGCTACTGGATTGTTTTCCGCCTGCTGAACCAGAGCCTGGGCAACGCCCTCGACAAGTGGACCTATGACTGGCAGAGTGATCGCGCCGATTTCTGGGTGCGGCTGGGAGCGGCCCTCCTGCTGCTGCTCGGCTTGGGTTTCGTAAACCTCATCCTGGACTACGCACGAGTCAAGCTGGTCATGGAAGACGGTTCGAGCGCTGCCTGGGCGTTTGTAAGTTCCCTTGGCTTCTGTCTGGCCCGTTTCCGCCGGGCCGTGACCGTCTATGCCTTGCCTACGGTCTGCGGGCTCGCGTTGCTTGGGCTCTATCGCCTGGTAGTCCCGTGGTCGCTGATCAACGCACCCGTAGCCGAGGCCGGGTGGACCCAATACCGCGGACCCATCCTGGTCGCCTTGCTCTTCATTGTCCAGCAGGTAATAGTGTTCGGGCGGTACTGGTTCCGCGTGGCCACCTGGGCCAGTGAATGGTCCTACTACTCTGGCTCTAGATAGCTGCAACCCTCCCACCGCCCTGCGACGGCCCCTGCTGGGGCAGTTTCTATTTGAAGATATCCGCAAGCGGCGGCTCCGCGCCAAACCGCGGGTTCTCAATCCCCAGCGCCTTCAAGATAGTCGGCCCGATGGCCGTCATGGGGATGCGGTGGAGATTCACTCCCTTCTTGATCGAGGGACCCCAGGCGATGAACGAAGCCTCGAGCCCTTTGCGGAAGGGGAGGTAGCCGTGCGTGCCCCCGGGTTTCGCCTCGTTCCTGACCAGCTCACCTTTAGCGGCGCCGCCGAAGCTCGCGCCCGAGGGCGCCTCGAGAGCCATCTGCACGGCAGGCTCCGCCCCCATGTCTGCCAGCGCCTCGCGATTCAACACGCCCCACACAACACCTTCATCACGCAGCGGCTTGAGCGCCGCGTCCACTTTGCGCCGCAGGTCTTGTGACTCCGACCAGTAGATGAAGAACGTGCCGCCACTGGCGACAGTCATAATCTTTCCGCCTGTGACCACTCCCTTCTCATCGGCCCGGAGTAACCCGGCTTTCGCCAGCAGCACGTTGGGCCGGATGTGGCGTTCCACCGGCAGGAAGCCGTGGTCCGAGACAATGAAGACGTCTGTGGAGTTCTCCAGCCCTGCGTCCTTGACGGCGGCCAGAAGATCTCCAATCCGTGCGTCCAGGCGCTCAAGTGTAGCCACCGCCTCGGCGCTCGCCGGCCCGTGATTGTGCTCAGCCACGTCCAGCGCGGCCAGATGGACTAGCATGAGGTTCGGCCTGTGCTTCCTCAGCAAGTAGGCCGCGATCCGCCCGCGCACGGTGTCGTGGTCGGCCCCGGGTCCGGGCCCGCCCAGCGCCGCCATCGCCTCCTGGATCAAGCCGGGCGTGGCAAACTTCGCGATGTACTGGTAGTCCACTGCCCCACCCGTTTTGGGGTCCCAGATTTCAGATACGTCCCAGTCGATGGCCGCCCCCACGGTCGCCGGCCAGGAGATGGCTGCGCTGGTAAGGCCGTGGCGCCGCGCTTCGTCCCATAGCGTGGGCACCTTGATGACGTTCGCAAACCAGAACCAGTCGTCCGGGTTTTTCCCCGGCTCGCGCGACGCCAGATTCGAGTAGATGCCATGCTCCGCCGGCAGGCGGCCCGTCACCAGAGTGGTGTGCGACGGATAGGTCACCGAGGGGTACACACCCACGACGCCTTCGGCGTAACTTCCCTCAGCCTGGAGCCGCCGGAGATTGGGGATGCGGAGGTTTGGCGGGGGCGCGGTGAGCCAACTGGCGCCCAGGCCGTCGATGGAAACCACCAAGACGTGGCGCGCGGCGGGTGGTGTCGGGCGTTCGCTACAGGCCTGTGAGCCGATAAGCCCCAAGGCCATGAGCACCGCAAGCAGGCCCGGGGCGAACCTTGTAAGCCTTCTCCTTCTCCATCCCTGCTGTTCTTGCCGTACAATGAACATCCGACGCATCATGAGCACGACGACCTCGCAACCTGAAGTCTTCCCGTTCGGCACAGGAACGCTCGCGGCACGCCTTGCCACGGGACTCGAACTCCTGCTCATTTACGCCGGCATTCTACTCTACATTTGGCGCTGGCAGTTTACCTACCCGCGCGCCTGGATGGCGCTGCTCGCCGCCGTGCTGGCCAGCCACGTCGTGCACCGCGAAGGGCTCCATGACCTCGGACTTACTTGGCGCGGCCTGCGCGCGGGCGCCAGCGCTATCTTCCCCCTCGCCGTGGCTGTTTACATTCCTTGCCTTCTTTACGGATTTGCGAACCGAACCCTGATTCTCGCCGCGCCCAGCCAGCGGACACTAGTCATGTTCACAACCTACGGGCTTTGGTGCCTTTTCCAACAGTATTTGGCGCAATCGTACATTCACAACCGGCTGATGTGCATCGTCCGCAGCCGCCACCTGAGTTCGCTGCTGGTGGGGCTGATGTTCGGCGCGGCGCACATTCCCAATCCCATTCTGCTGGTCGCCACAAGTTTGGGGGGATTTGTCCTGGCCGAAGTCTTTGCCCGGCATCGAAACATCTGGCCGCTGGCGTTGGCACAAATGGTAGGTGGGTTCTTGATCGCCGCGCTATCCCCTGCCGCGCTCATCCACAACATGCGCGTGGGACCGGGGTACTTCACTTATGGGCTGCGGTAGCCACGGGTCGCCGCGGCGACTGCTGTGGGCTTTGCTTGTATTCGGGTGGAAGAACCCACGGCAAGAAGAGCGCTTGGCGTGGCTACCAGCTACTTTATCGCGCGGTCCGCGCCCTAAAAGGCCTCGGCTTTGCGGCGCAGGGATTGGATATCGGTTCGGGAGGGCAAGGCAGGTCTCTTGAACACGCCGGCAATCTTGTAACCGCAATACTGGCAAGTTCCATCTTCGTTGATGTGGATGTCGCCCAGTTGGTGCCAGGAACGCTTGACGATGGTCCGCTGGCAGCCCGGGCAGAGGGTGTTCGCCGCCTCGGAGAGGATGTTGCCCTCATAGACGTACTTGAGCCCCATCTCCATCGCGATATGGCGTGCCCGGTGAAGGGTGGCGGGCGGAGTACTGGGTTTATTGTGCAGCTTGAAGGCCGGATGAAAGGCCGTGAAGTGCAGCGGGACGTCGTCTCCCAAGTTCTCCAGAATCCAGCCGCAGAGTTGCTTGATTTCTTCACTACTGTCGTTCAGCGTGGGAATGAGAAGGGTCGTGATCTCAAACCAGACGTTGGTTTCGTGGCGCAGGATCTTCAAGGCATCAAGCACCGGCTGAAGGTGGGTGAGTGTTTGCTTGGCGTAAAAGTCTTCCGTAAAAGCCTTCAGATCGACGTTGGCCGCGTCAATGTGCTGATAGATGTCAAATAGCGCCGCGCGAGTGATGTAGCCGTTCGTTACCATCACCGTCTTCAGGCCGAACTCGTGGGCGATCTTCGAGATGTCAACAACGTATTCTCCCCAGATGGTCGGCTCGTTGTAGGTAAAGGCCAGGCTGGGACACTCGTATTCGAGGGCCGCCAGCACCGCGGTCTCCGGCTCCAGGCGTTCCGAGTTCACCTGGTCGGACCGGGACTTGGAGATGTCCCAATTCTGGCAGAAGAAGCAGCCCATGTTGCACCCGGCCGTGCCCAGGGAAAAAATCTTCGTCCCGGGCAGAAAGTGGTTGAGCGGCTTCTTCTCGATCGGGTCCACTTGGAGAGCGGCAGGCTGGGCGTAACCCAGGCTGTAGAGTTTCCCGCCAACGTTCTTACGGATAAAGCAGAACCCCGTCAGCCCTTCACCAATCTGGCAGTGGCGCGGGCAGAGATAGCAATGCAGCTTCCCGTTGGGCAGGGTTTCCCACCAACGGGCTTCATGAAGCTTCGAGCTGACTGCCGCAGTGCGCATTCGAGACGCCCTAGGGATATTCTGTCCCTCGTCGGCGCTAGTGTCAATTGGCCGTATGGGCAGCCTCATTGCGCTGAAAATGGTGGACACCAGTCTGGGAATGGAGTAAAGACTAGTGCCGTTCCAACTTGATTGGCCCATTTGCCGCGCCTGCCGCGTTACTGTATGGTACGGGCTCTGCATTATGCATGGCCCAGAAGCTAGATTCGCCAAGGCGGACTAGCCAAGATAGGTTGGAACGGCACTAGCTTCGCCGAACGGATCTCATACCGGAGGACAAGATGAATCGGAGACGATTCCTTCATAACAGCAGTCTTGCAGCGCTGGGGGCTCTGGCCATGAAGGCGGGGGGCCATCCATCGCTCGCCATGCCGGCGCCCAGCCCCGAATCGAAGCGCGCTCGCCTTGACGTGATTTGGGGTGACCGCGTAGGGAAGATCAACCGCAACGTCTATGGCCACTTTGCCGAGCACTTAGGGGGCTGCATCTACGACGCCATGTGGGTGGGCGAAGGCTCTGCCATCCCGAACTACAACGGCCTGCGCAAAGACACGATTGAGGCGCTAAAGCGCATCAAGGCACCGATTCTGCGCTGGCCGGGCGGTTGTTTTGCCGACCAGTATCACTGGCGGGAGGGCGTCGGGCCGCGCGAGAAGCGACCCCGCACCTGGAACATCTGGTGGGGACGCGACGAGAGCAACGCCTTCGGCACCGACGAATTCATCGAGTACTGCCGGCTGAGCGGCGTCGCGCCCTACCTTTGCTTCAACGTAGGGTCCGGCTCTCCCGAGGAGGCCCTGGACTGGCTGATGTACTGCAATGGCAAGGAAAACACGACCATTACATCCCTGCGCGTGGCTAATGGGCATCCCGAGCCCTACAACGTCCGCTATTGGTCGGTGGGCAATGAGAACTGGGGCTGCGGCGGAAACTTCGACGCCGAGAGTTACGCCCGCGAGTACGCGCGCTATGTAACCTACTTGAATCGGTACGCGGAGCGGGGCACGGTGGAATTCATCGCCTGCGGAGACTTCCGCGAAGACTGGAACCAGAAGTTCTTCGAGACCCTGCTCAAGCGTCCGGCCGGGCGGCGGAGCATCCGCACTGTCCAACACCTCTCCGTTCACCATTACTTCCGAGGTGGGCTCGGGCAGGCAACGCAGTTTACTGATGACGAATACTATCGTGCTCTGGCGGGTGTCAGCGTATTGGAGGCGCGGCTGGAGGAGACCATCGGCTTGATTCAGCACTACACCACTCCCCAGGACCGCGTCGGGATCGCCTTGGACGAGTGGGGGATCTGGCATCCGGTGCCGAGCACCGGCGCGACAGGCCTCTGGCAAAGCAATACGCTGCGGGATGCCTTGCTGGCCGCGGTAACCTTCAATTCCCTCAACTCCTATGGCGCGGCGGTCTCGATGGCGAACATCGCTCAGACCTTCAATGTTCTCCAGTGCATCGCGTTCACGCGCGGAGACAAGTTCGCGCTCACGCCGACTTATCACGTCTTCGATCTCTATCAACCCCACATGGACGCGATGGCCCTGAAGACCGTCGTAGATTCCCCCACTTACACCGTCAAGCCGCTGACTCAGCTACCGCCTGAGTTCCTGGCTTTTCTAGGCGGGGGCGGCGAGATGACGCGCACCTGTTTGAGCGCCTCAGCTTCCCTGAACGAGGCTCAGAAGCAAATCTGCGTGACGCTCGTCAACCAGCACCTGACCGAGCCCTTGGAGGTCGAGATCCAAATCCCCGGGCTGGAAAGCCCTGGAGTGCGCGGCGGCACTCTGCGGGAACTCACTTCGGGCAACGTGCGGGATGAAAACACCCTGGAGAAGCCGGATGTGGTCCGTCCGTCGGCGCCAAAGCAGCTTTCGGTCCAGGGGAACAAGTTCACCCACATCGTTCCACCGCACACTGTGCAGGCGCTGGTGCTGCAACTGGCCTGACGTCATTCCGGCGGGGGTTGGGGGAATTCCCGCGCCGACCCCAACCCCCGGATCGCAATTCCTGCCTTTCTCACTGTTTCCACCCGGAGGCGGAGGAGGTAGCGTTTTCCGTAGATGAGGCCTGCATTTTCTGGGCGTATTCTTGTTCGTAATACTCCCTGACTTTGGCTTGCCTTGTGGTCGTGACGGAAGCGATTTCGCCGTAGTTTCTGTCCAGCACGTTTAAGACGTTTGCATCCAAGAAATTCCTTTCCCGCATATCCCTCAGAATTGACATAACCTGGCCCTCGGTCATCCCTTTCCTGTACGGCCGGTGCTCTGTCAAGGCCGTGAAATTGTCTGCCACTGCCAGTATTCTTGAACCGACGTTGAGCTTCGACCCGTCGATATGGAAAGGGTAGCCAGACCCGTCAAGTTTTTCATGATGAAAAGCTGCCCACTCCGCAAGGTTACGTATCCCCCCGACCGTATTCAGGACAGTATAGGTGAAGTAAGTGTGCTGCTGGATCAGGGCAAACTCTTCTCGGGTGAGCTTTCCTGGCTTGTTTAGAACGCTGTTAGGCACCGCCATCTTCCCCAGATCGTGCAGGTTTCCGGCGACTTCCATAAGCTCGGTTTCATTCTCGGTGAGACCGAAAAGCCGCGAAATTGCTGAAGCACAGGCAGCCACCCCGGAAGAATGCGTGGCGGTGAAGGGGGACCTGAAATCGATCATGTTGCGGAACAGTTCGGAAACTATCGTCAAATCGGGAACGTCAAGTTCTATTTTTCGGCCAGGGCCGTTGTGCAAGAGAAGTGAATATAGCCTGGGCGAAACCAAATCAAGCCAGAAATCCTCTCGTGCCGCGCTTGATCTGAGCATGTCCAACACTTCGGGATGGACAAGCGTTCCGGCCATGCAACCGATCTGGGAAATGATTTCCTGGTTTTGGTGCAGAATATATCGCTGACGGTCAATCGATCGCTCCAGGGCGTCCGCCAGAAGCAGTATCTGGGATTGAAGAACCACGGGGATTTCAATCGCTTCATCCCAGTCTTGCCACCTCTTGTGGTGGAATCTAACGATTTTGGAGCAAGGCTCAAAAATTGGCGCTTCCTTAAGCAAAGCTTCACCAAGGATGCAATGGCGTTCAGTGTCCAATACGTCAGCTCCGTGGATATCGATCTTGTCCTCAGGCGATAAGGCGCCGATGTCGTGGAGCGCGGCGGCGATGAAGAGCCTTTCCATGTCGGCGGGGGGCAGTCTCGCCGTTTTGCTTAGTTCCCAAGCCACAAAAGCAGTCCTCAACTGGTGCTGAGAAAGTTCAGGGCTGGCTAAATCCAGGGCATCAGAAAGAGAAAGCACCAAATTCAGGAGATTTACGGAAATATTCTGGTACACGTTTTCCTCCAGGCACAACGCAGTTCCCACCGAGAACTGCGCCTCTTCAGGACCTCTGCGCCTAACGGGCAGAACGGGGGAAGCGGGGGCTCAAGTCCGAGGCCGCGCGGCTGCTTGAAGTGAACATCCCTTACTCATTTTCCATGCGATACCTTTTGCGGAGCTTGTTGTATTGCTGAATAATTCCCTTCTCGTGCTGGACCTCCTGTCGATGGAATCCTGCAACTATCCTCGCTGTCGCCTTGTCTTCGCACAGCAATAGCGCCTCCGCATACATTTTTTGTGCTTTTCGTTCTTCTTCAACGGCCTTCTTGAACAGGAGAAACAGCTTTTCTACCTTTTCTGGCACTTCTCGGCTCATGAAGACCTCCTCTGGAAAACTCACATGGCCGAGATTTCCATTTTGGAATCTCGGACAGCTGTGATCGTGCACCGCGCAGCGTCCAGGAGCAAAAGCGGGTCAGGTGTTAGCGGGGTGCTGAAAAACTCCCTCTTTGAAATTGGGAATGCTCCTTGTGCTGCACGCAGCAGCGACACCCCGTTTTCTCAATCGGCAGTCGAGAGTCAAAAGTTGAAAGGGGAAAGGCAGAAATCAGGAGTCAGAAGAAACCATCGGGATTCAGGAAGGAAGAAACTCACAGGCTGAGTCCTGGTGTGTTGCACGGAGGCCGGAGTCAGGAGGCAAGAGTCAGCGGGTAGCCACGGCAAGCCCTTTTTGCCGTGGGTTCTTTATCGGAAGAAACAAAAGCCCACGGCACAGAAATCGTGGCGTCGCTACGCTCTGAAGGCAAGGCATCTTGAAAAGCCGCAAGTCCGGACAGCGGGACTTGCGCTACCCGGCTCACTAGTGCGAGGTCATCCTTTTGGCCGTAGCCTCTTGAATCCGCCGGCGCATGGCGTCGAGGGCTTCCGGGGCGCGTTTGGCCATCCACTTCTCGTAGTTGCCGGCCAGATTCTCCAGGTTGCTCCAGAGGAGCGGGTTCTTGCGGTTCTCGCGCAGCGCCGGGGCCAAGTGCTTGACCTTCTCCCAGACCGCCCAGAACTCGCCGGTGTTCTCGAAGAAGAAATCCGTGGTGATGAGACCGTGGTTCACAATGGACGCGGCCATCTCCCAGTAACTCACCACCATGCGGAAGAAGGCATTTTCCTGGCAGCCCATGGGCCAGCGCATCCAGAAGTCTTCCAGCGATTTGGCCTGGAATTCATTCTCAAACCATTCGCGCGCCTGGCGCAACTTCGCCTCGCGCCGAAGATCGTAGAGCCGCAACAATAGCTGGGCATCGTAATGATCCGGGTGCTCGCGCATCTTAGCCTCCACCGGTTAGCTACTGGACGCAGGGGGAGACGGCAGCGGGATCGTGCCCGAAACGGACTGACTGGCTCTCAGGGCTTCGAGGTCAACGGCCAATTCACGCGCCGTCTGGTACCGCTCCTCCGGTTTCTTGGCCAGGCAGCGGGAAAGGATGGCTTCGAGTTCGGGGGGCAGTTCGAGGTTCAATTCCCGGGCGGGAGGGGCCGGGGTGTGCACCACCCTGTAGGCCACTTCCGTGATGACGTCTCCGGGGAAGGGCCTCGCGCCCGTGCACATCCAGTAAAGCAGAATTCCGAAAGAGAAGATGTCGCTGCGCGAATCGACCGCGGCACCGGTGATTTGCTCGGGCGACATGAAGGCCGGCGTTCCCACCATCAACCCGGTCTGCGTCATCTGGGTACCCACCAGCTTGGCGACGCCAAAGTCCGCGATCTTGGCCTGGCCCTCGGGGGTGACCATGATGTTGGCCGGCTTGATGTCGCGGTGGATCACGTTGCGGCGGTGGGCGTAGTCGAGTGCGTCCGCCACCTGGACGGCAATGCCCAGCAACTGCTTCAGATTCCAGGCTGCCCCCGGCTGACCCGGCCGGTTAGCCGCCAGCAGCCTGTCGAGCGTCGTGCCCTCCACGAACTCCATCACCAGGTAAGGTTGGCCCTCCTCGTCCTCCGCCACGTCGTAGATGGTCACGATACCGGGATGTGACATCTGGCCGGCTGTCTGCGCTTCGCGGCGAAAACGCTGCAAGTATTCCTCGAGAGCCTCCCGAGACTGACCCCCGATCAGGATGACCTTGATGGCGACCGTGCGACCAATCTGGGGGTCGCGCGCCTTGTAGACAGCGCCCATGGCTCCGCGGCCCAGCTCCTGCACGATTTCGTAGCGGCCCAGCCGGCGTGGCTCTCCTGCGGCGGGGCGAGGCCCGGCGCGGCGCGCCGCGCGGGGACGCGCCGGCTCGAGACTCCATTCATAAACCGGTATCTCATCCACGTCCCCGCCGACCAGCCGGAAACCGGATTTGTCAGCCAGCAGGGCGTAAACATCCTCACCTACCCACAGGCTGTTGGGATTGCCCTCCTTCTGCATGTGCCCCGCCACGTCGATGACGTGGTCTGCCACTCTCTCCAACTTGCTGTCTTCGAATATCGCCACTTCCCCGTAGTTCAACCCGCTGCGGATTCGGAACGATGTCCGGAGCTTGTTATGCGCTTCGTTGAACTTCTGCAAACTTTCCAGGACGCGCTGGCCCGCCGCGACCGCCAGGTCAAGCTGGAGGAAACAGACCATCACCCCGTCCGGTGTCCACGCCACCTTCCAGGCGCCATGCTGTTGGAAGATCTGATTGAGCATGTCTTCGTAAGCATGGAAAGACGCTTGGATTGCCGTCTCCTCCTCGCCTTCCTTCATCTGCGTGGAACCGACCACATCAACCGAAAGGAAGGCGCAGGACTTGCGCTTCGAGGCCTTGAGCGCATCCTCGATTTCCCGGTAGCGCTTCAAGAGTTCCTCGCGCGCGCGCTCCGAATCGGCGGGGATGCCTCCCAGCCCCGCCAGATCCACCAAGGGGCCCTCCGCCGTTACCGGGCCCTTGGCCTTGCCGAGCAGCCGCTCAAGCCCCTGCAGCGTCGTATCCACCCCGACCTTGACTAGCCACGTGGCGAACGCCAACAAAACGGGAAGGAAGCTCACTCCGACCGCCGGCCAATCCACTCCGACCCAGTTGCCGGTCTCGCTGAGAACCGGGTCGCCCCAGTGATGGAGGTAAATGATGAACCGTAAGGAGTCCACCCGGATTGAGTGGGGGAACTGCAGCGCGAAGAGAATCAGAAAGCCCAGGATAATGAGCGTAAACGCCCAGCCGACCACCCGTTGGATGGTCCGGATGAGCCTAACGACGGCAGAACGCACACTAGCGCCCAAGGACCTTGCTCCTGGTCAAAAAGAGTCCCTTACCTTGCCGCCGATGTTGGCCTACTGCGTCGAGGTCAAAAGCGCCAGGCACCTGCCCAAACCCATCGCTGCGACCCTTGCCCAGCGCGTGGCCAGCATCATAGCACAGTTCAAAACCCGCCACTTGCCCTCTCTGCCGCGGATGTCCCCGCCGCCCGAGACTCGTCAAGGTCGCTCAATAGCGCCGAGACCTGACGCTCGATCAAATCACGAATCGTCCGGTGAAATGCGAGGTCGTGGCCGTAAGGGTCCGGGATATTCCACTCGATCATCCGGCCCCTGAAACCTGATGGCACAGGGCACACCACTTCACATCCCATACCCACAACCACATCCATCTCACTGAGGGGGACGTCGCGCAGCCCTTTCGACCATTGCCCCTCCAGGGAGATTCCCTTCTCCCTCATCACCTCGTAGGTTTCCGGGGTGATTTCGCCCAGCGGATGCGACCCCGCGCTCCAGGCGCGCACCCTCCCCTCGCCCAAATGGTTGGCCAGCGCTTCCGCCATCTGGCTTCGGCAAGAGTTGCCGACACAAACGAAAAGGATGTTCAGGGGCCGACGCCCGGCAGCTTCAGCCATGACTACTTGATATCACAAAAGGCTGATTGAGTCATTCAGCCATGGAGTCATTGACTCATTGAGCCATTGAGTCATTGAAGGAGTGAATCAATGGTTCAATTTCGCGAGAAAGTACCGGTGGATAGTTTCGTCTTCGGTGAGTTCGGGATGGAAGGTCGCGGCCAAGATGTTTCGCTGCTCCACCAGAACGGGCAGACCATCCGCGCGCCCGAGCACCCGCACCCCCGCTCCCACGCGGCGGATGATGGGGGCGCGAATGAACACCATTTCCACCGGCCGGTCTGCTAACCCCGGACACTCCCCCAGGCGCACGGAGCTGTCCACCTGCCGCCCGTAGGCGTTGCGCTCAATCGAGATATCGAGCAGCCCCAACCTCTCCTGAGGAGGATTCAGGACTTCTCTGGCCAATAGAATGGCTCCGGCGCACGTGCCGAACACGGGTTTACCCGCCGCGGCAAATTCCTGAATGGCAGCGCCCATGCCCTCGTGCGAGAAGAACTTGAGCATGGTGGTGCTCTCGCCGCCCGGCAGGATGAGTCCGCCCACCGCGGCGAGCTCAGAGGCGTACTTGATTAGCTTCCAGGGCGCGCCAATGCGCTCCAGCATCTTCGCGTGCAGCGCAAAGTCGCCCTGCAGGGCGAGAATGCCGACTTTTGCCGATTGATTCATTGTTTCATTTTTTCATTGAATCATTGCACCAAGGCATGCATCGGCCGAGTTTGTCGGCACGCCCGCTTCTACCCAAGCCATGATTCAATGATCCGATGGATCAATGACTCAATTCTTTACTTCCAGCGCATTCGCTCCCGCAACCCGGTGATGTGCGCCACGTGATGGCGGCCGTGCCAAGCATACATGGCCAGATATTTCTCGAGCGTCACTTCACCAAGTTCGGGATGCCGCAGCTTGCGCTTGAAATCCTCGCTGCGCATAGACTTGAGCAGCATCACCCAGCGGCGGTGGAGCGACTCGAGCAACGTGAGCGAGGTCTCGACGGGCGCGGTCTTGGCGTCGACCAGTTCCGCCCAAAGCTGCTGCTCGTAGGTCTTGACGGTGGGCTCATCTTCCGTCAGGGCCAGCTTGAAACGCACGAAGGCATTCAAATGGCTGTCGGCAAGGTGATGGACCACTTGCCGCACCGTCCAGCCGCCATCGCGGTAGGGCGTGTCGAGCTGCTGCTCGCTCAGCCCCGCCACTGCCGCGCGCAGCTTGCCCGGTGCCTGGGCAATATCGTCAATGTACTGGCGGCGCTTCTCCTCCGTCAGCCCCCCTTCCCACTGAAACTTGCCGATGGGGTATCGTAGGTCCACTTTGGTGTCCTCCTGTCAGATCGTTGGCGTGAAATAGTTTCTGTTTGCTGCGAGAGTGTTCCGTGTAAAATAGTGACATGAGAAAGACGCGACAATTCCTAGTCAACTTGATCTACGACCCCGAATACAACGGATACGTCGCCGATGTCCCCCAACTGCCTGGGTGTATGTCCCAAGGCAAGACCGTCGAAGCCGCCTTGAGGAACGTACGCCAAGCTATCCGGGCTTATCTGAAGGCATCAATCAAGCTTTAGTCTCGCAACGCGCCCAACCAAACGCCTTCCCCAAGCGAGTGCAATAGCCCGCGGTCGTTACCATAGTGTGGGACAACCTGATTAATCCGCTCAGCGGTGTGCCGCCCAACTGCGATCACGAAGAAGGCAACATCACCGAACAGCGGTCCACTTGACATGAGTCGGCCTTCTGCGACACAGGGAATTGACAACGAAGCTGGCCGGACACCGCTCAGTCCTCGACGAAGGCGCGATTCCCTGTCCCGCAGACGGTTCAGGCATTGCCCCCGCTTCCCGCCCCGCAGGAATTGGAAAAGCAGGATGACAGACCCTTCCGAACACCGCTCCGCCACACTTGCTATCTCCTTGCACGCCACATATCTCTCCGGCCCTTCTTCGCCCAAACCGGAGTTTCTTTCCAGGCCTATGTCCGGATCAATCAAGATAACGGCATTCGTAAGCAACTCGCTGGGAATGCTGCGAAAGTACTCGTCACGCCGCTCGTGTTTGAAGTATTCGGTGTCCCTATATGGGCGATAGGCAGGAGTCCGTTCTCGGAAAAAACCTCGCAGCTTAGCAATTGACCTGTCACCAGCGTTGCAGCAACCCTTCAGAAATTCATAAAGTTCCTCCCTATAGGGTCCGGCCCGTTTCGGAAGCTGCCCTCCTTGATTCGTCGGGTCATCCGGGGTCAGCATGGGAATGAAGGTCAAAGAGGTGATTCCTTCCCCCCGTTCCGCAATATGGAGCCAGAGGTCATACTTGAACAGGTCACGCTTGTCACCGAAGTACTGGTTCTTCATACATGCCGCACTCGATCTCGCACAGAAGCCTTGAGACAGGAGCCCCTTCTCACCGACTGACAACTGACCACTGACGACTGACGACTTCCTTACCACCCCCGCGTCTGCAACAACTCCTTCGGGTCGAGTTTGGCGACGTCGATGCCGCGCATGGCCTCGCCCAAATCCTCCGAGCATTCCGCGACCACGGCGGGCTCGCTATAGTGCGTGGTGGCGCGCACGATAGCTTTGGCGCGCTTGTCGGGGTCCGAGGACTTGAAAATCCCCGAGCCCACAAAGCAGGCCTCGGCGCCGAGTTGCATGACGAGCGAAGCATCGGCCGGCGTGGCGATGCCGCCCGCACTGAAATTCGGCACGGGAAGCTTTCCATTCTGGCTCACCCACTTCACCAGCTCGAACGGCGCGCCCAGCTCTTTGGCTTTGGCCATCAACTCGTCTTCGCGCAGGGTGGTGAGCAGGCGAATCTCACTCACGATCGCCCGGATGTGCCGCACCGCCTCGACGATGTTGCCGCTTCCCGCCTCGCCCTTGGTGCGGATCATCGCCGCGCCTTCGCCAATCCGGCGCAGCGCTTCGCCCAGGTTGCGCGCCCCACAGACAAACGGCACCTTGTACGGCCACTTGTTGATGTGGTGCTCCTCGTCGGCGGGCGTCAAGACTTCGCTTTCGTCCACGTAGTCCACGCCGATGGATTCGAGCACCTGGGCCTCGGCAAAGTGTCCGATGCGCGCCTTGGCCATCACCGGGATGGTCACAGCGTCCATAATCTGCTTGACGATCTTGATGGACGCCATGCGGGCTACGCCGCCTTCCTTGCGGATGTCGGCGGGCACGCGCTCGAGCGCCATCACCGCCACCGCGCCCGCGTCCTCGGCAATCTTGGCCTGCTCGGCGGTGGTCACATCCATAATCACGCCGCCCTTGAGCATTTCCGCCAAGCCGACTTTCAGTTTCATTGTTTGATCGTATTGCCACATGGCTTTCCTCCGATAAACGATCGTTGTCAGTTGTCCGTTGTCAGTGGTCCGTTGTTGGCTGCAAGTTGTGTCTTGTGGACGGCAGGTTGTACGCAGCAACGCGTCCCCGCACCACATTCCTCGGTCACGACCGCTCCTGCAAGGGACGACGGACCACCGACAAATGACAACGGACATTCCTCAATCACAAATCACCAATCATCAATCAAACCAGCGCCACCTCCGAGCCGGCGGGCGCGGGCTACCTCCGAAACTGCCGGCGCAGGGCCAGAAGAAATAACGCGACCAGCGTGTAACTCAACAACAACTGTGCCCAGGCCAGCCCGCGTCCCCAAGGGTAGAGCGGCTGATACTCGAGGTCGCGCTGGAAGAAGGCAACCCCGAGCGTGGTCATTAAGCTGTGCCCGAAGAACTTCGCAGTGCCCAGCGCCCACCCGGCCTGGTCTCGTGCAACGAACTCAGAGAGAGCCCAGTAACTCAGCTTCGGCGCTGCCAGTGTCTGCCCTGATCCTGGGCCCAATGCGGCCTGGCTTCCCTGTTTCGCTCCAGGCGTCAACCCCGCCAGCGGGTAAAGCAGAGTGAACAACAGCACGATGGCGGCAAGCCAAACCACCGGCCGCCCGTAGCTTTCGCCATACTCGCTGGCGCGCTTGTACCAGGCCGCCACGCCCATCTGCCGATGCCACAACTGCCGCACGCGGTTGAGTCGTTTCTCGTTCACGCCCTTCTTCGTAAGCCAGCGGGCAACCCGCCCCGGGCTTGGCGTCGCCAGCCGCTTCATTTCCATCTCGCCGTAATGCCAGTCCCCTCCTGTCCAGTAGTCTCGCCGGTCGTCGTAGTTCTTCTTGAGCTGCTGGTAGAGTTCGGCGATCAGGGCGTAGTTGCGCTCGTCTGGACTTCCTTGTGCAGGCTGTAGGGCTGCCGCAACAACGCCGTTTAAATCTATGACCTCCTCAAACACGGCCGCCTTCCCGTTTTCTACTCGCTTGCGCCATTCGACATTCGAGAAAACAAATCTTGAAACATCGCAGTTGTGGAGAAGAGCTCGCCCGAGATATGTCTTGTAGAAAACGACACATTCTGGCTTCTCACATTGAGCAAGAACGAAGATCGGGGCTTCATGCACTTGGTCGCGCCGTGCGATCCGAGTCTCACGAAATTCGACTGCGCCGTCAAATCGGGCGTGGTGAAAGTCCGCAACTTCGTTAAAACTGGCCAGCCAAAAGCTCGCATGCATTTTGAAAGCGGCCTCAGTGAACTTCGCAGGTCCGTCGAATGACCCTGCTGCAAAGTTCGCTAGCCGTTCAAACGTGGTATGACTGAAGCCCACTTCAGCAGCGAAGTTCGCCCCACCAAACTCAGCAGTTCCTCCGAACTTGGCCTCACTGAAGTCAGCGACGTCCCTAAACGTCGCCCCGGCGAAGGCAGCGTCGTCCGTGAACGTCGCACGGCTGAACTCAGCATGTCCTTTGAATTTGCATGCCCTGAAATCGGCCATTCCAAGGAACTCCGCAGCTCCAAAATCGGCGTCTTGAAGGCATGTGGCCCGCTCGAAGTTAGCAGACAATTTGAAACGGGCAATCACGAACAACGCTGGTCCACTGAACTCCGCCAGGCTAAAGTTAACTACGCCCTCGAATTCAGTGTCAGTGAAATCCGCCCCCTTCGTGAATTTGGCTTTTCGAAACTTTGCGTTGCCGAGAAAGACAGCGCTGTCGAATATGCAGTGAGCTAGGAATTCGCGACCTCGGTACTCGGCGTTCGAGAATATGAATCCCGTGAAGTCCGCGGTCCCCTCACCGGCCTCCGTCAGGATGCGCTCGAACTCTTTATGGAAGTCCGCTTCATCCTCCTCCCGGCGCTGAGAGTGCATCAAGCAGGCGTTGCGAGCACCGGACGGATCTGGCCATACGTACCGGGGTCGGCCGCAGGGCCGCCCGCCGTACATTTCCACCGGGCAGCCTTGGTCGGTGGCTTTTGCGGCGGTGTCGCCACCGCCGACCTTTTCTGTAGCGCCGGTACCCTCAACCCCGTTTTGACCTGCAGCGGGTTGTTCGGTTTTTTCGTCGTCGGCCATTTCGGATTCTCCACCCAAAAACGTCGGTCACGGACCGACGCTACAGCTTCTGTAGCGGCGCTCTATGAGCGTCGTCCAGGAAATCGCTGCGGCGGTCATAGACCGCCGCTACAGCTCCTCAGCCAGTTTCGGCGGTCACAGACCGCCGCTACAGCCGATCAGTGCTGAACCTCTGAACCTCTCCTTGGTAAGGCCAGTCCTCTGCACTGGCGACCAAGCCCGCGCGCACGGGATTCTGTTGAACGTATTCCCACTTCTCTCGGTACGATTCCTTCGACCTCATCACGTGATCGAAAAAGCCCTTCTGCCAGTGTGGTCCCGCCGTCCCTTGCAGCCGCAGGCTCTTGGACAGGCTGTTCTTCATAGACTTCATCCATTTCGACACCGACAGCCCCTCAGGCCGAAAAGCCGCGAACAGATGCAGGTGGTCGGGCATCACCACATAGCGGCCCACCCAGACACCGCAACTCAAGCCCCTCTCTGCAAAGCGGAGGAAAGCCTCGTGGATTGCAGGGTTGGCCAAAATCTTGCGCCGCTCAGCACTGCAAGCAGTCAGAAAATAGACGGGATAGCCCGTAAACAACAACTCCAATCGGGTTAGGCGAGGCTTCTGCATCGCAATCGCATCTGCTGCAACGCTCTACGAGCGTCGTTCAGGAAATCGCTTCGGCGGTCACAGACCGCCGCTACAGATCAAACCAGGGCCACGCCCGAGCCGGCGGGCGCGGGTTGCCGGCTGGCCGGTAACCTAGTGATCTCCTCTTTGAGCAGTTCGCCGAGAATCCTGACGCCGGCCTCAATTTGCTCGTCGGTGGAAGTCGTAAAGCACAGCCGAAAGGCGTTGTGCTGCGGGTTCTGAAAGTAGAAGTAGCGCGCGGGCGCGAAGATGACCTGCCGGTCGCGCGCCTTGACCAGGAGTTCGCCCGCATCGAGCCCCGCTGGCAATTCGACCCAAATCGACATTCCACCCTCCGGAATGTCCCATTTCGCCTCAGTAGGTAAGAATTGCTCGGCAGCCAAGCGAAAGACATCCAGCTTGTGTGAGTATAGCCTTATAGTCCGGTGAATCAGTTGGTCGAGCCAGCCGCGACGGCCGAATTCCTCAAGGACGGCTTGGCCTAGCAGATTCGTGTGCAAATCGGCCTGCTGCTTAGCCTCGCGCAGGCGTGCAATCACCCGCCGCGACGCAACAAGATAGCCCACACGCAAGCCGGGAAAACCGACCTTCGAGAAGCTGTTCAGATGAATCACCAGCCCGGCCGTGTCCAGCGCCTTCAAGGGCGGCAACTCCCGGCCCCGGTAGCGCAGCGCGCCGTAAATATCGTCTTCAACCACGGGAACCTGGGAGCGAGTCGCCAGTTCCAACAAACGCTGGCGGGCGGCGAGCGGCATCGTGCGCCCCGTGGGATTCTGAAACGTGGGGCTGGCCAGGATGGCCTTCACTTTGTTCTGGCTGAGTACTGCTTCCAGGAAGTCCAGGTCCATGCCTTCCGCGCCCACCGGGACTCCGATCAGGCGAACCCCCGGCGATTCGAAGACGTGCCAGCGGCCGGTGTACGTGGGGTTCTCGCAAACCACCGCGTCGCCTGGCGCAACCAGCGTCTGGCGCAACAGGTTGAGGGACTGCTGGCAACCGCTGGTGATGAGGAGTTCGTCGAGCTCCACCGCCATGCCGTCGCGGCGCAACCGCGCCTGCAAGTACCGCTTGAGCGGCGGATAGCCGTCACTCGAGCCATATTGCAGCAGCTTCGCTCCCTCGCGCCGTAAAGCTGCGTCCAGGGCGCGCCGGACCAGGTCCACCGGGCTCAGCTCGGGCGAACTGTGCGTGGCAGCGAAGGAAATCATCCCCGGCTCGGAGGCGCTCGCCATCAGGCGACCGAGCGAGTCGTCTTGCGGCTCCGGCGGAAAGAAGCTCTCCCAGTGGAAATCGTTGGCCGGGCGGCGGCGCGGTGGGCCGGAAGCGCGGAGCGTGGCAGCCAGAGGCGAAACGAATGTGCCCCGCCCCACCGTTCCCTGAATCAGACCTTCGGCTTCCAGGTCGGCGTAGGCGTTGCTGACAGTGGTGCGGTGCACGCCCAGGCGCTTGGCGAGTTCGCGGGTCGGCTCCAGGCGGTCGCCGGAAGCGAGCGCGCCGGAGATGATCCGCTCGCGGATCTGGTCGCGGATCTGAATATAGAGCGGCTTGCGCAGACTCGGATCTAGAGTGATAAGCACCGGGGGCAGGCCCTCCTGGCGCGATAAGGCAGTCCAGTCTATGCCAATTCTGGCCATGTGTAAAGAGCCAATTAGGCCAAACGCGGAGCAGGCCAAGCCTCAAAATGAGACCAGTGAGACTAGTGAGACTGGTGAGACAGCGGCTTCCTTCGACCGGCACGCCACGCCGTCTGGCTGCCCCCGGGGCAACCCTCCCTGGTATAATCCCCGCCGAATAGACCTGCACACGGAGCGAACGCCCATGGCCACTGACCAAGTGCCGCACGCGAGGCTACTCGACCGCCACAGCGTCGCGTTGGTGGTGTTAGACCTGCAAGCGAAGTTAGTGCCCGCGATCTTTGAGCCCCAGCGCGTGATCCGGAACACTCAGCTCTTGCTGCAACTCGCGCAGCTTCTAGAGATCCCTACCGTCTTGACCTGCCAATATCCCAAGGGGCTGGGAAACATCATCCCGGAAATCGCCCAGTTCGCTCCCAGCATCGAGCCCATTGAGAAGACGAGCTTCGGGTGCTTTGGCGAGCCGGGCTTTCCGCAACGCCTGAAGCAGCGCGCGCCGCAGGCAAACTCCCTGCTGGTGGCCGGCGTCGAGTGCCACATTTGCGTAGTGCAGACTGTGCTGGGTGCTCTTGAGGCCGGCTACCTCGTCCACGTGGCGGCGGACGCGACCTCGTCGCGGACGCAGGAGAACTGGCAGTTCGGCTTGGGCCGCATGGAGCGCGCTGGCGCCGTCATCAGCTCCACGGAGATGATGGTTTACGAGCTGCTTGCCAAGAGCAACACGCCCGAGTTCAAGGCACTCCTTCCGCTGCTGAAATGAATTTGTCAGTCAGTTGTCCATTGTCAGTTGCGACGAGCCAGGGACGCGGAGCAAGTGCGATCAAAGCCCGCGCAGGAAGGGATTGGATTCGCGTTCCTCGCCGATGGTGGTGGCTGGCCCGTGGCCGGGGAAGACCGGCGTCTCATCGGGAAAGCGCAGCAGCGTCTCGTGAATCGAGCGCAGAATCTGGTCGAACGAGCCACTCCACAGGTCTGTCCGACCGATGCTGCCTTGAAAGAGCGTGTCGCCGCTGAAAATCCTCCGGTGCTCGCCGCTCAGGTGTAAGGAAAGGCTGCCGGGCGAATGGCCGGGTGTGTGGAGGACTTCGAGCTGAAGCGACCCCCAGCGCAGCGCGTCTCCCTCGCGGAGGAACTGATCCACTTCGACCGTACCGGGCGGTCGCACGCCCAGCCAGGCGGCCTGCATGGCGAGGTTCTGATACAGGGGCAAGTCGCCCTCGTGCAGCAACACGGCGGCGCCGCTGGCCCGCTGGAGCTTCTCGATACCCGCCACGTGATCGATGTGGGCGTGCGTGGCGACGATGTATCTAGCCCGCAGGCCATGTCGCGCCAGAATTTCCTGCACGCGCTCGATATCGTCGCCGGGGTCGATCACCACGGCGTCTCCCGTTGCTTCATCCCCCACAACCGAGCAGTTGCAGGCGAGTATCCCCACGGGGAGGATTTCATGGATCATTGTCGCGCTCTCAATGCTCCGCCATTGTAACCGAGGCTGAGAGGGAGTGAACACAAACCTCTGCGCTCGCTGCCCGCACACGCGTTTCTACACTGACCAACGTCGCGAAGTTCCCAGCCTCACCGAAAAGCGGCGTACCAATCGGTAGATTCCAAACGGTGCTATGGAGAGAAAGGCTTTGACCGCTCGTGGAACATTGTCCTCCGTGGCGTAAGCGTCTAGAATGCACGCACTCTCTGGGAGGCTAAGTCGTGTCCTCTCTGGTGCAATGGATTCACGTGAGCGCTGCCGTGATCGCCGTGGGCGGGATCGCGTTCTTGCTTGCCATCCTTTACCCCATCGCAGGAGTCCTGAACTTCGAGGCGCGTGACCTGCTCCTCCGGGCGGTGACGAAGCGATTCCGTTGGGTCATCTGGTCAGCAATTATCCTGCTGCTGACCTCAGGCTTGTACAATATCCGCCTGCGCGCCTGGGAAGCCATGTGGGGGCCGTATTGGAAGTGGCTGACGGTAAAGATTGTTCTCGCCTTCTTCGTCTTCACGATTTCGCTGCTTCTGACGCTTCCCCTTAAGGCGCTGGACCGCTTCCGTGCCCGCCGCCAGATGTGGCTCTCGGTTGCCTTCGCCCTGGCCATGGTGGTTGTCTTCATCTCTGCTTATCTCAGGGGCTAATTAATGCCCACCTCCGCCCGCAGCCCGCTCGCTGATTACCACGTCTCACAAGGAGCGCGCCTGGTGGATTATCACGGCGCTCTGGTCCCCGGGCGTTTCTCGGACTCGCGCCAGGAGCATCAGGCTGTGCGCAAGGCCGCGGGCCTTTTCGATTTTTCTTTCCGCGCCAAGTTTGTGCTCACCGGGGCGGACCGCGTTCGCTTCCTGCAAGGCACGGTGACGAATGACGTAAAGGCGCTCACTCCGGCCCGCGGCACCTACGCCGCAATGCTCAACCCGCAGGGGCACATCCTGGCGGACCTGCGCATCTACGGCGCCGAAGACCGGTTCTTGATCGATACCGACGCCGACCTCCGCGAGAAAGTCCTCGGATGGCTCCAGCACCACATCATCGCGGACCGGGTGAAGCTGGAGCTTCTGGAAGTCTACGCTCTGGCCTTCCAGGGGCCGAGGTCGCGTCCGCTGCTGGAGAAGACTCTGCACGTTGACCTGCCCGCCCTCGAGGAATTCGACCACCTGGCGACGAACTACGCCGGCTTCCCCATCCGCCTCGTGCGCGCGTCGAGCACCGGCGAAGAGGGCTACGAAATCTGGGTGGGAGAAAAAGGTCTGTGGGGCGTATGGGGCGCAGCGTGCGGACAAGCGCCGACTTACGACATGCTCCCCTGCGGCGTCGAGGCTCTGGAGTCCCTGCGCCTCGAGGCTGGCATTCCTCGCTATGGCCCGGACTTGAATGAAGACACGTTGCCGCTCGAAGCGGGCCTGCTGAACGCCCTCAGCTTCACGAAGGGCTGTTACATCGGCCAGGAGATCGTCGAACGCTTGCGCCGCCGCGGCCACGTCAATTGGAAACTGGTGGGCCTGGTGGTAGACGCACCCGCGGCGCCCGCACGGGGAGAGAAGTTGTCCTGCGGCGGGCAGGAAGTGGGCGAAATCACCAGCGCCTGCGTTTCCCCCACGCTCGGCAAGACCATCGCGCTCGCCTACGTCCGCCGCGAAGTCTCGGAACCCGGCACAAAGCTCGTGCTCGCCTCCGGCGCTGCCGCGCAAGTCGCCACGCTCCCCTTCTATCATCGCGTGTAGGCCGAAACTGGAAAATCGAAATTAGAAATTCGACGACCGGACGGAGCTGCGCTTTGTAGCGCTGGGCTTTAGCCCAGCATCTTGCTGCCCTGAAGGGCAG
>CAZBWJ010000004.1:0-4915 GCA_964495535.1 uncultured Acidobacteriota bacterium | reverse complement strand
GTAGCGCTGGGCTTTAGCCCAGCATCTTGCTGCCCTGAAGGGCAGCGCTACAAGAGCAGCCTACAAGAGCAGCCGGCCAGTCTCTGCTACTCACTACGCTTTTCGAGTTTCGAATTTCGGGGAGGTTACTTCGTGTGGAAGACGGCCCGCTTGAACGACCCACGCTCCTGCTCGATCTTCTTCTGCAGCATCATGATGGCGTAAATCAACTGCTCAGGCCGGGGAGGGCAACCGGGCAGATACACATCCACGGGGATGAACTGGTTCACTCCCTGCACGACAGCGTAGTTGTTAAAGACGCCGCCCGAGGTGGCGCAGGCGCCCATGGAGATGACCCACTTCGGCTCGGGCATCTGCTCGTAAAGCCGCTTGATCACCGGGGCCATCTTCTGCGAGACGCGACCGGCGACGATCATCAGATCGGCCTGCCGCGGCGAGCCGCGAAAGACCTCCGCGCCAAAGCGCGCGATGTCAAACCGCGAGGCGCTCATCGCCATCATCTCGATAGCGCAGCAGGCCAGCCCGAAGCTGAAAGGCCAGAGCGAGGACTTGCGGGCCCAGTTCACCGCCTGGTCAAGCTTGGTGAAGATCAAGCCTTCGAAGCCGGAAGATTCACTCACCTGCATGATGCTCAGCCCCTGCGCCGCTGATTATCCCATGCAGGCCGCTGCCGTTCAACCTATAATGCGCGCCTTGATCGCACCCGAACGTCCGCTAGATGGAGAAAATCCGTGCATGGAGCTAAGCCAGTCATGAAGCTTGTCCTGCCTGCAATCGCGCTGAGTTGGCTGGCGCCATTTTCTGCCCGCGGCCAACACTACCAACCCACCGGCACCAAGGGCGAGTTTGTGACAACCTCAGATGGCGTGAGAATCCATTGTCTTGCGGCCGGCCCGCGCTCTTCTGCCGCGAAGGCTCCGGCGATCTTGTTTGTGCCCGGCTGGACGATGCCGGCAGAAATCTGGGAACCGCAAATCGCCCACTTCGCCAAAACACACCGCGTGGTGGCCATGGATCCGCGGTCGCAGGGGCTGTCTTCCCAGACCAGCAAGGGGAACTATCCGGAAGCCCGCGCCCGCGACATCAAGGCAGTGGTGGACCAACTGAAGCTCGCACCGGCAGTCCTGGTGGGCTGGTCGTTGGGCGTCAAGGAATTGGTCGCCTATGTAAAACAGTTCGGCTGCGACACCGTTGCCGGCCTCGTGCTCGTAGACGGCGCCGCCGGGTTAGATCAGCAGCCAGACCTCATCCGAGCGACGCTCGACCGCTCCCTGCGACTCCAGCGAGATCGGCCCGCCGCAGCGGCGCAGTTTGTGCGCGGAATGTACAAGAAGCCGCAAGCTCCGGAGTACCTCGACCGCATCACCCGCGCCTCGCTCCGGACGCCCACCAACACTGCGATAGCTCTCATGCTTGAATATGTGGCGTCGGATTTCCGCCCGGACTTGGCGAAGATCTCCCGACCCACACTCATCGTGGCGACCAAGGGGCCTTATATGTACACGATGGAGGACATGCAGAAGCGAATCCCGCAGGCGCGGCTCGAGTTCATGGACGGCGTGGGTCATGCGCTCTTCGTGGACGACCCGCAGCGGTTCAATTCCCTGCTGGAAGATTTCCTCAGGACCCTCGAAGCTGCGAAGTAAGCTCCAATCCCCAGTGTGGTTGCGAGGCGCCGGCCGTGCGCGTGGCGCTACGGGTTCAGCAGTATCTTGCCGAAGAAATTGCGGCCCTCCATTTTTTCCTGCGCCGCGCGCGCGTCTTGGAGCGGGAAGGCGGAATCAATTACGGCTTTCAGACGCCGCTGGCCGATGAACTTGAGCGCTTCCGTCAACTCGCCCTTGCCGCCCATGAACGAGCCGAGAATCGAGCGCTGCCGGCCATAGAGACTGGCGATGTCGATTTTGGCTTCCGCCCCGGTCGTCGCGCCGCAGGTGACGAGGCGCCCGTAGGTGGCGAGCGATTCGAAGCACGCATCCCAGACGGCTGGCCCGACGTGCTCAAACACAATATCCACGCCGCGCTTCTCGGTCAGGCGCTTGACCTCCTCGGCAAGGGACTGCTGGCTGTGGTTGATGACCTCGTCCGCGCCCAAGGCCAGCGCCTTCTCGAGTTTCCAATCCGCGCCCGCCGTGGCGATAACGCGCGCGCCCACGAGTTTGGCAATCTGGACCGCCGCCATGCCCACCCCGGAACCTGCGCCAATCACCAGGACGTCCTCGCCCGGCTTCAGTCCCGCCCGCGTGAACAACATGTGCCAGGCGGTGAGGAAGACCAGCGGCACCGCGGCAGCCTCGTCGAAGCTCAGATCGCCGGGAAGGGGAATGACATTCATCTCGGGCGACTTCACATACTCGGCGTAGCCGCCGTCCACCATCACGCCAAAGAGCGTGTAGCTGCGGCAGGCGCTGTCAAGCCCTTTGAAGCACGCCGCGCACTGCCCGCAACTGATTCCCGGCGCGAGCAGGACGCGGTCGCCCGCCTTGACCCGCGTGACGAGCGAGCCAACCTCCGCCACCTCGCCTGAGATGTCGCTGCCCACAATGTGGGGCATGGGGAGCGTCCAGCGGCGCACGCCCACCCGCAACCAAATGTCCAGATGGTTCAGCGCGCATGCCTTGACCTTCACCAATACTTCGTTGCCCTGGATCGTCGGTTCCGGCGCGTCCTCATACTTCAAGACCTCAGGGCCACCGTGCTCGTGAAACCGCACTGCCTTCATAGACATCAACCTCCAGACGGTTCGCGCCACCGCCCGCTCATTCGATAGGACGGTATCTGGCGTTGGGGCGGCTCAACTCTCGCTTCGCTTTCGTTCTCTTGATAAGAGTAATCACCGCTATCACGACGGCCGCGGCCATTGACCCAAACACGATGGCCAGCCCGCCGAAAACTGCGATCACGATGCGGGCGGCAAAGCCCTGCCCGATCGCCAGGACGACCTCCGGGCCCTCCCGGCCTTCTGGATACCCGGCAGACAACTCATAGACCCCCGCTCGGTCAATGGCGAAATCCAGGACGGCTACGCCGCTGCGACCACCCACCGTGTATGAGGAACTTGCCGTGACGGGGGAGAGGGGCATGCTGGAACCCGTGGCCTTCGAGAGCAGGTGGCACTCGAGGCCGGGCAGGCTCTCCGCCGTGGAGAAAATTCTCGTACCCACCACGCTCCGATATTCGTAATAGATCGTGTACTTCCCCGGCTGGGAGAGCGTGAGTTCAACGTTGCCGGGCACCACAACCTGCTGAAGCTTGTCGGACAAGCCGCTCAGGTTCTTGAATAGGAAGAGTGCAAACAACACCCACCCCGCCACAAAAACCAGCCCGGCAAGGCCGTAGTACCAACGACTGGGCCTTATCTCTTCCTCGATCATGGGTCACCTCCCTCAGTCGAACCGGCCAGGGCCCCCCCTGGGAAAAGGGCCAGAGTTCTCTGTCGGGTATTCTACAGGCCACACTGTCCCTTTCCAAGCGCCTGGGCGCTTCGTTGACATTGGTGCGAGTGGCGTCTAACCTACTGGGCGGTGCTATGGACATCTTCCAAGAGATCGCGCGATTGAGGAAAGAAGGACGCAAGGCGGCGCTCGCCACCATCATCCAGGTCGAGGGCTCCATCCCGAGCTACGAAAGCTCCAAGATCCTGATTCGGGACGACGGCTCGATTCTGGGCACGGTGGGCGGCGGGTGCGTCGAGGCGGAGGTCTGGTCCGTCGCGCAGGAGGTGATGCGCGAGGAGAAGCCGCGCCGCCTGCACTTCAATCTGAACGCCAACCCCGAATACGACAACGGCCTCATCTGCGGCGGGTCGCTGGACATCTTCGTGGAGCCCATCCTGGCCATTCCCACTGCCTTCATCTTCGGTGGCGGGCACATCTCGCTCTATGTTTCCAGGGTGGCCAGCGTGGCGGGCTTCGACGTCGTGGTCAGCGACGACCGCCCGGCCTTCGCCAGCAAAGAACGCTTCCCGGAGGCTGTCGAGACCCACGCCGGGGCGTGGGAGGAGATTTTCCCCAAGCTCAAGGTCAACGGCGTCTCATATCTGATTATCGTGACCCGCGGCCACAAGGGCGACCTGACCTGCCTGCGTTGGGCGTTGCAGACGCCCGCGCACTACATCGGCATGATCGGCAGCAAACGGAAGTTCATCGAGATCTCGAAAGTCCTCGAGAGCGAAGGCGTGCCGGCGGAGAAGCTGGAACGTGCGCACTCACCCATCGGCCTCGACATCGGCGCGCTGACGCCGGAAGAGATTGCCGTCTCGATTGTGGCGGAGATGATTGCCGTCCGTCGCAATGCCGTGCCGTCGGTTCCCGCGATGGCCTACAAACGCAAGGCTTAGCCCGCCCCTGAATGAGGAAGATGGCACTAGGCAGTAGGCGGAAAGCACATAATCCAGGACTTAGCAGAGGTACGCAATGATTGCGGGCCTGATTCTCGCCGCCGGCGAATCCTCCCGCATGGGGCAAGACAAGGCCCTGCTCACCTACCGCGGCCGGACCTTCCTGGAAATCATCATCCAGACTCTTCACGAGGCAGATGTCAGCCGTGTGGCGGTGGTCCTGGGCCATCACGCGGAGGAGATCCAGCGCGGCGTCAAATTGGAAGATGTCGAAGTGGTGATCAATCCCGAGTATCGGCGCGGCCAGACTTCATCGCTGCAGGCGGGGCTGCGCGCTCTGGAAGGCCCGGAGCTGGTGGCGGTGGTGCTCTGCTTGGTTGACCATCCCCTGGTTTCCGTGGACACGGTGCGCGCCCTCATCACGACCTTGCGGCAAACGGGCGCCCACGTCGTCATTCCAACCCTCCGGAATCAGCGCGGGCATCCGGTAGTAATCAGCCGCGCCCTATTCGAAGAACTGTTGCGCCTGAGCCCCGACGAAGGCGCCAATACCGTCATCCGCAAATACCGCGACGC
>CAZBWJ010000003.1:64129-97826 GCA_964495535.1 uncultured Acidobacteriota bacterium | reverse complement strand
ACCTTCATGCCCAGCTCAAGAGCCATCGCTGGGACCGGACGCCGACGGGGTGGTCGCAATAAACAGGGGCTTTCAGGCTCGGCAGGAGAATTTTGGCTGGCCCGATTATCCAGGCCAGGAGGAGGTGGTTTATGAATGAGAAATTCGATCTATCACGGCGCGAATTCTTGAAGGACGCGGCGGCGGGCGCGGCGATGCTGGGTGGCCTAGCTCCCGCGCGGATTTTGGGCGCCAACGACCGCATCCGCGTCGCCGTGCTCGGCTCAGGCGGACGAGCACAGTACGTGATGCGGCTTTTCAACAAAGTTCCGGCGAACGAGTTCGTGGCGGTGTGCGACGTCTATGAGCCGCACCGCGCCGAGGCTCTCAAGCACGCGGGGCCGGGCGCGAAGGCTTATCTCGACTATCGCGAGGTGCTCGACCGCAAGGACGTCGACGCCGTCCTCATCGGCAGCCCCGACCACTGGCACAAGCAGATGCTCCTCGACTCGGTACACGCCGGCAAAGACGCCTACCTCGAAAAGCCCATCATGCACTCCATCGCAGAGGGCGTCGAGATGGTGCGCGCCGTCGAGGAGACGAAGCGCATCGTGCAAACCGGCACCCAGCAGCGGAGCTGGGAGCACTACATCCTGGGCAAGCACCTCGTTGATTCCGGCAAGCTGGGCAGAATCATCTTCATCCACACCTACTGGTACCAGAACTATCTGGCGCGGACCGCCAACCCGGCCAAGATCGACACTTCCCAACTGGATTGGAAACGATGGTTAGGCAGTGCGCCCGAGCAACCGTTCAGCGCGGAAAAGTTCCGGCTCTGGAGACATTACTGGGATTTTGGCGGCGGCATCCTGGCCGATCTGCTTACCCACTGGATTGATGTTATCCAATGGTATATGGGCCAGCCAGCCCCCAAGACGGCGACGACGACCGCCGAGACCTACCTGTTCCAATGGGAAGCGCCCGACGCCGTCAGCGCGGCCTTTGAGTTTCCCGGCGACTTCATGGTCGCCTTTTCCGGCGCGTACAACCACAGCATCGATGACGGCGGCATCGAGTTTCGCGGCAGCCAGGCGACACTCAAGATTGACCGCGAGCACCTCGCGGTCTATCCCGAGGGCGTCAAGTGGGTGCCGGGCTCGCAGGTGCCGGAACCCGAAATCTTCGTGCGCTCGGAGCGCGATGGAACGCTGGACCACGTGAGGAATTTCCTCGACTGTGTGCGCAGCCGCCAGACGCCCAACGCCTCCATCCAGGTGGGGTTCGAGGCGGCGCGGACTTCGTGGATCGGCAATATCGCCCTCAGGCGCGGCGCCAAGGTCGTCTGGGACGCGGCCAAGGGCAAAGTGGTTTCCTAGCATCGGGTTTTCGCCGAGGAGCCAAGACAGAATTTGTGTCGGCGCTTGCCCATAGAAGTCGTGCTTGCCAGGCGCTATTCAGCGGCAGATCGAGACAGACTCCGAGGACTCGTCAGGACTGAGGTGTAGGTGGGGCGTGCTCCCTCGAGATCGTGGCTGGTTCCTTTCCTCAGCGTGTGGGTGTGGACTGCCTGCCCACTTTTCGCTCGGGCAGGGGACGTCCTGCCCTCGGCCGAGGACGTCATGCGCAAGGCCATCCAGAGGGCAAAGTGGGTGGAAGAGCAGAACTTTGAAGCAACCCGCGCCTTCACCCAACTCTCCGTAACGGAACAACTGGATGACAAGGGCGCGGTGAAAGAGCGCCAGGAATTCCTCTATCACGTTTATCCCGTCGAAGGGCTTCCCTACGCCGAACTGATCCAGAAGAATGGGAAGCCGCCAGCGCAGCAGGATTTGAAGAAGGAACGCGAGCGCCAGAAGAAGCTCCGCGAAAGATTGGCCCAGAGAAGGCGGCAGAAAGACGAAGAGGATGTGTCGCTGGACGAAGAAGTCGTGAGTAAGTACCGCTTCGAGATACTGAGGCGGGAAGCGGTCAATGGGCGGCTGACATTCGTGCTGAGCTTCGAGCCTCGGAGCGAGGACCTCCCCGTCAGGCGCAAAGTGGATCGATTCCTCAACAAGCTGGTAGGGACGCTCTGGGTTGATGAGCACGACTACGACATCCCCAAGCTGGAGTTCCGCCTGAAAGAGAATGTGACGGTGGGATGGGGAATCCTCGCTTCGTTTCGGAAATTCGACGTGTCGTTTGAGCAAACAAGAACGAGCGACGGTGTCTGGTTTCCCAGCCGGATTGACGCCCTTATCGACGGGCGAGTTCTGTTCAAGTCGTTCCATCTGAGACAGCAGGAGCAGATGAGTGACTTCCGGACTGTGACCACAGAGGCGGGGAGGGGAACGCCGGCAAGAAAATAGGGGACAGGCCGCCATAGGCCTATCTAGCGTTTAGCGGGGAAATGAACTGGCGGTGGTGGGGTCGTCCGTCCGAAGCTCTTGGCTTGCCAGCTCTCACAAGTCCATGAGGATGTGGTGCGGAGGGCCGGAATCGAACCGGCACGGCCCTTACGGGACAAGGGATTTTAAGTCCCGCCCGGCCCGATTATGCACTGTCGGGCGGGAACATGCATGGAAGCGCATGGCATGCGTCGGACCCGCATGGATACAGGGGTCCGCGTGCGTAGCAGCCTCTGCATGGTCGCGCATCGTAGCGCGCCTTTGAGTATTCCGAACTAGCACCGCTACTAGCACCAGAACACTCTGTGTTCAGGAAGGGGAAGAGGGAAGGGGAGAAAGGAAGAACAATGCCTACCTCGCCCTGGCGGCGCGGCTTGGGCCGATTCTGACGTGCTGGCGGGTATCCCATGAGGTGACGCGGCTGCAGAACCTGGCGGTTTGTGCGTGAACGTGTAGACCGCCCCATCGGCTTGTGCAGTACTGCACAAACGCCCCTTCAGGTCCACGCCGGTTTCACGCCTCCACGGGACATCGCTGCGACCAGATGAGTAGCAGTTCACGGCAGTGGTCAGGGAGGCCGTGTAAGAGGGGCGTGGAACAAGTCTGGAGACTGGGCAGCTTACTCCGCGGTTGCAGGGGAACACATGGCGACTTCCCGCGGCGCATCCCGAACATCCATTGCAGAGTTGCGCAAATCGGCCGGCTGCGGCCGAGCATGACTGTGGGCGAGGCGCTCCTTCGAAGTGGGACAGGGGTTTACGAACAGCGCCGCCTGGGAAGTATGAATGTCGGCTTTGCTGAAACTGGGGGCGACTGAGGATTGGATGGCCGCCAGTCTCCTTGAAGCCTGTTTCACAGGACCAACCCGGCTTAAGTGGGGGGTTGGGCTGTTCTCGACAGTGATCCCGGCACACCAACCCGATGCGGCCACTCGTCCGGTTTGCGGCTCTACGACCAATTCGCTGCAGCCTGTCGCTGAGTGATTGCGGAGGATTGTTTCCGAGTGGGCGACTACCCAGAAGATATCTGATTCTGCCAACAGTGCGGGATTGTCTTCCTCAAGCCTTAGTTTATGAGAAGGGCTGATTTCAACAGCTAAGCAAGCTCGGCTGGGAGTATTTCCGAGAGCCGGACTTCAGGGGAGTCAGGGGGTTGCACTTCGACGAATAGGGCGTTTCCCAGGCGGAATCTAGCCGAACAGGCGCGATCATCCGTAATCATATGCCGACAAGGAAGGACCAATCTGCCGAATCGGAGGCCAATCCTGAAAATTTCAAAGATTTGCTTTGGCGGCGACGCTCGGCTACTTGATGGGCGAGTTCAACGGTGGTTGCACCGCCGCCGATGGTTGTCGGGAACAGTCGCTTTTGGCGGTGATCCTCCAGGAGGGTAACGATCGCGTTTCAGCCGCGTCGGCTCATCGTCGCGCCAGCCGCCGTCGGCTGCAAACGCTTGTTAGACCGCACATGCCAGTTTTCCGATGAGATCTAGCCATGGGATTTCGGCACTTGCGTCGTTACCGGCTCGAGGCGGCGCCAAGCCGAATCTCTCGTTCCCTGCCAGACAACGTACTGATGATTTGATTGTGCCGGACCGACCACCCAAACATCCGTGATTTCTTCGGGTAACTCTAGGACATCCATCGGAGGACTCAAGTCGACGAGTGCAGTCCACACCCGGCGATTGAGTACGTCGACGAAAACGAAGAGATGCCGTTCCGCTGTACCAGCAGCCGCTAGCTTTCGGCGATTGTCCTCTTTGAACGCTTCGAGCCTGACTGCCTCGTGCACAAGGCCAGCACCTACAGGGCCGCCTCCGAGCGGGAATGCAATGTGGATGTAGCCAGGCGTTTCGTGCTTCATCACATAGCCCCCGGACACTTGGAGGTCCTTATAGATATTGTCGACGCTCACATGTTTGTGACGATCGCTTGCGCTGAAGAAGCGCTCGATCCCTGCCGATTCGATTGGAGCGAGGTAACGGTCGATACTGGCGCGTATTCGGTTGATCGTTGCGCCGCTTCCTGGCCAGATTCGCCACGCCTTCTTGCACAGTTCGGCCTTAACCTTCGGACCGCCTTTCCTGGCATTGAGTATCGCTGCGTGGGTTCCCTCGTCATCCTTATTTACCGAGGCGGTCACCTCCATAGCAGCCACTCGACCGTCGGCATAGTGCAGGTCAAAGTCATGAACGCTCAGCCTCTGATCGCGACGATAAACCATCCGGCTGCCTTGAATGACGGCCTCGACGACGACTTGAGCAACCCTCTCCGAGTGCTTCATCGCATTGGTCCTCTGCTGTCTAACGATCCGCGTTTCAGCCGCGGCGATCGGCTTTCTCTGGCGCCGCCGGCTGCAAACGGTTGTTAGGCCGCTTGCTCGGCAAAATTAGGCCAGCACAGCCTCGAACCTGCCCGACGCGTTGATTGCCAAGGTGTATCCGGGATTCGGAATGTCGCGATACTCGTAGAATTGCGAAAATCGACCACGTAGCCGATTACCAACCAGCACGCCGGCAGCGACCGTTACCGAATTGCATGAGAGATTCCGCTGCAGGATGAGATCGCCTGTGCCTAGGAGGTTCGGAAATGTCGCGCCAGCGGGTATCGTCACTTCTGTCTGCAAACGAAATATGGTCGGCGATTCCGCCCTGGTCGAAAGAGTCGGCTCTTCGCTGACAAGTTCGAGCCGGTTCAGACCCAGTCGCTCGTTCAACTGATTGACGGACCTGAAAGGTGACCGGGCCTGCATGTACGCAATTAGGTGCCCGGCCTCGTCTCGTTCAATGGCACCATCGCTTATGGAGAGAGTGAGTTCGGCGAGCAGAGGGACCGGTGGATCGCAATCGGAGAATTCCACAAATCTGCTCACAATACGGACCACAGATCGAAGGCCTGGCCCGATCGGTGCACCCGAGTCTGGTCTAACCGGAGGGTGATCCCGCAGAATCGCTTGCGGCCCAATGACGTTGTCGAGCCGCTGCACGGCGTCCGGCAACTCAGATTGAAGAAGCGTTGGAACCGGCGGCGCGCCAGGGCCCTGATTGGTTTGGTAGATACGGAACTCGGCTCCATTGACAATGCAAAAGAACACCGCGCGGACCTCTGGATGGCACGCGTAGGAATAGGCCTGCTCGACATCGTCAACGGAAATCGGATCCGTTGGAGGCTTGGCCTCGATCGTCCAACGTACGAGGCCGTTTACTTCGAGGATGTAGTCGGCGCGCCCCCTGAGCACGGGATCGCGGAGTGGGTTCTTGCGACCAAGAAACACCCTTGGATACCGAAGGGACTGTTCGCGGATGATGTTGGCGTTGGATCCGGCCCTGTAGCCAAGTTCATGCAGCAAAGGGGTGATGATTTCCTCGCGGACGTCGGTCTCGTTGGATCCGTCGATCGAATGAGGAAGTTGAATCACTTGTTTCAACCTCAAGCGGCCTAAGGACTGGCGCATCAGCCGCGCGCGGCTGTTTTGCGCGTCGGCTGCATGCGCTTGTTAGACGGCCGGCTGATGCCAAGCCTTCCTTTGAAGATGCAGAGACAATCCTCGATCTCGTGAGGCGCGAGGCGATGTAACTCCCGTGGACATTGCGCTACGGTCAGATGTGCCATCCGCCAATCCAACCCAAGAGCGCGAGCCCCTTCCCGCGTACCGCTGTGCAAGTAGACGCGTTGCGGCTTTAGGCCGAGCTTTGCACCGATGCGGACTGCCGTGTCATACACCGTTAACTCGCCGACTCCCCGAATTGAACCGATGGCCTTATCCACAAGCCGATGAAGTTCGTCAAAGTCCGCAGCACGGTCAAATCTGGCGTGCTCTAGCTGGCAGGTCGCCACTTGTAGTACTACAGCCAGAGGCAGGCGACGTTGATGGTCGTACCGTTTCCCGTCTGGCCTTTGAGCCAACCCTGCACGTCTCACTGCAGCATCGAGCGTCGGTTCGGCAGCGAAGCTGGCGAGCTCTTCTCGGCTCCTTGCGCGATGGCGCGCCTCGTACGCGCGTACCATAGCGCCGAGATTGCCATCTCGTTCGAGCGCTACCGGTCCGGCGCACCCACCGCCGCGACGATCCCGCCGGTGCTTCGTTCTTGAACTCATTGCTTGGTTCCCCGGCTGTCTAACGCTTGAATTCAGCCGCGTGGGCCGCAGGCCCGCGCCGGCTGGAATGAACTGTTAGACGACAATGTTGCATCAATCCCGTGCGCTCAGACTGCGTCCTTATCCAAGTCAGTTCGGCGCTGGCAATTGCAGTGGAGGAGCCTTGTGTTGTGCGATGGGCTTCGGCTGGGCTCCATGCATTACGAGACGCTCGTTTCACAGGCAGAATCTGGGCCAGGCGCCCAATCCAACTCGGGGTGAGCTGAGGACTGAACTTTAGCTTGGAAAAAACCTAGATAAGTCTCAGAGGTGCTGAAGACGCACGCTCAAGGAGGTACTGCAATCTTACCAGAATCAGAATCCATCGCACAAATAACTCAAGGCTTTTGATCGTTCTTTTCCAGAATGTGAACGTGAGAGCCTATCTGGTTTTCGGAGTATCGTTTTGCTTTTAACGTGCTGTAGGATCTACGCTTAGGTTGAAGCCTTAGCCCCCAAGAACGTTGCCTCCCGTCGCTGCTTCCCTGCGTAACGTTTCAACGAGAGCTTGACGGTCCTGGTTTCTGGCATACAATCGTTCCTGCTCACTCCCTGCCTGAGCGCTTCAGCCGCTCGGGCGATGTTTGGGCTGAAGGAGCAGTTAGTGGCGACCAAAGTCGTTTTGAAGGAGAACAGAAATGGGAAAACAGCAGAACGGACCAACCAACCCTGCTCCAAGAAAGGATGACCTCATTGTCATCACCGGTGCGGGCGGATTCATAGCCGGGTCACTGACTAGGTTTTTCCACGAGCAGGGATTCACCAGAATCCGCGCCATCGATAAGAAGCCCTTGCCCGATTGGTACCAGAGGGTGCCGGGCGTTGAGAGTCTGTCAACGGATCTGAGTGAGAAAGACAATTGTATGAGGACTTGCGAGGGTGCAGTCGAGGTGTACAACCTTGCTGCCGACATGGGCGGCATGGGTTTCATTGAGAGATTCAGAGTGCAATGCCTGCGCAGCATTCTGATCAACACCCACATGATCGAGGCTGCCTATCGGGCAGGTGTAGAGAGGTACTTCTTCTCCTCGTCGGCTTGCGCATACAACACGGAACTCCAGAGAGACCCCGACGCCAAAGCCCTGAAGGAGTCGGATGCGTATCCCGCCATGGCTGAAAGGGGCTATGGCTGGGAGAAGCTGATGTCGGAAATGTTTTGCCAGGAATACTGGGCGGAACGTGGGATGAAGACATTTATGGCTCGACTCCACAACGTTTATGGCCCGTATGGCACATGGGATGGCGGTCGGGAAAAAGCCCCGGCAGCTATCTGCCGCAAGGTTATCGAAGCCAAGCATAGCGGAGAGCACGAGATCGTGATCTGGGGCAATGGCACACAAACCCGCAGCTTCATGTACATCGACGACTGCATCAAGGGCATCGATATGCTCATGCATTGCGACGACCTGATCGCTACGCCCATTAATCTTGGGTCGAGTGCCCTGACTTCGATCAACGATTTGGTGAGTCTCACGGAACATATTGCAGGAATGAAGCTCGAACGCAAGTATGACCTTGACGCTCCAAGGGGTGTCGCCGGCCGCAACAGCGATAACACACTGATCAAGAAGATTCTGCATTGGGAGCCTAGTACCCCCTTGCGTGAAGGGCTGGAAAAGACCTATGCCTGGATCGAACACCAGTACGTAGACCGGAAAGCCGGTAAACACACAGTCTGCGACCTAATATAAAACACCAACCGTTATGGATTCGCAAAAAGGCTCTGATATCACCGCGGTTATCGGCAGGATTCCCTATCGGATGGCATTGGCCGGTGGTTGGATTGATCAACCGTTTGTATCGAAGCTTAATCCATCGCCGCCGGGATCAATGGTCGTAGTCGGGCTAGAACCCATCTTCCATTTCATGGATCGTTGTGGAATGGGCACGAGCACCCGCAAGGTCGCCATGCAGATATGGAACGGAACATTGCCAGACAGAAACCCCATGCAGCTTGTCCGGGAATTGTACGAGGCCGAGAACCGGGGTAAGCCGGAACCCTCCGGATCCCAGGATATGGCCGGGCTGATTTATCCCGGCGTCAGCCGGCTTGACTATGATTATGCCTATGAAGGCGGTTTCTTCCCAGTGCATATGGAGTCCAACGATGCCCCCGATATCGCGCACTGGTTGGAGGAAGTGATTCACGTCTTGCCAGTCGCGCAGCGCCCGAATGGCTATAGCCCCCTTGGCGAAAAACATCTGGATCCGGAATGGATACGCAGGTTGGGTCAGTCCGGCAAGGAGTGCTTTGATGCAATTCTTGCAAAAGATATTAAAGCCTTGGGTGCCTCAACGAATGAGTGTATGAAGTGGTGGGAGGCACTTTTACCTCACACGGTCAGGCATCCGGCCATCACCGTCGACCTGCTGGGCATCCTGGATTATTACCAGTCCCGGTACGCAGGAGCCATGTATTCCGGTTGCGGCGGCGGATATCTTTACGTTGTGTCCGAGGAGCCGGTTCCGGGTTCGATACGCGTGAAAGTCAGGTTGGCACATTACAGTGGTGAAGATGAAAAAAGTCGCTGTCACGGGAAGTTTTGACGATCTGAGGTCCAAACACGTCCGGTTCCTTGAGGAAGCTTCGAAGTGGGGGGAGTTGCACGTATTTCTTTGGTCTGATGAAACGGTGCACGCACTTGAAGGCAAAACTGCAAAATTTCCCGAACAAGAACGTTTGTACCTGTGTCAGGCCGTGCGCTACGTCAGCGAAGTGAGGCTCGTGAGGGGACTGGTCGAACGTGACGTCCTGCTGGAAGTTGAGGCGATCCGACCTGACATCTGGGTAGTGGATGGGGCGGACGACACACCGCAGAAGCGGGCCCACGCCAAGTCTCGCGGCGTCGAATATCGTGTTTTGAAGGATGAGGATTTGAAAGGTTTCCCCGTACCACCGTTCCGTCCTACGGCAGACCATTCAGGCCGAAAAAGGGTGATTGTGACAGGGTGTTATGATTGGTTCCACTCGGGGCACGTAAGGTTTTTCGAGGAAGTTTCCGGGCTGGGTGACCTTTACGTGGTCGTGGGACACGACGCAAATGTCAGGCTACTCAAGGGCGAAGGTCACCCTATGTTTTCACAGGACGAACGCCGGTACTTGGTCCATTCGGTTCGATACGTCAAACATTCCTTGATCTCGTCCGGGCACGGCTGGCTGGATAGTGAACCGGAGATTTCCATCATCAAACCCGAAATCTATGCCGTGAACGAAGATGGCGACAAACCTGAGAAGAGAGCTTTGTGCGCAGCGCGTGGTATTCAATACGTTGTCCTAAAACGAGTTCCAAAGAAAGGCCTACCGGGAAGACAAAGTACCGGGCTCCGCGATTCCTGAAGGAGAATTCATGGATGCTGTTGTAGTGCACCCCTCAAATCTGGATACTCAGGGCCTGGGCTTTTAGGTCACTTTCAAAGCTGACATACGCCTCCCGAGGAGTGCGATTCCGCAGCCCGCGATGGGGCCGGTCGTGATTGTACTCCCACAAGTAGCGCCCGCTGCTTTCCCGTGCTTCCTCCAGGTTCCGATACTCCGCCAGTCCAATTTCTTCCTTCTTCAAGCTCCGATGGAAGCGCTCGATGTAGCTGTTGCCCCCCGGGTGATGGTAAGCCGTGCGCCGATGGGTGATCCCCAACCACGCCAGGGTTTCCAGGAAGCGGGTGGAGGTGAACTGCGTGCTATTGTCTGTGGTGAGGGTCAAGCCGGCTCCGCGACTGCCCGCCGGAAGCCGCTCCAACACCGCCGGTTCGACGGCCGCCAGGGCTTCCTCCGTCCGGCAGCGGTTCGATGGATCCCAACCCACGATCTCTGGCGTGCAGCAGTCGATCACCGAGACCAGATAGGCCCAACCTACCGTCGGACCCGCCCATATCTTCGTCAGGTCCGCCTGCCACACCTGGTTGGGTCTAGAAACCTCGACGCGGCCCTACTCCTTGCACCGCCGGACCCGCAGACGCCGCGAGGGCACCAGCAACCCCTGTTCCCGCATCACCCGCAGCACACGCTTCCGATTCACCATCAACCCTTCCTTCCGCCTGAGCCACCACGTCACGCGCCGGTAACCGTAGGCCGGCTTCGTCCCACAGGCCGCGACAATCTGAGAATCCCAGCGCCGATCCGCTCGACTCCCCCTCGCCCGCTTCCGGTAGTAGAGACTTGAACGACTGATCGCCAGCACGCGCGCGACCAGCTGCCGCTGATAACCCTGTTGCACGAGCTCCCTCGCCCGGGAGTGAGCTTCCCCGCAGCTCACTCCCCCACGACGTTTTTTAGAATCTCCACCTCCAGCGCCTTCCGCCCCAGCGAGCGCTCCAATTGCCGGATGCGCCGGTCCTTCTCGTTTTCCACAGCCGCGGCGCTCTTCCCCCCAAGCGCCGCGGTGGCTCCCTGAAAAGCTTCGTCCTTCCAGCGGTAGTACAGATTCGGAGCAATCTGGTACCGACGACAAGTCTCAGCAATGTTCCCACTCTTCAACCCCTCCAGCACAATCTCCCATTTCTGTTCGGGGGTCCGATCCACACGCGCTCTTCTACCCATCTCAGCCTCCTTTGAAGAGGCCCTGACCATACCGAACTCGCGTGTCCAGTTTTAGAGGGGTGCACTACACTAGCTTTCCATCGGCAAAACTTGGGGTTGCCTTCCTACCGCTCGTCTTTTGACTCAGATACGTCGCCAAGCCAGAGAATTTGGCCTTCCATGGCCGATGACTGATCCGGTAGCCGCGATGCTGCGGGTTCTGTGGCTGCTGACGACTTAGGAATTTGGTGGGATCGAGTTCTGCTGGGGGCGGCCTGAGAGACTGGCAGGTGGGGCGGTTGACTCACGTACGCGCAGTTCCGCCTTCAGGACTACGCGATTTCCCTCGCCACTCTCGAGATGTTGATCCGGAGCTTTGATCACCTGGAGCAACATCTCTGTAGCCACCTTGCCCATTTCGTAAGACGGCTGGACGACTGTCGTTAGCCTCGGACTAAAGAGTTCAGACCAATCAAAGTCGTCAAAGCCGAGGACGCTTACGTCCTGGGGACACTTCAGACCGAGATCCTTGAGAGCACGCATTAAGCCCAAGGTCATTCGGTTGTTGCAAGAAAAGACGGCGGTGGGCGGGTTCGGAAGCTGAAGGATTTCCAACCCCGCACGATATCCGCCCTCCACGGAAAAAGCCCCGGGTCGAATGTACTCGTCGCGCAGCGGAAGATGAGCTTCCTGAAGCGCCTTACGGAAGCCCTCCACACGTCCGGAACCGGTCAAAGTCGTCTCCGGGCCAGCAATGATTGCGATGTGTTGGTGGCCCAACTCAATCAGGTGGCGGGCGCCTTCATAACTTGCGAGCACGTTGTCAACTACTACGGCCCGACCTTTGAATCCTCCGGGCTCGCGGTCAAAGCAAACGATTGGGGGGCGCCGCCCAGCCAGCCTGCTCTCCGCCAGGCTCACTTGCGCGGAGGCCAGCAATATACCATCTACGCGGCGGCGAATGAGCATAGTGAGCAGATCTCGCTCCTGCACTGGGTCTTCATGTGAGTCGCACAACACAACTGAAAAGCCGTTTTGGCGAGCCTCGGTTTCAACTCCCCGAAGTACATCGTTGAAAAAAAAATTGGAAACATCCGGGACCACCATACCGATGGTAAACGTTCGGTTAACCTTGAGGCCGCGCGCCACTTCGTTGGGATGATAATCCAGGGTTGCGATGGCGTCCTTGACACGCCGGGTCAACTCCAGGCTTACGCCTCCTCTTCCATTTACAATCGTGGATACGGTGGTCACTGAAACGCGTGCGAGCCTGGCCACATCACGCATAGTGTACGATGCGGGCGTCCTCATCAATAAACTCCCCACCCATGCGGGCTTCTCTGAGATGCGAGAAGAACGCGCCCCAAAGTATACGAATTCCCGAAGCGATCCGCAATACTTGCTTCGGTCAGTTGGAACGTTACTGACACCCACAGGCATTGCTTCAACTTATGTAATTTAAGCAGCTTAATATAAGAAAGGACTGGAGATACTAAATTATTTGTGTAACGTTACATTTTTTTCTTGACATGCCTCCCTCCGGGTGCTAGAAACGTGCCCGTTCCAAGTTATGAGTCTTGAAGTCAGTCGTGAATTACTGCGGTCTGGCGAAGGGTCTTGGGTCCGTTCAGAAGACGGGAAGCGCCTTTAAGGAGGGCAAATATGAGACCCATGGCATTGCGAGCTTGTAGGGTATTGAAGGACGGTCTCTTGGTCTGCAACCACCGGTCGAGGCTTGCGGTTGCGACCGTTGCATTGTTGGGGCTCACACTGCTTGGCCCTGCCCTGCCCAGAGCGTGGGCCCAGGCTCAAGCTTTTAGCGCCTCACTGAGAGGCTTCGTGTACGACAACACGGGTGCTGTTGTGCCGGAAGCCACGGTTACTTTGTCCAGCCCCGAAAAGGGATTCACTCAAACTCTCGCCACGCAACCGGACGGCACGTACGCGTTCACGTTGTTGCGTCCGGGGACGTACAACCTGAGGGTCGAAAAGAGTGGCTTCCGACCTTACGTCCAATCAGGAATCGTCCTGGCAGTGGGCCAAACGGCAGCGCAAGATGTAACCTTGCAGCTGGGGGCTGTCACCCAAGAGATCACCGTGACGGCTGGCGCCCCGATGCTTAGCACGGCGAGTGCGGACGTGGCATCGGATGTCACGGGGCGACAGGTCGTTGAGCTTCCCCTCAATTTCCGGAACGTGTTCGGACTGGTCTTTCTAAACTCTGCTGTCAACAACGCCGCGCAGTGGCAGATGATTAACAATCCGGGCCAGCAAGGGACTGCCGACCAAGATATGTACTTCCTGACTGTTGGTGGCGGCCGGTTTGGGACCACAGCCGTCCTCATCGATGGCCACTGGGACGCCGGCGGTGATTGGGGCGGTTTCGTATACGTTCCGTCCGTGGACAACACGCAGGAATTCAAGGTCCAGACCAACAGCTTCAGCGCGCAGTACGGCTGGAGTACGGGTAATGTGGTGAACACCGTCACGAAATCGGGTACGCGCGACTTCCATGGCAGCGGTTTCGAGTTTCTCCGCAACGACAATCTCGACGCCAACAACTTCTTCGCCAACCGTGCCGGCGTTTCAAAGCCTGAGTTCAAGCGGAATCAGTTTGGTTTCACGGCCGGAGGGCCCCTCTACATCCCCAAGCTTTACGAGCAGCGTGACAAGACCTTCATCTTCGGCCTTTACGAAGGTCTGCGCCAAGGGACACCCATGACCTGGACCGGCACGGTGCCCACGACCGCGATGCGCAGCGGCGACTTCTCAGCGCTGCTGGGCGCGTCGATCGGCACTGACTGTCTGGGACGAAATGTTCTCTCGGGCCAGATCTACAACCCCTCTACCACCCGGACGATCACGGCCGGCCAAGTCGATCCCACGTCGGGCTTGACCGCGACGTGCAGTGGCTATATTCGTGATCCCATCGCTGGCAATGATCTGTCCGGCATGATCAATTCCGTATCAAAGAACCTGCTGCAATATTGGCCGAACCCGCTCTCGAACGCCTTGGTTAACAACCTCACCTATGCAGGCTCTGCCCCAGTGGGTTCTGACGAGTATTCCATTCGCGTTGATCACAACATCAGCGAGAAGTCACGACTGTTTGTGCGTTGGTCGCAAAAGCGGGCGTTCAAGCAGATGACCGCGGAAATCTATGGGCCTAATAACCCGGGAGGACCCGGAGTTACTAATCCCAACAACCGCTTCGATTCGGCCATCAACTTCCAACGGACTTTCAGTCCGACTCTTGTGATGAGTGTGAATCTCGGCCTTGCCCGGTGGGCGGAAGGCAATCTAGCGCAGGCGTACCCGTTCAACCCTTCCACGCTGGGACTGCCGGCCTTCCTTGATGGCAGCTCCAATCAGTTCCCTAATATCAATATAGCTGGAACCCAGGGCTTGGGACCCGGGCAGTTGTCTGGAGGGGCCGGCTACGGTATGTTCCCGCGCACCATAGGAAGTTACTCGGTGGACTTTACCAAGGTCCGTGGCCCCCACAGCATGACCGTGGGATTTATGGGTGTCGAGGCCCTGAACACCGGCGGCAGGCTCCCTCAAACAGGCTTCACTTTCCCGAGGAGCATGACCCAGGGCCCTGATCCGCAGGCGGCTGACCCCAACAGCGGGTATGGATTTGCCAGCTTCCTGCTCGGCACGGGGAGCGACGGTTCCACTTCGGTTTCGCCTTTTGGGGCTCGTGTGAAGAAGATGTACGGGTGGTACTTTCAGGATGACTGGAAGGCCACGCGGAAGCTTACCTTGAACCTGGGAATCCGTTACGACTACCAGCCTGGACCCACGGAGCGCCATGACATGACGCAATGGTTCGACTTCACAGCTCCGAACCCCATCAGCAGCGCCGTTGGCTTCACCGTTCCGGGTCAGCTCGTTTTCGTGGGTGGCGGCAAGCGACGGAATCTTTATGAGGCGCAGAAGACGAACTTCGCACCCCGCATCGGTTTGGCTTACAAGCTCAGTGATAAGTTGGTTTTGCGGGCGGGGGCCGGCATCTTTTACACCCAGGCCTGGCAGCTTGACTTCCCGATGGACGGATACTCCATGACCACCCCTTATGTCGGCACCGTGGATGGCATCACTCCGGCGAACCTGTTGAGCAATCCTTTCCCGAATGGGCTCAGCATGCCTACCGGCAGGGCCTTGGGAGGATTGACCGACGTTGGTCTCTCGCCTACTGCTGTTGAGAACTTCCGGCCGACACCTTATGTTGAGCAATGGATGTTCGGTCTGCAATATGCACTCACCCCCAACGACATGATCGACGTGACCTATATTGGCAATCACGGCGTGAAGTTGCCGTTCGGCGGCGGCCTCCAGACGAACCAATTGCCTGTAGAGTACATGGCTATGGGTAACGCACTGCTCGCCCCAGTCGCCAACCCCTTCTACGGTTACATCACCTCAAGCGGCTGTGGCCTCGCGGATGCCACGGTGCCCGCAGGCCAGTTGCTGAGGCCATTCCCCCAGTATTGTGGAGTTTCGGACTCTCAAACCCCTGCTGCCTTCTCCACTTACAACGCCGCGCAGATAACCTTTAACCATCGCTGGAGCCACGGCATGCAGTTTGTGGCCTCCTACACCGTCTCGAAGTACATTACCAACAGCGAGGGGCCGGGGGAATGGGCCACCAACGGCGGATGGGCGGCGCAAGTGCGTAGCTACTATGATCTCTCGGCGGAAAAGTCTCTGAGTGCCAGTGACACTCCGCAGAGCCTGGTTCTTAATTACATCTACGAACTGCCCGTCGGTCGGGGCAAGCGGTTCGGCTCGAACCTGAATAGGGCTGCCGACGCTGTGCTCGGAGGCTGGCAGGTGTCCGGCATTGCCACTTTCAAGAGTGGAATCCCGCTGGGCATTGCGGCAGCAACTAACAACACCTACTCGTTTGGCGGCGGCCAGCGTCCGAATCTGGTTGGTGATCCGCACGTCTCAAACCCGACGATCGATCGCTGGTTCAACGTGGACGCCTTCGCACAACCCGCGCCTTTCACATTCGGAGACGTGCCCCGATATATGCCCGACCTGCGGGCGCCCGGGTACAACAACTGGGATTTGGCGATCCAGAAGTGGTGGCGCCGGGAAGAGAAGTTGCGGGTTCAATTCCGTGCCGAGACGTTCAATGCCTTCAACCATCCCAACTTCTATGCGCCGAATCAGTTCCACGGAGATGGTGCGTTCGGAAAGATCTCCGGCACATTCCTTGCGAGGAGCGTGCAATTCGGCCTAAAGATCTACTGGTAGCTAAGTACGACTTGCGATGTGCCTTCGAGCGCCCCCGGGGAGCCTAAAAGGTCCCCCGGGGACGCCCCTTTTGTTTACGAGTGGCACGGCTTGTGCATATGATCTGCTGTTCGGATGCGACTTGGCCGGCGCCCGAGCGGCTGCACAACCCAATTTGCAAATCAGGAGGCTCCAGGCGACGCCGCCACAACCCAGCATGCGGTGCGTAAGAATGCCTTGCCTGCCGGGGCACACCAAAGCATTTGTCCTGCTTTTCCTTTTGGGTTCCCTTGTCAATGCTACTCTGGTGGCCCAAACGGTAGCCAATTCTCAGGAAACCCTGGAGAACCTGAACGCGCGTGCGCAGCAAGCCCAACGTGTCGGTGATTACCGCGCCGCCGCAGAGATCTACCAAGCGATCTTGAAGCTTAAGCCCCACTTCGCGGAAGTTCACGCCAATCTGGGGTTGATGCATCATCTGCTTGGTGAATACGCTGCGGCCATCAGCAGCTTCCAGGCGGCGTTACGCGAGAAACCGCTGCTCTTTGTCCCTAATCTCTTCCTGGGTTTGGATTTGTTGCAGGTACAAAAGTCCCACGAGGCCGTTCCCTATCTCGAGCGGGCCCACGAACTCAATCCTCGCGACGAGCAAGCCGTTTTGGGCCTGGGTCGCGCTTACACGGAATTGCGCAACTTACGCAAAGCTCGGGCGTTCTATGACGATGCTGTGCGGTTGAATCCCGGGAACCCGGACGCTTGGTTCGGCCTCGGTTTGACATACGTGAGGCTAGAGGAGGGGGACGTCGTACGCTTGGCAAAGGGCCACTTGGACTCCGCCTACTTTCAGGCCTTGGGGGCGCAATCCCTGGCGCAACAGGGGCAGCTGAACGATGCCATTCGGAAATACCGCAAGCTGGTCGGGTCCCAATCCGGTCCTCCCTGCCTGCGCGCTGACCTTGGTTTCGCCCTTGTTCAACAGGGGGAGTCCACGGATGCGAAGCGGGAGTTTCAGGCGGAACTCAGGGACCATCCTAGCTGTTTGGCGGCTCGTCTTGGCCTTGCCCGCGTCGCGGCCGACCGCGGGGATATGACCGCCGCTCTCGGCGAGCTTTCCCAGGTCTGGCAGGCTGACCGTGACTTTCTTTCGGCAAATGCACCCAGGTTGTGGCACGGCTTTAGTACTGAGAAAATCGAAGCCTTAGAAAGGGGATTCAAAGAAACAAGTGCCCCCGACGTGCCAGCCGGGCTCAGGGACGCATTGTTGGTGGCTCTGGCGCGATGGCGCCAGGAACCCGTCGAGATCTTTGCCACGCAGTCCACAAATTCTCCCGGAAGCTGTGCCCAGCCAATCTCTCATCTGACGGCACAGACCACCGGTCACACGAGAGCCGTCCAATTCTATTCGCAGGGAAGGTACACCGCCTGCCGGGAAAGCTTGGAACCTTTCCTGTCGAAGCTGGTCCTCCAGGACTTGCTGCTCCTTGCTCAGTGTGCTTACGATTCCGGCGACTTTCGGACGAGTTTCCTGGCGAGCCAACAAGCCATCGACATCGACGCGCAGGGCCCGGTCGCACGGTATTGGCGAATCAAAGCTAGCCAGGTCCTGGCCGTGAATGCCTTGGTCAAGGCAGGCCTGGCCGAGCCCAATTCACCCAAGGTCCATGTCCTGCTCGGAGACGTTTACCGCGACAGACAGAATTTCAAGGAGGCGGAAGCAGAGTACCGCAAGGCGATCGAACTCAAGCCCCGCGACGCGGCTGCACACATGGGGCTCGCCGCGACTTTTCACCGTGCCTTCCGGTTGGATGAAGCCTTGCCGGAAGTGAAAACGGTTCTCGAATTGGCCCCCCAAGACCCCGAGGCAAACTACATGATGGCGGATATTCTGGTTTACCGGCACGAGTTTGCCCAGGCCGAACCTTATGCCAAGGCTGCGCTGCATGGGGATCCACCCAGGTTGCCTCGCGTCCATGCATTGCTCGGCAAGATTTATGCTTCTCAAGGTCGCACCGCTGAAGCTATAGTGGAATTGCAGCAGGCCATCGCTGACGATCCCGACGGATCTTTCCACTACCAGATCGCCAAGCTCTACAAACAGATTGGCAACGAGGGCGCGGCGAGTGAAGCGCTGAAGAAATCGGAAGCCCTTCGGAAGAACCGAGCACGCAGGGCGGAAGAGACCATCCGGGCCGTGGAGTGATAGCCGGAATGCATGGGCGAGGGGACATTCGCGTGTTGACGAAAGCGTATGGTCACCTCCAACGCTGAGAATCATGGAGGAGGTCCTGTGAGCACTCATAAATTCAGTCGCAGAGAGTTTACTAAGAAGATGGCGGCGACCGGAGCCGCGCTAACGGTGGGGTCAAGGTCAGAACTGGCGGCCGCTCCGCCGGAGCGCGGAGCAGGCCAGCGTGATTGGTTGCAGGTGAAGAACTATCTGGCAGACGTCCTGGGGACCGACCTTTCCAAGGACACGCTCTACAGGATTGGACGTGTTGCATCCGCTGCTGAGGAGGATGGCGACGTACTGTTTACTGCCCCGCTCATCACCCTCTCGCCCCAGCTCAAAGACGGCGCCGAGGCCGGCACAGCCTACATTCGTGTGCGTCTATACGGTGACCAAGTTGTACGCGTGAGCATTACACGCACAAAGCAGTCGTTTGCGGACAAGAGTCCGATGATTGAATGGTCTCCCGCCATGAAGAAGACCCCAGCTGGCCTGAGCAAGGATGGCGGCCTCTGGGTGGTTTCGTCCAAAGGCACGGCGCGGTTTAAGACCGGATCCGGAGATTTTGCTCCAGCGATCTCACCGGATGGGGCCGTCAATATCGAGTTTCAGGGCCAGGACCACTTCGTCGAGACCAGCGGACAGTGGGACTCTTTCGCCGCCTTGTTCCTCGATCGCGCGAGCGGCCCGGCGACTACGGGCATCTCGCTCCATCTCCATCCCGGGGAGCATTTCTGTGGGACTGGTGAGCGCTTTGATCGCACGGACTTGTTCGGCAGGCAAATCGATTTGGTCAACGCCGATGCCTTGGGCGTCAACAACGACCGCGCGTACAAGAACATTCCTTTCCTCATGAGTTCGCGACGTTACGGCCTGTTTGCTCACTCGACAGTGCGGATGAGGCTCGACATCGGTCATCACTCCACACGAGCGGTGCAATGGCTGGTGGAGGACGACGCCCTCGACATGTTCTTCATCGGTGGAGGCACCCCCGAACGAGTTCTCTTCAACTACCGCAGTATTACGGGCTTCCCCAAGATGCCGCCAGTTTGGTCCTTCGGTGCCTGGATGAGCCGGATGACTTATCATTCGGACAAGGAAGTCAGCGGAATTGCCGCCAGACTCAGGGAAGAGCAATACCCCTTTGACGTCCTGCATCTGGACACCGGATGGTTCGCCCAAGAGTGGAAATGCGATTGGACATTTTCCAAGGAACGATTTCCTGATCCGCCGGATTTCTTCCGACGTATGCGAGAACAGGGCTTTCGGGTCTCCTTGTGGCAGTACCCCTACATCAATCGCGATCTGCCGCTGGCGAAATTCGCTCTCGAGAAAGGCTTCGTTGGAAAACCCATCGACCCCACCAGTGGTGTGGATCTGGGGTACACCATCGACTTCACCAACCCTGACGCCGTGGCCTGGTACCAGGGGATGTTGGAGAGGCTTCTGAAATTGGGCGCGTCAGCCATTAAGGCGGATTTCGGTGAGTCCATCGACACCCGAGCCATCTACAAAGGCGCCACGGCCGCAAGATACGGCCATCTGTTCCCACTGCTCTACCAGAGGGCCGTGTGGGAAGCTACCAACAAGATTCGAGGAGAGAATATTGAATGGGCCAGGTCAGGCTGGGCCGGCAGCCAGCGTTACCCGGTGCACTGGGGAGGCGACAGCGCGTGCACTTTCGACGGCTTGGCGGGAACCATCTGTGGTGGCCTGCACCTGGGGCTTTCGGGATTTGGATTTTGGAGTCATGACGTCCCGGGCTTCTACGGAGTCCCGAATTTCATGGCGACGAAGCCCTCGCCAGAACTCTACATAAGGTGGACTCAGGTAGGAACCTTCACCTCACACATGCGTTACCACGGCTCGACGCCCCGCGAGCCCTGGGAATATCCTTCGGTTTCCGACATTGCACGGCAATGGCTGAGGTTGCGCTACGCGCTGCTTCCCTACCTTCTCACTCAGGCCGAACAGTGCTGTCGAAGCGGTTATCCGATGTTTCGGTCGCTAGTCATCGAGTGGCCAGACGATGCCACAGTTTGGGCGGTTTCCGACGAGTACATGCTGGGAGACTCGTTCTTGGTTTGCCCGGTGCTTGGTTCTTCGGACGAGCGCGATGTTTATCTGCCAGAGGCCAAATGGGTGGATTTTTGGAGCGGCCGAGTCGTCACGGGACCCGAGCGGCTGACGGACGTGAAATCCCCCTTGTCGAGGCTGCCGCTCTATGTGCGCTACGGTGCCAGGATCGAATTTGCACAGCCAGTGCAATACACCGACCTGTTAGTTAAGGCGCAAAGGTTCTCGATTCTTTTTGACGACAGCTACCGAGGGTTCGACAAGAGCGAGCTGAAATCAGTGGTCAATCTCTAACGAGGGTCGAGGGGGGCAAACCTTGAAGCGGGGGTGAAGCTTGCAGGATGGTGTCGGAGTCGCCCTGCAACATGGAATGGACGGCACGTTCCGAGTCATGCTCGTGGCGGGCAAAGACTATCGTGTGAGATACGCGTGATTCACTCGGATCAGAACACAGTGCACATGAACCGGATGTTCGGTCAGCGTCAAAGTCCGTGCAAGTCCAGAAAACACATCACATTCTTTCGATCTTCGAATGGACACACCCATAGAAGCCCGCGATTCTTTAGAAGCGAAAGGATACATTGCATGGACATTACTCGACGAACTGCGATGAAAGTACTGGCGGGCGTGGCGCCTGCCTTGGCTCTCGGCCGGCGTCTCCGCGCTGAGACCGGGCTCGAGATTCAGAAGGGCCCCTTTCAAGGGACTAAGGAATCGCTTCAGCAATACCAGGTTCCTGATTGGTTTCGAGACGCCAAATTCGGTATCTGGGCGCATTGGGGACCACAATCCTCAGTGGAGCAAGGAGACTGGTATGCCCGCAACATGTACATCCAGGGCAGCCGTCAGTACGACTACCACGTGGCGCACTACGGCCACCCGTCCAAAGTTGGCTTTAAGGATCTCTGTCCGCTCTGGAAGGCCGCCGAGTTCGACCCGGAGCACTTGATGGGGCTCTACAAACGAGCCGGAGCAAAGTACTTCGTGAGCATGGGCGTGCATCACGACAACTTCGATCTGTGGAACTCCCGGCACACCCGCTGGAATGCAGTCAAGGTGGGACCCCAAAAGGATGTCGTGGGCCTGTGGCGGACGGCAGCATTGAAGAACGGGCTCAGATTCGGCGTCAGCGAACACCTGTGGATCAGCTACAAATGGTTCGCCGTGAGTCATGGAAGCGACAAGACAGGACGGCTCGCGGGCGTGCAGTACGACGGTGCGAATCCGGCCTACGCGGATCTGTACCACGACGCAAGTGTCGCAAAGTGGGCCCACAACACTCCTGAACAGTTTGGCGGGAACGATCTCGGCATACCGGATACCTGGAAGCGCCACTGGTTTCTGCGCATCCAGGATCTGGTGGACAATTACCAGCCGGACCTGTTGTACACCGATGGGGCTCTGCCGTTTGAGAATTATGGCTACAGCGCGGTGGCCAACCTCTACAACCTGAGTGCGGAATCGCATGGTGGGCAGACGCAAGCGGTTTACACCAGCAAGCGGCCGGAAGACTGCGCGGTCGGCACCTGTGTGCTGGACTTCGAGCGCGCACTGGCGAACCAGATACGGCCCGCTCCCTGGCAAACCGATACCTGCATCGGCGACTGGCATTACAACCGCAGGGTGTACGAGAGCCACCGCTATAAAACGCCGAAGGTCGTCATCGACATGCTCGTGGATATCGTGAGCCAGAACGGGAATCTGCTGTTGAATTTCCCCTTACCCAACAGCGGCCAACTTGACCCCGATGAGTTGAAGGTTCTCGCCGGGATCACCGACTGGATGACAGTGAACAGCGAAGGAATCTACGGAACGCGACCGTGGAAAATCTATGGCGAAGGTCCCAGCACGCAATCTGAGAAGCCGGGCGGTGGGTTCAATGAGAACAAACGCAAGCCTCTCACGGCGGAGGACGTTCGTTTCACCACGAAGAGGGATACGTTGTACGCGTTTGTCATGGGTTGGCCGGAGAAGGAGGCTGTGGTCCAGGCGCTGGGTACCGCAAGCCCGCAGTCACCGGGCAAAATCGTGAATGTGGAACTGCTGGGCCATCAAGGCCGCCTGACCTGGACGCAGGAGGCGACCGGCCTGAGGGTGCAGTTGCCGGCAGAAAGGCCGTCGGATTATGCGGTCACGCTCAAAGTCGCCTTCGCATGATGGTAGACTTCGGAGCCAGCCCCCGGCATGCCGTAGCAGCGAGAAGCAGGTTCAGCCAACATGAGCAAAAGTCCCGATGTGTCATGGACTCCATCGGAAGACGGTGTAGATCCGAGCCGAGTGCCGAAAAGGAAGCTCTATACGGGCGCCCTGATGCCGGCGATCGGTCTGGGCACTTTTGGCTCCGACCACGTTCCCGCTGCTGAGTGCAAAGCTTTGTCGCAATCCTGGATTAGCCTACCGCCCCGGCAACGATGCATCCGGGGGGCGGAGCTCTTTATCGATATTGTCGGCGAGACGGTGTGATGCAGAAGCAGTCGCCGAGCTCGCCAACAACCATTTGGCTTCAGGAGACTCCGGCTCACATAGAGAGAAGATGAAATTAGAAGATGTCGCTGCCAAAGCTAACGTATCGGTCGCCACGGTCTCAAGAGTTCTCAACGACAGTGGACTGGTGAAAGAGTCCACTTGCACTCGAGTTCTCAAACTTGTGGCGAACTCAATTACCATCCAAACCTCCTCGCCCGGGGCCTGGCGAAAGGCGAAAACCGCTGCCTGGGGATGGTTGCATCCAATTTGGAAAATCCTTTTTTCCTGGACATCCTGGTATCGCTCGAGTCAATCGCTCGTATGCGAGGGTACGAGGTTGCGGTTGCAAACACGAACTACCAGCCAGGTGGACTCGTTTGTTCCGTACGTTTGATGATAGGACGACGTATTGCGGGGTTGGCGCTAATTGCGAGTGAAACAAATACCGGATTATTCCATGAGCTCGAGGAAAGTGGCCTCCCGGTGGTCATTTACGGAGTGGGCATGGCGGCAGGTAACGTTTCGAGTATCAACACGAATTACCTGAACGGCATGCACAAGGTCGTAAAGTATCTTCGTTCCCTGGGCCACTATCGCTTAGCTTTTGTGTGTCACCACCTGGCCGTTGGGTCTGCCCCGGAACGGAAGAAGGCTTTCCTCGACGTGATAAGCCATTTTCCCGAGGTGGAATACACTGTCGTGGCCGACGGTGATAGTCCCCAGGGAGGCCAGCAAGCCACCCGCCAGTTGTTGGCTTCAGGGTTCAGACCGACCGCAATCATCTCCGCAAATGATTACATGGCCCTGGGCGTCTTAAGGGCCCTGCGCGAGCGGAGACTCCAGGTTCCGCAGGAGTTATCGGTCACCGGTTGTGACAATATCACTCTCTCAGAGTTTGCCTATCCTGCCTTGACGACCTTAGACGTTCCAAGGAAACAGATCGGGCGTATGGTCTTTGAGGCTCTGGTCGCTGATGAAGGGGAGAGCCAGCGAGGCGGTAGGACGTTCGTGATTGATCCCGAATTGGTGGTGCGGGACTCCACGGGACCTGTTCGCCTGCAATAGGAGTGTTGGACACCGACGCCCGCGGTCGAGAAGCAGCGTTCATGCTACTCGCCTCTTGGCCATCTCAGTGCTGAGTTGCAGCGCGCAAACAGGCATGCCGGGAAGACCGGAACCGCACCGCGTCACGATCGATTCTCAGTCGTTACAGAAACGACCGACTGGACTCTCCCCAGTGGCGCGCAGGGCACATAGCGAAACAGTTTTGCGCTGTGGGCCTGCGCACCTGTTTATTTCGGCACGGCGCTGAGTACATGGTTGAGACCCGGCTGATCATCCGGCGGTCGGCGGCGCCGGCACCGAAAAACCACAGCGAGCTCGCTGGTCCGGACCAGCGCGATCCAACATTGAGGGTCCCGGAGTCTCACATATGCCACAGATGGAAGAGAATCTAACCCCGGTTCACTCGGCCCGATTGTTCTCACCCGGTAATACCTTGCCCTTTGTTCTGGTGACGGCGCTGTTTCTGCTTTGGGGCATTCCCAACAATTTGAATGACATTCTTATCAAGCAGTTTATGAAATCCTTCGAAATCACCCGCTTCAAGGCGGGATTGATTCAATCAGCCTTCTATATGGGGTACTTTCTTCTTTCCATGCCTGCCGGGTTCCTGATGCGGAAGTATGGCTACAAAGCAGGTTTGGTGACGGGACTTTTCTTGTACAGCACAGGTACTTTTCTGTTTTGGCCGGCCGCGCACGTTCGGCAGTACGGATTCTTCCTGTTAGCCTTGTTCGTAATTGCCAGCGGGTTGGCCTTTTTGGAAACCGGGGCCAACCCTTTCATCGCTACGCTTGGTGATCCACGAACCTCGGAACGGCGGCTCAACTTCTCCCAGGCGTTCAATCCCGTGGGAGCGGTCATCGGCGTGTTGGTCGGTACGATTTTCGTCTTCTCCGGCGTCGAACTGAGTCCTCAGCAGATTGATACCCTGAAGGCTGCGGGCAGGTTGGACCAGTACCTGCAGGCGGAGACCATGAGAGTCGTCACCCCGTATCTCGTGCTGGGGGTGGTTGTCTTCATCTGGGCGCTGCTGATACTCGGGACCAGATTCCCCAGAATCGCTGAAGAGGCGGAATCCGAAGGCTGCCGTCAGCGCGGCCGCTTGCGAGACTTGCTTCGCTACCCGCACTTTGTTCAGGGTGTGGTGGCTCAGTTCTTCTATGTCGGAGCCCAAGTGGGCACATGGAGCTACTACATTGCGTACATTCAGGATTACACCGGGGAACCGGAAAAGATTGCAGGCTACTTTCTGACCGGGACGCTTGTGGCATTTGGGGTCGGAAGGTTCACGTCTACCTATCTCATGAAGTTTATCCAGCCGAGCAGGCTCATGGGGATTTATGCTTGCATCAACATGACCCTGGCGGGCGTGGGGATTCTGTTCCCGGGCTGGGCCGGCGTCGTTGCGGTATTCCTCACCAGTTTCTTCATGTCCCTTATGTTCCCGACCATCTTTGCCTTGGGAATCAAGCAGTTGGGGCCCAATACCAAGCTGGGGGGAGCAATCATCATCACGGCGATTATCGGCGGGGCGGTTCTCACCCCCATCATGGGGTTGGTGTTCCAGATAAGCCATAGCATGGCAATGGCCTGGCTCGTTCCGCTGTTGTGCTACGCATTCATCACCTATTACAGCTTCATTGGCTCGAAGGTGCGTGTTCCGGAGTTGCCGGGCGTCGTCGCGTGATAGGATATCGAGAGCAGGATGAGATCAGTTACCATCCAGCAACTGTCATGCCATTTGGGTTCTGTCCGACTTCAGCGGGAATGAGACTGTGGAGTGAGGTCCGGTAAGCTATAGTTTTTGCCCTGGTTCACCTCCCAACCCGCGCTAGACTGTGCGGTCTTCAAAGGGAGTGAACCATGAGTGAAGAACCTGCCAGAGGGGAAGAAAGCTCCCCCGCCCGGGCGGGGGAGGCGGTGCGCCTGCCGCTTGATGTACCAGCGCGGAAACCCGGTCCGTCGACCCAACTCCCTGATGGTGCGCCCACGTTGTTGAAGGCCGCCGTGGTAGTGGGCTCGCAAGTAAATGTCGTGCTGAGGAAGCCGCACGTGTTTGAGCATGCGCCTCCGCTCGGACCGGCTCTTTAGCCAGAACTTGGCGTGGACCGGGACACGTGGAGGCAAATACTTGGGACGCCCAGCCGATAAACACCAAAATTAAGGATTTCACGTGGCATTGCCTGCGACATACCTTTGCGAGCCGTTTGGTCATGGCAGGAGTAGACCTGCGAACCGTGCAAGAGCTCATGGGGCACAAGAGCATCGGCACTACCACTCGCTACGCGCACATGGCCCCTAAGCACCAAGCCCAGGCAGTGGAGCGTCTAGTGGGCTCAACTAGCACCGCTACTAGCACTGGCGAGCTTGGAGAGACTGCTCTCGAAGTGGCAGCGCTCACCTAAGCCTAATGGAATGTGGTGCGGAGGGCCGGAATCGAACCGGCACGTCCCTTACGGGACAAGGGATTTTAAGTCCCTTGCGTCTACCAGTTCCGCCACCCCCGCACAGTCAAGAGAATACACTTAGCTGACGTAAGTTTCCACTGGAGCCGTTGCGTGTAGTGGAGATTGCAGCGACTCCGGGGCAACTGCACGCCTCAAGACAGGCTCACCATTCCTTTCCCTCGGCAGAAGGTGGATACGGGCAACACGGGCAATTTCCCGCCCCGCCTGTGCAGACGCCGCGGCGTTGCCCGCGCGCGGTTCAGTGAGGCGCTGACTTCATCATCGCCCCAGCCATTCCCGGAGACAATCTCAAGCCGCAGGCTCGCCGAACTCGTCATCTATTCGGGGTGGCGAATCCTACATCTGGGTTATATTATCGCGACCAGACCCGAACTGGCGGTGGCCGTAGCGGCGAAGGCAGAGGTGAGGTAGCTGATCGTTCGCAAGCCTGCGCCAGCGCAGGGAGGCTGGGAGAAGGCGTGGTGGCACGCTTGCACAAGAGGCGAGGCGCGTCACCGCCGGCGCAGGACAATTATCGGGCAGGGCCGGTTCTTCGCTTGGAACGAAGCAGGTCGCTCGGAGTCGCTCGTGGGCGCGCCGTCGGCGCCACAACGGCCGATCGACATGCAGGGGTTCACCAACACGCCGTTCAGCCAATCGAGGGGGTAGGACAAGATGAATTCCCAGGCTGCTTTTCTGGCATTCGATATGGGTGCCGAAAGCGGACGCGCACTGCTGGGCCGCGTCCAATCTGGTCTCCTCAGCGTGGAAGAAATCCACCGCTTTCCCAACGAGCCGGTCTGGTACAACGGGGAGTTGCACTGGGACGCGCCGAGGCTTTGGTTAGAAATGCGCGGCGCCCTGGCGCGGGCAGCGTCTCTTGAGGGGGTGCAGCTCCTGGGCATAGGGGTGGACGCCTGGGGTGTCGATTACGCGCTGCTGGGGGAAAATGGGGCGCTGCTTGATAATCCCTACCACTACCGGGACAATCGAACCGACGGCATGATGGAGCGCGTCTTTGCTCGAGTGCCGGCAAACGAAATCTACCTGCGTACGGGCATTCAGTTTATGCAGATCAATACTCTGTACCAGTTGTACGCCGCGTCGCTGAAAACACCCAGACTGCTCCAAGCGGCGGAAAGGCTGGTCACGATGCCCAGCCTTTTCAATTATTGGCTGACAGGTATTGCCTCCTGCGAGTTCACGAGCGCGACGACGACGCAGTTTTATGATGCGCGGAAACGAGACTGGTCAACCGAGATATTTGACAGACTGGGCTTACCCACGCGCATCCTGACCCCGGTGATCCAGCCCGGAACCATCCTGGGCTACCTGCTGCCCTCCGTCGCCAAGCCCGCCGGAATTGGCGAGATTCCGGTGGTGGCCCCCGCCTGTCATGATACGGGGTCGGCCGTGGCCGCCATCCCCTTCGCCGGCGAGGGGGCCTTTATCAGCTCCGGGACCTGGTCGTTGTTGGGGACCGAGACTCCGGAACCGGTGATCAACAGCGAAGCACAACGCCTTAACCTCACGAATGAGGGGGGTGTGTGCGGGACCTTTCGCCTCCTCAAGAACATCACGGGGCTCTGGCTCCTCCAGCGCTGCCGGCGGGACTGGCAAACCCAGGGACGAGAGTTCACCTACGGGCAGCTCACAGAACTAGCCCGTTCGAGCGCCCCCTTCCGGAGCTTAGTGGATCCCGATCATCCTTCCTTTCTGCATCCCGAGAGCATGCCGGAGGCTATCGCCCGATTCTGTGCCGCCACCGAGCAACCTGTCCCGCCGGGTCCCGCCGCGTTCACCCGGGCCGTACTCGAGAGCCTGGCGTTTAAGTACCGGTTCGTCCTCGAGTCGCTGGAGCGGCTCACAGGCAAGCGCTACGAGGAAATCCATATTGTGGGCGGCGGAGCCAAGAACGAACTGCTGAATCAATTCACGGCTGAAGCTGCGGGACGACGGATAATCGTGGGGCCCATAGAGGCCACAGCGCTCGGAAATGTCGGGATGCAGATGCTGGCAACCGGCACCGCAACGTCTCTCGCGGAGGTCCGGCAGGCGATCGCGAGGTCGTTTCCGACACAGGTATATGAACCTGCCGAACCGGAGAAGTGGGATGAGGTCTATAACAGATTCCGGCAGTACTGCGTCTCGGATCGTCCGCAACCTTGACCGGTGAGGGGCACCTCCTCCAGACGCGAAGACTCCTCACTACCCCGTGAGGGTGGCTCTGGCCTTGCCGATTGCGTTCGACCTGGGGGCTGGAAGAGATTCCAGCACGCTCCAATGTCGCTTGTTGGCTCGGTGGTCAACCACCGAAAAGGGGAAAACGGCAGGCACCGAGGCCGGCCATTAGGGCGGCGGCAGATCGACAATGCTGATCCAATATCCTGAATCGATAGGAAGGAGGCACATCATGGCAAGCATCAGCGATCTCAAGATGAACCCCCCGGTGAAGCGCTTGCGGGGCACGCTGCCCAAGATTGGGATTCGGCCCGCCATTGACGGCCGACGGAAGGGCGTCCGGGAATCGCTGGAAGGCCAGACAATGGCCATGGCGAAGTCGGCGGCTGAACTCCTTGCGGAGAACCTGCGGCATCCCAACGGTCTGCCGGTAGAGTGTGTAATTGCGGACACCTGCATCGGCGGCGTAGCGGAAGCCGCGGAGGCCGCGGGGAAGTTCGCGCGGGAAGCCGTGGGAGTTTCGCTGACGGTCACCCCCTGCTGGTGTTACGGCGCGGAGACTATGGACATGGATCCCCACCTTCCCAAAGCTGTGTGGGGCTTTAACGGCACCGAGCGCCCCGGCGCGGTCTATCTCGCGGCGGTGCTGGCGGGACACAACCAGAAAGGGCTGCCGGCGTTCAGCATTTACGGCAAGGACGTCCAGGATGCTTCCGACACGTCCATTCCGGAGGATGTGCAGCAGAAGCTGCTGCAATTTGCCCAAGCCGGCTTGGCGATGGCGGAAATGAAGGGCAAGTCGTATTTATCCCTGGGGTCAGTGTCCATGGGCATTGCGGGCTCGGAGGTTGATCCGAAGCTCTTCCAGGATTACCTGGGCATCCGCAATGAGTACGTGGACATGTCGGAGTTCGTCCGCCGGATTGAAGAGGAGATTTACGATCCCGAGGAATTCGCGCGGGCTGTCGCTTGGGTGAAGGCCCATTGCCACGAAGGCAAAGATTTCAACCCCAAAGAAATTCAGACCTCGCGGAAAAAGAAGGATGCGGACTGGCTGACGGCAGTGAAGATGACCATGATTGCCCGCGATCTGATGGTGGGCAATCCCCGGCTGGCCGAATTGGGGTTTGGCGAAGAGGCGCTGGGCCACAACGCCATCCTGGGCGGATTCCAGGGACAGCGGCAGTGGACCGACCACTTCCCCAACGGGGACTTCATGGAATCCCTGCTGAACTCCTCCTTCGATTGGGACGGCATTCGCGAGCCCTTTGTGTTCGCCACGGAGAACGATAGCCTGAACGGTGTGGCGATGTTGTTTGGCCATCTCCTCACCGACACCGCCCAGATCTTTGCCGATGTCCGGACCTACTGGAGCCCGGAAGCCGTCAAGCGGGTGACGGGGAAGAGGCTGACGGGCACTGCGGCTGACGGCGTTATCCACCTCATTAATTCCGGCTCGGCCTCGTTGGACGGCACCGGCCAGCAGAGTTGGAAGGGCAAGCCGGTGATGAAACCCTTCTGGGAAATCACGCCGGCGGAAGTCGGCAAGTGCCTGAAAGCCACCAAGTGGTGCCCGGCGGCCGTGGGGTACTTCCGGGGCGGGGGCTTCTCCTCACAGTTTGCCACCAGAGGTGGGATGCCCGTCACGATGTCGCGGGTCAACTTGATCAAGGGTCTGGGTCCGGTGCTGCAAATCGCCGAGGGTCACACGGTGGAGTTGCCCAAGGATGTTCACGACATCCTGAACCTCCGCACCGACCCCGCGTGGCCCACGACTTGGTTTGCTCCCACCCTCACCGGGGAAGGCCCCTTCAAGGATGTCTACTCCGTCATGGCCAGCTGGGGTGCGAACCACGGGGCGATCAGTTATGGCCACATTGGCGACAGACTGATCACCCTGGCTTCGCTGCTGCGCATCCCGGTCGGCATGCACAACGTGGCGCCGGAACGCCTCTTCCGGCCTAGCGCCTGGAGTGCTTTTGGGACCAAAGAGTTGGAAGGCGCCGATTACCGTGCCTGCGCCAACTTCGGCCCGGTCTATGGCAAGCAGTAACTGACTCCTTACAGGCTTCCCGCGCTCGAATCACCGGTCGGGGGAGATCGCTCACCATTCTCGGCTGCGGTGCTGACTTGCCCCCATTTTGTAGTCGAGTCAGAAGGTGACTTCCTGAGGTTGAAGTAGCTCCTCTCCGGGGAGGGCGACGGGTGTGGGGGGTGACGCCCGTCGCGCCACTTTCGTGCTCGGTCACCTTTTCTATGCTGCCGGGTAGCCTGGAGTGCCCGGAGTGGTTGCCGCCAGGCGCTTGGCAACATCCTTGATCTGTTTTAAATCCAGTTTCCCACTGCCGAGAATCGGTAGCGCTGCGACCTCGAAGAAATTCTCCTTGCGAGGCAGCCACAGTTTGGGCAGTGCTGACTCGCGCAGGCGTCTCAGCAAGTCGTCCACACCGATGTCGAGTCGGGTGTGCAAGACGACCAACTTCTCACCCTTCTGCTCGTCGGCAACGGAGGTCACCACCATTTTCGGCTCGAGGCTCCCGAGAGCCTCGTGAAGCGCCTCTTCCACCTGAAGGTGTGGCACCATTTCGCCGGCGATTTTCGAGAAGCGCGACAGCCGATCGGTGATGGTAATTCGGCCGTCCTGGTCCAGCCGCGCCATGTCGCCGGTGACGTACCAGCCTCCTTCCCGGATGACTTGGCGCGTCTTCTCGGACTCGCCAAGATAGCCCAGCATCACGCTCGGCCCGGCAACGAGCAGCATGCCGTCCTGGTCGGGAGGCAGTTCCTCAAAGCTTTCGGGGTTTGCGACCTTCACCGCGACGCCGGGAATCGGCCATCCGACTGTGCCGGGTTCCCGGCCTGCCCGCTTCGCATCTTCTCCGGTAGAGCCCAAAGTTTCTACTGACACGACGGGAGACAGTTCCGTACAGCCGTAGCCCTGGAAGAGGTCCCGGCCGAATTTCTCTTTGAAAGCCTGGGCGAGTTCCGGCTTCATCTTCTCCGCACCCACGATGGCCGCGCGCAATGCAGCGAAATCCTCCGCCTCGCACCGCCGCACGTACTCCCACACGAAGGTGGGGGTGCCGACAAGCAGCGTGACGCCGTACTTCCGGCACAGCTCGCCCACCTTGCGACCTTCGAGTGGATTTGTGTGGTACACCGCACTGAAGCCTGACGCCGCCGGCAGCCAGAGCGCCACCGTATAGCCGAAAGAGTGGAAGAAGGGCAGGATGCCGAGCAGGCAGTCGTTGCGGTCCACGTTGATGGCCTGCTGCATGCCTTCGATGTTCGAGACGATGTTGCGGTGGCTGAGCATCACGCCCTTGGGAATCCCCGTGCTGCCGCTCGAGAAAATGACGGTGGCGAGCGAGTCAAGCTCGACGTCGCGCGGGAGCAGCCAGCGCTTCAGGACGAACCGCGGCAGAAGTCTCGCGGCCAGGGTGTGCAAGATCTTGTCCGCGCGGGAAAAGCTCCGGGCAACGTCTTCGACCATGACCATGCCGGGGCGCTTCGCGATAGCGAACCTTTCGAGCAGCTTCTCCGAGGTGAAAATGGTCTTAATCTCGCAGCGCTCGATGGCCGCGGCGAGCGCCTCGGCGGAAGTGGTGTAGTTGAGGTTCACGCCGACGCGGCCCGTCAGGCTGATGCCGAAGTTCAACAGCGCGGTGGGAACGGACGGTGGGAGAAGGATCCCCACCATCTTCTCCTCACCGCAGTGCCGGAGGACCCAGCGGCGGAAGAGCATCGCGCCCACTAGCGCGCGGCCGAAATTCAGCTCGCGCCCGGAAGAATCGGCCATGGCCAACCGGCGCCAGTTGCGCCGCGCCGTATCAAGGAACAATTCCGGCAGCGGCTGCTGCGCGGCGTCGCGGCGGGCAAAGGCTTCCGCGCTCAAGGTCATGACGGCTTGGCGAACTTCGAAAGCGTCCGAGTCCGGCGCGAGCGGCGCGCCGATGCTCACCGTGACGGGGTAGGGAATGCGGCGGGGCCACTTGAAGAAGAACCGCCCACGTTCGCAACCGAGGATCTCCCCCCACACGCGGTCGAGGTGGATAGGAATGACAGGCGCCGCCAGGCCTCGCATGACGCGCTTGAATCCGCGCCGAAAGGGCAGCAGGTTTCCCGCGCGGGTGAACGCGGCCTCGGCAAAGAGGCAAACCAACTCGCCCTCGCGGAGCTGGGCCCGCGCCTGGCGCAGCGACTCCATCATCTTCCTGGGTGGGTCTTCTCCAGCAACCGGGATCGCGCCCATCAGTTTTGCCAGCCAGTGGATACCCCGGGTCTCGAAGAAGGGGCGATATATCAGGAACCGAATCGGTCGCCGCGTGCACGCCGCAATCAGGAAAGAATCGATGAAGGAAATGTGGCTGCACACCAGCAGCGCCGGCCCGCGCTGGGGCAGGTTTTCGCGGCCGCGCACCTGGACGCGATAGAAGGTGTGGGCGAGAAGCCAGAGGCACAAGCGGATCATGAGGCGCTTCCCCCACTGGAAGTACGGCCCTGGGCCGGAACAGAGGAGGAGACGGTGAACTTCGGCAGGCTATCGTCAGGAGCGCCCAGCGCTGGCGCAGCCATCAGGCAAGCGAAACCGCGCAGTCGGAGAAGATCCGTGTGACTCTGTGATGAGTTGGGCATGACGTTAGTTCTCGCTGACCCCCTCTGGTAACTTGCCGCAAAGCGCGACCGGCCGGCGCGAGCGCGGCCGTGATGCGCCGATTGTAAAACATGTGCGGGCGCGGCGATAGTTGGCTTGGCATCGGCCGGGCCGGGGCGACGTTATTCACAGCCCGCGAGGCGGGGTGGAACACAATGCTGGCGAGGTCTTTGGTGGACTTCTTCGCTGTGCGCCGGAAATTGCGCCTCTTGAATCCGCTGACGGTGCCAAGCCGCGAGCAATGGGGACCTTCGCAGGGTCCCTCAAGCCCGCCGCTACTGGCCGGCGATTTTCGTGTACCGGAGCTGTTGCCTGGCGAT
>CAZBWJ010000003.1:0-64029 GCA_964495535.1 uncultured Acidobacteriota bacterium | reverse complement strand
AAGCCCGCCGCTACTGGCCGGCGATTTTCGTGTACCGGAGCTGTTGCCTGGCGATGTCGCGCGGATAAACGATCTCCACGTCCGCGATCTTGCCGTTGGCGCCAAAGCGCGGCATGAGGTCGGGATTGATGCCGGTCCAGAAAATCGGCAAGTCGAGTTTCTTGTACCGCTCCACGACCTGGTCGCGCCAGGCAGGATTGAAATGGATGCCGTATTCGCTGATGAGCGCTTTGGCGGCGTCGTAGTTGCCCTCGGCCTTGATGCGCATCAGTTCGGCGAGCAGTAGGCCCACGCCCTGGCGCATCTTCTCGTAGTCCTTCACCACCATGTAGGTCTTGCCGGCGCGTTCGACGGGCTCCAGGGCGCCGGTCTGGTCGCAAATGAAGTTGACGATGAGCTGCGTGCCGCGCCGGTGGTCTTCCTCGATTGTGTCACCCGTGGGGACTTCGCGGAGCTGCACCAGGGAGGCGCGCGCTTCGCCGTCATAAGCGGCTTTGGCGACCTCCAAGTTGGGCACGGCTCCGATTTCGATCAGTTTCGGATCAAAGAAGTCCCACAGGGCGACCAGGTCGGCGCGTGCCTCTTCCAGCGTGGAATAGTATTCCTTGAGGTAAGAAGCAGGCTCCTGGGTGAGCTTAGGATTCATCTTTCCTGAGCCGTGGCCTAGGACCTCGTGCATGGCAGTAAAGAGGTTGTCGGCGAGTTCGCGGTACTTGCGGCCCCGCTCGATTTCCTCGGCCGAGTAAGCGAACTCCTCGGTCACCTTTTCGCCGGTGGCCGCAGCGAGGGCGCGAATGGAACTGGTGAAGATGAAGCTCTTGCTGCCGTAGTGGTCGTGGATTTCCGCCTCGTTGGGCAGGTTCTCGCCGATGGTCGAAACGTCAAAGTCGGCCGTCTCAATCACCGTCTCCACCGCTTTGGCGAGAGGCGGATGGGGGTTCTCCAGCTTGTACTGGTCGGCCCAGGGCGCGCGCTGCTCGAAGTAGCCGGCATTGGCGGCAAAGTCCTTCATCAGCTTGCTCAGCCTCTCGTCAACGACCGTGACGTAGGCTTGGGCGGCTCCCTTGATGCCCCGCGCGTCCTTGTAAACCTCGATGAAGCCGTGAGTGAAGTCAACGCGGGAGTCGTCGTGCACCCAGTCGATGTTGAACTGCCGCCAGTCGGCAGGGTCGCCCGTCTGGTAGTAACGGATGAGGTCGTTCAGCACCTTCTTCTGCGAGGCGCTGGCGTAAGGTAACGCCAGCCGCAGATAGCGGATAGCCCGGCCGAGTTCCGCGGCGTAAAGCCCCGGGGGAATCTTGCCGTCTGGCGTTCCGGCGCGGTAAACCTGTTCGACGAGCTTGCCGTTCGTCTTCAGCAGGCGCGAATTGAGCGGGTATCGCTCGGCGAACCCTTCGAGGTCGGCCAACCGGACACCTTGATAGAGATTGTTGGCGCTGGCCTCGAGGGGATCCTGGCCGCTCGGGGGGTTCTTGGCCGTCAGCAGGGGCTCGAAATCAGGATCGAAGATCGGCCGGCGCAACTCCTCCAGTTCCTTCTCCAGGCGCGCGGGCGGGCCCAAGTGGGCCCGGTTCTTCAACGCCTGCTCGGCTGCCGTTTTCAGTTCCTCAGGAGAGAACTCGGGCAAGAACTTGCGGGAAGTCGAGGCGTTGCGATTCCCACGGTTCGCCCAGAAGAGCTTGGCGTAGTCAGTGAGCTTCTGGAGCAGAGCAGGGTCGATGCCCTGGGAGTGCGTGAGGATTTGTTCGAGCAGGTGCTTGATGCGGAGACCGGAGGTGGAGTTCTGGTCGAAGACCACAGGATGCATGGCGATGGCCGCCATCGAGAGCCAGTACGCCACGATCTTGTCGTTCAGCGTCAGGTCCTTGAAGCTGTCGGCCTGAATTTGTAGGAAGCCCGTTGAGCCGATTCGCTCCACGAGGCTGGGTGGGGACTCAGGCTGCATATCGGATGCCCTCATCATCGTTGTGGAGAACAGAACAAGGAAAACGCAGCAGGTTTTGCCGGACAAAGCTCATCTCCTCCCTCATCCTCCAAGATTGCACGCAAGTTTATACCAGATTCTCCCCGCGGCGAGTCAAATCCTACGACGCACGGAAAGATGCGATCCGAGCAGAATGCGGTCTGGCGCACAAAGGAGCGTCCCCCTGGGAGGGCGACCGGAAGCGAGCGGATTCGGGATGGGTGCGGCCTCCACGGACGCCTTGATGGCCGAAGCTGCCCTCGGCCGCTTCAGTGGAGAATTTCAGCAGGGCACGTTGCCAAACTAAATAGACGCCTAGCCTGCTGTAAACAAAGGCGTTGCAGGCCGTGATTGAGATTCTGGCCAGAGGCTTGTATTGCGGAAGCTAACAGGTTCGTACCACTGGCTCATTGTGTCCGCCTCATCTTCGTTCGGGCGAACTGCATAACTCTCTGTAAAGAAATACGTTAGGGGAGACATCCAGAAAGGTCTTAGGCCGTGGCCTTGTGCGTGCCCTAAGGCTAGGCAGCAGGCTTGCTCTGCGTCGCTAGCAAGTCAGGCTGCGGAGCCACGAGGTGCGTCATCGTCGCCATATTGGTGCTGACAACTTTTGTGATCTTTGTTTTGGTGGATTACTACTTCCAGCGTCGTTCCCCGCAACTGGTGGTGGTAAGCACGGCGCAGGAGCGCGAAGAAGCTCCATTCCCCATCAGCGTGGTGGGAGGGTTCAAGCTCCCCGCTCACCTGTCCTATCACCCCGGCCACGGCTGGGCAGTGAAGGAGGGAAGGCAGGTGGTGCGAATCGGCCTGGACGACTTTGCCGCGCGCTTGCTGGGGCAGATCGACCAGATTGAGCTGCCCGCCCGTGGCCGCTGGCTCCGCCAGGGAGAGAAAGGCTGGACGCTGACGCGTGGGAATCACCGCTTCGAGATGCTCTCGCCCATCGAAGGCGAAGTGGTTGACCTGAACCTGGAGGTAACGAAAGACCCTTCGGTGCTTCGCGATGACCCCCATGGGGCCGGTTGGCTGGTGGCCGTCCATGCGCCTGCCGGGGACGCCAATCTGAAGAATCTGCTCCGGGGCCGCCTGGCGCAGCGCTGGATGGAAGACTCCGTCGCGACACTTTACAGCCGCATGGACGGAGGAACCGAAGTCCACTTGCAGGACGGCGGTCGAGCAATCCCCGATGTCCTTGCGCAGGTGCCCGAGGAACGCTGGGAGAAGCTCGTGCGCGAATTCTTCTTGTCCTAGCCGCACACCCCCTAATTCCTTGCGGCCAGCAAAGGGCCACAAGGGATAAGGTTCGGAAGGAGACTTGACGGCGGTTGCGCTCTTCGTAGCCCTGATGTTCATCGGATTCATTGTTCCGACCGCTAGTTGCCGCCGCATGGCGAGTCCATCCAAAAACAGGCCTTGAACCGAACCCAATACGGTCCTTCCTTTGGCAGTTCGTTCCGACCCGGTAGTTCCTCGAATCCGCCCCACCACATATCTGGGCTATCCGCTTTTCGGGAAAAATGCCTGGACATCGCGTTCCTATGTTGAAATAATCGGCACGCCGCGTGCTTACCAAAACAGCGGGTGCGTGGAGATTCTACAGACTTTATGTCTCTGTAGCGTCATCATTGGTGGGAGCGGGCTTCCCGTGTTTCGCGTCGGCGGTTCGCTACCCCGACGTGTTTAAGCCGAAGCGGTCCGTCGCAGTGGCCCAGCCGCGCCCCGCCGGATCGAACGCTTCTGTACCAGCGGCCTGAGCCCGTGCGCGGGCAGGACGCAAGAAAAAGAGGAAGTACCATGCGAGGGCTGACGACCAGCCTGGCGACGAAGCTGACGGCGTGCCTCGTCGGCAGCATGGTGTTGATTCTCGGCCTTCTCGGGTATCTCAACCTGCGTCTCCACCGCCAGCATCTGGAGGAGATGGTCTTCCTGAGCGCCGACCGCATCAGCGACCTCATCCGGCGCAGTATCCGCCACTCGATGCTCCGTGACCAGCCGGAAGAACTCTTCCAGATTATCAACACCATCGGGCACCAGCCTGGCATCAGCAAGATCCGAATCTTCAACAAAGAAGGCAAGATCACGTTTTCTACCGATCCCCGGGAACTGGGACACATCGTGGACAAGAAGGCAGAGGCCTGCTACGCCTGCCACGCTGAGGCTCAGCCGCTGAAGCGCCTGGATCGCCCCGACCGGATGCGCATTTACGTGGCTCGAGATGGAAGGCGGGTGCTGGGTCTGATCAGCCCCATTGAGAACGAGCCGGATTGCTCGAATGCCGCCTGCCATGCGCACTCCGCGGTGGGCAACCAGGTGCTCGGCGTGCTCGATGCCGATCTCTCCTTGAGCGCGGTGGACGAGAGCCTGGTGGTTCGCCAGCGAAAACTGGCTTTCTTTACCGGGCTTTCCATCCTGATGGTCAGCCTGATTTCGGTGGTGTTGATTTGGGTGATGGTACGGAGGCCAGTGCGCGAGTTGACCGAGGGAACACGCCACGTGGCCGAAGGCGACCTGGACTACTCGATCCCCGTGACGAGCGCCGATGAAATCGGGAGCTTGGCGGTGTCTTTCAACCACATGACTGCGCAGCTCAAGAAGGCGCAGCAGGAGATCCTGGAATGGACGCGGACCCTCGAAGAGCGCGTCCGGCAGAAGACCAGCGAGCTCGAACGCGCCTACAAGCATCTGGTGCAGGCGGAGAGGATGGTCTCACTGGGGAAGCTCGCCGCCGTGGTGGCGCACGAAATCAACAACCCCCTGGCGGGCATCCTGACTTACACGAAGCTGGTATCCCGGATGGCGGAGAAGGGTTTCAACGGCAGCGAGCGGCTGGGGGAGGCGAAGAACTACTTGCAGATTGTCGAAGGCGAGAGCCGGCGCTGCGGCGCCATCGTGAAGAACCTTCTCACGTTTGCGCGCCAGGCGCCGTTGAACCCGCAGAAAAACGACTTGAACACGATTGTCGAGCGCTGCCTGCTGCTGGTGGGGCATCAGTTGGAGTTGCAGTCCATCGACTTGGAGAAGAACCTGGCGACCGAACTGCCGTCCCTCTATTGCGACGCCGGCCAGGTGCAGCAGGCTTTGCTGGCTTTGCTGATGAACGCCGTGGAAGCCATGCCCCACGGCGGGCGGCTGAGGGTCGCGACTTCGTTTGACTCCACGCGGCGCGCCGGTCGTGTGCTGATCAGTGACGAAGGCCCCGGGATCCCGGAGGAAATCCTGCCCCATGTCTTCGAGCCCTTCTTCACCACCAAGGAGGAGGGCAAGGGCGTGGGCCTGGGGCTGGCAATCGCCTTTGGAATCGTCCAGCAGCATGGAGGGAACATCGAGGCGGCCTCCACGCCGCAGAAGGGGACGACCTTCACCGTGATTCTGCCGGAGGAGGCGCGGATAGGTAACGGGGTGAGACTCCATCCTATCGAGGGAGCCGGGGAGGCCGAGTGATACTGTGGCCACCCGGGATCCCGTGCCACACGGCACGTGAGTTTGTCGGGAGAGCGTTATGAATGCCAAAGCCAGTATTTTGATCGTGGACGACGAGACGGTTGTCCGGGACTCGCTGGGCAAGTGGTTCGAGGAGGAGGGGTACAGTGTGGACACTGCCTCCACGGCCCGCGAGGCCCTGCTCAAGCTGCCCGCCCAGCGTTGGGACCTGTCCCTGGTGGACATCAAGATGCCCGGTATGGACGGCCTGGAATTGCAGCGCAAGATTCGCGAGGTCGATCCGGAAACCATCGTCGTCATCATGACCGGGTACGCGTCGGTGGAGACGGCGGTCCAGGCGCTGAAAGACGGAGCTTACGACTACATCACGAAACCTTTTGATCCGGATGATCTGGCGCATGTGATTCGCAAGGCGCTCGAGCACCGCCGCATGAAGGAGGAAAACATCCGGCTGCGCGAGAGCTTGGAGGAGATCCAGGGCGTAGAGCTGGTGGGGCAGAGCCCGCCCCTCGAGAAAGTGCTGGAGATGGTCCGCACCGTGGCGTCCGCCGACACCACCGTCCTCATCACGGGCGAAAGCGGCACGGGCAAGGAGTTGGCGGCGCGGGCCATCCATAACCTGAGCCCCCGCCGCTTCATGCCCATGGTGGTCATCCATTGCAGGGCGCTGACTGAGACTCTGCTCGAAAGCGAGCTTTTTGGGCACGAGAAGGGTGCCTTTACGGGAGCCCAGTACCGCAAGAAGGGCAAGTTCGAAGTTGCCGAGGGAGGCACCGTCTTCCTGGACGAAATCAGCGACATCAGCCTGAAGACCCAAACTGATTTGCTGCGCGTCCTGCAAGAAAGGGAAATCACCCGGGTGGGCGGAACCCAAACCATCAAGGTGGACTTTCGGGCCATTGCCGCCACCAACCGGGATCTCGAGGCCAAGGTCAAAGAGGGCGCCTTCCGTCCCGACCTCTTCTACCGATTGAACGTGTTTGAGATCCGGCTTCCGTCCCTGCGCGAGCGGCGGGAGGACATTCCCTTGCTCGCGGACCACTTCGTCCGCAAGTACGCCCGGGCCATGAACAAGCGCTTTACGTCCATCAGCAAGCCGGCGGTGGATCTGTTGATGCACCACGATTGGCCGGGGAACGTCCGGGAACTGGAAAACGCCATCGAGCGTGCCATGGTCATCGGGCGCGAGCCGGAAATCCAGGTTTCTGACTTCCCGCTCCAAGTCAGCTCCGGCACCCCGCCCCTTGCGGGACAGACACTGGAGGATGTGGAACGCGTCCATATCCTCAAAGTCCTCGAGGGCTGCAATTGGAACCAGAGCTTGGCGGCCAGAATCCTCAAGATCGACCGGGTCACGCTGTACAACAAGATCAAAAAGTACGGGTTCAAGAAAGCCGGCTCCGCAGCGTCATGAGAATCGTTTCGCTTGTTCCGGTGGGAGAAGTCGCCCGGCTCCACCTCGAGTTACTCGCCGAGGGTTTGGCGCCGACACTGCGGGTGGCGTGTTCCATCCAGTCGGACAGTCTCGACGTCGCCTTCGCCTTTGATACCTTGCGCGGGCAGTATCACTCCACAGAGATCCTCAAGCGCCTGATGAAACTGCCCGCCGTCGAGACCTGGCGACTGCTGGGGGTGACCGAAGCAGACCTCTTCATTCCCATTCTCACCTTTGTGTTTGGTGAAGCCCAGCTCGGCCCGTCCTCGGGGGCGAGCGCGTTGGTGTCAATGCACCGGCTCCGCCAGGAATTCTACGGGATGCCTCCTGACCCGCAGCTCCTTTCCGAGCGGCTGCTGAAAGAATCCCTCCACGAGCTGGGGCACACCGTTGGACTCCGTCATTGTCCCGACCATCGGTGCGTGATGAGTTCTTCCCATTCGATCGAGAACATCGACCTGAAACTCGCTCAGTTCTGCCGGTCGTGCGCGGCGGCCTTCTGACGTGCCGCCGCGCGCGTTGCCTCTGAGCAAACCTGCGCTCCTCCGTCTTGACGTTCTGCGGCTCTGGATGCAGGATTGGTTTAGGGACGGCGGGAAAGTGCCTGCAAGGCGGATTCCTCGCCGCGGTTTGAGAAGCCCTAAGGTTGCCGACAGATGGCGAGGTTCAGCGAATACTTGGCGTTGCACGAGAGCCGGATTGCGGCTCTGGCCGCCGTGTCTCGGCCCTCCGGCTCCCTCGAGGCGATCGTCCAGACGGCGGAAGCCCGCGGTGGCCTTGAAACAGAGGATGCAGCCTCGTTGCTTGCCTGGGGGCGAGACCCGGACCGGCGCGCCGGAATCCAGGCAGCGGCCAGCCAACTTCGCCATCGGGTCGCTGGAGACACGCTCGAGTTCGTCATCCCGGAGTACCTCACCAGCTTTTGCCAGAACGACTGCCTCTACTGTGGCTACCGCAAGTCCAATCCTTTGGCGGAGCGGATTCGGCTGAGCCTCGACGAGTACGAGCGGGAACTCGACCTGATTCTTTCCTGGGGACATCGGCAAATCGAACTGGTGCTGGCCGAGGATGCGGAGTTTGGCCCTGACCGCTTGGCCGCTTATGTTGAGCTGACGAAGAGAAAGCTGGAGGCGCTGGGCGGCGGGCTGGTCGCGCTGAATGCTCCGCCTTGCGAGGAGGAGGACTATCGGCGCCTGCGCGCGGCGGGGCTGGATTGGGTTGCGCTGTGGCAGGAGACCTACGATCGGCCGCATTTCGACCGCTGGCATTATCCGGGCTCGCCCAAGCGGCACTACGCGTTTCGGCTCGACGTTTGGGACCGCGCCCTGGCCGCGGGGTTCAGGCGCGTGGCCCTGGGGGTGCTCTTCGGCCTTTACGACTGGCGCTATGACGTGCTGGCCCTGATCGCGCACGGAAACTACTTGCGCCGGACCTATGGCATCGCGCCGCACGCGCTGGGCATTCCCCGATTGAAACCGGCCCGCGGCGTGCTTGCGTCGCAGAAGCCTTCCCGCTTCAGCGTTTCCGACGCAGACTACCAGCTTGCGGTCAGCATCTATCACCTGGCGTTCCCTCGTGCTCGGCTGTTCTTCAACACGCGGGAAACCTATGAGTTCAACCTGAGCATGGTTGCCGGCGGTGACCTGTTCACCGTGGACTGTGAGACCTTGCCGGGGGCCTATTTGCGGGGGTGTCTGCCGGGCCAGTTCGCTACGCACTCCTACCCGCCCCGACGGGAGGTGCTGGCGACGTTCGCGCAGCGTGGTTTTGCCTGCCGATATCTCGCGCCGGAGGATGGGTCGAAGCCTGCCGGGCTGCCCGCGAAGGTTCACGAGCCCATCGGGGCAGCGGACTTGCGGCGGTGGGCCGAGGAGCATCGCCAGATTCGCTCCCACCTGGCGGAATGGGCGGACTTCCTGGAAAAGCTGGAAGTGACTCCGGCGGATGAGCGGCAGGCAGCGGCTGCGGCGCTGCGGGGCATTCTCAGGTACTTCGAGACTGTCGGCGTGGAGCACTTTCGGTATGAGGAGACGGTTCTCTTCGCGGCCTTGGGACAGCAGGCCGAAGGCGCCGGCCAAGTCGCCGAGTTCCGGCGAGGCCACGAGCGCTTCGGCGTTGATCTGGACAGATTCCGAAGGCAGGTAGCCTCCTACGAACTCTCTGGGGACCCGAGCGTGCTCCTCACCCTGGGGTCTAGAATCATTCGCGAGTTTCGCGAGCACCTTGGGGCGGAAGAGAAGTTGTAGGAGAACTTGTTCGAAGCCGGTACGAACCGGGAGCTGCAAGCGGATTGTACCTGAAGCGTGAACCTTCTACCTAAGGAGTCTGGCCCGCCATGCACTGTTCCTTTCGAGATCTTGGTCGAGTTCGTCACTCTTCTGTGATCATGGTCGCGCTTTTTCTCCTGTTGGCTGTGACTTCTCCGCCATGGCCGCTGCGGGCCGCGGACTGGTCAACGCTCGTCACGGCCCAGGATGTGCGCGACCGCCTCTCGACTGCCGAGGGCCGCGCGGCTGCTCTCGAGTTCTGCCGCAAGATGGGTATCAGCAAGGTTTACGTTGAGGCCTTTCGCGACGGTTACCAGGCGGACGCGGAGGCGCTCAAGACGGCGCGCGATTTCTTCCGCCAGGCAGGACTCCAGGTCTCCGGCTGTGTCACCCCCACGCGCTTTGGTAAAGCGACTACCGGCTGGCAGGTAGGCGCCTGCTACACGAATCGCGCCAACCAGGAACGCTTGGCCTCGATCTTCCGTTTTGCCGCGCAGTTCTTCGATGAAATCATGGTTGACGATTTCTTGTTCACGGACTGCGAATGCTCGGAGTGCGCGGCGGCGCGAGGCGCGCTGAGTTGGCGGCAATACCGGGAGAAGTTGATGCTCGAAATCAGCCGCGAGGGCGTGCTGGGGCCGGCGCGCCAGGTGAACCCCAACGTCAAGCTCATTCTCAAGTTCCCCCAGTGGTACGACGATTTCCAGAACCGGGGCTATATGGTTGACAAGGAAACCGCGCTTTACGACCGCATCTGGGTAGGCACCGAGCTACGCGACCCGAGTTCCGACGAGTGGGGGCACAAGCAACAGTACGAAGGCTTCTTCATCTATCGCTGGCTTGCTGATATCGGGAGGGAGAAGACAGGCGGCGGCTGGTTCGATCCTTACGGCACGGACCCCACGTTCTATCTCGACCAGGCGTACGTGAGCGTGCTGGCGGGCGCGCCGGAGATTTTGCTGTTCTGCTACGGGTCGTTGGCTTCGCCGGAGTATCGCGCCCAACTGGAGGCGTTCGCGCCGCGGCGCGCGGAACTCGATGCGCTGGGCAAACTGGTGGGGAGTTGGGCTGGCATCCCGGCCTATAAGCCGCCCTCCAGTGACCCTGGCGACGAAGCCTATCTGTTCGACCAGGTCGGCATGCTGGCCATTCCCCTCTTGCCCACAGCGCGCTTTCCCGAAGGCGCGCGGGCTGCGCTCTTCACTGTCCACGCTCTGGACGATGCGGAGTTCGTGCCCAGACTCGTGACCTTTCTCAAAGCGGGGGGCACGGCGTTCATTAGTGAGGGGCTTGCGCTCCGCCTGGACCAAGACCCGCGCCTGCCCACGGCGGAACCGCTGAAGCTTGCGAAGGGAAAGTGCTTGCAGACGGTTCAGCACGGTGATGGCCGGCTGATGGTCTTTTCTGATGCCCTCCCGGGCTTGACTTACGTGGACTCCGAGCGCAGGGTGGCTTCGCCGACGCCGGAACTGCGCGAAGCCCTGGAGGCGCTGCGCAAGGCAGTTTCGGATTTCACTGTGACTTCGCTCGACGCGCCGCCGCGTGTGGCAGTGTTTCCTCTGGGCGGTAAGGTGGCGGTGATGAACTTCACGGAGCTTCCGGTCAGTTGCCGGCTCGCCGGCTTGGGTGGCATGGTGAGCCGGCAGAAGAAGGTCTTTGCGACCGGCGGCGCTTCGCTCGCGTCCGACGGCAGGACGCTGCGCTTGCCGCCACATGCCTTGCTGGTCATCGAGTAGCTGAGGTTCACTGATGTGCCTGAGGTGACTTCCTATCTCTTTTTGGATGGCAGTCGGTTTGCTTGTTTCTTTCGTAGCGTTCTTTCAATTTTCTCACTGGTCAGCTCGCGTAGCGCGTCGGAAGCGATCCATCTGGCGGCCCTCGAATCGAGTTTGCGAATCTGCCTTGCGGTTTCGATCGCTTTCTCGCGGAGGCTGAGGTTTCGCTTCCCAATCTGCCGTAGCGCCCAGTTCACGGCTTTCTTCACAAAATTCCTCTCATCGGTGGCTCCATTCTTGAGGAGGGATAGGAAGCGCGTGAAAACCTCGTCTTTAGCCTGCTTGTCGTGCACGGCCAGACAGGCCATCAGCACGTATCCGGCCCGCTTCACGTATTCCTCTTCGCGCCTTGTCCACTTGACAGCTTTGCGGTAGGCGTACGGGGTCATCCGGAAAAGGTTGTTGCAGCAGCCATCCACCACGGCCCAGGAATCGAAGTCGCGTGCCCAGCGCTCCATCTGCTCCTCCGTAACCTGCCGGGGGTCATCAATGAGGGCGGCGAGGCCTCTGGCGTCGTGGTTGCCGGAGCGCCAGAGCTGCTGCGCCAGTGCATGGTCGCGCCCGATCTCCCTGGCGAGTCTTCTCCCCGCAGGGGCGGAGACCCCGTAAGCATCTTTCACCACGACCGCGAAGCGCGCCATGCCGGCGACATTCTCGGGACGCCCCAGCGCCTTAAGCTTCCTCATAACCTCTCCGTACTGCATCCGTGCCTCCTTCCTCGATGGCCGGATAGGGTATCACTTTCTGACGCTAACAGACTCGGTCGCCATGGTTGATCTGTCTTTCAAATCTACTGTGGTTTTCTCTTGTGAATCGTAGCCTGCTCCCCAGCAAAGTGCGAACCCGGGAACGATGTGCTATCCTCGCGGGACTAGCGGGTCGCGCCAAGGCTCATGCGGGCGGCGTGCCGCCGCTGATTCACCCGTTAAGGCTGAAGTATGAATGTCACGAGTTGGCGCAGCTGGGGCGACTCAAAGGCTTCATACTTTACACTTCACACTTCATACTTCTGACCATGTTCATTCTTGACATCGGTTGCGGGAAGAAAAAGCAGGAGCCGGGGGCAATTGGGCTCGACCGGCAGGCAGGGTCGGCGGCGGATCTGCTCTGCGAGCTGACGCATTTCCCCTGGCCGATATGCGACAACTGCGCCGACCGGATTTATCTCTCGCATTTTCTCGAGCACCAGCCTGACATCCTGCGCGCCATGGCAGAAGTGCATCGCATCGCCAAGCCCGGCGCGGAGGTCGTGGTGGTGACGCCACATTACAGTTCGCCGGATTCCTACTCCGACCCGACCCACGTCCATCACCTCGGCTTTCACAGCTTCGACTACTTTGTCGGCGACACGTTCGAGAACTTCACCTATGGCTCGGGCGGGTTTCGGATTCTCGACCGCCGACTGAGTTTTGGCGGAAACCTCCTGCTTGACAGCCTGGGACGATTGTTTGCCGCGATCTCGGTGGATTTCTACGAGAAGCACCTGGCGTGGATCTTCCCGGCGCGAAACATCTTCTGCCGCCTTGCGATCGTTAAGTAGCAGAAGGAATGGCGACTCGCATCATCCGATGCCGAAGGCTCTGTCCGAGCTGCGAAGAGGAGTGGCAAGCCGTGGGAAGGGGGACGCTGCCGAATTTCAAGGTGTGAGAATCGGGCGCTGCGATTCTCGCAGAATTCAGTTGACAGCGATGAGGCGCGTGCTTAAAATGAGGGTTTGACAATTGAATATTTGATTCAGTAACCCTGAATCTCATCAAGAGTGGCTGAGGGACGGGCCCGATGACGCCACGACAACCGCCCCGGTAGTAGCCGGGGGTCCGGTGCCAACTCCCGCCCGGTAGTGGGGGAGATGAGAGGGGGCCGACAAGGTCTTCATTAAGCCTCCCCGATCCCATCGGAGAGGCTTTTTGGTTTTACCGGCCTCTTCGGGCATCCAGTCCTCAGCTCCGTACCTCGTAGGCTCACTCAGGATGAGAAAGGACGGTAGCCGTGGCGCAGAAACTCCTTCGGCAGGGGCGGCTGAACCCGGAGGAGTCCATTGTCCTGGCGGTTACCGGCAATGGGTTGAAGGCGGTGAGCGCCGTCGCGGCGCGCTCGAAGAGTCCGCGGCCATCCGGCCCAAGCTGGTGGATTTCGAGGAGCACTACCTGAACGTCGCGACGGTCGGCAGGGCCTAGAGGCGAGTTGGTTGTTGTGCGGCTTGCGGCAGCGTTCCCGAGAGGGAGGTCCGCCAGCTCAGAGTGGGAATCTGACCGAGGAGGATCCCTTGGAAAAGAAACTAGGGTTCGACACCATAGCTCTGCATGGCGGGCAGCGGCCCGATGTGGCAACCGGGGCGCGTGCCGTCCCGATTTACCAGACAACCTCCTATGTCTTCAAGGACACAGCCCACGCCGCTGATCTTTTTGCCTTGAGGGAATTCGGGAACATCTACACCCGCATTATGAATCCGACTTGGGCGGTGCTGGAAGAACGGTTAGCGGCGCTCGAAGGCGGGGTGGGGGCGCTCGTGACCGCCTCCGGACAAGCCGCCGAAACCTTGGCAATTCTGAACCTCGCCCAGGCTGGGGAACACATCGTTTCATCCGCCAGTCTTTACGGGGGTACCTATAACCTGTTCCACTACACGCTGCCCAAGATGGGCATCGAAGCCACGTTTGTTGACCCTTCGGAGCCGGAGGACTTCCGGAAAGCCATCACGCGGAAAACGCGGCTGATTTTCGCGGAGACTCTGGGAAATCCGAAGAACGATATGCTTGACCTCGAGGCGGTGGCCAAGATTGCGCATGATGGCGGAATCCCGCTTGTGATTGACAACACCGTGGCGACGCCTTACCTCTGCCGTCCTTTCGAGTGGGGCGCTGATATCATCGTCCACTCGCTGACCAAGTTCCTGGGAGGCCATGGCACTTCGATCGGCGGCATCATCGTTGATTCAGGGAAATTCGAGTGGACGAATGGGAAGTTTCCCGCCCTGGTCGAACCCGATCCCAGCTATCACAATCTGAGGTTTGTGGATACATTCGGGAATCTTGCGTATCTCATCAAGGCGAGGGTGCAGTTGCTGCGCGACCTCGGCCCGGCCTTGAGCCCGTTCAATGCCTTCCAAATCCTGCAAGGAGTTGAAACCCTTTCGCTGCGGATGCAGCGGCACTGCGATAATGCCCTGAAAGTTGCTCAGTTCCTGGAGAAGCATCCCGCCGTAACGTGGGTGAATTATCCGGGGCTGCCCAGTCAGGCCACGCATGCGCTGGCGAAAAAATACCTCCAGCACGGCTTCGGGGCTCTGGTGGGCTTTGGGATCAAGGGTGGATTACAGGCCGGGATTAAGTTCATTAATGCCGTGAAGCTGCTTTCCCATTTGGCCAACATTGGAGATGCGAAATCCCTGGTCATCCACCCTGCCAGCACGACGCACCAACAGTTGACGGCGGCGGAACAGCTTGCCACGGGGGTGACCGAGGACTTCATCCGGCTCTCGATTGGTTTGGAGAACGTTGAAGACATTTTGGCGGACATCGACCAAGCGCTCGAAGCTTCCGGGAAATAGGTAAGCTTGGGGCGGCTTTCAGCCACGCCGGGGTCACCCCGTTCGGCTTGGGACGCACCCGCGGCAATCCGTGGAGCACGAGAGGCATAAGACCATGCAGGAGGCGGGATCGGTCGGGGTCGTCGAAACCAAGTACCTCACTTTCGCCGAGCCACCCAACGAGCTGGTCCTTGAGTGCGGGCGGCCCTTGGGCCCCATCACGCTGGCCTACGAGACCTATGGTGAGCTGAATCAGGCGAAAGACAACGCCATCCTCATCGTCCATGCCCTTTCCGGGGACGCCCATGCGGCCGGCTATCATCACCCGGGGGACAAGCAACCGGGCTGGTGGGACATCATGATCGGGCCGGGTAAGGCTTTTGATACCCGAAAGTACTTTGTAATCTGTTCCAACGTCATCGGGGGATGTCAGGGCTCGACCGGACCCAGCTCGATCAACCCGCAAACCGGACGACCCTATGGGCTCTCCTTTCCGATCGTCACAGTTCGCGATTGGGTCAACACCCAGAAAGTCTTGATCGACCACCTGGGAATTGAGCAGTTGTTGTGCCTCGCCGGCGGATCGTCGGGGGGAATGCAAGTGGTGCAGTGGGTGGTCACTTACCCTGACAGGGTGCGCCTTGCTATCCCCATTGCCACCACGAGCAAGCTGTCCGCCCAGGCTATTGCTTTCAATGAGGTCGGCCGGCAGGCTATCCAGTCTGATCCGAACTGGCGGGAAGGAGACTACTACGGTAAGACGATCCCGCGCCGGGGTCTGGCCATTGCCAGAATGATCGGCCACATCACCTATCTTTCCGAGCGTTCGATGCACCAGAAGTTCGGCCGGAAGCTGCAGGATAAGACCGAGTACGGGTACAATTTCTTGACCGATTTCCAGGTGGAAAGCTATCTGCGTTACAAGGGGGATCATTTCGTCAAACGCTTCGATGCCAACTCGTACCTTTACATTACGAAGGCGATGGACTACTTCGACTTGACCCAAGCTTACGGGAGTCTGGAAGCGGCCTTTGCCGGCGTCCAAGCGAAGTTTCTTGTCATCTCCTTCTCGTCGGACTGGTTGTTCCCGACCTACCAGTCGAAAGAAATTGTCAGCGCTCTGCGGCGCGTGCGCGCCTACGTGATTTTCACGGAGATTCAGACTGACTATGGGCACGATGCCTTCCTGCTGGAATCCGAACAACTGAGTTCGCTCATCGCCAACTTTCTTAGCCACGGTTGGAACCAGAAGTCGTAGCTTATGGGTGGAATCACCGAAGAGATTCGATTGAATGAGACCGGGACCGTTGTCCGCCTTACTCCCGAACACCAGCTGATTATCAGTCTCATCGAGGAAGGCGCGCGAGTCATGGACCTGGGCTGCGGCGAGGGTGACCTTCTCCTGGCGCTGAAGGTCTTGAAGAAGGTCCGGGCGGAGGGCATTGAGCTGTCGGATGCCTGCATTCAGGCCTGCGTGGCCAAAGGGCTGCTCAGCGTGCACCACGGTGATTTGGACGAAGGGTTGGCCGACTACCCCGACAAGTCCATTGATTACGTAATATCGACCAACACAATCCAAGTATTGCATCGACCCATAGTCCTCATCCGGGAGATGGCGCGGGTGGGCAAGCGCTGTATCGTCAGCTTTCCGAATTTCGCTCATTGGCCGGTGCGTTTGCAGCTTCTCCTCAAAGGTCGTATGCCGAAGACCGAAAAGCTGCCTTATGAGTGGTACGAGACCCTCAACATCCACCTGACGACGATCACTGACTTCCGGGATTTCTGCCGCAAAGCTGGGTTACGGGTCTTGCGAGAGATCCCCCTGCGGACCTCCCCTTCCGGTACCTGCACGGAAGTGAGATTTCTCCCCAACCTGCTGGCGGACACCGCGATCTTCATCCTCGAAGAGGCCAAGCCCCTCGCCGCAGGCTCCCGCTGACAGACCACGGCGGGCCACTCCCCAAATTCGATAGGCCTGCGGGTGCCCGCGCGCAGGATGATTCCCGTCCCAGTGCAGTCCCACTGATTTTAGCCATTGTTGTTATCGGCCGGTCTCGTTTATCATGACGCGTTCCGCTTGCTGAGCGGAGGTGGCGATGGCTGAGCGGATCTCCGTGCGAGTGCCGGCAACCTGCGCGAACTTGGGGTGCCTCTTCGATTGTGGCGCCCTGGCCCTGAGCCTCTATCTGGACATCCACGTTACTCCCCGCGGTGACCGCAACATCAGCGTCCAGTATCGCGGCGTGACCCCGGAGCGAATTCCCGCCGACGAAACCAACCTCATCGCCCGCACGATTCGCGCTACCCTGGAAAGCTGGCGCAAGCTCCGCGGCTTTGACCTGGAAATTGACAACCAGATCCCGATAGCCGTGGGGCTGGGTTCGAGCGCCGCGGCGATCGTCGGATCGCTCGCCGCCTGCCACTGGCTGGCAGATACAACGCTGTTCGATGAGCAGTTGATTTCGCTCGCCACCAAGCTCGAAGGCCATCCCGACAACGTTGCCGCCGCCTGGCACGGTGGTTTCACCGTGTCGGTGCAACAAGGCGTGCGGGTGCTGGCCTTTACCTGTCCCGTTCCCGAGACCCTCAAGCTGGTCGTGGTCATTCCCGACTACGCGATTCCCACCGAGAAAGCCCGCGAGGTCTTGCCGGCACAGTATTCCCGCGCCGACGCTGTCCACAATTTGCAGCGCGCCGCGGTTCTGGCGGCTCAGCTATTCTCCGGCAAGGCCGAACTCCATCGCGCCTTCTTTGAGGATCGCTGGCATCAACCGTATCGGGCTTCTCTAATGCCGGGTTTGTCCGAGGTTCTCAAGTTCAGCCACCCAGATTTGCTGGGACTCTGCCTGAGCGGCGCCGGGCCGGCCATCCTGGCTTTTACGCAGGGTGATGCCCGAGCACTGGGCGAAGCGATTCGCGACCTGCTCGCCCAGCAAGGCGTTCAGGCGGAACCGCACGTCCTGGCGGCGGATAATCTCGGCGCCAAAGGTTGGAGCCTGCCCGCCTGAACCATCTTAGATTTTGGATTTGGGATTTTGGATTGCCGGCACACGTATGTGCAGCCAAGCCAGGTTGTCTGGTTGCTTACGCCAGGGAGACTCGCGGAGAGTAATAAAATTCCCTTAGGCCGTTTTTGCGGGGGCGGCTGCGATGTTGGGAAGGGGCTTGCCCTGGCCCGGGCCGTGCAGCTTCTGGCACGGCTTTTTCCGGCGAGCCAAGTGGAGATAATCCAGCACTAACTGGCGCTTGAGATACTGGATAGCCTTGGCGGGATCCACGCCCTTGGGGCAGGCGCGCGAGCACTCGCCGGCGTAGTGGCAGCGGAAAGCGCCGTGCGCGTCGCCCGTCTGCTGGTTGCGGTCGCGCCGCCCGTCGTCGCGGGTGTCCGTGTTGTAGCGCTGGGCTGAAGCCAGAGGCATAGGCCCCAAATATCGCGCGTCGGTGGCCAGGGTGGGGCAGGCGGCCATGCAACAGCCACACTTGATGCAGTAGGTGAACTGGAGATAGGCCTCAAGTTCCTCCGGAGACTGGTAGAACTCCCCTGCCGGGTCGTTGATCTCAGCTTCATCCGCGCGCACGACGTAAGGCTTTACCGAACGGTGTTTCTCGAACATGGTCGAGAGATCGGGGACCAGGTCCCGGATGATGTCGAAATTAGGCAACGGCGCCACGGTGAGATCCGTCTTGGCGATGTGCAGGATCTGGGTGTTGCAGGCCAGCGTCGGCCGCCCGTTCAGAAGCATCCCGCACGAGCCGCAGACCCCCATGCGGCAGGAATAGCGCCAGGCGAGCGTTGCGTCCACGTTGTCCTTGATGTAGTGCAGGCCGTCCAGCACCGTCATGCCTTCGCGCACGGGTATCTGGTAGGTCTTCACGCACGGCGCGCGATCACTTTCCGGATTGTAGCGCGTGACGTGGAAGTTGATCTCTCGTACGCTCTCGCTGCTTTCCGGCATGGTTACCCCCTTGCTCCTGCTATGGCGATGGCGTGCGTCGCGATGGCCGCCCAGGTGCCTAGGCCCATCAGCCCTATCCCCACCACCAGCAGGACGAAGGTGATGGCTTCTTCCACTACCGGCTTCAGCGTCAGCTCGAGCAGGATGGTCCGCAGGCCATAGAGACCGTGGTAGAGCGCCACGCCGAGCAGAAGGATGTAAGTGACCGTGAAAAACAGGTGGCCATCCCGAAACAAGCTGTTTGCCGTGGAGATTGCTTCGCCGCCGTAAGGGGCAAAAAGCTGCGTGATCCCGCCCAGGTGCATGATGAGCATGTGGAGGCCGAGGAGAAAGAGGATCACCACTCCCGCCGCCATGTGCCAGGTCCAGTATTTCGTTTCGCGCATCGCTCCTCCTCGTGCCGTTCCAACTTATCTTGGCGAACCTGGGTCAGCCAGGTTTTGAGCCTCGGTCTTTGGCGAATCAGGTTGGGACGGCACTACTTTGCCAGTCCCAGAAATTCATAGCCGCCGGCCGCAAGAAAAATCGCGGCCAGGATCATCATGACAATGAGCAGGGGCCGCTGAACGTCGAGGGACGTCTTGTAGGGATAGACAGGTTCGATGGGCTTGCCGACCGCGAACCCGAGTTCCACCAGCACCAGACGGATGCCGTTCAGGGCGTGGTAGGCGAAAGCCGCAAAAACCAGAAACTCCCCCACCTTGAAAATGGGCTGGTGAAAGAACCCCCCTTCGACCCACAGGTAAACGCCGCGGGCGCGCAGGCTCGTAACCAGAATGTGCATCAGGAAGTAGAGAAGAATGCCCAGGCCGGTGAGGCGATGCAGTATGTAGGCGTAGCGCTCCACACCCCAACGCCCACCCCCGAGCCATCCCCACACCCCGAGCCGGTTGTCGTGCCTTTGGATTTCGGCCATGCCGGCCTCCTTCGAGGATTGCCGATTTTCGATTGCCGATTGCAGAGGAAAGCTTACCCCTCTGAGTCAACCTCCTGCCTTTGCCGTCTTGCGCGAACTTACGGCAATCGCCACCAGTTCATTTGCTTCCCGGGGAAGTTCCGCCAAGCGTTCCGAGGCGATCAAGCCTGATTCCTTCAGCAATTCAAGCCAGTAAAGAGTTTCGTCCGCCTCCTCGACCACAATAGAGATCTTGGCCGCGAATTCGGCACGTGATTGGGCTCGGCACGCAGCCCCGTAATTGGCTCCCACCGAAGTAGCGGACCGCAGGAGTTGACGGCCGATGGTCTGCCCCGCCTGAGTGCGAGGCATCGCGTCAACTAAAGCGATGATCCGGAGCGCAAAGGTTTTGGTTCGCGCCTTCAGCTCCTCTGGGCCCATGCTACAATCCCAAATGAGGTTTTCTTCAATCCACAATCGTCAATCGAAAATCGGCAATCATCAGTACTTCCGCTCCACCGGCTTCCAGGTGGTGATCGTCACGGGCTTATATTCCAGCCTCGGCTTGCCGCCGGTGTAATAGGCCATGGAGTGGGCCAGAAACGTGGCGTCCTCGCGCTTGGGGAAATCCGTCCGGGAATGAGCCCCGCGGGATTCCTCGCGTGCCAGGCCGGCGAAAAGCAGCACCTCAGCCAACTCCAGCATGTTTTCGGTCTCTAGCGCCTGAATGAGGTTGGTGTTGTAGACGCGGCTCTTGTCCTCAATGCCGATTTCCCGGAAGCGCTGCTTCAGCTCGGCAATCTTGGCCAGGCCCTCCTGCATGGACTCGCCGGTGCGATAGACACCCGCGTGCTTGTCCATCAGGGTTCGAAGTTCCCGGCGGATGTGGGCCGGGCTCTCCGTTCCGCTCTGTTTGAGCAGCCCGTCGAAAATACGTTTTTCTTCTTCCCGAGCCATATCTTCCGGGACCCCGCTCAGCTTGGGGTCTTGTCCCAGACACTTCGCGATCTCACCGCCCGTGATGCCGCCCCACACGAGGCATTCCGCGGTGGAGTTGCACCCCAGCCGGTTGGCGCCGTGCATGGAGTGGCACGCCACCTCGCCGGCAGCCCAGATATTCTCCACCTTCGTCCGGCCGTCGATGTCAGCCTCGATGCCGCCCATAGAGTAGTGAGCCACGGGCCGGATGGGGATAGGCTCCGTGATTGGGTCGATCCCCAGAAACTTCATGCACACTTCGCGAATCAGCGGCAGGCGCTTGTTGATCTTCTCGGCTCCCAGGTGGGTCAAGTCGAGCTGGAGATAATCGAGCCCATCAGGTCCCGGGAAGCCGCGTCCTTCACGGATTTCCGTCATCTCCGCGCGGGAAACAATGTCGCGCGGCGCCAGCTCCATCATCTTGGGCGCATACTTCTCCATGAAGCGCTCGCCTTGGCTGTTGCGCAGGTAGCCGCCCTCACCGCGACATCCTTCCGTCATCAGGATGCCGGAGGGCACGAGGCCGGTAGGGTGAAACTGCAGGAACTCCGGGTCCTCCAAGGGCAGACCCGCGCGGTAGGCGATGGCCTGTCCATCGCCCGTGACGGTTTGCGAGTAGGTGGTGAATCCATAAAGGTTCCCCAACCCTCCCGAAGCAATCAGGAGAGCCTTGCCGCGCAGGACGTAGAACTCGCCCGTCGGTGCGTCGAAGAGCGTGAGGCCGGCGAAGCGTCCGCCTTCGAGGAGCAAGGAGGTGACGAAACATTCATCGTAGCGCTTGAAGTTGCTGTATTTGACGAGGGTGTCGTAGAGGGCCTGCATCTCGAAGAAGCCGGTCTTGTCGGCCGCCATGCACGCCCGCGGAAAGGAATGCCCTCCAAACGCTCTCTGCATGATTCGACCGTCTTCGCGGCGCGACCACGGGACTCCGCGATGCTCCAGAAGGCGGATTTCATCCGGCGAGGTTCTCACAAATCGTTCCACCACATCCTGGTCTGCGAGGAAATCGGATCCTTTCACGGTGTCCCAGGCGTGCAACTCGAAGCTGTCTCCTTCCTCGGGGCGCATCACCGCGGCGGTGCCTCCTTCGGCACATACGGAATGCGAGCGCATAACCTGCACTTTCGACACGATGCCGATGTCGGCCGTGCCCCGCGTTCGGATGCAGAGCTCCACGGCGGCGCGCAGTCCGGCGAGTCCGGTTCCCAGGATCAAGACATCATGAGTTATCTGCTGCATGCTTCATGTACTCCTTAGTGCTCCCAGAGTGAGGGTCCTGGATGAAACGCGATCATGAATTCGAGGAACGATCAAGCTCCCCGGTTTGACCCGCGCGCGGCCCGGGGTGCCTGGCGCGGTGCGATGCATTGGGGGAGGGCGCAACATATTTCATTCCACCTATCCTGTCAATTGGGAACTACGGCTGGAACTGTACAGGTACAACCGCAGGAAAGGAAGTATTGAGTCATCGGGCCAGCGGACTGTCGAGCCATCGTATCATCGAGCCATCGGAACACCTGAAGAGCGCATATCGCAGTTAGCCAGATGACTCGATGAACCGAGGGAGAGATGATCCGATGGTTTGATTAGACGCAGAGCGCCTGCAAACCCTGGGCGTGAGCAACAGCGCGTGGCGTAGCCGCACCGTGTTCAATTGCATCGAAGCCTGCCCGCGGGCCATCAACATCACGCGCGCCGTCGGCGAAATCAAGCACACGTCTTTACCGCAAGCTATAGCAGCGCTCCGTGAGCGCCGAATCGCCCTGTAGCGGCGGCGTCTCCACCGCCGACCGGCGCCCATAAGCCTCCGCTACGGCAACCCCGGAGCTCAGTATCCCATCAAAAGGTTGAGCGTCTGCCTGCAAAAGTTCGGTCCGGCGTGGCGGCCTGCTGGTTTCAGCAGCGGAAAGGGCGCTTGGTGTATAATGAAAATTCGCGTGTCGGACTGCCAAGTTGCTCTAACCGCGAATTCTCGCGCCGGGCCGAGAGAAAACACGGAGATTTGCAGGATCAGCTAACCTCAGAATGAAGTTCTCCCGTCGCCAATTCCTCGGTGCTTCCAGCGTTCTGCTGGGGTCCAATCTTCTGGAGGCGCTCACGACGCCGCTATGGAGGTGGACCGGGCGCCCCCTATTGAAGGCTGCCCAGCAGCCCAATCCCCAGGGTGCTTCCTCTGTCACCTTTGTGGACGTGGCGCAGGGGGCCGGCCTCACCGTGCCCAATGTCTGGGGCGGGGTGAAGAGCAAGAAATACATCGTCGAGGCCAAAGGCAGCGGTCTGGCTTTCTTCGACTACGATCAGGACGGCTGGCTGGATATCTACCTGACCAACGGTGTGCGATTCGAAGGCGAGGAGCCATACCCAGACGGCAAGACGCCCATCCAGCATCTCTTCAAAAACAACCGCGATGGCACGTTCACTGACGTTACCGAGAAGGCAGGCCTTGGCCGCACCGGTTGGGGCACGGGCGTCTGCGTGGGCGACTACGACAACGATGGCTGGGACGACCTGTTCTGCTGCTACTGGGGCCACAACGTGCTGTGGCACAACAACGGCGACGGCACCTTCACGGACGTGACCAAGAAGGCCGGCCTGTATGAAGAGCGCGTCCGCTGGGGCACCGGTTGCACCTGGATCGATTACGACCGCGACGGCTCGCTCGACCTGTTCGTCTGCAACTACATCGAACTCGACCTTGATAAGGTTCCCGTGCCGGGCCAGACCGGCTACTGCCAGTGGAAAGCCATCCCCGTGATGTGTGGTCCACGCGGGCTCCCGGCCGGGATGAATATCCTCTATCACAACAATGGCGACGGGACGTTTACCGACGTCTCCGAGCCGGCCGGTATCCTGAAGCCCGGGCCGCGCTATTCCATCACGTCCGTCTCCTACGATTTCGATAATGACGATTGGCCGGACATTTACGTGGCGGTAGATTCCGAGCCGAGCATCCTGTTCCACAACAATCACGACGGGACGTTTGAGGACATCTCCGTCATGGCCGGGGTCGCCTACAACGAGGACGGCCAGGAGCAGGCAGGGATGGGGATCGGCGTCGCCGACTACGACGGCGATGGCTGGCTTGATATCTTCAAAACCCACTTCCAGGATGATACCTGCGCCCTTTATCACAACAACGGTGATGGTTCCTGGACGGATGTCACCTTTATGGCTGGGATCGGCGTGAACACGCAGTACGTCAACTGGGGCGTTACGTTCATGGATTATGACAACGATGGCTGGGTGGACATCTTCCACGCCACCGGACACGTCTATCCGGAAATCCTGACGTTCAACCTGGAGGCCGCCTTCAAGTCCCCGCGCATCGTGTACCGCAATTTCGGCAACGGAAAGTTCAAGGACGTTTCCGCGCAGATGGGCCCGGGCGTGACCGCACGGTACTCGAGCCGCGGCATCGCCCTCGGCGACTACGACAACGACGGTGACCTCGACGTGCTTATCTTGAATATGAACGACCCGCCGTCGCTGCTGCGGAACGACGGCGGCAACCAGAACAATTGGATCAAGATCAAATTGATCGGGACGAAATGTAACCGCACGGCCATCGGCGCCCGCGTCCGTGTGGTCACCGGGAACCACGCCCAGATTGACGAGGTCCACAGCGGGACCAGCGTGATGTCACAGAGCGATCTGCGGCTGCATTTTGGCCTGGGACAGGCCAAGACGGTGGACATTATCGAGGTGAAGTGGCCCACCCTGGTGCTCGATAAGAATGAGAAGGCCGGGAATGCAACCCCCATCCCGCAAATCGAGAAGTTCACCAACGTGGATGCCAACCAGATCATTACCATCAAGGAAGGCGCAGGAATCATCAAGGCAGTGAAGATTCGCTCCTGAACTTTTTTCACCTTCCATTTTCTCCGGACGATTGGCTCAGCCCCGACAGGGACAGCACGATGTAGGGGCGCGTTTCAAGCCTGCCCCTACTTTCTGTCCAGGCAAAATAGGAAGTTCCTGTGCTTAGCAAAGTAAGAAGTCCCTGTGGGCGCTTACTCCAGTCGCCGTAGGGGGTCCGTCCGTTAGCGCCCCCCAGCGCGCGCTCAGCTTCAACTGCTCGCCGGCTTGCCTCTGCCTGAGGTGGCCTTTTCCGCTTCGTGCAACCCCTTCAACCGATCCTGATCCTTTGGGCTCATACCCAGGTCCTGTTCTCTCATCCCCCTAGCTTGCCCGATCCCAATAGGAACTTCTCACTTTGCTGCGGCAGTGCCTGCTTTCCACTTGACAATTTCCGACCGCCAGCGCAATTTAGCACGTTCCGCGCTTGGGAACGTGCGTCCGCGGGGGAATTGTCCGGTTCGACGTACGGATACTTATGAAGGTTCGCGTTTGTTTTCATGACCAGTGTTTTGACGGGGCCTGCTCGGCGGCCGTCTTCACGCGGTTTTACAGGGAATGCGTCAATCCCCAGGCCGAACTCTGTTATCGCGGCCTGGTGCATCGGGCCGGGCAACTCTTCGACGATAACATCTTCGACAGCGAAGAGAATGTGATCGTTGATTTCAAGTATTCTAGCAGCGACCGGTTGACCTGGTGGTTCGACCATCATCAGAGCGCCTTCCTCACCGAAGCCGACGCCGAGCATTTCCGCCGTGACACGAGCGGCAGGAAGTTCTACGGGCCGGAATTTCGTTCCTGCACCAAATTCATTGCTCACATCGGCGCCACGAGATTCGGCTTCACGTCTCCGGACCTGGATGAGCTGGTTCACTGGGCAGATTTGATAGATGGCGCGCAGTACCCGGATCCGCAGACCGCGGTGGAAATGCGCGATGCGGCTACGCAACTAGCCCTGGTCATCGAAGGGACCCGGTCCAGGGGCTTCGTGGCCGGCCTGATTCCGGAGCTGGTCTCCAAGCCCCTGAGCGAGATTGCTGCTCTCCCCCACATCCGGCAGGCTTTCGAGCACCTTTACAGTCGGCACTTGCGGACCATGGAGGTGATCCGCGCGCGGGCTGAGCTTCACGACGGCGTGGTGTTCTTCGACATGGCCGACCAGGATTCCGACGGCTTCAATAAGTTCATTCCCTACTATTTGTTTCCCGCCGCGGTGTACAGCGTGGCCCTCAGCCGCTCGCAGGAGCGGACGAAGATTGCGGTGGGAAGCAATCCCTGGAACCCCACGCCGAAAGACGCGAACCTGGCCAGCATCTGCGAGCGCTTTGGCGGCGGCGGCCACGCCAAGGTGGCGGCTATCTCGTTGCCTCCCGGCGACCTGGAGCGGGCGCGCGCGGTCGCCCGGCAGATCGTCGCCGAGCTGCAGGCCAGCCTGAAGTAAGGACCTTCGAGGAGCCTTTGGCTGATGACCTAACTGGCGCGAGGCGCTTGCCACGGCGGGGGGCCTATGATAAAAAGAGGCCGTTGCTGCAATCATTCCACGGCCACCGGTTTTGCCGAAGATGTGTGCCGGTAGAGAGCCCGTCGCAACCGGCTGGGTTGCTGACCTCACGAGCAGTGGGCGCCGGAGGTTTCTTTGTCAGATGAGCCGGTCGGGGCGGGCTTTCCGGCACGGGTAAGCGGGAGCGGGGAAAGTGACTACTGTGGGTAAAGCGAGCGGGGCGGAAATGGACGCCATCCACGTCAGCGTTTTTGGCGTGTCCGACGTGGGGCGCGTCCGCAAGAACAATGAAGACAACTTCGTGGTCTGTAACCTCACCACGGCTGAAGTCAGCCTGACGCCTGCCCTTCGCAATCACCGCTTGGGGCCGCGCGGCACGCTGCTTCTGGTGGCCGACGGCATGGGTGGAGAGGCGTCCGGCGAAGTGGCCAGCCAGATCTGTGCCACCACTGTCCCCAAGCGACTTTACGACAATCTCAAATCGTTGGGCACCGTCAGCGAAACTAACTTCGTGCTTCTACTCCGCGAAGCCATCGAGTATGCCAACCAGATCATCTACCAGAAGGCCCAGAGCGACTTGGCCTTTCGGGGAATGGGTACCACGACGACGGCCGGCGTCCTCTTTGGTCCCCATTTGTTTGTGGCGCAGGTGGGTGACTCACGTGCCTATGTGATTCGCAACCAGCAAATGGTGCAACTGACTCGGGATCAGACCTACCTGAACTACCTGGCGGAGATTGGGGCGGAGTTGCCGGAAGAGCCGGAGAGGGACAGCCGGAAGAGCATCCTCACGCAGGCGGTAGGCAGCAGCGAGACGGTCGATGTGAAGGTGACCTACACCAAGATGCGGCAAGGCGATTGTATCCTGCTTTGCAGCGACGGGCTCTACAACATGGTGAAGGTGCCCGAGGTGTTGAGCGTTCTGGAAGGGAAGGACGCGCTTGCCGCCAAGTGCAAGACCCTCATCCAAAAAGCCAACGAGCACGGCGGCACGGACAACATCACCTTGATCCTGGCGGAGCTTTCCGGCCCCGGTCTTCCTTCGGCGGACGCAGCGGCGGGCGTCGAGTTTCAGGAGTTCCGCGAAGAAGATTTCTGAGCGGGTGCGTAGTCTGCTGGTCCAAGTGGGCGCTTCCGGATGTCAATTGGGAAGTACGGGTGTGGCAGATGACCCGAGTAGGTCTGGCCCAGAGGGTTTCGCCTCGTGGCTAGCTGCCGCTGGGGGACCGCCTCGCAACTGAGGAAACTGAAGGCCGCCGTCGGAGCAGGGGCACAATGAGATGCCCTGGGTGCGGGGAAATCAACGAAGCTGACTTCCGTTTTTGCCGCAACTGTGGCTGCGCACTGCCGGTGGCGGAAGCTGCCGTGCCCAGTCCACCCCCCGGGCGGCCTCCTGCCCCCGAGTTCGCCGCGCCCAAGCTAGTCGCACCCTCCCCTGAACCCCCTCCAACCTATAAGCTGGTAGCCACTAGCGGGCTCCTTGCTGGCCGCACGTTCACCATAGGTCCCAAGGGTTTGCTCATCGGCCGGGATCCGGCCAGTTGCCAGGTGGTGGTGGCCGATGACGAAGTCTCCCGTATACACGCCTGGATCGGGTTCAACAATGAAGGCGAGGTAATCGTCCGCGATCGCCATTCCGCCAATGGAACCTACGTCAACCGGGTGCGCGTTCAGGAGCGGGTTCTGCGTCCCACGGACGAGTTGTGCGCGGGCGCAGAGCGCCGCCACCTGTTTCGCATAGAGCGGGTGGCTGTCCAGCCGCCCCCCAGCGCCATGAAGACGGAGTTTGCGGGTGCTCCCCAGGCAGGCCGCGCGGCGGCTGGAACTTCCATCCTGCCGCCCGCGGACATGGCGGTGGTCCCGCGTGAAGAGAAGGCGGAGGCCGGGACGGTGGCGATCAAGCTGACCGACCTGATGGCGCGCCCGCACGTGGAACTGATCGTTGACAAGTATGCCGTGAAGACGCTGGAGGTTCCGGACGCGGGGCTGAACGTTGGCCGTGACCCCACGCGTTGCCAGTTCGTGATGGATCATCCCTCGGTCTCGGCCATCCACGCCGAGATTGCGCTGAAAGAGGGCAAGGCGGTTCTGACCGACAGCTCGACGAATGGCACCTTCGTCAACGGTGCGCGCGTCCAGGCAGTTCAGCTTCGCGACGGCGACTACATCACCTTTGGCCGGTATGCCGGGAAATCGCTGATTTTCCGCACGGGCCTCGAGCCCGAACTCAAACTGGAGAAAGTCGATCTCAGCAAAGACCGAATCACCATCGGCCGCGATCCTGCGAGCGACGTCTTCATCAACCATCCCGTGGTTTCCAAGCAGCATGCGGAGATCGTCAAGCAGGAAGGCAAGTTCTTCCTCGTTGACCTCGGGTCCACCAACGGGAGCTTCGTTAACGGGATCAAGGTCAAACGCCACCAGCTCCACGAGCTGGATCGGATTGTCATTGGCCCCTCGGAGCTGCATTTCTCCGGTGCCAGCCTCTCCCACGCGCCGGAAACCCGGGTGGTGCGTCTGGATGTGCAGGGCGTCAACTTCGAAGTTACCGACCGCAACACGGGCAAGCCCAGGCTCCTTCTGGACGATATCTCCCTGGTGGTCAAGCCCCGCGAGTTGATCGGCCTGCTGGGACCGAGTGGGGCGGGCAAGTCCACCCTGATGAATACGTTGAACGGCTTCGTGAAGCCCAGCGGTGGGCGGGTGCTCTACAACAATGCGGACCTCTATCAGAACTTGGACAGCCTGAAATCCACCATCGGATTTGTCCCGCAGGAAGACATCATGCACAGGCAGCTCAGCGTTCGCCGCTGCCTCTACTATGCGGCGAAGCTGCGGCTGCCCGAGGACCTTTCCGATGAGGAGATCAACCGGCGCGTCGAGGAGATGCTCGACATCCTCAAGATCGATCCTCAGCGCTGGGACAATCCCGTCGCCACGCTCAGCGGCGGCCAGCGCAAGCGCGTGAGTGTCGGCATCGAGCTGCTTCCCCAGCCCGGGGTCCTTTTTCTGGACGAGCCCACCGCGGGTCTCGACCCCCGGACCGAAACCTTAATGATGATGTTGTTCCGGCAACTGGCCAACCAAGGTTCGACCATTGTCATCACCACGCACCTGCTGGCCTCCTTCGGGGTACTCGACAAGGTGGCCGTCCTGGTCCAGGGTCGTCTCGCTTTCTACGGGCCCGGCACGAAATTCCTGGATTACTTCAAGGCCGCCGTGCCAGCCGATGTTTACGACGACCTGACCGACAACAACACCGTTCCCTACGCCCTGGATCTCAAGCAGCGCTTCGCCGAGTCGGCGCTTTACAGGGAGCAAGTCGCCGAACCCACGAAGGCTGCCCCGCCCACCACCCAGCCAGTCGCGGTGGCGCCGAAGGCTACGGCCAAGGAAAAGGGTTTCAGCCTCCACCAGTTCAAGGTGCTGGCGCGACGGAACTGGGAATTGAAGTTTGGGGATCGCGGGCAGACCTTGCTGCTGTTCTTGCAGGCCCCGCTGGTCGCCTTACTGGTGGCCTTGATGGCCAGCGAGCCGAATCAGATCCAAACCATTTTCATGGCCATGTTTGCGGCTCTGTGGTTCGGCTGCTCGAATGCCGTCCGTGAGATTGTCGACGAACAGACCATCTACAAGCGCGAGCGGCAGACAGGCCTGAAGATACCTTCCTACGTTTTCTCGAAGCTTTCGGTGTTGTCCTTTGTCGCCTTGGCGCAGTGTGTCTCGGTGATGGTCATCCTGCTTTTTGTCAAGCGTGCGTTGGCCTTGAGCCCGGGAGAAATCCTGGGCGGCATCGGCATCATGTTCCTGGTGGCCGTGAACGGGACGCTCATCGGCCTGGTGATTTCCAGCCTGGTGAGTACGCCGGAAAAGGCCCTCACCCTGTTCCCCCTGGTGCTGATCCCGGAGCTTTTGCTTTCGGGACTCTTCCTGCCGGTGAGCAAGATCCAGACCCTCATTCCCATCAGCGTCGAGCAGCTTTTTGAGGGGAAGATGTTCGCGCAGCCGGAGGCGAAGGCCAAGGCCAGGCAGATGATGAATCCGCCCGCGCCGTCCACACCCGCGGCGGGCGCCCCAGAGTCCGCCGAAGCCACCGCCCAGCAGGGCGACGCCGCTCACCAGGTTGTGGGGGCGATGGCTCCTTCCACGGACGTTCAGAAGGCCTTTCACAAATACACGCCGCAGCCTGTCGCGGGCATGCCGACGTTCGTCCGATGGCTGTCAGTGCTGGCGGTTTCCCGCTGGGGCATGGAGGCGCTTTCTGACCTGTGTCTTCACGGCCGGCACTCAACGCAGGATTATGCCTACAAGATCATCAATACCGTTTACGTTTCGCTGCATCCTGACGACGTCGGCAAGCTGGAACGCGGGCTGGAAGCCCCGGCGGAGGCTTTCGCTGCGGCGGGGACTTTCCCGCTGCCCTCGCGTTTCTGGAACGACAAGGGGCCGTACTTGGGTGTGCTGGCGGTTCACCTGCTCGTGATGACCCTGGCAGTTCTGATCCTGATGAAGCGCAAAGACGTCTGATAACCTCTCGGGCGGAACGACGAAGGAGCCCTCATGGACACCGGATATTCCACGGTTCGAAACCTAATCTACGTTGTACTGGCGCTGGTGGTGCTGGCGATCTTGTCTAACTTCTATGTCGCCTCGCAGCTTGACAGAAACAGCCAAGAGCTGGCCAGCTTGCGGTTGCTGCTGCAGAAGCAATTGATGGGGACCGCCCTCACGCAAGCGGAAGAACTCCAGAAGCGGATGGAGGCGCTGAACCAGAGTGCCGCCGGCATTGACGCGAAGATGAAGCAGGCCCAGGAGGAAATGGACGCGAAACTCAAGAAGGCGCAGGATGATCTTGTGGCGCGCATGAACGTCGAGCTACCCAGGATGATGGATAATTACATCAAGCAGCGGGCGCCGCTGGTCCAAAGGCAGCTCGAGCAGCGAGGTGTGCCCATCCCCAAGCCGTAGACTCCCACTCCCGTGGGTTCACGAAGTCTTGATCTCGACGCGGAAGAGTTGTTCGCCCAAGAAGAACTCGTCGCCGTCCCGCAATTCCATCTCGTTCCGGATTCGCCGATAGACCCCATTGCGGCTCTTCAGATCCTGCAGAATGAATCGGCCTGGCCGGGCCACGATGCGGGCGTGCGTCCCTGACATGTAGGGGTCGTCGTTGAACACCAGGTCGCCCTTGGTCCGGCCGAGTGAGGTTTCGGGCTTCTCCAGGCTGAATTCTTCAATCACCTCTCCAGTGAGCTGGATGCGCTCGAGTTTGGCCGTCACCGGTCCACGCTGGAGCTTCGGCGCTCCCATCAGGAGCTGTGTGCCCTGGGTGGAATCCTGGTTCTCGTCCATGCTCTGGGTGACGAAGCGGAACAATTCGCGGCCCAGCAGGAAAACGTCGCCCGGCGTGAGTTCGCTGTCCTGCCGCTGTTTTTGGAAGGTCCCGTTCTGGCTGCCGAGATCCTTCAAGATGAGCTTTCCCGCGCGGACCTGCAACGACGCGTGCCGCGGTGAAAGCAGGGTATCGCCCGGATAACTGATGTCGCAGGTTCCGCGGCCCATCGTGGTCTCCTTGATGATGCGGACGGTCTTCCCCGTGGACCCGTCCTGCTTCAACTCCACGATGCTGGCTTCGATCTTGGGCACGTGCAGGCCCGTGAAGACCTGAGTGCCCTCGCCCGGCGTGGGAGGCGCAGCCGGTGTGGGCGGAGCGGTGGCGGGGCGAGCTTTCGGGATCGGCACCGGAGTGGGCGGCTTTGAGACAACGGGCCGCAGCGGCGGGAGGGGTGGCGCCGGGGGCGCCGCCGGCTTGGAAACCGGCGGAGCAACCTTGGGGGGAACGAGCGGCGTAACAGCTTGGGTGGGCGCCGCTCGCCGCTCCGCGGGCTTGGGAACCGCCGACGGCGGAGCAGCCGGGGCAGGTGCAGCCAGAGGTGCTCCACAAAAGCCACAGAACTTGCTTCCGGAAGGATGCGGTTTGCCACACTTGGCGCAGATCACTTGTTCTGCGGGAGGCGGAGACACGGGCCGGGCAGGCCCAGCGGTCTCCTTGACTTGCATGGGTTTGCTGCACCGCGCGCAGGTCAAAGCGGTGGCGGGGTTCGGCGTCCCGCAGGAGGGACAACGAATGTAGCGTACAGTTCCTTGTTCGCTGGTTTCATCAGGCATAAAAGCTTCCTAACGTGCTTGCTGGGCGCCGCTGACTATCGTTCCGCGACTCGCACCCAGATGGGGTTAGTATAGCAGCGAAACTCCTCTCCGATACCACTTCCCGTCCTGGCCTCCAGGCGAATGTAGCCCCACGCGCTGCCGAGTTTCTCCAGGCGGGCCCGTAAGTCCAGCGGGTAGAGACCTCCACTGCCCAGTCCTTTCCCGGGGGGGATTGGGATTTCCTCCGGGCTGGACTCGCCGGAGCTGGAGCCTATGATCAAACGAAGGGACTTGAGCAGACCGAGCTCCTTGCTGCTCGCCCACCACATTTGGAGGGGAGGGAACTCCTTCAGGCTGGAGGAGATTTCCTGGCCCATTCCGATGTCCTGCGGGTCGTCCAGACTGCCATTGGAATCCCGGTCGAAGCCGGCGATGAGGAGGGGGCCGTTGCTGATTACGCTTTGTCCCTGACGGAGCGCCTGGAGGACGGTCTCTCCCCGTCGGCCCATTCCGGTGGGGCAGTAAACCACGGTCGTGAGTTTCCCCATGACGTTGTTCTCGGCATAACCGGAAAGGCCCCGCGACGGTTTGGAAAGGAAGTCCACCGCATCCATGGTAGCTTCGTAGTTGAGATCCCCGTGCGCATCTGAGCCGGCGGCCACGAATACCTTGAAGAGGGGCGAGGGTCCGGGGTTCGCGTCGGTCCCAAGGCCTTTGAGCAGCAGCGGGCGCCAGCCGAGCTCGATGCCTTTCTCCAGGCGGACGTAATGGTCAGCGTCCTTATCGGGCTGAAAACAAGTGGTGGGGTCAGCGTCCCGTCGGAGGCAGTAGGGGTCGCGCGCGTCGTCAGCCGTCGCCGTCGTGGAGCGGTTCCAAGGCTGCAAGCCGACCAATCCCGCTTGCAGGGCTTTTCCTCCCGGAGCCAGGAAATCAAGATCGAGGTCCCAAGAGCCGCCCCGCAGGATCGGACTCACCGGATCAAAAGGATGGGCGGCATAGGCAAAGCCCCCCGCCGCGGCGATGCGTTGAAGTGCCTCTTTGACAGGCATCGCGGGTGAGGCGAGCGATCCGTCTCCCGTCATGATCACGGACTCGGCCGCCTCCTCCGCGACCGGGAAACCCTTGTCCGGATCGTCCGGCGAAGGCAAGGCGACCATATGCACCGAGGTGAGGAGGGTTTGCTTGGCGGAGGCGAGGGTGAGTTCCTCGCCCCGGATGAAGAGGAATCGCCCGTCGCGGTACTTCGCGACTTCCCGCAAGGCCTCGGCCCATCGTTCCGGGTTGAGGTCTGTGGAATGGTCGGCCAGGAGCACCCAGTTCAAGCCTGCATGGAGAGCCGCCTGCTTGGTGACGTCGAGCGGGTGCCCGCGCTCGGCGGGGTTGTCCGTAAAGGCGGAGTGGTAGTGGATGTCGCCACGGTACCAGTTGGGAACCTGGGGGAGCGCCGGAGCATTGAGCCACACCCGCAAGTAGATGTTCTGGCTGGGCCAACCTGAAACTCGGAAGGCCACCCAAAGGTCCACCAATTCAAAGGGCCCGCCAAGGTAGTGCGCGCTCAGGTAGGTTTGCAGCAATTCGCGAGGGATTTCCAGAGTCTTTTTCAGCCGCGCGGCAATCCCGAACGGTTGGCCCCCAATTCGGGCGTCGAAGGAGAAATCCTTGCTCTCGCCCAGCAGAAGCGGTGCCGTCGCGAACTGACGGCGTGCGCCGGCGGGTTTCACGAAGATGTTCACGCCCTCCAGCTTTAGCGGCTCGCGGGCAACGTACTGCCGCACGACGCTCAGCGCGCTTTTACCGGTCCTCTCGACACCGTTGATGATTTCAAGATAGACAGGCAGATAGGGGTCCGCTTGATTGCGCAGCAGGGAGGGCGCATCGGCGCGGAAGAAGACGCCGGTTCGGGCAATAGTCTCCCGGAGAGAACTTGCCGCCTCCTGCTGCAGCGCACCGCGTGCCGTTGAGTCCAGCAACAAGCTGCCCGTTAGGATGAGGAGTGAACAACTGGTTCGAAGATGAGACATCGAGGGCATTAGGGGATCAGCGCGCGGACCATCTCCAGGGGAATGCATTCACTTGGACCGCCGCAAAGGGCCAACGCTTTCCCCTCAGGACTGACCAGAGGGGCGCCGGATTCGCCGGGGTTCAAGGCGCGTTCCAGCTTGATTGACGTGCCTTCTGGGGTGGCTTTGACCCAGGTGTGCTTGGGATCGGCTTGGGCCTGGCTCAGGCCGAAGGGAAATCCAAACAGGGCTACTTTGAGGTCGCCGCTCACTTTGGAGCCAGGCTCAGCCATCGCCAGGGGCTGAAAGCCGCTCCCCACGACTTCGAGAACAGCCACGTCGTTTTCTCCCGCCGCGTGCAGACTGAGAGTGGCCTTCTCACCTGAATCCGGGTCCTGGTAATCCTGCTTCTCCATGCGGTCCGAGGGCGTCTTCAGCACCTTAAGGGTTTGTGCCTCGGTGCTCAGCGCCGCCTGGACATCGGGGTGTCCGTCGGCCCCCAGGACCGTAGCGCCAGCAGGCCAAGCCGCAAGCCGAGTGCTCTTCGCGTCCAGTTTGAGGTGGTCTCGCTCGATGAACAAAGCGATCTGGGGATCAAACTTCCAGGGTTCGATGACGCGTTTGGCCGTAAGGAGCTTCCCATCTGAGCTAACCACAAAGCCGGTGCCGGACTGACTGAATTTCTCTGCGGCGCCCGTCTTCGGATTCCGCAGCACATACTCGCAGTACAAGAGATAGAGCGACGCCCGGCCGCTCGCGGTCAGGGCTTGGTCTTGCGTGATCTTCTGGAGGCGCTCCCGGGCCAGCGCCAGGGCGGCCGCGCTGGACGGATCCGCCAGCGTGTCCAGGATTTTGCCCGCGGCCATCTGAAGCAGGGGATTGCCGGAGAACATTTGGAGCGGGACTTCCTCGTTCAGCGTCACCGGAAGCACCAGCCGCTTGGTGCGCAGCGCCAGCTTCTCGAGCGGGTTCAACTTCACCTCGATAAACGTCTGGCCCGTGATGCGAAGCTTGTCCTGGGTCACAATCTCCTTGAGCGGGGCGACCGATTCCAGATCGGAGAAGACGAACGCACACTTCAGCGGGGCCGGCAGATCCACGGTCTCTCTCTTGGAGAGCTTGAACTCTTTCTCGAAGGTCTCAATGTGCACCGGCACGCCACTCACCCGCACCTCCTGGAAGTAAATCTTGCGAATGGTGGCGGCGCGATCGACCGCCTTGATGCTCAGAGCGAGATTCAGGAGCAGCCGATCCCAGTTGATGTCATCGTAGGAAAGGCCCCTGTAAATGACGGGATTTTCTACTGCCGTACCGGGTGGTGCGGTCTTTTCCGGGATGTGATAGACCTTCGCCCCGCGCAACTCGCTCGGGAGCTGAGCGGCCGGTGACTCCTCTTTTTTCTGGCCCGCCGCGGGCGTGACCACCAAGCCGCTCAGAAGCAACAGGAGTGCGCCGAGGACGCTCTTCGAAGCTCGGCTAATTGCGCTCATGTCAGTTCCCAGGGGGATCATGACCGGTGTCGTTCGGGAGCAGGCGGGCTTGGCTCCCGTGCGTCCCTCAGGCAGGTAAAGGACCCCCAACGGGCTCGGGGGCTGACTCGCTCCAGCCGATCTCGTAAACCGCCACGGGGATGTCCCTGCCCTTGACGCGAATGGCGTCGAGTTTCTTGGCCGGCAGGCTGCCTTTCAGTTCGGCATAGGTTGATTCAGAAACCAGGATCTGGCCGCCGGCAGCATTAGCGCACAAGCGGGAAGCCAGATTCACCGCGTCGCCGATGACGGTGTAGTCCATCCGTTTGGTGGAGCCGATGTTGCCCGCGGTCACTGCGCCGGTATTCACGCCGATGCCGGCCCGCAGCGCGGGTTGGCCCCGCGCCTCCCAATCGCGGTTCAGCCGCGCCAGCGCCCGCTGCATCTCGATGGCGGTCTTCACGGAGCGCAGCGGGTCGTCCGGCTTGGCGAGGGGTGCCCCGAACACCGCCATGATGCCGTCTCCGAGATACTTGTCCAGCGTCCCTCCGTTTTCGAAAATCAGGTCGGTCATTTCCGTGAAGTACTCGTTGAGCAACTCCACGACCTGCTGGGGCTCCATCTTTTCCGCCATGCGCGTAAAGTCGCGGATGTCGGAGAAAAGGATGGTGGCCGTCTGATTTTCGCCGCCTAGGTGAATCTGGTCGGGGTTGGCCAGGATCTTCTCCACGATCGCCGAGCTCAGGAAGCGTTCCAGCGCCTGACGCTCGATCACCCGCCGCGAGAGTTCCTCGTGTGACTGGGCGTTGTCGAAGCTGATGGCCGCCTCGGCCGCGATGACGGAGAAGATGCCTAACTCTTCTTTGGAAAAGGCGTAGGGTTTGCTGAGGCAGTCAACGTAGAACAGCCCGAAGACCTTGTCCTTGTAAATCAGCGGCGCACACATCGCGGCGCGGATGCCGGCCAGTCGCAGGCTCTCGCTGGCCGAGAAGCGCTCGTCGCCCGCCACGTCATGGATGAGCAGGGGCAGGCGCTCCGTGGTGACCCGCTCGATGATGGACTTGCTGAGCACCACGCTGCGTGGGTCCTTTCTCAATCGCTCGTCCTTGTACAGCAGGACCGCCGGTCGGAATCCCTTCTTCTCGTCGCGGAGCATGACAAAACCGCGCTCCACGTTCTCCATCTGGAACACGAGCTCCATCACGCGCTGCATGATCTCCTCCGCGGTCAGGACGGAGGAGAGCGTTTTCCCCACCCCCAGGAGCAGTTTGAGGAGTTTGTTTTCCTTCTCCAAGTCCCGCAGACGTTCCTGCATGGCCTGGGCAGCAGGTACGCCGGCCTCGATCTTGACGCGCAGTGCGGTCGAGAGCATTTCGGGGGAGACGATTCCCGTCAAGTCGGCGGCGGCCCGGGAACCCGCCTCCACGTGGACGGGCTCGGCCTTGGCCAGCTCGAACTTCAACTCGTACATCCCGAGGTTCACGCGATCCTGGTCGGTGAGCCGGTGCTCGCGGATCTGCTGGCCGTTCACAAGAGTCCCGTTCAGGCTGCCAAGGTCGTTGAGAAGTAGGGTGTCGCCAGGCAGGACAGTCAGCCGCGCGTGGTGGCGGCTGACACTGGGATGGTTGAGAACCAGGTCGTTGGCATCGGCGCGCCCGATGTTCACCGTCGAGCCGCTGATCTCAAAAATCTGCGTCTGACCGCTCGGACCGGCAATCAGAAATCTGGCCATGTTGGGGATGTATCAGCTACTCGAGGCGAACGATATCCGAAAACTCCGGTCGCACCCCGGCGTTCATGGTTACGATGCGTGCCCGGGAATTCCCCGAGTCCAACACCTGTGTCACTTCGAGGACGCCCACGCGCGTGTTGGGGTCGGTCGCCTTACAGATCGCCAACCGGGACCCTGGCTGCATTCCCTGACCAGAGCCCAGGTCAACCGTCACGTTGTTGCTGGCGTCAACCACGGTGATGTACCCCTGAACCGGCCGCGGCGCTGCAAGTTGGGTGGTTCCTCGCGGCTCGGCGCCCATCGGTCCCGTGCCCGTCTCCGTCGGCTTACCAGTCAGCGAGGCGAACTCCTTCTTGTGCTCGGCCCGCATCTCGTTGAGGGCTGTCCGCAAGCCGGAAAAATTCTCTTCCTGACCCAGGCGCAGCGAGGAGGCCAGTTGATCCATGTCCTGCAACATCCTCTGCTGCCGCACGATGACCGTCTGAAGCTGCTGCTGGTTCTGTTTCAACTCCGCGACTTGCCCGTTCAGGGAATCCAGTTGAGTCTTCAACGCCTGGATCTGCTCCTGGAGAGCGCGGAACTGCTCAACAAGGTAGGCTTTGTCCTCTTTGTCCCACCTGGACCAGGCTGGGCTTGCACAAAGCAGCAGAAGAGTTATGGCGACACCCAGGCGGCGCATCATGGTTGGCCTCCGAATTGTCTCCTCAGCGCGGCCGTCGAAGCGGTCGCGTCACTGGCGGGCGAGTCTTTCGTTGACTGCAACCGATCCATCAGCAGGCACATCAACTTCCCTTTGGAGCGGCGGGTAACCTGACAGTGAAATAGTCAGGGTGTGCCGCCCTGCTGGCAATCTAAAGTTGGTGGGCGTCGTCCCTCCGATGGCCCGGCCGTCCGCGTATACGGTGGCTCCGGGCGGAATCGTCCGCACCTCAACGATCCCGGTGGGCGCCACAGCCGCGGCCGCGCCACAGGTCACCGTCTTGGTCCCGAGGGCCCCCTCCTTCATCTCGAAGGTTCTTTCGTAAGGCCCCTCGGGGCACTTGATGGTGTAAGTGTGCTGCCCCACCGTGAGCGTCTGCCGCACCGGGCTCCGCCCCACGGACTGCCCATCAATGAGGACCTCTAGGCCAGTTGGTTTCGTCGCAACGTTGATTTCGCCGCTGGGCACCGAGAGGGAAGCATTCAGCGTGGCCGTGCGCCCTCCCTCGACCGTGATGCTCCGCTGCACGTCACTGTATCCCTCTCTTGAAACGACCACATTATGCGGGCCGCTAGGCAACTCGGGAATCGTATGAGGAGTTACCCACCCGGGTTCGCTCCTACCATCGACCGTGATCTTGGCCCCCTCAACGTTCGCGGCAACGACCAGCCGACCTGTCTTCAAAGCCGCAGGCGCGCGACCCCCTCCAGAAGGCGGCATAGGTGGCCCGGCTTGCTCACCCGCTTGCGGTTCGGTGGGTTCACGTCGGGGTTCGGTCGTCCTACCCGGCGAAGCGCTCGTGGGCTCCGTTCCAGTGGCCCCAGCAGCGCGCGTCTCACCGGTCCCGGTTGGCGAAGTGGTAGATGTGGTTCCCTCGGTCCCCGTAGGTGTGGTCGGTCCTTGCGTCGCGGGAGTGGCTCCCGAGGGCTGGGCAGTCTGTATCACCTGAACACGTTCCTTCTGATGCACGAAGAAGTAATAACCACCTCCCACCCCCCCGATGATCAGAAGCGCCAGGAGAGCCCATACCACCGGCGCCGTGCCGCGCGGTTGGGGTTTAGCAGGTGGGATAACCTGCACGGATAGCGGGCGTACCGGTTGTGGCTCGACCGGCACCTGGGCTTGCGCTGGAGCCTGTGCCGGGGGCGGCTGGACCCGCGCAGGCTGAACGCCGGGCGGCGGGGCCGTCTCTGCCGTAAACTGCGGTACGCGGAAAATAACCGTGGCGCTCGGTGCCGTGGCCCCGCCCAAGTTCTTGTAGTTTCTCAGATCCTCCGCCAACTCCCGGCACGTCTGGTACCGCTCATCCGGACTCTTGGCAAGCGATTTCTGTACGACGTAGCTCAAGCCCAGGGGGATGGTGGCGTCGAGTTCACGCGGCGGAATGGGATTCTCATTGATGATCTTGTAGATGACGGTAGTGATGTTCTGTCCACCGAAAGGTTTCTCGCCAGTCACCAGCTCGTACAAGATCACGCCCAGGGAGAAGAGATCGGAGCGGCCATCCACCTGCCGGCCTTTGACCTGCTCGGGCGACATGTAGTTGGGTGTCCCTAGGATCTGCCCGGCCTGCGTCATCCCCACGGTCATCATCTTGGCGATGCCGAAGTCAGTCATCTTGACGAGGCCGCTCTCGAGAATCATGATGTTGGCGGGTTTGACGTCCCGATGCACAATCTTGTGCATGTGAGCGTGGTCCAGCGCGCTGCAGACCTGCTCATACATGGGAATGATGGTTTCGACGGGGAGGATGCCCTGCTCTTCCACCAGGGCCTGGAGCGACTTGCCCTCCAAGAACTCCATGGCCAGAAAGAGGACGCCGGTGTCTTCGCCGAAATCGTAAACGGTGACGATGTTGGGGTGGGTCAGGGCTCCGGCGGCTTGCGCCTCGCGTTGGAACCGGGCCTTGAACTCTTCAAACTCGGCCGGGCCCAGCCCTTCGGTCAACATGGTCTTGATGGCAACCGTGCGACCGATGACGGGGTCGAAACCCTGGTACACGACACCCATCGACCCCCGGCCGAGTTCGGAAACAATCTGATATCGGCCTGCTTTGGTCAGTGCTCCGGCCATCGTGGGCTCGCTTTCATCCTCGTTGCGTTCACGAGGGAAACTCCCTCTTGCTTTGGAGGCGACCTTAAGCCCTACAGCCACAATACCACCTTGCGGCCCGCGGGCTTCCTTGTGAAAGCGTATGCAAGCGAAGCCTAGCGCAAGATTTGATGCAAGTCAACCGTACCTCTGCACCTTCCTGTCCCGGGCCGGCTCTGTGTCCCAGCCGGGCGGATAAGCGAAGTGATGGGCGCCCAAGGGGAGGTGGCGCTGATCACGTGGGCCTGACAAATCCTGCCTATGCGGGTCCATGCAACCTTAATGCCCTAAAGTAGCTCGAAGTCTTGTGAGACACGTAGATTATGAAGTCCGAATCATTCTTTCCAGCCGAAGTCCCGTCGCCACGGAGGAATCGGCTGGCCCCGACGAGCTTCACTCTTGCCGCAGTCACGGTTCTTGCGGGCCTCGCCTTGGCTGAGGCAGACCTGGCGGCACCAGGGCAACCAGCACGCACGACGCTACCGGCAGGGTCGGTACTCCACCTGCGTCTGGAGAGCGCGGTAAGCACCAAGACATCTCACCTGCGCGAGGCGGTCGCGGCACGTGTGGTTCGTGAAGTGCCTGCGTCGCCGCACGGCAAGGAAATCGCAATTCCTGTCGCCGTCGTGGTGAGGGGATCGATCGAGAAGCTCGTTCCCAGCTCCAGTCCCACGGATCGAGCTCGCCTGCGTTTGCGCTTCACCCATCTGGACATCCCTGGACGGGCTCCGGTGGCCTTGGCAGCGCGGGTGACCGACGTGGAGAACGCCCGGGAGAGCATCTTGCCTGACGGCACGGTCCAGGGCGTTCTGGCGAGCGAGTTGCCTCTGACCATGCTCGATGACGCTCTCGGCAGACTGAGAAAATCCCGGCCCAACATTGGCACCGAGGCTCAGAAGACGGAAGAAAAAGCTCTAGGTAAGGCCGATACGTCCATTGAGTTTCCTGCGGGCACGGACCTGCAAGTGGTGTTGCAGGAACCTCTCACGCTGGAGCAACTCTTCCCTCCCGCCGTGAACGCCCAACTGTCTTCAGGAGTCAGCGCGTCGGTTGAACGGGTCCTGGCTGACGTGCCCCAGCGTGCCTCCGGCAAGGATGGCAAACCTGGTGACCCTTTGAATCTCATCGTTATGGGGAATGCGGACGAAATCCGCCGGGCATTCCAGGAGGCGGGCTGGGCCGAGGCGGAGAAGCTGAGCGGCAAGTCCTTGTGGGAGACCGTGCGTGCCGTGGTGGCAAACAAAGGCTACAAGGAGGCGCCGGTTTCGCAACTCTTCTTGTATGGCCGGGCAGAGGACTTGGCTTTCCAGAAAATGCTCAACACCTTCGCCGAGCGACATCACTTGCGGCTGTGGCGTTCGTCCGCGAGGACCGCCGAGGGGCGCGAGATCTGGCTGGGGGCCGCGACCCACGACGTGGGTTGGGACATCCGTCCCGGCGTGGTCTCGCACGCCATTGATCCCGAAATTGACCAGGAGCGCACCAAGGTGGGCGCGGACCTCGTGGTAACAGGCCGTGTTGTTGGCCTGCGACTTGTCATCCGGCTCAATCCACTTTCTGAAGGACTCACCGCCACGGGGGCATCCTGGAAGACTGACGGCCAGCTTCTGGCAATTGAACTCAAACCTCAGTAGCATTATCGCTAACGTTTTACGGCGGGCTAATGCTCGCCGTCCCCACTCGTGGGCGAGTGCCCCCGGCGACTTCATTGACGAGACTTCTGTGCTCGATGTATGGTGTGTGCCTTGGACATTCCACCGGGGAGGACTATGGCGACGACGTCAACACGGTTAGCTGCCGGCACGCAAGCGATTCGCGGGGAGATTGTCGAGGCAGAAATCAAGTCCACCGTGGACGCCACTCGTCCCCTGCCCCTGGTCTGCGGTCTGTACGCCATTGAAACACCCGACGGAATCTGGCTGTGTGGCTACTACGGCACGAACCGCAGCGTCTTCGATTACCTGCCGCAAAGAGGCGCGGTGGTGGACGAGAGCAGGCTTGGCATCGTCTTCCAGGTCAAGGAGTTTGTGCCCAAGGACCAATTCCAGCCCGCGCTGTGGGAGGAGTTCAAGAAGGCTCGGATGATGGCTCACGCCAGCCACGGGGAGTGAGTCCGGCGGGTCTTGCGAACACGACAAGCAACGATTCGATAGATTGCTCGACGGGCAAGTGTGGCGCTCCAGTAGCGCACGGTCACGAGGAAGGCGAAGCTAGCTCGAAGGGGTGAAAGAAAATTTCTCGAAGGAGCAACGCTCATGAGTTACGCCAAGAAGGTCGTGCTGGCGCTTCTGGTGGGTTTCGTCGCGACGGCACCCGCCTGGGCGCAGCGGATGCAGCAGGCCCCTCACATCCCGGGGGAGTTCAAGCCCGTAGTCGGTTCGGGAGCGCAGTATGAGGCCACTACGAAGAGGAACGAGAAGGTCACGTGGGCCTACGCAGTGGTGGGCAAGGAAAACGTGGAGGGCGCCGAGGGCTACTGGCTGGAGATGCGCCTTGAGGGGGGCAGAGAGGGAGGCGTGGTGATAAAGCAGCTCATGGTCATGCGCGCCGGCAAACCTGAAATCAAGCGCATGATTATGCAGACCGCCGGTCAGCCGCCCATGGAGATGCCGATGGGGATGATGGGCGGCATGATGAGACGGGGTCAGCAGGCCGCTGAGGGAAAGGGCATGGGAGAGAAGATGGGCACGGAGACTGTGGCCGTCCCCGCGGGCACGTTCATCTGCGACCACTATCGCACTGAGACCGATAAGACCACCGCCGACGTGTGGGTTTCCACCAAGGTCTCGCCTTACGGCATGGTGAAGATGACTTCGGCGGATATGACCATGGTGCTGACCAAGGTGCTGGCCAACGAGACCTCACGGATCAAGGGTGAGCCGCAGAAGTTGGAGTTGCCACACTTTTAGTCGCAGCTCTCGCGCCAGGCGGCTTGGCCGCGTTCGTCCAAGTGTTCCCGACCCGCCCCTTGCCAAAAGGGCCCGGATAGAGTATTTATACATTGTCTGCATAAAGTTGCATGGACAAACTGTACCGGCGTAACCAGATCCTGGAACTTCTCCATCACGAGACTGTCGCGACGCAGGAAGAGCTGCGCCGGAAGCTGGGGCGCCGCGGCATTCGCGTGACCCAGGCCACGGTCTCGCGGGATATCGAAGAGTTGGGCTTGGTGAAGACGCGGGAAGGGTATCGCCTTCCCGACGCTCCTGAGCCTGCTCCTCCTCAGCCCACGTTGTCCATGGTCCTGAAGGAGTTTGTGCGGGAAGTCTGCCAGGCGTCGAATCTGGTCATCGTCAAGACGCATCCGGGCAACGCCCATACGGTGGGTGTGGTGCTCGACGCCGAACAGTGGCCCGAGGTGGCGGGAACCGTGGCGGGGGACGACACGATTTTTGTGGCTACCGCCCGGGCCCGCGACGCCGCACGCGTCCGAAAGAAGCTCCTCTCGATCCTGGCGGCCTGAGTAGCTCGCCCTGGGTGGTGCTGCCGTGGCAGATGGTCGGGCACGTCGGGCGGAAGTTCGGAAAGGAAATCATATGGCATCAGTTGCTCAATCCCCCGCGCAAGTTAAGCGGGTTGTCCTGGCGTACTCAGGGGGGCTCGATACTTCCGTCATCATTCCCTGGCTGCGCGAGAATTATGCTTGCGAGGTCGTCGCCATGATCGGCGACGTCGGCCAAGGCGACGACTACAAGGCGCTCCGCCAGAAAGCGCTCCGAAGCGGCGCCTCGAAGGTGTATGTCGAGGACCTGCGCGCGGAGTTCATCACCGGCTATCTCTGGAAAGCTTTGCAGGCGGGCGCAGTGTATGAAGGCAAGTATCTGCTGGGGACCTCGCTGGCGCGGCCTGTGCTTGCCAAGCGTCAAGTGGAGGTGGCACTGGCATGTGAGGCCGATGCCGTGGCGCATGGCTGTACCGGAAAGGGCAATGACCAAGTACGGTTCGAGCTGGCGTACAAGGCCCTGGCACCGCATCTGCGCGTGATTGCGCCCTGGCGTGAATGGACGATCAAGTCGCGCGAGGACGCGATTGATTATGCCCGCCAACACCACATCCCCGTGGCCGCCACCAAGAAGGAGCCTTACAGCCGTGACCAGAACATTTGGCACTTGAGCCATGAAGGTGGCCCGCTCGAGACCGAACTCGGCGAGCCGCCGGACGACGCCTGGAAAATCAGCCAGTCTCCGCGCCGCGCTCCCGACCGGGAAGCCGCCGTCACCATCGGGTTTGAATCGGGGATTCCAGTGTCGGTGAACGGAAAGAAGCTTAATCCCGTCCGCCTGATCGAAGCCTTGAATGGCGTGGCCGGCAAGAACGGCGTGGGGCGGACCGATCTGGTGGAGAATCGCTTTGTGGGGATCAAGTCGCACGGCGCGTACGAGACCCCTGCGGGAACGTTGCTGCACGCTGCCCATCATGAGCTGGAGGCGCTCTGCCTCGACCGGGAAACCTTCCACTACAAGCAGCACGTGGCGCTGCGTTACGCCGAACTGGTCTACTTTGGGCAATGGTTTACGCCTTTGCGTGAGGCGCTCGACAGCTTCGTCCAAACCACCCAGCTGAACGTGACGGGCTCAGTGGCGCTCGGCCTGTACAAAGGGAACGTGAGGGTCCTGGACCGTTGCTCGCCTTTCTCGCTCTACGACACCAGCATCGCAGGCTTTACGATGAAGGCAGACTACGACCAGAAGGACGCGGAAGGCTTCATTAACATTCTGGGCTTGCCAGTAAAACTCGCGGCGACCAAGCAAGCCGGCGGGCAGACTGGCCAGGCTCGCCGAAGGAGAGCGGGATGAAGCTCTGGGGCGGGCGTTTCGCTCCCGGCAGGCGCGATCCCTATTTCGAGAGGTTCTCCGAGTCTTTTTCTGTTGACCAGCGGCTGATCCTCTACGACCTTCAGGTCAACCGGGCCTATGTTCAAGCATTGGGTACGGCGCGCGTGCTGTCGGCGGGCGAAGTGCGCCAGTTGACGCGTGGCCTGGACCGACTGCGCCGTTATGTGGAAACTCATCCCGGCTGGGCGCGTGGCCAGGCAAGCGAAGACGTGCATACCTGGGTTGAAGCTCGGCTGGAGCGCGAGGTCGGTCCGGTGGCGCGAAAGCTGCGCACGGGCCGCAGCCGCAACGACCTGGTAGCCACAGAAACGCGCCTGCTTGTGAAATCTGCAATCTCAAATCTGCAATCAGCAGCCGTTCAGATCCTGGAAGCGCTGGTGACCCAGGCTCGGCGGCACGCGCATGTCGTGATGCCCGGCTACACTCATCTCCAGCCTGCCCAGCCCATCCTCTTCTCGCATTACCTGCTGGCGTATTTCGAGATGTTCCAGCGGGATGTGGGCCGCCTGGAAGACTGCCGAGCGCGCGCGGACGAACTGCCGATGGGTGCTGGGGCGCTCGCGGGAACCACATTTCACCTTGACCGGGCGCGCCTGGCGCGGGAGTTGAGCTTTGCGCGCCTCGCTCGCAACAGCCTGGACGCAACCTCTGACCGGGATTTCGTGTGCGAGCTGCTTTTCGCCTGCTCGTTGCTCATGGTCCACCTGAGCCGCCTGGCGGAAGACCTTGTGATCTATTGCTCGCCCGGTTTCGGCTACGTCGAACTCGCGGACGCTTACTCAACCGGAAGTAGCCTGATGCCCCAGAAGAAGAACCCGGACGCCCTGGAGTTGATCCGCGGGAAGGCGGCGCGAGTTTTGGGGAGAGTGACAGCGGCGCTCGCGCTACTCAAAGGGCTGCCGCTTGCCTACAACCGTGACCTGCAAGAGGACAAGGCGGCGTTGTTTGATGGTGTTGACACCACGCGCGACGCGCTCGTGCTGGCGGCGCGCGTGGTTGGGACGCTGCGCATCCACCCGGAACGCATGAGCGCCGCCACGGCCCAGGGTTTCCTGACCGCGACGGACTTGGCCGAAGAACTCGTGCGTCGCGGTGTGCCTTTCGCTGAGGCGCACGAGCAAGTGGGCAAGCTCGTGCGCTATTGCGATGAGCGGCAGAAGACCTTTACTGACCTCGTGCCCGGCGAGGCGCGGCAATTCATTCCCTCCTGGGATAGGAAGCTTCGCGCTGTGGCCGCATCTCCAGAGCGGGCGGTGCGCCGGAGGAACGTGATTGGCGGCACCGCCCCCGCCCAGGTCGCGAGGCAGCAGGGCGCCGCGGAGCGTAAGGTGGCCGAACTCAAGCGCCAGCTCGCCGGGCGGACCTAGAGACTGGATGGACAGTCTATAGCGCCGGCTTGCCGTAGAGAGAGTGCTCGAGCTCTGAGAGATCCTCTAGGTTAATGAACACCAGGTGAGGACGCTGGTAGTCGCAGCCGGGATTGACGACGATGGTCCTGCCGATGCGGTCGAAGTAAGCTCCCGAAACACTCGGACTCTCATGAATGTGGCCGTGAAGTGTCAGCAGGGGCTGGCGCCGCTCGATCCAACGCCGCAGCGCGACGCTGCCAATGTGTTGCCCGTCAAAGAGCACATCGCAGCGGGTCTCGAAAGGCGGGCAATGGATCACGGCAATCGTCCGCTCAGGTTCGCTGGCTGGGAGCCGGCTGAGTTCCTCCTCGATGGTCGGATGGAAGCTCAGGTAGACGTCGAAGTCCTTGACCGTCTCAAACCCATGAGCTGTGCCCAGAACACAACGGGCAATCTGCGGTTGAAGCCTTGGGGCCCGGGCTGAATCGCGCCTTTCGAAATCTTTGATGGAGAACGGCGTGGGCGGAACGAAGGCGAGCCCTACCAGAGTGTAGAGGCCTAACCTTGCTGCTCTCTGGTGGAGGTTTTCGACCAGGCCCTTTCTCTCCAGATCGTCCAAGGCCGGCAGGATGGTCTGGCAATCGTCGTTGCCGGGGATGGCGAAGACGCGCAGGGCCGGGTGCGCTTGCTTCCATGCCTCGAGCATGGGGCCGACCTCGCGGAGTAGGAACTCCGGCTGGGCCTGGGGCAGGTGGGTGGAGGAAGCGCGCGGAGTGCCGGGGCACAAGTCACCGCCAAACACCACGGCATCCGCCGCCAGGCGCAGAGCGGCCTCGCCGGCGGCGCGGTAAAGCTCCAGGTTGCCATGTAGGTCGGCGGCGTAAACCAGCCGAGTCATTTGGATTCTCCCCCGCGCCGATTGTAACGGCTCACGGTCAACCGCGGAAGCAGCGTGTTCGCATTGAACTGGGCGGGCCCTTTCGCGGAGGAACAAGGGGCTGGCTTATCTCTTCGCCGTAGATCGCGCAGCACAGAACCGGGCGGCGTTATCACCGTCTCGGAATGCTGGTTCATCTCAGGCGGGAACTGTGTGGGATGTTCTTCAAGGGAATCGGGTTATGTCCGCCGGGCTATAACGTTCGACTCGGGAGGAAAGTGATTGCATCCAGCCGAACGACGGCACCAAGCGGTGATAAGGACCGAAGAATCGGACGACGAGGAAGGCGTAGCCAAGAATCAGGTGAAACCTCAGCGTCAACCGCAGAAGTTCCCAACTCCCACGGGCGTCGCTGGTGGCGCCGCCAGGGAGGGCGGGTTCAGGGGTGCGGACCAGCTCGTCGAATGATCTTCGCACGGCCTTCAACCATCTGAGCGCCATTTGCTGGCGGGAGCGGCGGAGCTCCCTGCCGAGTTCGGGAAGGCCCAACTCCTCACGCAACCAGAGGTAATCAGCCGGATCAAGAATGCGCTCGGCCAGGATCAAACCCGCCGCGTCCCAGAGCCCCCGCACATGCTCCCCACTGATTTCGGCGCCGGGTACCGCCCCCTCGCGGCTGGGGCGCAGCAAGAGAGCCACGACGAGAATAATCAGCACAGCGATGACTGAGTAGGCGAAAGCGGCGTTCATCTTCGAAACAACCTGGTTAACGTGGTGTTGAATCTGCCAAGCTGGCGGCTCAAGGGTTCTGGAACTCCCTCATGGTCTCGCGGCACTTCGCGGTTGCTCAGCAAGTCAGGTTGGGGTTGCCACAGCGCCACGGCCCACACCGAGAAAGTGAGGGTCTGGGTCAGCGCCCAGACCGTGGCGAAGGTTTGGCTGTACTGGGAGCGCCCGTAAGTTTCCGCCAGCGCGAAATTGGCGGTATTCAGGGCGAGGTAGACGGAAAAGCCCATCATGATCCCAGCGATATTCTTCCCGAGTGGAATTCGGAAATAGCGCGCCACCCCCAGCAGAACAATCACCATCGCGGCCTTGGCTACCGAAGATCGTAAGACAAGATTCAGGATGGCCACATCCGAAGGGCGGGGCTCCAGAAGCGAGGGACCAACGTACAGCGCGATGAACATAACACAAACGGACACGGTGAGGAAACGGCCAACCTGGTGAATGGCTGGGTATGGGGCAAAAATGCAATCGGCGACTTGGGCGAGCACGGCGAACTCAGCGATCACCGTGGTGAGGAACACGAACCAGTACACACTGGCGTAAGAGCCCGGCGCCAAGTAGTAGACTCCAATGGTGACCACACCTGTACTCAAGCAGTAGATCAGATACGAATAGAAGAGCCAGAGACGAAACAGTATTCCCCCCTGGACCGCCCGGACAACAATGGCCAGTCCCATTGCGTAATAAAACACGATCGCGGCTTGTGCGATCACTATCCTCAGCCGGCTGTGTCTGGGCAGGGCGGTGGCGCCGCCCCGCCCCAGCCACATAGAGCCCAAACTACCGGCCCGGCGGCCACGGCATAGGCCCCGGTGGTCCCTCAATACGCCTATAAGCTAACATATTCGTAACCTCCTTTCTAGGGGGAAGCGTATAACTCGGAATTAGCGTGGCCCACAATCGGACTCGCAAAATTCCAGGATGTTTGAACTGGAGTTTACCGGGGAGGGGGCGAAGGCGACCAGGCGGTATCTGTAGAAGCCCTGGTCCCTCGCTTGATTTCGGTTCGGAGGGCCCAGCCTTCCAAGAAGCAAGAGTTGCCCGTAGCTGTCAGAGGGGCTTCAGTGGGAGGGGCTGCATCAGGCGGAGCGGGCGATTGACAAATTGAAAAGGGCTGGCTTAGTGTAACTTGTTTTCACGGCGTTCAGCGGCTGTGCCTTCGCATCGTGTCGCGGGGCGTCCTGCGAAAGAAGGCTGAGAAGAGAGGTCTCATCATGACTATTGGTATCGTCGGCTACGGAGTGGTGGGTCGAGCCTTGGCTAGATTATTTGGATACGAGGCCGGGAATCCCGATGTGCGGGTCTACGATAAGTTTGTCGCGGGCATGAACGACGCCAAACGCAGAGCTGCCATCCAGGGCTGCGATCTTGTGTTTGTCGCAGTGCCAACGCCGCAAGCCGCGGATGGCAGTTGTGACCTGACAGCCGTCGAGGAGGTTGTTTCGTGGCTGGTGCCGCCCATGTGCTTAAAATCCACTGTCCCGCCAGGCACGGTAGACCGTCTCATCGAGACTGCGGGCAAGCGGATTTGCTTCAGTCCGGAATATATAGGAGAGACCCGGTGGCACCCTTGGAAGGGGATTGAGAGCCACGGGTTTGTGATCGTAGGAGGCGAGAAGTCTCTCTGCGACTTGGTGGTTCGTGCCTACCAGCAGTATCTGGGGCCGCTCGTGCGCTATTACATGACGGACGCGAAGACGGCTGAGCTATGCAAGTACATGGAGAACTGTTTTCTCGCCACCAAGGTAGCCTTCGTTAACCAGTTCTATGACCTCGCGCAGGCCTGCGGTGTGAACTACAACGAGCTACGCGAACTCTGGCTGGCGGATGAACGCATTGGGCGCTCCCACACTGTCGTCACTGAAGAGCGCGGCTATCGCGGGCGCTGCCTACCCAAAGACATCGCGGCCATCATCCGTGCCGCCAAACCGTTCGGTGGCGCGCCGCTGCTTGAGGCAATCGACCGATACAATGACGAAGTCTGCCGGCGCGCCGATGAAGCCCGGGGTAAAATTCCCTCTGGCACGGCTTCCCGCAAGACGAGCCCATCGTTGAAGGGAAAACGCCGCCGTTAAGCTCTCGCGGCGGAACCAGCCACCTCGCGCACGGACCGCACAATGTAACAAAGGTCCCGGTGACTCAAGCCGGGATGAACAGGCAGGGAAAGCCCAGTCTCCGCCAGCCGGGCGCTGACGGGGAAGTCCCGGTCACCACCATACCCGCGAAATATGGGTTGACGATCCAGGGGCAGGGGGTAGTGCACAGCCGTCTCGATGCCTCGCTCGGCCAGTGCCGTTTGGAATTCGTCACGAGATATCCGCAGAACTTCAGGGTCCAAGCAAAGCGTAAAGAGGTTGAAGGCATGCCCGGCACCCGGAGCGATTCGGGGCGTCTCGAGTCCTGGGAGGCCTGCCAGGCCGCGGGCGAGAATCGCAGCGTTCTGGCGGCGGCGCCTTATTGCCGCGGGGAGCCTTCTCAGCTGCTCGCGGCCCAAGGCGGCCGCGATATCCGTGAGGCGGAAATTGAAACCCAGACGGACATGGCGGTACCGGCTTTCTTCCCCGTGCGAGCGGGCCAGCCGGAACTCGGCGGCTAGCGAGGGGTCTGACGTGGTCAACATGCCACCTTCGCCGGTGGTCATGTTTTTTGACGGATAGAAAGAGTAGCAGACCACATTGGGGAATGAACCCACGTCGCGCCCGTGGAAGCTGGCGCCATGGGCCTGCGCAGCGTCCCAGATCAGCCGGAGGTGATGGCGCCGGGCGAGGCGCGTCAGCCCTGAAATGTCCGCGGGGTGGCCGTGCAGATGCACGGGGGCCAGGGCCCGCGTGCGGCGCGTAATGCGGCGCTCGGCATCGGCCGGGTCCAGCGTGAATGTTTCGGGGTCAACGTCTGCAAAGACGGGCCTGGCTCCGACAGCAACGACCATTGAAGCTGTCGCCACAAAGGTGAAGTCCGGCACGATGACTTCGTCGCCGGGCACCAGCAACGCTCGATAGGCCAGGTAGAGAGCGGTCGTTCCGGAATTGACGGCGACCGCGAAGCGCGCCCCCACGGCCCGGGCGAACCGCCTCTCGAAGTCTTCGGTGATTGGCCCCGAGCGCAGCCGCCCGCTTTTCAAAACCTGCTGGACCGCCCACAATTCGCGCCGGTCAAGCTGCACCCGGGCTATTGGTATTGAGCGAATAGTGCGTCCTCCGTTTGAGCTCTCTGAGCCCTGCTATCCTATGCTGGGCCTTGGGATTCGGCAAGTGTTGCGGCAAGCAGGCGGCGCATCGGTGAGCGGTGGGTGGGCGGCCGGTTGTTGCTCCAGGCAGTAACCTTTGGTACGCTCACCCTGGTCTTAGGACGCTGCTGTTTCGCTTCCCGGGACATGAAACTGACTAAGAGAAGAGTTGCCCTCGTATTCCTCGTCCTGGCGATCTGTGGCCTGTCGGCCCACATTGCGCGGCCGCTGTACCTGCCGTTCCTGGGTGAGTTCCTGATCGGCGCTGATCCGCTGGAGAAAGCGGACGCGATTGTGGTCCTGGCGGGAGATGATACGGTCGGCAGCCGCGTTTCCGAAGCGGTCTCTCTGCTGCGCGGGGGTTGGTCCGAGGTCTTGATGGTCAGCGATGCGCCTATCGCTTGGGGCGTTACTTCCGCTGAGGTCGCGCGCAAGCAGGCTGTGCAACTCGGGGTCCCACCAAGCCAGATCATCGATGTTCCCAGCCGCTCGCCTGCGGGGCGGGGGCAACTCCTTGATTCTACGTTGTCAGAGAGCCAGCTTCTTCTTGCGGAGTGCCAGAAGCGGAAGTACAACACGGTCATCGTGGTCACGTCGAACTTCCACACCCGACGCGCCAAGCGGATCTTTCAGCGCTTGTCTAAGGAGGCGGGGATCCGCGTGCTGATCCACCCATCTGCGGACACCTCTTTCCGCGTGGACCACTGGTGGACCCGGCGAGCCGATGCGCGCATGTGGTTGTTGGAGATACAGAAGCTCGCCCTTTCCTACGTGGAATTACCATGAAGAGTCGGTGTTTTTCCCTTTTCGGCGCAAGCCTGGAACGCCGTGGATGAGTACTCGGTTCGGGGACCTTGATTCGGGGTGAAGTGGCGTTGTGCATTACCTTTCGCAACCAGAGCGGAATTCCGGTTGCGAGCGTGACAGCGTGAAGGGTTCCCCCTGATGAGGTGAGGAGTTTCCTTGTCCTCAAACAATGCCGGCATGTTCACGCCTTCCTGTTCGGTTTTGATTTGTACGCGGAACCGCCCCGACGAACTGAACCGATGTCTCCAGGGAGTGTCGTGTCTCCTTTATCCTCGGTTTGATGTGCTAGTGGTGGACAACGCGCCCGCCGACCCGCGGACGCGCGAGGTGGCTCGCCGCTGGGGTGCCCGGTACGTCGTCGAACCTGTGGTCGGTGTGAGCCGAGCCCGGAATTGCGGGGCTCGGGTCTGTGAGGGGGAAATTGTGGCCTACCTGGATGACGATGCGGTTCCGGAGTCGGCTTGGATTTCGACGTTGGTCGCGGAGTTCAGAGATCCTCGGGTGATGGCGGTTTCCGGCGGAATTCTCCCGCTCCGCGTAGAGACAGAGGCCGAGTGTCTGTTCGAGCAGATGGGTGGCTTTGGGGTGGGCGGGCAGCGTTGGGAAGTGGACCGCCAGCACCCTCTCTGGTTTTCGCTCGCCAACTTCGGGGGCTTGGGCAATGAAGCGAATATGGCTTTTCGTCGGCAAGCGTTTGACTTTTGGCCTGGGTTTGATGAGCGGTTGGGGAGAGGAACCCCCGTCGGGGCCGCTGAGGGGTCGTATGCCCTGTTCTCCCTGATTCATCGGGGGTATCGCATTGTTCACACACCGGGAGCGGTGGTCTGGCACCCGTATCCCCAAACCATGGACGAACTCCGCCGGCGGTACATGGGGGACTTGGCCTCCGCAACGGCTTACTTAACGTTTCTGCTGGTCGAAGAGCCTGAGCATCGGCGCGCGACCATTCAGTTCATTGGAGAAGCGTTGATGGGCACCCGACGCCCTTGGCACAGCCCTACCGGGTGTTACCGGCCCCGCATCGTCTCGCGCTGGCGCACCTTGCTGGCATACCTCTCCGGACCATTCCTCTACGCTCGCTCCCGCTTCCAGCAGCGAGCCAAAGCCAGCTAGCGCACCTGAGAGTCTAGCGAGCCTCGCCGCGAAGCCTTTCCCCCGAAAACAGAGTTCACCTTGGTTTTGCGAAGTAGAGCGAGGCGTGAGCGCTGCCAGACTTCGTCAGATAATGGTCGGTCGCCGGCGTTAGTAGGGCGGATTTGCCAGCGCTAGTGGATGGATCTCTTTTGAGGTGCCTCCTGGTGGGGCTCCGGGTTCCTTTCCCAGAGTTGGTCGAAGTTAGGGAAACTCTTAGCCACGTGGTAGTGGCTGCGCAAATAGGCGAGGAACGGGCCCAAGTGGTCGCCCGAAGGCGGCAGCCGGGCTCCAGGGAGGTCTTCCCGATCGGGCTGACACCAGACAAACCGTACTCGCTGCTTTTCGAGCGATTCCACCAATTCGCGAACTTGTTCGGGCCTCGTGAAATCACTGCGCGTCAAGAACGGGACCTTGGCAGGGTTTCTGAGTCCTAGCAGAAAGCACTCTCCCCCGTCGCAGTCAAAGAGGAAATCGAAAGGTCGTGTTCGACGTAGCAGCCACTGAAATTCGTCATAGGCGTCAGAACTAAAAACGGCGCTGCGACCGGACGGAGTTTCGACAAACGCCCTCCACTCAGTTTGCCCGCGCACGGCTATACCCACCATCAAGACTGCAGCCGCCGCAACATTATCCTCACCGGCAGGCATCACTCGGAACCAGGATTTCCATTTTGGGCTCATGAAAAGTTGTGAGAATCCTCCTCTCCGCCTGCTATTACCGATGCAACAGTAGCACGACCGGTAACTTATTGAGAGCTGGAGGAAAATCGGCCAATGTGGGGTTCATAGCATGCATCTCCATCCACAGAACTGGCATACGCCCACACAAACCCACCCGCCGTGCCCTCCCTTCTGATGACCGCTTCGCTTCGGCGACATTATAGTGTAAGCTAAAATGATCAGGATGTGTCCAATAGCGCACGCGTTCACGGAAGAAGAGGCGAGCAATAAAACCGCAAAGTGCCTTCCTATGATTCGCATCCAGGGAGAGGGATCATCCTGGAACCTGCCCTGGCGAGAACTGTGGCAGTATCGGGAGCTGGTCTATTTCCTGACTTGGCGAGACATCAAGGTCCGCTACAAACAGACTGTCCTGGGGGTGGCGTGGGCGGTCGTGCAGCCGCTGTTTATCGCCCTCACCTTAAGCTTGTTCCTCGGCTATCTGGCCAAAGTGCCCTCCGACGGCATCCCTTACCCCGTGTTTGCATACACTGCCATGGTCCCGTGGCAGCTTTTCGCTCAGGCGCTGACGGAGGCCGGCAACAGCCTGGTTGCCAACGACCGACTGATCACCAAAGTGTACTTCCCGCGGCTGGTGATACCCATGTCGGCGGTACTGGCGGGCCTGGTGGATTTTGCGATTGCGTTCTTCGTGCTGATTCCGTTCCTGGCCCTTTACCGGATTGTTCCCACCGCAAGGGTGCTGGCGCTGCCGCTTTTGGTCCTTCTGACCGCGCTGATCGGATTTGGCGCCGGGCTCTGGCTCTCAGCGTTGAACGTTCAGTATCGGGACGTGCGTTACACGATCGGCTTTCTGGTTCAATTCTGGTTCCTGGCGACCCCGGTGGCATACCCGACGAGTGTAGTGCCGGAACCCTGGCGAGCCTGGTACGGGCTCAATCCGATGGTGGGTGTCATTGAAGGCTTTCGCTGGGCCCTGCTGGGCGCCGGGGAAGCACCCAGCCGTCTGCTGGTGGCGTCCGTGGCGGCGACTGCGGTGATCCTGGGGAGCGGGTTGTATTACTTCCGGCGAATGGAGGCTACGTTCGCCGACGTTATCTGAAGCCATGAGCGCCGTAGCCATTTGTTGCGAAGGGATCGGCAAGCGATACCGGATAGGACCTCGACAGCGCTACCGGGCGCTGCGGGACACACTTGCTGACGCGTTGCGTGCGCCGGTTCACCAACTCCGCAGGGCGCTACGATCACAATCAGCAAGGGAAATCCGCCAGCCGGAGTTTCTGTGGGCTCTCAAAGATATCTCTCTGGAAATTCAGCACGGGGAGGTGCTGGGCATCATAGGACGGAACGGCGCCGGCAAGACCACCCTGCTGAAAATTCTCTCCCGGATCACCAAGCCCACCGAGGGTCAAGCGGAGATTCACGGGCGGACCGGCGCGCTCCTCGAGGTGGGTACGGGATTTCATCCGGAATTGACCGGAAGGGAAAACATTTACCTCAACGGCGCCATTCTGGGAATGACCAGGCGCGAGATCGAGCGGAGATTCGACGAAATCGTGGAATTTTCCGAATGCAGCCGTTTTCTCGATATGCCGGTCAAGCATTACTCCAGCGGCATGTACATGCGACTGGCGTTTGCCGTAGCGGCGCATCTCAAGACGGAAATCCTGCTCGTGGACGAGGTGCTGGCAGTGGGGGACGCTCCGTTCCAGAAGAAGTGCCTGGGCAAGATGGAGGATGCCGCGCACCAGGGCCGGACGGTCTTGTTCGTGAGCCATAATCTGCTGGCCGTGGATAGCCTCTGTTCTCGCGCCATCTGCCTGCACGAAGGAAGAATCGTCATGGAAGGGCCACCGGGGCTGGTCACGTCCCGTTATTTGAAGAACTGGATTCCAGCTTCGACCGAAGTGATCTACGAGGACATCGCCCGCGCGCCGGGAAACGAGATGATTCGGCTGCGCCGGGCTTGCGTCCGCCCCTTGACTGGGTCTCCTGCGGATCAAATTACAGTCCGGACGCCGTTCGTGGTGGAGTTCGAGTACTGGAAGCTGGTCGCGCAGGGCACTCTGGAGCTGGGAGTGAAATTCTACAACGAGCACGGAATTCATCTTTTCAACACATGGTGGTTGGGGGAGCCCACGACTCCGGTGGGCTTGCTACGAAGCTGGTTTGTGGTGCCGGGGGACCTGCTGAACACAGGCACACACCGGATCCATCTCGGTGTCTGTGTGGGGCGGACCGATGTACTCAACCTGGAGGATTTTCTGGTTTTCGACGTTCAGGATGCAAGCGACTTGCGGGGACGGTATCACGGGGACTGGCCCGGCGCGGTCCGCCCTAACCTGCAGTGGACCACCGAGCAGATCGAGGCCCCTCTGGGTCCAGCCACCACCGGAAATCGGACTCTTCCATAATCCCGGGAGCGGTTCGGGCGCACATGTCATTCTTCGATGTCTGGGTGAAATGGAAAGACAAGGCCGTCCGCTACTTCAGGCAACGTGGAGTTGCAGGAACACTCAAGCTTACGCTCGCGCTCGTCAAGGAGGGCCTATCCGGCCGATGGCAACATTACCGCGACGAGCTATTCGACCGGCGGTTCGGAGTCGATACGGCCGGCACCCTTGTACTTCCCGAACTTCAATCCGACCCCCGATTCGCGTACGGCAATGCCTATGCGCCGACACCGCGTTCCGTCTTTCTTCGGATGGTGCGGAAGCTCAAGGTGGACTACCGCAATTTCTTGTTCATTGATTTCGGGTGTGGCAAAGGCAAGGCTCTTCTCCTTGCCGCGGAATTCCACTTCAAGCGGATCATCGGCATAGAACTCTCGGCGGAACTGATTGGCGTTGCCGAGGACAATTTGAGGATTTATCTCAGCCGGACAGGGAAACCAAATGTATTCCAGCTAGTTTGCATGGGCGTCGGCGAATACCCGATCCCCAATGGACCGGCCATTTATTACTTCGCTAATCCCTTCCAGGCGGAAGTGATGCGTAGAGTCCTGGAGAATATTCGGCGCTCGCTTGCCGCAGCGCCCAGGGAAAGCTACATCGTGTATTTGGACCCTGTACTCCAAGGTCTTCTCGATGAGTCCGGGTTCCTGGCGCCTATCAAAAAGTCGGCCCTATATTCGATCTGGAGGGTAACCGCTAGTCCTCGCCCGACATCCGGGTGAATACCAGCCTGCACACTGAGAAGGGATCGAATGCTGAACACTCTTAAAGGGCACCTTGCGAACTGGAAAGCCAGCCCTCAAAAATGGCGGATCGGTTACATTCTGTCCCGTCTCAAGGCGATTTCAAGCGCCGCATTTCGTAGATCCCGAGAGGCTAAAGAACGTGAAAAACTACTGAGCCCAGCTATTGAAGTGGAATACGTCAAGATTCTATTCGATCCTGAATTTCGAAGTTCAGTGACGCAGGTAAAGGACTACACGTGCCTCGATATCGCCCGGTTGGCTAATCTGTGGACCTTGGCACGGCTTGCCGGTGCGGGCATCTTCCTGGAAGTTGGTGCGTACAAGGGCGGGACGGCGCTCCATATCTGCAACGCTATCGAGCCTCGTGGCGCTCGTTTCTATTGTTTCGACCCGTTTGAAAAGGGCGGCTTCGAGAAGTTGAGTGATCAAGATACGTGTTTCAAACCAGAAGATTTTGCGGATACACGATATGAAGCGGTTGTTAAGCTGCTTTCCGGTAAACCCAACGCCAGGGTTATTCAGGGCTTTTTCCCGGCCGCGGCAGAGGACTTAAAGCTCCATGACATAGCGTTTTGTCACCTGGACGTGGACGTTTACGAGGCAACCAAGAATAGTCTGGAATACTTGGCGCCCCGCCTCGCCGCGCAGAGCTTGATCGTGGTTGATGACATAAACCACCGTGAAACCCCTGGCGTGAACAAGGCCGTTGCTGAGTTCCTAGCTGGTCACCCATCTTTTCTCTTTATTCCGATGTTCCCGACCCAGGCTGTCCTTCTGGCGAAATCGCTTTGGTGAGGAGAAATGCCGGGGGATTACTCTTGAAAACGACCTCGCCGCTGCCCAATTCTTATTGAGGACCATCAATCCGGTAACATATACTACTTCGTGCAGCGCATGCTATACGACAAATTCGAGCGGCCCCCGCTGGTGGGGCTGAACGACTGCTTCCTGATGGCAAATTTGGTATGGATATTGACTCCACGCTACCCCGAAGCCTGTCCACCTTGGGGCGTGAGTGGCTGTCAGTCTGGCTCATTGCTTCTTCGAGCGGAAGAAGCAGTGGCAACATCGGGGTGCGGCAGCCAAGTTGCAAGGCGCTTGAATTGCGTGTGGCCGCGAGAAACAGGCGGGTCTCATCGCCAGCGGCGGAAGAGCCAAGGGGAGTCCCCCTCCGTGTCTAGAACGAATGCTGCCAGAGGTCTGGCCCACAGGGGAATCCGCCGCCTCTGGCTACCTGTCCAGAAATGGTTCGGGCCGCGCTTCGGCAACGGTTACAGCGCCGGACCTCGCTCGATTCTCATTCAGCTCACCTACCGCTGCGACCTGCGATGCTCGTTCTGTGGTCAATGGGGAGAGACCGGGATTTTCAAGAAGCTCCCGGCGAGGGAGCTCAGAGAAGTGTTGCCGCTTCCCCTATCGAAGCGAGTCATTGACGAGCTTCCTCTGATCTGCTCGGCCGTAGGCTTGTGGGGTGGGGAAACTCTGGCATACCCAGAGATTGTTCCTTTGGTCCGTTACATCAAGCAGAGTGGAAGGTATTGCTCGCTGGTGACCAACGGCACGCATCTCGCCCGGCACGTCTGTGCTTTGGTGGAGGCCGGTGCAGACAACATAGTCGTCTCGCTGGATGCCGAAGAAGCGACCCACGACCGGTTGCGCGGTGCGCCGGGGACCTTTCAGGCGGCCCTGGAAGGCATCAGGGCCGTGATCGCGGAACGCTCTCGCCGAGGGGTGCGCACACCCTGCGTGGGCGTGACTGCAATTCTGATACCTGAGGCGGTCCAGGCACTGCCGGCTTTGATACGGCGAGTCCGAGCCGAGGGGGTTGATCGCGTCTACGTGGGGAGATTGCAGTACACCACCGAGCAGCAGGGGAAGTCGCACGAGGCAACTTTTCAGAAGCTGTTCCAGACCACGGCCCCGAGCTGGCAGGGATTCAGGCGCCAGCCAGAACCCTCCTCATCGGAGAAGGTGAGGACGATTGTCGCAGAACTTCGCGCCGACCCTGCCAGTAAGGATTTCCTCATATGGGATGAGCCCTTCTGGAGTCCGCAGGATTATGTCCACTACTACGGGAATCCTGCGCTTGCCGTTCCAGCTGACCGGGCTTGCCGTTTTCCTTGGGACGCGGCGGGGATATGCCCCAATGGTGACTTGTCCCCCTGTCCTGACTTTCCGGATTTCGTGGTCGGTAACATCAAGGATACGCCTTTCTCTGCAATCTGGAACGGGCCACGTTTTCTGGAATTTCGCAGGCGGCTGGCGGAGCAAGGGCGTTTTCCGGTTTGTACGAGCTGTTGTCACCTGTATGACGATTGATTGAAAAGCGCGCAGAAAGTCTGCCGCGTCGCGGAGCGCCGCGCTCTGGGGCGCGAGAGAGGAACAAAGTCTTCGTGGTTCAGCGGCCGGGTTCAAGAGCGCTTGTGACCGCGGTAATCCCTTCCGGAACTGCCGTCCTTGGGAAGGCTCTCCGTGTGGAGATGGTGCGAGTGGGATCAGACTTTCGGTAGTGATCCCTACGTTCAACCGCCTGCGTGTCCTGGAACGTACCGCGCTGGGGGAGAGCAAGCGTATCATTCCTGTTGAACGCCATCGGGCCACTGACACATAGTACTTTGGTGCGGCGCATGGTCTGAGGTATCCGGACCCAATCCGCTGGTGGGCCACAACGAGCACCCCCAGATGACAAACTTGATATGGATGTGCACTCCACACTAGCCGGAAACTCATCCCCAGGCCCCGGGCCTGATCCGACCGCCGACTCCTCGTCAATCAAGGCGACTCTGCGTTATTCCATCGAGGAAATCACGACCGAGGAGGGGCTTTCAAGTCTTGCGGAAGACTGGAACCGGCTGAGTGAAACTGCCGAACTGCCGAACGTCTTCATGACCTTCGACTGGTTTCGGATATGGAACCAGCACATCACCCAGGAGGACCGTGGCGGCCGGCGCCGCCTCAACGTTCTTGTCCTGAAGAAGGACGGCGCGGTCGCTGGAATATCGCCTTTGATCTACCGGGAAGCATCCCGCTTCGGCTTGGTTGTGCGCAAGCTGGAGTTTGTGGGGAGACAAGCGGATTACAACGATCTGGTGGTGGGAGACGATCCAGAAGGTCAAACCGAAGCGGTCGTGGATTTCCTCGCCCGGACGCACGACGAATGGGGCCTAATCGATTTGAGAGATCTGCGCGAGACCGGAAATACCTTGCCGCTAATTGAGGGCGCGCTCAGGCGGGGCGGGTTAATCTGCCGCGTGCTGCCTGAGGAGGAACGTTGTCCGTTTCTGGTGATTGACAGCCCCTGGTCAACGATGGTGAGCAGGTTTTCGCCTTCTTCGCGCCACGTATTCCGGAACCAGCAATCCCGCCTGGATCGCATGAGCGCGGAGGGGTTGCGAGTGCGGATCATTGAGAATCCTCTTGACGAGCCCGGACTGCTGGAAAAACTCATCTCTCTCGAGAGTCAGAAGCATGTTCACGGCGAGTTGTCGCAGCCGTTTATCGCCAAGTACCCGGAAGTCTTTCGATCATTGTTTGAAGCTCTGGGGCCCCGTGGGTGGTTGTACGTCGCCCTCATGGAGTTGGGCGAGCGCCCGCTTGCTTGGCGCCTCGGGTTCCGGTGCGGAAAAAAGCTCTGGGGATTCCTCACTGCCTACGACCATACCTTCTCGCGCCTCTCCTCAGGCACGATGCTGGTTCCCGCACTGATCGATTACGGCTTTTCGCACGGATACAACGAGTACGATTTTCTGCGCGGCGAGGAATCCTACAAAATGCGGTGGACCACCGACTATCACCAAAATTACCGGCTGCTGATTTGGAGCAGGCGGTGGACTTCACGGGCACGCGCCTTCATGTATCTCGACCTCAAGACAAAGGTCTACCGGCTGCTGGGCCGCGCGAGCTGACCGAGGCCCCCAGGAAGGGCAAGAAGCGTGATGAGTCACGGTACGAAACCGCCTTATTCTGTCGAGCCCATCACGACCGAAGAGGGACTTTCGTGTCTTGAGCAAGACTGGAACCGGCTGAGCGAAACCGCCGAACTGCCGAACGTCTTCATGACCTTCGACTGGTTCCGCGCGTGGAACCAGCGCTTCGCCCAGGAGGACCGCCGTGGCCGGCGCCGCCTCAGTGTTCTGGTCTTGAAGAAGGACGGCGCCGTCGTGGGAATATCGCCTTTGATCTGCCGGGCAGCATCCCGCTTCGGCTTGGTTGTGCGGAAGCTGGAGTTTCTGGAAAGCCCGGCGGATTACAACGACTTTGTGTTGGGATGCGATCCGGCAGGTTCGGTCGGAGCGATTGTGGATTTCCTTGTACAGTCGGAGCACCAGTGGGACTTGGCGGACCTAAGAAGCATGCGCGAGACAGGAAATACGCTGGCGCTGATCGAGAGCGCCTTTTCGCACACGGGGCTGATCTACCGCATTCTGCCCGAGGCGGACAGTTGTCCGTATCTGCCCATTGAGGGGGGCTCGCCCGCCGCAATGAAAAGGCTGTCCGGGCACGTCCGGCGCACGTTGCGCAAGCGGATGGAACGAACGAGAGCGCTGGGCCTGCGGGTCCGCATTCTCGAGAATCCGCAGGATGAGCCGGGCTTGTTGGGGAAAATGATTGTACTGGAAGGCCAAAAGCGCGTTGCCGGGAAATTAGTGCAGCCCTTCGTTGCCCGATACCCAGAAGTGTTTCAGTCGTTGTTTGACACTCTGGGGCCGCGCGGCTGGGTTTACATTGCCCTGATGGAAACGGGTGACCGGCCGGTGGCGTGGCAGCTCGGCTTTCGGTGCGGCAAGAGACTCTGGGAGTACTCCAGAGCCTATGACCACGCGTTCTCGCGGTTCGCCCCCGGCACAATGCTGGTGCCGGCAGTTCTCGACTACGGTTTTTCGCATGGATTCGAAGAATACGATTTTCTTCGCGGTGAGGAGCCGTACAAGATGGTCTGGAACACCGGCTGTCACGAAACGTTCCGGCTGCTGGTTTGGAGCAGACGCTGGATTTCGCGGGCACGCGTGTTCATATATCTGGATCTCAAGACGAAGGCCTACCGGCTCTTTGGCAAAGGGGGCGAACCGAGGCACGAAGTCCGCAAAACAAAAAGAGAGCCTGCATAGGAAATAACACGCAAGTGAGTGAATAAGGACATTGAGACTGAATTGGCTATCAGCCCGGCTATGGCGGGCGTGGCCTGGAAAAACATTCTTCTCTTCCCCATCTGATCAGGTATTATTCAAGGAGAGGAGGGCGGCATTGTCAGAGCAGATTCCGCCAGAATTAGCCCAAAATCTTCAGGCGTTCAAAACCCCCCAAGCGGTTGACGAATACTCCGTGTACCTGTTGTTTGCGGAGGAAAAGCGCTTGTTCGCAAAATACTACAAACCGGGCGACAGGATTCTCGACCTTGCCTGTGGGTTGGGAAGAACCACTCTGCTATTGCATGAAATGGGCCTCTCCGTAAGAGGTATCGACGCATCGGAGGTCTTCATCAATACGGCGAAGCGGCGTTTGCCCTACCTGGATTTGCGGGTCGGGAGCTATGACCGCATTGAAGAAACGGATTCTGCCTTCTCCCATGTGCTGATCTCGTTTAACGGGATAGATTATGCCTTTCCCGAATCGCAGAGAGTCACGGCCTTGCACGAATGCGCGCGCGTGCTGAAGCCGGGAGGCACGCTTATTTACTCTTCGCATAACCTAAAGTCTCTGCACTTCTTTTCGCCGCGGTACCGCTACCGTGTCCTCTGGAAACTGCGAAACAGCCTGAAAGCGTTCAAGCAACGAGCGTATGTATTGGAGGCCGGGGTGCATACGTTGTACACCTCGCCTGCATATGTGATCCGGCAGACCGAGAGTGCCGGGTTAAAATGCCTGGAGATGATGTGGTTCAGAATGATCGGGAACGACCGGCTCGACAGGTATCTCTCTCCTTATATCCATTATGTGTTCGCGAAGCCAGTCAGCCAGCGGCAGGACTGACGCGGGGCGGGGCTGCACCTCCTCCGGGGCCGGAAGAAGAACAAAGCCTACTCGTGCTTAAACATTGGAAATGAAGCGTGCTGAAGCTTGCAGAAACCTATCCAGAGGTTGATGCTTTTGTGGATATTCTCTGACAGACAAATCTATGAGTGCAATTAAGCTTTCCGTGGTCATCGCTACGTTCAACCGTAGGCACATCCTGGAACGGACGCTGCCTGCCCTCCTGACACAGAACCTTTCTCCGGAGGATTATGAAATCATCTTCGTTGTCGATGGTTCGACCGACGGCACGGCCGAGGTGCTTCACAGTCTGAAACCGAGGTGCGCCTTGCGTGTCATTGAGCAGCCGCACCGCGGCCCAAGCGCCGCCCGGAATACGGGTATCGATGTGGCGCGAGGCGACCTGGTTCTTTTTCTTGACGATGATATTATCTGCAGCCCCAGCCTCCTGCGCCAGCACGTCGCGGCCCACGCGGCCCCGGATCCTGTTGCAGTGCAGGGCTCTATCTTTCTCGCACCAGGGACTCCCGCATCGATCCTCAAGTACGCCAATGAGATTTGGTACAAGGAATACTATGACCGCCTTACTTCACAAACTGGGCTGAAGTGGCCGGATGAAGTTCATTTGATCAGCAATAGCTCGCTGCCGCGGGCTACGCTCCTCGCGTGCGGTGGTTTCGACGAGCGCTTTCCTGCTCAGGAAGACTACGAATTGAGCCTTCGACTGTGGAAGATGGGCGTGCGATTTCAGTTGCTACCTGACGCAGCGGCATATGAGCTTTATGTAAAACCTTCCCGAGACTTCCTGCGGAACGACGGGGAAACATATGGCAGGGCCGAGGTCATGCTCTGCCGGAAGTATCCCGAGCACCGTCCGCTTTCGAGGCTCGCGGGGTTGGGAAGGACAGTGTGGTGGAAGAGCTTTCCGCGGCAGGTTGTCCTACGGTTCCCGGTACTTCCCGTCTGCCTGTTCACGGTGCCGATCCGGGTGTGCGAGGGGCTATGGCGTTTCCCCGCGATGCAAAAAGCTGGTTCTCGCTTGTTGGCTTATGGACGGCGAATTGTGGAACTCCGCAGCGCGGTCAAAGAAGCAGGCTCGTGGAAAGCCCTCCAAAGGGAATTTGGAATGCGGCTACCGGTGCTCCTCTATCACCATGTTGGCCCCCTGAGGGCGGGAACCTTTCCCGAGTGGACCGTTTCTCCCGAGCGGTTCGAGCGTCAGGTTCGCTGGCTGGCTCGGCGGGGTTATACCGGCATCTGTCCCTCGGATTGGGTCCGGTGGCGCCGCGATGGGAAGGGCCTTCCGGACAAGCCAGTACTGCTAACCTTCGACGATGGTTATGTAGATTTGGCAGAGTATGCCCTGCCCGTGCTCCGACGCTACGGTTTCGGCGCGGCGGTGTTCGTGGTGACTGGACAAATCGGG
>CAZBWJ010000002.1:100863-109607 GCA_964495535.1 uncultured Acidobacteriota bacterium | reverse complement strand
TTGCGGCAGGGGGCTTGGGCAGTCCCGCAGCTGCCTTCGGAGGCGCAGCAGCGGCACTCCCCCCGCCGGCCTCCGCGGCAGGCTCTTGGGCAGGGGGTTCGCCCCCTTCGGCCGCCTTGGGCGGCTCCTTAGGTTCGTCCGTCATTCGCTCTTGATGCTAACTGGAAACCTTCGCGTCCCCCGTAAAAAACTTGATTCTTGCACAGGCTCCACACCCTGTCAATCATCCTCAATCGCGGGTAGTGGGTCAGTTCGGTGTTGTAGGGGCGAGTTCCCGATGAAATCGGGACAGGTTACCTCGCCAAACAGCGGCGTCCCGACTAGATCGGGACAGGTTCCGCCGCCTCTACAATTGCGCGACGAGCCTGGCAGATGTACACTCTTGCCCCGAAAGGGAAATTGAGATCTGAATTTGTGGTTGAAGTAGCTCCTGCCGGTCAGTGGCACTCAATTGCTATCTGGAGATGAAATGAGGAATCTCTCTGCCAACGCGCCGCACGGCAAGCCGGTTTCCGAAGACCTGAGATCGCCGGCGACCCTGCCACCACAGGAGGAGCTTGACCGCGCGGGGGCCGGCAACTGGGAAATGACCCTGAAGCGAGCTATCTGCTTGTGGTTTCTCTTTTTTCTGATCTGCCTGGGCCTGGGCTACCCGACGTTGAACCGCTACGACCCGAGGAAGTTGGAAGGGACTTCCGACACGGCCGCGTACTACGAGGTGGTGGCCGGCCACCCACCGCCTGCCCCGGCTTATGATCACGCTCATCGCCGCAACGCCGAGCAACTTTTTGCGGAAAACTATTACCGCCTGCTGGTGCCCTACGTGGCCAAGCCATTCTATTGGCTGGCCAAGGGGCGTGTCGGAACCTGGGACCCGGTTTTCCTCGGCTTGCTGGTGGCCAACAGCTTCTTTACTGCGGTCACTGCCTGTTTCCTGGTGAGCGTAGGCTACCAGGCGACGGCCAGCTACACGACCGCCTTGCTGGGCGCCACGTTGTATCTTTTGAATTTCGCCGTGGCCAACTTGAACCTAGCCGGACTGATCGATTCCGGCGAAGCCTGTTTCATGATGGTGGTGGTCTGGACGCTGTACACCGACCGCTGGCCCCTGCTGCCCTTCTGGGGCGTCCTGGGCGCGCTTGCCAAGGAGACCTTCGCACCGCTGGCCGGAGTGTTGGCCTTCGGCTGGTGGCTGGCGGAAGCGCGGCGGTCTGCCCGGCCCCTCACTCGACTGGCGTGGGTCCTGGCGATGGGCCCGACGAGCCTGGCGACGGTGACGCTGGCAATGTCAATGGTTTCCGGAGGGCTGATTTGGCCGTGGAAGTTTGCCGCCTCCATGCAGGGAGAGACCTCGTCCGGCTTCGGATTCCTGGCAGCTTTTCTGCGCTGCCTCACCGACCGCGCTTTCTGGTATGTTTTCGTCTGGCTACTGCCCCTGGGGCTGCTGCGCCTCAATCGTCTGCCGCGACCCTGGGTGGTTGCTTCGGCCCTGGCGTTCGGTGCAGCGCTCCTCCTGGGAGCTTTTAATGATGCGCGCGGCAACACAGCTCGTGCCTTGTTCAATGTCGCCGGGCCCATTCTGAGCCTTTCAGTCGCCGCGCTTTTGACAGAGCCGAAACGGCAGCCAGTTTTCGCCGATTTTCAAGAATAGTTATCGGATGGTCCGTACGGTTGTACCTGCTGAATGCGGCGGCCAACCCGTTCCGTTCTGCTGCCAGTTCAAGGGGCGCGCTTACACCAGCCGGCCGCTCCTGCGAAAAAGCGTGTTTGTCGTAATGGCTGGCCCCGAGGTGGTTGCGTGACCCAGAGGAAGCCCAAAGTCGTGGTGGTAATGCCCGCCTACAATGCCGCCCAAACCCTGCGCAGGACTCACGCGGAGCTGCCGCACGACATCGTGGACGCCGTTATTCTGGTGGACGATGGCAGCTCGGATGAAACCGTCCAAATCGCCCGCGCACTCGACCTCCAGGTGTTTGTGCACGACCGCAACTACGGTTACGGCGCCAACCAGAAAACCTGCTACCGCGAAGCCCTGAAAGCCGGGGCCGACATCGTGGCCATGGTGCATCCCGACTACCAGTACGACCCCACCCTGCTCCCGGAAATCATTCGCCCCCTCGCGCAGGGCCAAGCCGACCTCGTTCTGGGGTCTCGGTTGTTGGGCTCGAATCCCGTCAAGCAGGGGATGCCGTGGTGGAAGTACCTCGCCAACCGCTTTCTGACTCGCCTGCAGAACCTGGTCTTCGGATTGCGGCTCTCCGAGTATCATACCGGCTACCGGGCCTTCCGCCGCGCCGCGCTGGAAGCCGCCAACCTGGAAATGAATTCCGACAACTTCATTTTCGACCAGGAGATTATTGCCCAACTAGTTAATTTAAAGATGCGTATCACGGAAGTTCCCGTGCCCACCCGATACTTCCCCGCCGCCTCTTCCGCTTCTTTCCTCGAGAGCGTCGTGTACGGCCTCTCGATCCTCTGGCTGCTCCTGCGCTATAGCCTGCATGCCGCCGGGATCCTGCGCCAGCGGCAGTTCGAGAGCCTGCAACGTCGCTACAGCACGGTGGCTTGAACCCCCGTTGGGCAGCACATGTACCGCATCGTATGTGGCAGGCTCTCGAGTAAGTTGTCTTCGCGCGGTGGCAGCCCGTGGCCGGGCGTCGCGGCCGGGCGGCAATTCAGGAAGCCTTAGAAATTCCCCCACGAAATGAGGGCGGCACAAAGTTGCGGTGAGCCGCTACCAAAAGAAGGAGGGTATCTCGCGGAGCCCTGTACCGCGTGGTACGTGGCAGAGCCATGTACCGTACGGTACATGGCGGAGAGGCAGGGATTCGAACCCTGGGTACAGCTTTTGACCGTACAACGGTTTAGCAAACCGCCGCCTTCAGCCACTCGGCCACCTCTCCGCGACGTGCGGCTTGGCGTACGAGCGGCGCGCCTGCTAAAGCCCGCCGAATGTTGGCAGTTTACTCGAAATCCTGCAATTTCGCCAGCGAACCTTTGACGTCAGCGGGCCGCGGCTCGCCGCAGAGGTGTACCTCCATCACGCAAGCCTGGTATTGACGCGCTCGCCGAATCCGGCTTAGAGTAACTGGCCGTCACCGCGGGCGCGAGGCGCAAGAAGCTTCCCCCCGCGGACGCTTGGCAGGAGAGCAACAGAGTGGGGGTAGGTTTGCGCCACGAGGAGAGTTTCTCGGCAAACGATCACGTATGACAGCGCCCGAGGAACAGACGTGAGTGAGCTTGCCTGGCGCGATCCCGGTCGCGCTCCCGGGGGGATGTCGAAGGGGCAACGACACAAGAGGGGTGGCTCAACTGCGTAACCTCTCCCGCCTTTCCTCCGTCTACCATGGAAGTAGAAGGGAAAACAAAACAATGGGGTGGTTCAACAGCTTCAGACCAGAGGCCGGCTACCGCGTAAGAACTCTCAACGCAAACCCTGTTGTCACAGCTTGGGCCGCAGCCGAGGAACAAAGCCACAGGGTCGGCACCTCCTGTCGCTACGGCCACTGCATAGCGGCGCTCGCCTTGGCGTGCGCTGGCCTCGTCTCCCTCGCAAGTTGCTCTCCCAAGAATGCAGAGTCACAAGCGGTGACCCGCAACATCGCCGTGCCGGTGACCATCGCGCCAGTGATTCAGAAGACCGTCCCGGTCGAGGTCCGCGCCATTGGGAACGTAGAAGCATACTCCACCGTGTCGGTAAAGGCCCAGGTGGGGGGAAAAGTGGCACAAGCGCTGTTCAAGGAGGGCCAGGACGTGAAGAAAGGGGACTTACTCTTCACCCTGGACTCTCGGCCCTACCAGGCGGCGCTTCAGCAGTTGGAGGCCAATCTCGCCAGAGACCAGGCGCAGTTAGAAAACGCCCGGGCGCAGGCCGAGCGGTATACGAAGTTGTTCCAGGAGGGCATCGTATCAAAGGAACAGTACGACTCGTTCCGCACCGGCGCGGATGCGCTGGCGGCGACGGTGCAGGCGGACAAGGCAGCCATAGAACGGGCAAAGGTCGATCTGGATTATTGTTCCATTTGGTCTCCGGTCGACGGGCGCACCGGGAGCCTGCTGGTCCATCCGGGCAACGTGGTCAAGGCTGACGAAACGACCCTGGTGGTCATCAACCAGATTTATCCCGTTTATGTGGGCTTTGCGGTCCCGGAACAGTACCTATCGGATATCAAGAAATACCGGACCGCTGCGCCACTCAGAGTCGAAGCCATCCTCCCCAATGAGGAGGAGCGTCCAGCGCAGGGAGGGTTGACCTTCATCGACAATGCGGTGGACACGGCCACCGGCACGGTAAAGTTGAAGGCCACCTTCGACAACCTGGACAGTCGTCTCTGGCCGGGATTGTTCGTGAACGTCGTTCTGCGGCTCACTTCGCGGCCCAACGCCATCGTGGTGCCCTCTCAGGCCGTCCAGACCGGGCAGTTGGGCCAGTACGTCTTCGTGGTCAAACCAGACATGAGCGCGGAGTCGCGCCCGGTGGTCTCTGGCAGCACGGTGGGCGGTGAGACGGTCATCGAGAAAGGGTTGCAGCTCGGAGAGAATGTGGTCACCGACGGCCAGTTGCGGCTTGCTCCCGGGTCCAAGGTCGAATTGAAGAGCGCAGTGACGAGTGAGAAGTGAAGAGCCGCATACAAGAAGGCAGTCAAGAGTCGACAGTTGACAGTCCGAAGGGGCCTCGGCTCTTGACTTTCGACTATGGACTTTCAACTACGGACTGCTCTTAAGCCATGAGCATCGCAGGACCTTTCATCCGTCGGCCGGTCATGACGACCCTCGTCATGCTGGCTATCCTTCTGTTTGGGATTGTGGGGTATCGCGCCCTGCCGGTGAGCGACCTCCCCAACGTGGACTTCCCCACCATCATGGTCGGCGCCAGCCTTCCCGGGGCCAATCCCGACACCATGGCCGCGGCAGTGGCAATGCCGCTCGAACGCCAATTCTCCACCATTGCCGGCCTTGATTCGATGACCTCGAGTAATTCCCAGGGGGGCACGCGGATCACGCTGCAGTTCTCGCTCAACCGCGACATCGATGCGGCCGCTCAGGATGTGCAGTCGGCTATCGCTAGCGCCCTACGCCAGCTTCCGCCTGACATGCCGAGTCCGCCGTCCTTCCGCAAGGTCAACCCCGCGGACGCGCCAATTCTCTTCTTGTCGATGAATTCGCCTACGCTGCCGCTCTCCACCGTGGACGAATACGCGGAGACCTTCATCGCCCAACGCATCTCCATGATCAGTGGCGTGGCGCAGGTCCAGGTTTACGGCGCGCAGAAGTATGCCGTGCGGATCCAACTTGATCCCAAGACGCTGGCCGCCCGGCAGATCGGGATTGATGAGGTCGCCAATGCCGTCCAGAACGGGAACGTCAACCTGCCCGTCGGCACGCTGTGGGGAACTCACCAGGCCTTCACCATCCAGAGCAACGGCCAGCTTTTTGACGCTTCAGCCTACCGTCCCCTCATCGTGGCCTACCGCAACGGCTCGCCCGTGCGCCTCGAACAATTGGGCAAGGTTATCGACAGCGTCGAGAACGATAAGAGCGCAGGCTGGTTCAATAACCGGCGCGCCATTGTCCTCGCCGTGCAGCGTCAGCCCGGCACCAATACCGTGGAAGTGGTGGACTCGATCAAGCAGCTCATGCCTACCTTTAAGGTTCTGATGCCGGCCTCGGTCAACTTGGACATCATGTATGACCGCTCGGTGTCGATTCGGGACTCGGTCAACGATGTCAAGTTCACCCTTTGGCTAGCCCTTTGCCTCGTGGTGTTGGTGATCTTTCTCTTTCTCCGCAACCTGTCGGCCACGGCCATTCCGAGCCTGGCGCTGCCCATGTCCATTGTGGGTACATTCGCCTTCATGTACCTGCTCGACTACAGCTTGGACAACCTCTCCTTGATGGCCTTGGTACTTTCGGTCGGCTTCGTGATGGATGACGCCATCGTGATGCTCGAGAACATTGTCCGGCACATGGAGCACGGAGAAGGCGTGCTTGAAGCGGCGCTCAATGGGTCGCGCGAGATCGGATTCACCATCGTCTCCATGACCCTCTCGCTGGTCGCGGTCTTCATCCCCGTGCTTTTTATGGGAGGGATTCTCGGCCGGCTCCTGCATGAATTCGCGGTAACGATCGGCGTGGCAATCCTGGTTTCTGGGGTTGTCTCTTTGACTCTTACCCCCATGCTGTGTAGCCGCTTCCTGCGGCCGTCGCGGGAGGCGAGGCACGGCCACCTGTATGCTGTCTCCCAACGTTTCTTCGACGGCATGCGGGACCTCTACGACTGGAGCCTGAAAGGGGTCCTGAGGCACCGCCTGATCACTATGGCGGCCTCGCTCCTCATCCTGGTGGTCACGGTCCATCTTCTCCTCGTTATGCCCAAAGGATTTCTTCCCAGCGAAGACACAGGACAGATCTCCGGGTCCACTGAAGCAGCACAAGGCGTTTCGTATCAGGAAATGGTGCGGCTTCAACAACAACTCGCCGCCATCGTCAGCCAGGATCCTAACATCGCTTCTTTCAACTCCAGCGTGGGCGGCGGTCCCGGGGGAGGCGGAATGAACAGCGGCTGGATGTTTATCCGGCTCAAGGACCGTTCCGAGCGTCGCCTGAGCGCTGACGAAGTGATCCAGGAGTTGCGGCCCAAGCTGTCCACCATGCCGGGCATTCGAATGTTTCTGCAGAATCCACCGCCGATTCGGATCGGCGGGTATATGACCAGGAGCCAATATCAATTTGCCTTGCAGAGCCCGGATACCGAGGAGCTTTACAGGTATGCGCCAATCCTGGAAGCAAAGGTGCGGGATTTGCCCGGCCTCCAAGACGTGACCACCGACTTGCAGATCAAGAACCCGCAGGTGAATGTCTTGATTGATCGGGACAAGGCCTCAGCCCTGGGAGTAACACCGCAACAGGTGGAAGACGCACTGTTTACGGCTTACGCTTCCCGGCAGGTCTCCACCATTTACGCACCTAACAACGAGTACCAGGTCGTCATGGAGCTGGAACCCCAGTACCAAGCGGACCCCTCGGCCCTGTCCATGCTCTATGTACGCTCGTCCAGTGGCGCGCTGGTCCCGCTGAATGCCGTGGCGAGATTGGGCCGTAGCCTGGGCCCCCTGACCGTGAACCACCTGGGCCAGCTCCCGGCGGTGACCCTCTCCTTCAACCTCAAGCCCGGCGTAGCGCTGGGAGACGCGGTCACGGCCGTCGGGGACGTCGCACGTCAAACGCTGCCCGCCACCATCAGCACCAGCTTCCAGGGAACCGCCCAGGCGTTTGAATCGTCGGTGAAAGGTCTCGGCATTCTGCTGATCATGGCCATCCTGGTGATCTACATCGTGCTGGGTATCTTGTACGAAAGCTTCATCCACCCGCTGACGATTCTCTCCGGACTGCCTTCCGCCGGACTCGGCGCGTTGCTGACCCTCATGCTCTTCCACATCGACCTGAACCTTTACGCGTTTGTGGGCATCATCATGTTGATCGGCATCGTGAAGAAGAACGCCATCATGATGATCGACTTCGCGATCGCCGCCCAACGCAACGAAGGCAAGAACGCGCTGGAGGCCATCTACCAAGGCTGCCTCATCCGTTTCCGGCCCATCATGATGACCACCATGGCAGCGCTGATGGGGACCTTGCCCATCGCCCTCGGATACGGTGCGGGAGGGGAAGCGCGCCGGCCGATGGGATTAGCAGTGGTCGGCGGCCTGGTGGTCTCCCAGCTCATCACCCTCTACATCACCCCGGTTTATTACATTTACCTCGAATCCTTCCAGCAGTGGCTTCGCCGAATTACTCGGTCTTCCCGCGTGCAGGCAACACCTTCCGAAGCCGGCGCAGAGTCGGAGACCGTGACCCAGGAGATGTCGTCAAAGTCCTTCTAATACCGTTTCGGGGTGGAGTGCAGGCCTCTGACACCGCCGCCAAGTCCGGCACCGTCTGCTTCCGCCCCGCCAAGTGCAGCCGGCCCCCAGGCAGTCACATCCTTGGCCACGGCCCCCGGTTGCAGGGCTAGCGATGTAGCTTCCAAAACTCGCTACGTGCCTTGGGTCAACATGAAGAGTGAGAAGCAAATTGAAGCCTAAACATTGACGGCGAGCCGGGCTTGAGAGAAGAATAAGGGTATAGTATGATTTGCGGCTCCGGGTAGGGCTGAGTCGAAGACTTCCTGAGAAAGGTGATTCAGCCCGGCAGCGGTCATGGCCCTCTGTCCCTATTGCGACGCGGAACTCCCTGAAGATGTCACCTTCTGTCTTCAGTGCGGCGTGCGGCTGACGGAAACCGCGCCGTCGATTCTGCCGGAGAGGAAAGCTCCAGAGCCGCCGCCCGCGCCCAGGCGCGACGCAGCGCCTGCGGCGCCGCCCGCAGCCATCTGCCGTTTCTGCAAAGGCGCACTCAACCTGCGAGCTGAGTTTTGTGAGCAGTGTGGCGCACCGCTTGAAGAGGCTGCTCCGCCGGGGTTGATTGAACCCCCGCCGCGACCCGCCCCGGCCGTTGAGGCTCCACCGGCTCCCAGCGTGGTTCCCTCCGTGCCCTCGGAGGCCGCCCCACAACTGCCGAAGGCAACGCCCATCGTACCTCCCAGCCAGGGTGCACCAGTCACGGCGGCGGAAACGGCCCCGGCTCCCCCGGCGCCGACCCGGCCCGCACCAGGTGCCGCGGCCGCGCCGGCTCCGCGTCCGCCTGCACGTGTGCCGCCGCCGATAATCCTTCCTCAGCCACCGAAGCCTGTACCGCGCGCGGAG
>CAZBWJ010000002.1:69942-100763 GCA_964495535.1 uncultured Acidobacteriota bacterium | reverse complement strand
CGCCCAGCGTTCCGAGTGCACCGGCTCCCGCGCCCCGGGTTTCTGTGCCGCCGCCGATAATCCTTCCTCAGCCACCGAAGCCTGTACCGCGCGCGGAGCCTCCTCCGGCTGCCACTGAGGTTGTGTCACCCCCGGTGCCGGAACCCACCCCGCTGCCAAGGCCCACGCCCAGCGTTCCGAGTGCACCGGCTCCCGCGCCCCGGGTTTCTGTGCCGCCGCCAGAGGTTCCAGAGGCTGCGCCTCGCCCCGTGCGCGTCGCGCCAACCGTCAAGCCAACGCCACCACCACCCGTGGTGCCGAAAGCCCCCGCCGTGGCACCTCCCCCGCCGGAAGTCCCGCCCGCTGCACCTGCTGCGGTGGAACTGGCCGCACCACTCCCGCCGGAAGGCGCAGTGGTCCCTAAGAAACCTTTTCCTGTGGTTGTGGTGATCGTAGGGATGGCCTTGATCGTCGGCAGCGCGGGGGGCGCAGCATGGTTCCTGCTCCGGCCGAGGCCGCAACCCCAGCCGTCGGCCCCACAGGTCGCCGCGCCAACGCCGCCCAGTGTTCCGGCTCAACCCCAGGCGGAAGTAACTCCGCCCCCATCAGAAGCTCAGCCTCCGGGGGAAGTCCCGCCTGCCCCCAGCCAACCCAAGAAGGCCCTTGTCGCCAAGCCCAAGCCTACCCCGGCGCCTCCCCCTCCGGCGCCCGCACCTGAGCCCCGGGCAGCGGAAATAGCGAATTTGCAGAACCTAGCTCGGGCAGCCTATGCCAAGGGGGCCTACGCGGAGCCGCTTGATTCGAGTGCCATCAACTATGCGAAGCGCGTCCTGGCCCTATCCCCGAACGACAACTACGCCAGGGCGATCCTGGAGAACGGTGTGAACGGTGGGAAGTATCAGGCACAGCAAGCCATCCAGGCCAAGGACTTCACCGCGGCCCATCGGGTAGCCAACGCCCTGGCTCAGCTCCTGCCGGGGCGCAATGACATCAAGGAACTTCAGAGGGATGTCGACATCGCGGAGAAAGCGGAGGAGGCAGCGCGCCGCCCGCCACCGGCCGCTCCAATCCTTAGCTTCCGCGCTTACCATATGCACAGCGAAAAAGCTCCTGCCGACAAGGGTCCGTACTGCCTGGGCACCCTGAGCGTCCTGGGCGGGAGGATCAAGTTCGTCGGCGAATCGGCTTCCGACGGGCAGGTCCACAACCTAGAGTTCGCTTGTTCCGAGGCCCGCGAGATCAAGAAGAATGCGCGGGTCGCCGCTCGCCAGGGTGGCTTCCACGTGCGCACGGCCACAAGCAATAACAACTTCGCCCCGGAGGATTCCTCCCCTGCGCGCGCCTCAGCCCTCGCCGCGGCTTGCGCGAAGTAGCCAGCTCCCAAAGCATCCGTACGGCCGCGGCAATCTAAAGCAGGCACAAGGACTGCTCCTCGCGTCTCATCCTGGGGGAAATGGCGTCAATAGAAGAGATACTTCCGCCAGCGCTCGTCGGAGCTTCCCATCATGCGCATGAGCTGGCGGCTAGTGTGGAGGGTGAAGGGTCGCGGCGACCGCAACAGTCTCAGCCCGGCCTCCTCGGGGAGGCGATCACCCTTCAAGTTGTTGCAGGCATGGCAGCAGGCGACGAGGTTATCCCAATCGGTGTAGCCGCCCCGAGAACGCGGGATGACATGGTCCAAGGTCAATTCGGCCGCCGGATACACACGATGGCAGAACTGGCACGTGTATCGGTCGCGCAGCAGGATATTCTTTCGGGACAGCGCGCGGGTCTGGTAGGGGATGCGACGGAATTCGGTAAGCCGGATCACCGAGGGTATCCGGATGGCCACGCGGGCGGAGTGCACGAAGCTGCCGTTCTCTTCCTCGGTAGTGGCCACGCCCTTCAGCACCAGGACGACAGCCCGGCGCACCGCGGTGACGTTAATGGGCTCGTACGTAGCGTTCAGCACCAGCACCGGCGTCTGCAGCAGTCGTTGGTTCTCCTCCGACATAGGGTCTACCCTCGGCGGGCCTCCGGCCCTTCCTCAAAACCCCATTATGGCCGCGATGGCCCCAAATCGTCAACAGCCGGAGCAGGCGGACTCGTCCGACCGGCTGGGAACTCGGGTGTGGCACGCGCCAGGGTCAAGGCAAACACGACCCGCGCACCAGCGCCTTTCAAAGTCCCGGCACAGGCGGAAAGCGTCGCGCCTGTGGTCATGACATCATCCACCAGCACTACCACCTGCTCCCGGACGCACTCTGGCCGGACAACGGAAAAAACTCCTCGAACGTTCTGCTGGCGCGCGCGCAAGCTCAAGCCCGTCTGCGGCGCCGTGGGGCGCGTCCGACGGAGGCAGTGCGTCTCGATGCGGGGGATGGCAGATCGGCCGGCCCTCGCAACTCCCCGACTCAGTCCCAGCGCCAACAATTCCGCCTGGTTGAAACCCCGCTCCCGCTGCCGCGAGGGATGCAGTGGAACCGGAACGACCACCGGAAGCTCGTTAGGGTAAGCCGCCTCCACCCGTCCCCACACCGACGAGAGGAGTTCGCCCAGTTTCTTCCCCAGCCGTTCACGGCGCTGGAATTTCAGTTGCAGAATCGCAGTGCGCAGATTGCCCGCATAAAGCCCGTAGCTGCGCGCCCGATCGAAATTGAACGTCTCCTCACGGCACAAGGCACACCGGGCTTCCACTGAATCCAGCGCTCGCTCGGATGCGAAAGGGTAGCCGCAGCACGCGCAAGCGGGGCCCTGCCAGGCTTCCAGGCTCGCCCAACAAGGCTCACAAACGCCCGCCAGGCCGGCCTGAGTGAGTTCTTGACCACACAGCAGACACGACGCGGGAAAAACGACTGCAAACAGACTGTCAGCTAGCTCTCGAAGGAGGGAAGGAACGGAGGATCGGCGCTCAATCGCGGGGTAGAAGACAAGCCTCGCTTTCCGCCGGGTAAGCCCGGGTTAGAGGAGGCCCTGCTCCTGCTTCTCCTGGCACTCGATACAGTGGCGTGCCCAAGGCACGGCTTCCAGGCGCTTCACTTGGACTTCCTCGTGGCAGGCAACGCACAGCCCGTAGGAGCCGTTCTTGAGGCGCTCCAGGGCCTCGGTTACGAGTTGCAGCAAACGGCGATTATCGTCGCTCTGGTGAAAGAGAAATTCCTTGGTGTAGGAATTGGCCGCTTTATCGGCGATATCTTGAGTGGCTTCCTCGTCTGCCTGCCGCCCGTCCTGTTCGGATTTCGAGACCAGGCGCAACAGTTCCTCTTGCTTGGCCAACAGGCGCTTTCGGAAGAGTTCTGCTTTCTTCTTGTCCATGACCTACCTTATCCGCGTAATTCGAATCCCGTAAACCAACCATTCTATGGACTCCCCCCGGAACTGTCAAGCCACTCGCGCCCACACTCGAACGCGGTGCAGCACTAAGACAGCAACGTCTCACCCGGGTCCGCGCCGAACAGATCGCCTACCTCCAATCTCTTTTCTTGGAAACTGCATCGGACGGGTGTGGAGTGCCGAGGTACACGTGCCCAATCAAAGCTGAGGGGAAAATAGCGGGAAAAACCGAATTCCGGGCGTTCTGGCAGCAGACCCAAGGGCCGAAGCCGCGGCCGGCGCACTCTACGCTACTTCATCTTCTCTTCCCACCTGCGGCGGAGGGCCTGGTGCAGACGGTCGCGGACCTCGACGGGGAGCGGGAAGAGTTTGCCGTCACAGTAGAGTTCGATCGTCTTGCGCATGGAATCGAACACCACGTGGCAATGGTGGCACATCTTGAGGTGTTCCTCGAGGTGCCGCTTGAGGTCAGCCTCTATTTCCCCCTCGAGGTAGTTGGAAATCTGCTGGATACAATCCTTGCAGTTTAACAAGTTCAGCCTCGCTTGAAGACCTTGCTCAGTTCTTCCCGCAGTTGCAGGCGGGCGCGGAATAGCCGCGCCTTCACCGCGCCCTCGGTCAAGTTGAGGAGAGCCGCTGTCTCCTCGGTAGAAAGCCCCTCGACGTCCCGCAACAGGAACACGGTGCGAAGGCCCGGCGCAAGGCTGCCTGCGGCGTTCCGGAGTACGGCCTCAATTTCTGCCTGCGCGTAAACTTGCTCGGGGTTGGGCTTCCAGTCCCTGAACTCCCGCGGCACCACCTCGCCTTCCTCACCCACGGCATCTTCGATAGGAACCGACTTGTCGGCATGGCGCTTGCGCAGCTTCATCAAACCTTCGTTGATGGCAATGCGCACCAGCCAGGTATAGAAGCGGGAATCCTCACGAAATTCAGGTAGGTGCTCGAACGCCTTGAGAAAAGCCTCCTGAAGCACATCCTCCGCGTCTTCCGGATTTCCGGTGAGGTTCAAACCCAGGCGGAAGATCTTTTTCTCGTAGCGGTTCACAAGCTCCTCGAAGGCCGCGTAACTCCCCGCCTTCGCCTCGGTCACAAGGACAGAGTCATCCTTGCTCAGTGCCGCCTGGGAAGAATCGGCCATCAGTCATCCACGAGCGCGTGAATCACTCAGGGACTCTCGAAACGCCGGCAAGCCAACAGCCTCTTCGTGCCGACCGCCTCGCCGTCCCATCCGCAACCCGGGGAAGCACCGATGACCCGACTCCTTCGATGCCCCGGGCTAACCCTAAGTTACACGGAACTCGACTCAGCCGCAAGGCAGCTGCTGTGAGCCTTTCCTGTCGGTCACTTTTCTAGGTGACCAGAACCCAAGCGAACGCGCGCGAGTCAAGACTTGCCTAGGCCGGCTGCTTCGGTGCAGAATTCCCGCCAGAGTGCTGTGCATTGGGCGAGGGGTTCCGCCCCCTCGGTGAAGCGCCCACCAGGCGCGCGCAGCACCGGGTCATTTCCCAATGCTACTTAGACCACGACCACCCTTCAGCCTCGCCCATACAGTGCGATTCATCCTGAGCCCCCCGGGGCCCTTGAACGGGCGGCAGTTCCCTCCCCTGCTAGACTATTTTAAAAATGGTGAATACCGTCGCGCAACGGAGCTGGACGGCCAGCCGGTCCTGTACGGCGTCAGGGAGGAGCGCGTGGGCCAGGCATCGGCGCTGCGCCTGCGAGTGATTGCTGGCGCTTCCACCGCGCGGGCACTCCGCGAGGTGCGGAGCCTTGTCGAACGCCAGTTCTCGACCAGCCTGGACCTTGGGCCATTCTACCGCAGGGCAGAATCCGACGCTGTGCTCCGCAGGTTGACGAGCCACTTCTGCGGCATGCGCATACCCCAGTCTGCCAGCGTCTATGAAGCGCTCATTTCGGCCTTCCTAGAGCAGCAGGTCAACGTGGTGTTTGCCCACCAGGTGAAGCGGGCTCTGATGGAGAACTATGGGGCCCACATTGAAGTGGGCGGCCGTCGATACCACGCCTTTCCTCAACCGGCCGCCTTGGCCATCACCACGCCGGGCCGGCTCCGCCGCCTGCAGATCTCGGGGCCTAAGGCGCGCTACATCATCGCTATCTCGCGCGCCACCGTGGACGGCAGCCTGGACCTCGAAGGGCTGCGGGCGATCGAGCCAACCGCGGCTTACGCGAAGCTCCTCGAGCACAAGGGCGTAGGACCGTGGACCGCACACTGCGTGGGCTTGCGGGCGCTGGGCCACCTGGACTGCCTGCCCGCAGGCGACGTGGGTTTGCAGAAGGCAATTCGGCGCTTTTATGGCTTGCGCAAGCAGCCCTCCGCCGCACGCGTGGAGAAACTGGCTCGCGCTTGGGCAGGGTGGCGAAGCTATGCCACGTTCTATCTCTGGCTGACCTACTGGGAAGACCGCGCCTGGAACGAGCGGCTGGTGGAGGAATTCAAGGCGGACCGGCGGAGGCAAGCACGATGAGAACAGCTAATGCGAGCTTGGCTAAACAAATCCTGGCGCAAGCGCGCCACTCGCTCCAGGCGCATCACCTGCCGCGAATCGCGCGCTGCCTCGCCATGCTCTCGGCGAAAGAGATCTGGTGGCGCGCGCACCCCACTTCGAACAGCGTCGGGAACCTGGTGCTGCACCTGGAGGGGAACGTTCGGCAATGGATTATCTCCGGGCTGGGCGGCGCCCCGGATCGCCGGAAGCGCGACAGAGAATTTGCAGCACGCGGGCCGATTCCCCGCCGCGTGCTCCTGGCGCGACTGCGCAACACGGTGAGCGAGGCCTGCCGCGTCCTCGAGAAGCTGTCTTCACGCGACTTGGCGCGAGACTATGTGATCCAGGGATTTCACTTGACCGGCCTCAACGCGCTCAGCCACGTCACCGAGCACTTCGCTTATCATACCGGCCAAATCATCCTGGTGACCAAACTGAAACGACGCCGGGATCTGGGATTCACACGGTTGCCGGCGCAGACCTCGAAGCCCGCGCCCGCCAAGGGCCTTCCCGCAATTTGAGGGTGCACACTGCTTTAGCGCCGGTCGATGACCGTCGGCAGCGATGGCGAGGCGTCTGGGGCAGAAACAGATCGACGCTCCCCGATTGCATCGGGGCAGGCGCCGAGCGCCGCTGCAGGTCGGCTACTGTAACTGGTGCACTTGGCGGGCGGTAATGACCAGCGTCCCGGCTGGCACCGCGACGCCGTTGATGGTTCCAGCCTGCGTCTGGTAGAAGGGGAGACCCCTGACCAGCAGGATGCCCTGAGGCGTAAGTTGGGCCAACCCGAACACGTTGATGAATACCGTTTCGTTGTTGGTGAAAACCAGAATAGGCGCGCCTTGAAGAAGTGTACCGGCAGGGGCAAACCGGAAAGCGCCCGTCTTGCCATCCGACCCCGCCTGCACCAGGGACGCCAAGTTCCCCTGCACCGTCTGCAGCTTCAGGAAAATCATGTTCGCGTCGACGGTTGTTGGCTGGTCGGCCGTGATGGTGTATTTGCCGTGGACAATCAGCTCCTGGCCGGGGGCCACGGCCGTGGCGTCGAAGGGGAGGTTGGCAAAGTTGGTAGGTCGCGAGGAGTACTGAAAGGTAGTAGTGGGAGAGACATTCACCACGACCACGGAATCCAGCGGGACGTTCCAGCTATCGTCAGGCTCCTCTTCGCGCACGTAAAGGGAGAATTGGGTGACGTTACCGGTTCCATCTTTCGTCACGGAGATTACATACCCGAGAAAGGCTAACTTCTCATCGTCTAGGACGGCGCGGTCTTCGGCCTCCACGGTCTTCGCCACCAAGTTGCCGTCCTCATCCATAACCGCCTCGACTTCCACAACCTGCCCGGTCTCCAGCTGGTTCAGCGCCGAGACGCCAAGGAGCTGCGTGGAGTCCGTGAAGTAGACGGTAATTGCCGGACCCGTTCCGGCAAGGAGCTGGATCGTGAATGCTCCGGTAAAGGCCTCGCTCACGCGATAAGGTGTGACGGTAGAGACGAAACCCACCAGATCATCGAATTGGCCAAACCCCTGACCCGCGATAGCGACAACAGGCGCGGCTTTCATGATGGGGGTCAGCTTGCCGCTCACCTGGCCGTCTGCGTCCAGCTCGATCGAGCGCAGAAGATCGAAATCCAGCCGCAACGCCGCGACCTTATCCTTGACGACCGTCAGCGCGGGGCGGATGGAGATCACCGGGCTCGCCGTTGACACCTCGGCATTCACCACCCTGACCGGCGGACTCTGCGTGGGATCGTAAAGGATAATCTGCGTGCCGGTGAAGTTGATTGTCACCTCATCATAGGTCGTCGCCGAGACGCTGGCTAGATTTAGGATGGTGGCAAAATCCCGCAGCGAGGCAAAATTCACTTTCACCGAGGATGAAAGCACGCTGACTGTGTTCGTACTGCCCTGCTCCTTGAGAGTTATGCCCGTCAGGGTGGTACGCAGAGAAAGGACGTCGGATGCCGGCGTGTCGCCAATGAACGTGAACAGCGCCCCCGTACCCTTAGGCGAAGGCGTGCTACTCCCACCGCAACTTGCCAGCATCCCGGCGGCCAGTCCCACCACCAGGCCCACCGCCAGCATCCGTTTGAGCATCAGTTTCTCCCTGTCTTCGTTCGTCGTGGCGGCCGCGCGGGGCGGGTCACTTGCCTCCGTCACCTTGCTGCACCTCACAGCAAGGCTTTCCCCTCTTTGACTTCAACCTCTCGGTCAGATGAACAGAACCTCTGTTCGGGTTTTCTGGCAGCAAAACCCTCACACGATCCGCACAAAGGCCATCGAATAAATATAGTGAATCAGCCGCAGAAGGCAAGGAAGAAGAATTGGGGGTGACGCCTGGTCGCGTGCGAGCAGCGCGGCACCCGGCAGTCGGGTCAACTTCGGCCGGCCGCGACGGCAAGTTTGCCGCCGCAGCACGAGGCAGGATCAAGGAACACTCAACCTCTCGAACGAGCGGCGGAGTTCTTGCATCTCTTCGGCAGGGACGCGGAAGCCGCCAAACACGGCGCGGTAGAAGCACTCCACGATTTTGCGGCATGCTTCACGGACTTCCGCGGGGATTCTCTCGGGAGGTATAGCCGCCAGATGCTCCAGAGGGGCCCGCGACTCGGGCCGGTCCCAATCAAGGAGCACCGCTACAACCGTGGTGGTCTGCGCGAGCTTTTCGGACAGGTACGGACCGATGGTTTGGAAGGGCGGCTGGGGGCACGGCTCGAGGCACGCCAGTACATCCAAGATGTTTTCCAGATACGCCAAGCTGCGTCCAGCGCTCACCTCGTAAATATCGGGACCAGCGGCCAGCACATCGACAAGGTATTCGCTGCGGCTGAAGAAATCCGCGATGGATGCTGTTACGGAAATTGCAGCCTCGAACGTTTTCTCCTCCGCCGGGCTCGGCTTGGGAGAAAGAAACGTATCGAGGATGACCGCAATGCGGCAAAAGTATTCCTCCTGGTACTCCTTCACGACAGGTTCGCCAAGGCGCGCCCAGGAGCGCCAGTGGATGTTGCGCAAGGGATCCCCCTCCCGATATTCCCGCGTCCCGACAAACTCAATGGCATCTCCGGTGCTTGAGGCCAGCGGTACCCCACCGGGCTGGTAGCGCCGACCCACAGGCACCATGAAGTCCTCCATCGAATAGAAGCGGGGATAAACCAGCAGGACCTGGTCCGGGAGCGCCACCTCGCGCGTCAAGACCAGCCGCAAGGGGTCGGTCGCCCGGACGGTCGGCCCGCGGAGCAGGTATCGTCCGCGCCGCAAGGCCCGAAACTCCACCTTGAGTTCAATTGGTCCATCTCTTACCGGCGTGAAAAAGGCCTGCTGAGGTTTGAAAACGATGCTGCTTCCCCACTCGAGGGGGCGCGGGAAAGTGAGACAGAGGTCCCGAGGCCATCCACCTCCCAGGCTCACTACATGCGCACTAATCGGGAGTGGTGTGAGAGCCGCCGCCCGCAAGGGCAACCTGCATTCCAGGCGAACCTTGGGGCGAGGCAGGAAGGCAAACAGGGCAGCCACCAGGAAAATCGCCGCCGCCCCGGCGAAGAGCTTGAAAACCTGATTCCGCCGCGTGTCCAGGCCGAGTACACCCAGCACCATCACGGTCCAGAGCAGGTACCGGCCCCGCCCCGTGAGCCGCTCCTGGTAGGCTCGAATGATCTTGCGTAGGATGGAGACTTCGCCAACAGGTCTTGCCACCGCGCCGACCTCCCACCATCCTCAAACGCCGACCGGGACCTTGTCCAGGATTTCGCGGACTACGTCCTCTTTCAGCACGCCGGAATACTTGGCCTTGGTCTCGAGCGCCAGGCGATGGGCCAAGGTGGGGACGGCCACAGCCTTCACGTCTTCAGGAATGGCGTAATCCCGGCCTTCAACAAACGCGCGGGATTGCGCAATGCGAAAGAGCGTTAGGGAGCCCCGCGGAGAACCGCCCACCTTGACGGCGCTGTGGTGGCGAGTGGCATCGGCCAGGTCGATGATGTAGCGGGCAAGGCGCGGGTCCACTCTCACCGCGCGAATCGCTGTCTGCATCGCCATTACGCTCGCGCATTCGAGAAGTGGTCTCACGTCCTCGAGCGGATGATGGTGAAACTGGCTGTAGAGAACTTCCACCTCCTGGTCCTTCGCGGGGTAGCCCAGGTTGATCTTCATGCCGAAGCGATCGAGTTGCGCTTCCGGCAGCGGATAGGTGCCGTGGAACTCGATGGGATTCTGCGTGGCAATCACCAGGAACGGAGCCGGCAACGCATAGGTCGTTCCTTCGATCGACGCCTGACGCTCGCTCATGGCCTCGAGCAAACTCGACTGGGTGCGCGGCGAGGCCCGGTTAATTTCATCCGCCAACAAGATGTTGGTGAAGACCGGCCCTTGCTTGAACGTGAAACTGCCGTCGCGCGGGTTGTAAACCGATGACCCAAGAATGTCCGTGGGCAGCAGATCCGGCGTGAATTGCACGCGCTTGAAGTCCGCCGACAGGGACTTGGCCATGGCCTTGGCCAGTGTAGTCTTCCCTACTCCGGGAACGTCTTCCATCAGGATGTGATTGTCGCTGAGCAGCGCGATGACCAGGTCTTGAATCACTTCGCCCTTGCCCAGAATGACCTTGCCGAGTTGTACTTTGAGTTGTGTGATTCTTTCCTGGGGATTGCCGTCCAGGCGGAATTACGCCTCAAAGAGAGATTCTTGTGGGATGACTCCCGGACGGCCGGATGCTATGCGTTGCCTGGATGAAAGTCAAGCAAGCCAGATCGCGGGGACACCGCGCATCATGCAGGCCGCGGCCGGCATGGCCCGCTCTGAGGTGGGCGGAACGAAGGCAAAGGGAGAAGTACGTGGACGTCAGCTTGAAGCCAAGGGGAGTCAAGCGCTGCGAGGTGACTGGCGGAGGGAGAGGGATTCGAACCCCCGAGCCCCTTTCGAGGCTAACGGTTTTCAAGACCGCCGGTTTCAACCACTCACCCATCCCTCCTGGAGCCTAGTGTAACACGAGGGCGGCGCGGGGTGTCCCGGGCGTCGCGAAAAAACCGGCCCCCTGGCGGGGCCGTCTGCCCCCCCACAGATGGACTCAGCAAGCCAATGCGGCTGTTCGCGCAAAGGATTTTCCGCTTCGATCCGACTAGCAGGTTTGTTACGTGCAGGGTCACGGCGGGCCCCGCTAGGCGAGGGCCCAGCGAAACCTCACGGGTTGCTCGCCCCAGTTGCTAGGTGAGATTTTCGGGAATCAGATGCTCAACGATGACGACGTCATGCAGGCGGCCGTCGATGCGCGTGTGTTTCAGGTGGACGCCGACCTCCCGCCAGCCCGTCAGGCGGCAGAGTGTGCGTCCGGCGTCGTTGTAAGCAAGGAAGCGCCCGATGATTTTTCGGTGCCCGCAGGCGCGCGCGGCGGCTTGCAGCGCCCGCATCAATTCCCGGCCCACGCCGTGCCGCCGGTAATCGCGGTCAATGTAGATGAGCATCTCGACCACACCCTCGATGTGTGGCCGGCTATGATAGGGGCTAAGGGAAGCCCAGCCCAGGATGCGGTCTCCCCACTCCGCCACCAGCAACGGATGTTTGTCGGAATGTTCCTGCACCCAGCGCTCGCGTTCTTCGCTCGTGACGAGAAAATCTTCGAACGTGGCCAGACCATCCTGCGTCGCCTGGTGATAGATGCGCGCAATGTCGGCGGCGTCGCGCTTCTCGGCGCCGCGGATCTGCACCTGGGGTCGAGCTTCAGCCAGCGGAGGAGTGCCAATGGTGTCCATGGTTCAGCGGCGGCAATCATATCAAGAGCCGTCAAATTCACCAAGGGGCGATTGGACTCCCAGGAGGAAGGAAGCAGTTGGCAGTTGGCAGTTGGCAGTTGGCAGTTGGCAGTTGGCAGTTGGCAGTTGGCAGTGGGAGCACCGTTGCGCTGTTCCCCCTACTCCCACCCGTGCGAGCGGGAGGGCCGAGCCCTCCCTTACACCCGTTTGATGTCCGTGCGCACACGATCCACGTACTTGCCCGTAGCCACCTCGATGCGCACAATCTCGCCCGGCCGGATGAACTGCGGCACCATCACTTCCAGGCCGTTCTCGAGGGTGGCGGTCTTGTAAGTGTTATCCTGCTGCTGGTGGACAGGTTGAGCGGTGGTCCCGACCTTGACCTCGACAATCCCCGGAAAAACAATGCTGAGCGGTTCCCCTTCGTGAAACTCCACGGGAATCTTCATTTCCGGCTTCAGGAACTTCTGTGCCGCCCCGATGGCCTCGAGCGCGATGGAAACCTGGTCGAAGCTCTCGGGATTCATGAACGTGGCCGAGTCGGCATCGCTGTAAAGAAATTCCATCTCCTGCTTGACTAACTGGATGTCATCCAGCCGTTCTTCCGGGCGGAAGCGCAGCTCCTTGAACGTGCCTTTCCGCACGTTCTGAAGCTTCGTGTGGACACTACCGGGCATCTTCCCCTGGCCCACGTGAAACGTGGACTCAATCACTTTGAAGAGATCTTCGCCGATTTTCACGACCATGCCCGGCCGCACTTGGGACGCAATCACCATCGCGACCTCACGGGAGTCCCCTGCCGTGGCAGCCATGCTGAGAGCGTCCGCCCGACCCCCGCTCAGCTTTCCAGAAGCTCCCGGGAGCATTCTACGCCCGCGGCGTCAGCCGAAGTCAAGCCGGCGGCCAAGGGCACGAGCAACAACGGAGCCTTGTCCCGCGAGGCAAGGCGAAGAGCAAACGCTTGCCGTGCCCCTGGTGCCGTTCCAACTATTTGCAGCTAGTCCTGTGAGCGGCGAGTTGGGCCAATCTGCAAGGGTTCCCGCATTAGCCGCTCGGTCCATTAAGTTGGAACTGCACTGGCCGCATCCCCGGATTGCGACTCATCACGCCCCGCGTGAGCGACCCTAATCAGACCACGCCAGATAACCGGGGACAATAAGGTTAACGAACGGGACGATCATCAGGATTCCCCACCAACTGGGCTTGCCCCTTGCCTCCGCAACCGCCATCCACACGATAATCAGAACGACGATGTTCACCAGCGGAATCAGACAAAGGATGAACCACCATAGCGGTTTCTTGGCGATGTTCAACATCAAGAAAATGTTGGCAATGGGAATCCATGCCAACCAGGCGTTCGCTGTGTTGGTCTTCTTGGCGATGGTCATCAGGGCCAGCGCCATGTAAACGTAGAAAGCCGCCGCGATCAGGAAGAACACCATCATGATCGCGCCCACGGCAGCCACCGCCGCCGCGCCACCCTCCCGCTCTTGCGCCAAGGCGCCCACGGGAACAAGCAAGCAAACGAGACTCAGCAGGGACCACCACCCTGCGCAGATTCGAGCCCGTATTTTCATTGAGGATCCCTCCTGGAAGATTTTCGCGTGAGTCCTGATCCTGTGGGAGCTGCACCGCGGTGCAGCTCCGCTCGCGTCCTGCGCACGGCAGGATGCGTCGCGTCGAACACGAAAAACGTTCCTTCGAATCGGAATCGTTGATTTAGCCAACCGAACGCGAGCGAACTCTATTGCAGGCACCGGGTCTTGTCAAGGAGCGAATATGAACCGTTCCGCGGCCGTCCCGCAGGGGGATCAACTCAGCACCCATGCCGCCGGACACCTGGCCAGCCAATGCGACCAAACTCTCCACCAAATCCGCGTCCCGGAGCGCCATCATCACCTTGGGCCTGGCCACATTCCCCCGCCAAAGGCAGAAGTGAGGCCAAGGATATTCGCTGCCCAATAGATCTAGCTCGGTGCGGGGAATGCCGCTTCGGCTTCCCGCCAAGGAAACAGGATAAGGGAACAGCGCCGGATGGCGCTCACGCCTTAGGGAAAGCGGGTGCTCGAGCCGGCGAAATTGTAAAGGCGGATGAGGGTGTCGACATCTCGCTGGCTGGGCTGCTTCACCAGCGACTTCCAGAACAGCGGGTAGTTGATGATGGGCACAGGGATTTGATAGGCCTTCTCCTCCATTTGCCAATACATGATGTCCTGGGGGCTGTCACTGTGCCCCTTGATACCGAGGGCGTGGCCCATCTCGTGCAGGACGATCGCGCGCATTTCGTCCTTGCTCCAACGGCGGTGCAGGTCAATGACAATCACGGCGATTCTCCGGCCGGCCAGCTCACCGCCAATCCGGCGGATCTGCACCCACTCGACGGCCTCACCCGCGTGCTCCTTTTCGACCAGGGCTTCTTCCCAGCCCATGCGAATGTCGGCGTGCTGGGGCAACGCTACCAGTTCCAGGGGGAAGACCGTGCTCCAGATGTTGTACGCCTCCCGCGTGCCCTCCTGCCACTTGATGTCGGGAGCGCTGCCCAAGAAGACCTTGACGGGCAAGTGCGGCCATTCCTCACCCTCCGAGTTCCGGGAGATCAACCAGTAGTAGTCGCCCGCAGCAGGAACGTAACGGCTGGGCTGCATTGCCGCGGGGAGCGCCGGCATCGACTCCAGGATTTGCAGCCTCGCCTTGACGCGCGCCAGATCGTACTTCAGGTCATCCCGATCGCCCGCCACCTCCAGGAACCGACGCCAACCCTCAATGGCCTTCACGTGATCCACCATCTCGGCGGCCAACGCGCGATTGTGGTAAGCCTCGGCGTATTGGGGATCTTCTTCAATGGCGCGGCCGTAAGCGGCCATCGCCTCAGCAAAACGGCCCTGGTCGAAGAGCCCGTTCCCTTCCCGATAAGCAGCCACAGCCTTCTCGCGATCACCGGCGAGTGCGGCCCGGGCAGCAGCCGCCGCAATCAAGACCAGCAGCAACATAAGAATATGGCACCTAATGCGGTTCATATCGCCCCCCAAAGCCAGAAAAGCCGCAGCCCGCCGCGGCGGGCTGCGCTGCCCTCTCCAAGCGCCAAGCTGGAAGAATCAGGGAATGCGCCGGTCATAGATCGCCGCTACAGGCTCTCTCCCCCTGCGGGAGAGGTGGCCGCCCGGGCGGAGCAGGCGGCACCGAGCCGGGAGGGACGCGAGGCCCTTTCCCTAGCTCATTGTTGTTCGGGACGCAAGCCACAGACTTCCGCTGTCTTCACCAGCCGGACGCCGGCAGCGGTCATCTTTTCGATGGCCTTGCGGCCGCCTTCCTCCGTGATGGCTCGGATGGCGTCCATCACGAGATCCACCGGCCGATCGCGCCTGCGCAGCGCCAAAACAGAGGAAAGCACACAGTATTCGGTGGCAACGCCAAAGACTACGAAACGGCGGTCCCCTAGCCACGCCAAGATCTCCTCAAAATTCGCGTTGGTCGAGACGTCGTAGGCCTGCTTTTCGATGATGAACTGTCCCGACCACTCCACTGGGCGAGACAAGGCCCCAGGGCGGTTGGGGATGACGACAGCCGCCGGGAGCAGGGTTTCCGGGATGTGCCGCTGACCCGGCGTTCCGACAACGCAGTGCGGGGGCCACTCGGCAAACGACGGGTCGTCCGGCGCGTGTGCGTCCGCAGACGAAAGCACGGGAATGTGCTGCTCCTGCGCATGCGCCAGGAGTTTCTTGAGGTTGGGCACAATCTCTTCTGCACCGGGCACATACAGGCTGCCGGTGGGAAGCATGAAATCGACCTGTGTGTCAACGTCGAGGAAAACCAGAGGTTCGTTCATGGCCGGCTCACTCGCCCTGGGTACCACGCGGGCGGCGCGCGTTGGTCGCTTGGGGCGCTCCGAGATAGCGTTCACGAACTTCGTCAAGCTGTCGCTCAAGCGCGGCGCTCTTCACCACGGGATAGGCAGGAGCATCGTGCAGCGCCCGATAGCCCTCCGGCAGGCGCGCGAGCGTGGCGAGCGCCCCAGCCCGCACCTGCGCCAAGGTTGGCGGAGGCGTGAGGCGCCGACCGTCTTTCATCACGGTTTGGAGAAGCGGCGCGGCGTCAGGGTAGTGCTCGTCGGCGCACCCGATCAGGTCATAGTGGAATTGCCCCTCCCGCGAGAACCGGAAGACTTGCTTGCGGCCGGGCGAATGGACCTTTTGCTCGCTGAACTTGGTCTTCAGTTCGACGCGCCCGCCGCGTTCCACCTCCACCAGCTTGTAGACCACGCTCAGCGCGGGGACGTCGCGCGAGGTGGCCAGATCCGTGCCCACGCCAAAGACATCGATGGGAGCGCCTTGCGAAACCAGTTCCTCAATCTTGTATTCGTTCAGGTCGCCACTGGCCACAATCTTGGTGTCGGTCAGGCCGCGGCGGTCGAGAATCTCCCGCACCCGCCGGCTCTTCTCTAGCAGGTCGCCGCTGTCCAGTCGCACGCCGGGGATTTTCCGGCCGAGCGCGGCGGCCGTTTCCGCACCGGTCAGTGAGTCATAGGTGTCGATCAGAAGGATCGCTCGCTCCGGAAAAGTCTCCAGAAGCGCCTCAAAGCTTTCGCGTTCGGTAGGGAAAATCTGCGTCCAGGAGTGCGCGGCGGTGCCGGCAAGAGGAATGCCGTAGTGATAACCCGCCAGCACGTTGGAGGTCGCAACGCATCCCCCCAAGTAAGCCGCGCGGGCCGCGCGCACGCCCGCCTCCGGCCCGTGCGCGCGACGTGTCCCGAACTCCAACACGCCTCGGCCACGCGCCGCGCTGACCACGCGGGCCGCTTTCGAAGCCACCAGCGTTTCGAAGTTGATGACCGAAAGCAGGTAAGTCTCGACGACCTGCGCCTCGAGTGCCGGCGCCGTGACCTGGAGGATCGGTTCCTCACCGAAGACTAGTGTTCCCTCCTCGACGGCCTGCACGTCGCCGGTGAAGCGGAATGTCCGGAGGTAGTCAAAGAACATGTCCGACACGGTCTCGAAGGCAGGCTGAGTGCGGAGGAACCGGATATCCTCCTCTGCGAAGTGCAGAGTCTCCAGGTACTCGAGCGCGGAATCGATTCCCGCCGCCACCAAGTAAGAACGCTCGCGGGGAAGCTGGCGGACGAAGAGTTCAAACGTGGCGCGGCAATCCACGCGATGCTCGAAATAGGCCGCGGCCATGGTCAACTCGTAGAGGTCTACCAGGAGCGCGCGGCCGGGATTTGCTTCTGTCATCAATCCACCTGTGTGCGTTTTGGCAGGGGAACCCTCTGGGCTCCCGCACCTTGCGGGTGCAACCGGCAACGCAGCCTGCCCCCGCCAAGTCGGGGAGCCCTCGGCGACCTTGACAGCCGGAGGGCCAAGCCCTCCCCTACCCTAAGATGGCAGTATGGCTTTCGGGTCGGGGGAGAGTCAAGCCGAGGGAAGAGGGACTAGAAGGGCTATCGGTTCAGCCGTTCCTCCGCGGCCTTGGCGCGGCGGGCGCGCTCTCGCCTCCCGGTGACCAATCTGGTTCTTTCCGCGGCAGATTCGGCTGTTTCAGGATCTGGGGACAAGCTCTTGGAACCGGCGCGCGTCCTCCAGCATGGAGATGTTGTTGAAGAGGACGTAACACGACGGGCGCGATTGCGCCAGTTCCAGCAGACGCTTCAGATCGTCGTCGGTGTAACGGTAACGATAACCCGTCCGTCCGTGGAGGCGAAAGTAACCCAGCCCCGCCCCTAGCGGCTCTTGTCGAAACGGTTCAACCGCGTGTACCAAGTCCAGCTCCTCACACAGCTCGTGTACCTCTTCGGGTTTCCACTCCCCGCGCGGCTCCCAGACGAACGTGTGCATTTCGGCAGGCGACCGCGCTGGCATTGCTCGATTGACCTCGCGGAAGAATGCCCTCAGGTTCTGCTTGTTCTCCCACATGGGGGTAAAGCGCGCCGGGCATTGGAAGACGATGACGCGGCTGCTGAGAGCCTGCGCACACTCGAGCGTGCGACGCCAGGCACTCATGACGATTGAATTCACCCGGAATGCACCGGCTTCTCGCCGCTGGGCGTCAGAGAGCTTTTCGCGCAATCGCCGATACGTGGGACTGGTGGCTTCATGGGTGATGAGTTGCCAAGCCTTTAGCGTGAATTCAAACCCGGCGGGGACTTGCGCCCGCCACCTCTCCAGGGTTCTGAGGAGCGGTGGCTGGTAGAACGTTTGTTGCACCTCAACGACCGGAAGCGTGCGCGCATATTGGCCGAGCGCCTGGGGAAATCCGCAGCATCCCACACGCACGTTGGCTGCCATCCTCAGCGAGATCGCAGCTACCATTTCCCTCGTTAGAAACTAGAACCACCGACTGCGAACAATGGCAGGTTTCTCTTACAGAGGTCTACGCCCACGACCGTCAGCCGCATTCCACTTCTCTGTGCCTCTGCGTCTGCGTACCCAATTTCGAATCAGGTCAACGGCCTGGGCCGCCAGGCGCACCGGGCCCTTCGAGGTCCGCGTAACTCGTGGTCATCTTGAGCGTGACCCGCCGGTCGCTCGAGCTGATTTCGACCGTCTCGAAGGGATTGGGCCGATTGGGGTTAAGATTCTGCCAGGCGAGCTGTTGAAAGAGCTTGAGGCCCTCGAAGACTTGGCGCGTGCTCTCGGCTGCCTGGCTGGTGGCGCAATCCATCTTCACGTCCAGGCGCACCCTATCCGCCGTGTCCACGCTATAGACGAGTGCCTCGACGGATTGAAATGCCTTTGCCCAGTCCATCTGAAGATTCCCCTGGGCCGGCATCCAGGCTCTGAACCAGTCAGGCACCGCTTCTCCAACCGCCACGCCCCAGATGGGTGCCTCTGCTTGAGCTTCGCGCATCAACTCTGTAAAGCGTTCCTCGGAAGCAAGACTTGTGGTGCGCCCCTCACGAGCCTCCAACATGGCAGCCACCGTGTCCTGCGCTCCAAAGACGCCCAGCGAGTCCCGAAGCACGACCAGGCAAGTGGAGGCGCCTTCCGATCCCAGGCAATAGGCCGGAAGCTCACCGACCGGCGTGGGAGGTATACCTTGCGCCGCGGCGCGGTCGGCAATTGCCTTCGCTGTGAAGCGCCCTACCACCAGCCCCTCGAGCCTCATGCTCCCCGTCCCGGGCTGCCACCCCAAGACCAGTTCGTCAATGTCGCTTTCCCCGACACCGAGCTGCGAGAAAGACTCCTCCAACGTCCGCAGTCGCGGGCCGACGTAACGTTGCCGCAAGCTCGCATAATTGGGGAGAGCCCGAAGCTTAGCCGGACGTGAATACTCCAGCCGAATCGTCTGGGGTGGAAAACTCCCCAGCGACTCCTTAGCCAGATCCTGAGCTTGAGTCGCCCTTGGGAGGACCAGCACCGCCAGGGCCAGTACGGCGAAACACATACTGAGCTTCTTCATCCTCGCCTCCAGCAATTCACTCGCTGCCCGGGTCGACACGCCAGCCGGCCGATGTCCCGACCCGTCCGCACACAGTGGCCAGACGCCAAGACTTTCGCAGGTTTGTTCTCCCGCGTCAACGCCCCAATTGGGTAGGGAGAGAACGCCGGGCGCTCGGCGCACACCACGATGCTTCACGCTTTCGCCCTACTTAATCCCCAGGACTTCGCGCCGCCCGGACCGGGTGAGAAAGGTCTTGACGCTACCGGCAGGAACCAGGCGCTCCATTTCGCGATTGGAGAGTGCCGGGTAAGGAAAGGGCTTGTTGCCCTCCCGGCCCGTGGCCAGGGTGGTCAGGTTCTCCAGCCACCACATCATTTCCGCGCCTGCGGGCAAATAGGGCTCGCGGAGAAGGCAGAACAGCACCCCACCCGGCTGAACGTAGGATAACAATCGGTCCACCAGGCCCGGGAGGACCTCGCGCGGCAGCAAATCAAACAAGTGCCAGCAGAAGATGGCGGAAAGTGATTCCTCGGGAATCTCAGGCAACTGCGCGAGAAAATCCTTAAGGCGAAAGACGGGAACCTTGCCGCCCCGGTCCCAGAATTGGCTGGTTTCTTCCCGGGCTGGCGTCACCAAGTCGGTCACGTAGAGCTTCGCCCCGCGCCGCAGGAGAACGTCTACGGTAGCTTGGGAAATGGGGCCGCAATCGAGGATCTGAGGGTGGCGAACGTCGCGGAGTTGTTGCCAAAGCCACTCGAGGGCCGCGCTGGCAGTGGCCGGGCCAGCGCGTGTTGGCTTGCTGCGGCCTTGCTGACCAGCAGTCAGAGGCATCTGAAGCCTCGCGTTCGGGCCGTGTTCCTTCGTCTCGGCCGGCCGAGCGAGACGAGCCAAGGTTTGCCCACGGCGCACCTCGCCCCGCCTGAAGCAGCGCGGAGAACCTCGTGTTTCTAGGCGCTGCCCTTGAGGGCACTCGCTGCGGGAAAGGAGCGGGCCACTTCCTGATTCTGCTCGCGCAGAATGTCGATGCTGCCCTTGAAGTAGGCGCCATCCTCGATGGCGATGCCCGCGGCAACCAGGTCACCCACGACCTCGCCGGTCTTGCGGATTTCGATCTTCTCCCGAGCCGAAACGTTGCCGCTCACCGATCCCTGGATGACCACCTGCCGGGCATGAATCTCACCCTTCACCTGGCCGTGCGGGCCCACGGTCACGCAATGTTCCTGAAGGCTGAGGGTTCCCTCGAACTGCCCTTCGATCAGGAGGTCTTCTTTCCCCGACAGGTCCCCGCGCAGCACCACTGACCGGCCCAGAAGGGTTTGGTTCTGATTGGCAGCCAGCGTATCTGAGGCCCTCGACATTGCTTCCACCATGGAGTTTTCCAATTGAGGAGTCCCAGGTGGAGCCGGCATCGGCTGCGGTTCTCGGGGCACAATCGACCGAGATTTCTTTTCCCACCACATGGCAGGCTCCGTCCTGGGCGGAGACCGGGTGGGCGGCAAGTTTCCCCCTTCCCCAATGCCCCCGCGCGGGCTGCATCTTAGCGCGCCAGGCAAGGGAGTGCAATCACCACTTGTTGAGGTGGCTGGAGGACTGCCATCTGTCGAGCCCTCCATCACTCCCAAGGCGCGGTAGTCAAGGCCGAGCCAGAGAGAGAAGGTGCTGGTTTCTTCATCGACTTTCTTGAACCGAAGATTGGGATGGTGGGGATCTTTGCGGAAGAGCAAGTAGGCTTGCCGCGCCTGCCGCCGGATTTCTTCCCGCAAGTTTCAGTAGGCCTCACGGAACCGTCGCGTGGTGCGGGATTCGATCAAAGGAGATGATCCAGCGGCCGAGTCTCTCCTTGGCGATGTTCCGCGAGCGCTTCGCCAGCCAGACGGCGGAGCTTGCCGTGCCGAGCAGCAAAGTGTTTCGCCCACCCTGCTTCGTCTTCGAGCTGGGTGAGAATCGCAATTGCGGGCTGCTCAGCTCCAGCTCAGATATCTCCCGAATTTCCATTTCCCTGAGGCCGGTCAAGAATGCAGCCTTCATTCATGCTCCTGGGATTGACTCACGCAGCTACATAGAGTGTTTCGGCAAGTAGCGCCGCACCAAACCATCGTACGCCGCTGCGCCCAGCAGTGCACCGACGCTCGGAGCCAAGATGTACAGCCACCACTCATTCCCGCGCGGCCCAGGAATGGCAATCGAACCAAAGCCAATCAGGTAAGCGAAGAGGCGTGGGCCGAAATCGCGCGCCGGGTTTAGCGCCGCCATGCTGACCTGCCCGCCGACGCCGACCAGGAGAGCTACAGTTAAGCCGACAAAAAGAGGACCCAGATTACTCTGGGGCATTTGAGAACTCCGCTCGTCGCTCAGCGCCAGGACGGCCATCATGAGGAGGCCGGTCAGGATTACTTCCACCATAAAAGCGTTGGATGCCGTGACCTTCGCGAAATCTTCGGGCGTGACGCCTACACTGCCGGGATTGGGGTAGTAGCAACTGAAGATCATCGCCAACTTCTGGCTACCCGGCTGAGTCAAGAGCAGACCTTCCGCCTGACGGGTTAAAGGAAGATATAGAGCCGTGGCGCGGCTTCGTTACGCGGCCCCCTTGTCCTCTGGAACCTTCATGAACATCGTCAGTACCGCGCTGATGGCGTAGAGCACGGCGAAGATCCACATTACGCCTGCCACACCCAGCGACGGCAGAAAGACACCGACGATCGCGGGGCCGACCCAGGCGCTCGCTCCAGCGCCGAGGTTGAGGATCGCCATGGCCGCCCCTTTGCGGCCCGGGGCCAGAGCCGCCATAATCGCCCCGAGCGGCGTATAGGCCGCCAGGGTGGCTCCATAGAACATGCCGGCAATGACCGCCAGCGGGTAATTCGCCGGGTGTCCCTGCATGGAGTAATAAAGCATCAGCGTCGTGACCGCACAGCCCACGCCGCCGAACAGCGCGACGGTCCTCCGCCACCCGAATTTATCGCCGATAATTCCGAACAAGAGGTTCCAGATGACGTTGGTTACCGACAGTATGGTTAGCAAGCGTAGCCACTGCGTGAGGGTGAAGCCGACCGTCGTGGTGCAATAGACCGGTAGAAACACGAGAAACCCGAGTTGGGCTGCCGTGTTGATCGTTCGCACAATGCCGCCGATCCCGATCTTCGGGATCTCCCAAGCGATCGCCGCACTGGAAATGAGCGTCTTTATCGGATTCTCGCCCGCAGGGGCAAGCCTCTGCGTTCCCGTCGCATCTCGAACGCCCACTAGGGCCAACCCGGCAGCGGCGACGAAAATCAGCGCCCACCAGAGGGTCTGATACGACCCCACCGCCGGAACCAGATAACTCGCGATGAGGGAACCGAGGGTCGGGAAGCCCGCTGCGAATGCGAACCAAAACCAGCCCAACGATGTCCCGAGATTTCGAGCCGGCGTTGCCACGGTGATCCATACCAGGAAGCCGTAGGCGAAGAGCGGATAGCCGAACCCGCGCATGCCGTAAAGAAGCAGTATGAACAGGTAGTTGCCTGGCGCGACCCCCAGTAAGAGAAAGGCGACGTGGAAAACAAGCCAGATGACCAGACCGACGAGCATAACCCGTTTCGGTCCCCAGAGGTCGGAGAGGGCTCCGGACAGCCATGAGGCAAACGTAGCAGTGACTCCGTACCCAGTGAACACCAGCGCCACGGCCGATGCCGATATGCCTTTGTTGACGAGATACGCCGACAAAAATCCCGATTCAACGCCGCAAGCGCACATCAACAGGAGGACAGCGGGAAAGCCCCATGCCAGCGGTGGGTAAATACCGAGTCGCTCGAGAAAAGACGAAGGCGCCCTGTCGGGTCTGGCAGCGCTAGCTTCCATAGAGAAGATCCTTCCTTCAGAGTGCCGCGCGCGCCGGGAACCAGTGGCGCGTGCGATTGCAGATTCCACATACCGACAACATCACAGGCACCTCGATGAGAACACCTACAACCGTCGCCAAGGCAGCGCCGGATCCCGGCCCGAAAAGCGCGATTGCCGTTGCCACCGCAAGTTCGAAGAAGTTGCTGGCGCCGATGAGCGCGCCTGGGGCCGCGACCGCAAACTCAACGTTGAACAGTCTCATCAGCCCGTAGGCCAGCGACGAGTTGAAGTAAACCTGGATAAGAATCGGAACAGCGATGAGGACGACGTGGAAGAACTTGCCTGTGATGTTGTCGGCCTGAAAGGCGAAAATCAGCACCAGCGTGGCAAGTAAAGCAACAATCGTTATGGGAGCGGATTTTCGCAGTAGTGTGTTTTCGAACCACTCTTTACCGCGCTGGCGGATGAGCCACGTTCGTAGGACGGTGCCGAGGCTGAGTGGTATCACAATGAAAGTGATGACCGAATAGAGTAGGACAATGAAGGGGACGGATAACGAGGAAGCGCCGCTCACCAGGAATCGGACGATCGGAGCAAAAAGGAACAACATGATCAAATCGTTGACCGAGACCTGCACGAGGGTGTATGCCGGATCGCCATCCGTGAGATAACTCCAAACGAAAACCATCGCCGTGCAGGGCGCTGCGGCCAGGATGATGCATCCTGCGATGTACTGGTCGGCATCGGCTGTCCCAATCCAGGCCGCGAATACCTGCCGGAAGAAAATCCAGGCTACGAGCGCCATGGAGAATGGTTTTACCAGCCAGTTTACAAACAGTGTAATGAGGAGCCCGCGCGGCCGCTTGCCCACGTTGCGGATGGAGGTGAAGTCCACCTTCATCATCATCGGGGTAATCATCAGCCAGATCAGAATTGCAATAGGTGCATTAATCTGGCTCCCCCTGCCAAATTCGAGACGTCTCAGCGCATCGGTGAGACCGGGGATGAATTTGCCAAGCATAATGCCGGCAATCATGCAGGCGCCGACCCACACACTCAGGTATCGCTCAAAGAGGTTCAACTTCTTTTCTGCTATCTCGGTTCTCTTCTGTGCCATTGAGACTCACTCTTTTGCCATGAGTTTAATGCTCCCGGGCTAGACATCATCGGTTGATTAGGCGAGGGAGAATATTCTGCGCCAGGCCACTTGTGGATTGTTCTAGCTTTCGCCCACAAACGACAGCCGGGATGAAATGCGCTGGATTTGTTCCAGTGACCGCGTGTTTTCGAGCGCGGAAATCTGCACCGCCACGTTACCGATCAGAGTTGACTCACTCGAGCCTTTGACGACCTCCAGGCCCGTCGAGAGTGCGGTCAGCCTGTTGAGCGCTTCATTCTTGACGCCACCACCCACGATGCACACGCGCTCGATGGTCTTGCCGGCGCACTGGCGGAGGCCTGAGATGACCTCGGCATAACGTCGCGCCAGGCTGCGAAAGATGATGGCCGCAAGCTGCCCCGGACGCGTCTCTTCCGGAAACCCCCGCGCCTTGAGCTCGGCGTTGATGCGCGCCACCATGTTTCCCGGCGCGAGAAAGGTCTTCTCATCGGATAGGTCGACATAAGGCCCATCCATTTCAACCTCCATGCACTGCGCAGCCAGTTGCGCGGCGGTCACCGGAAGGCCTCGTTCGTTCCACTCACGCAACACTTCCTGGATTATCCACAGCCCAATCACGTTGCGCAGGTAACGAATCGTATCGCCAACACCGCCTTCGTTGGTAACGTTCAGCTGGTAACCCAATTCCGACACCAGAGGATCCCGCAGCACGGTGCCCACCAAGGACCAAGTCCCGGAGCTGATGAACGCCAAGTTTTCGTGGGAATAAGGAATTGCACCAACGGCCGATGCCGTGTCGTGGCAGGCGGGGGCGATCACGTTGGTGTTCGGCAGTCCAAGTTCGCTCGCGAGGCTCGGCCGGAGCTTGCCCAGGATCGTGCCAGTCGGCACGATCGGTGCGAATTTGTCCAGGCTGAGCCCGAAAGCTTCGCAAAGCTCCTTCGACCAGGTCTTCGCGAAAGCATCCATCATTTGGGAGTTGGGAGCGTTGGTCCACTCGGCGAACGGCACACCCGTCATCCGAAACAGGTAGTATTCCGGGGTTCCCAGCCAGACCCAGGCTTTCTCCCATTCTTGGGGTGACTCTTCCAGGTGGGCGACGAGTCCGTAGAGCGTGTTGACAGGCATCACTTGGATGCCCGTGATTTCGTAAATGCGCTTGCGAGGCACGATTGTGAATGCGCGCTCCATCGCGCGAAGGTTGCGCGGGTCTCGCAGGCAAAAGGCTTCACCGACTCGCTCTCCGTTCCGCTCAACCAAAATGTACTCGGCGCCCCAAGCGTCAAGGCCGATGCTCTCGATGTGCCCCTGCGTTTCGGCGGCAGCAGTTCGAATGCCTTTGAGGAGCTCACGCCATATACGCTCAGTGTCCCAGACGACGTGGCCGCGCTGCTCTTCGTAGGCGTTCGGAAAGCGGTAGACGTCACGCAACGTACCTCGCACGCCGTCCCACTGACCAAGAACGACACGGCCACTGGAGTTACCCAGATCAATGGCGACGATGTTCTGCATAGCGCTCACGCCGAATGGGTGGTTTGCACGAAAGATGAGACTCGCTGCCTCGCCTCAAGGTTAGAGCCCGGCAAGTCGAGAGGCGGCACTATACGCGGGACGTGGCATTAGTTCAAGCAAGAAAACCGGCGGGTCGCGCAACGCTTGGATTTCCAACGTTGCGGCTCTTCGAGGGGGTTGAAATGCTGTACAGCCCTGCGGGACCCAGCCACAACCCAAGGCAAATCCTTTCTGCTGTGGGTCCTTTATTGGAGGAACCAAAAGCCCACGGCACCAAGACCGTGCCGTGGCTACCTCCCTGCTTGTCGGGCACTCAAGCGCTGCGGGGCATCCTCGTCGGCGTAGGCAGCGACGATCTCGCCAAAGTAGATGCGGTGGAAATCGCCGCTGGGGTAAGCCTCCTCGCGCACTGCCTGCGCCAGCGCCTCGGGCACCACGTCATTCCGATGCAGCGTCCGGCACTCATAGTGCACAACGCATTCCTGGATAATGGGGGGTCGCACCTCGCGGCTGGGCATCGGCGTCAACTGCATCTCTTGAAACTTGTCGTGATCTCTCCCCGAAACCGTCCCGCAATGGTTCACGGCCGCTGCCAGTTCCCGAGGCGGCACATTGACGGTGAAATCACCGACCTGCTCCAGCCGGCTGTAGCTGTGGCGCGAGGCCCTCACCAGCACGATGAAGACCGGTCGCGACCAAATCGAGCCTATCGTTCCCCAGCCAATCGTCATGACGTTCGCTTTTCCGTCCGCGCCCATGGTGACCAGCAGCAATCCGTCCTCCCGCATACGTTGGATCGTCTGGGCAAAGTAGTCCGTGTACCGCACCGATACCTTGGCCATTCGCGTTTCACCTCAACCCGGATTTCCCGACTGCCGGTTAAGCTAATGTACACCCAAATCTCTGTCAAAACTGCCGTCTTGGAGCCGTAGCGCCCGCCTTCAGGCGGGCAGGGCATTGGGAATCAAATGGCGACCTGACCGCCGCCGCTACATCCTCTGACGCAAGAACCGCAGACTTTGGCAAACAAGTCGGCGCTACCTTGCTGCCCTGGGTTCGTCGGTCGGTAACCACGGCATGATCTGTGTGCCGTGGGTTCATCCTGGCCGGGATAATAATAACGACGATAAAGGGCCATGACGCGGGGCAGCATAATTCCGGGCCGAGTGCTTCACACAGTTCGGAATCGCGAAACGCAGAGCCAAGGCTCTGCGCCAGCCAGCGCTACCGACGTCAATTAGGTGAGGCGTACCGGCTGGCGGGTGGCCTGGCTCGAATTGCAGACTCCTCATCGAGACCGTCCGGATAGGCGATCATTAAGTTATAACGGTGCACATGGCGATTGAACTGAGTCTGGTCGGCGGTATATCTTTCCACGCGCTCGTTGAATTCAAAGACGCCCCGATCAAACCGCTCGCGGCCAGCCTTTAAAAATCCGACTTCGCCATTCGAGGGCCAGCCATATCCTTGAGCATTCGCAGTCGAAATACGGTCATTCAGTTCGTCCACCTGTCGATTTAAGTCGTCCTGCTCCCGGTCTAGATCGTTCCTCAATATGTCAAGCTCGGCCTTTTCTCCGTCGAGCCTGCTGACTCCCGGCCAAGCCACACCCTAAGATTGGCCTTCTCACTCTCACTGGCCCATTTCCCTTCAAATGCACCCTCTTCTGAGAGCCGGCGCAGCACACTCTGGAAAGCCGGCCCGTGATTGGTTTTAGTGTCTCCCATGGCAAAGAGATATATGTGAACGGCTTCGTGGCAGAGGGCCGCTTGTCGCTGGCGCGGATACTCCCTCAAAGCAGGATTGAGGAGAATGAATTGCCTTCCATTGTAAAGGGCTGCGAGCCCCTCGAACGTGAAATCCTTAGCGACAAGTGGCCCAATCTCTTCGAGCCTGGGTTCCCACAGAACGGGTATCGCAGGAAGCCTGTTGTCAAAGTACCGCTGCTTGATCTGTTGGTACTCGCTGCCCAGTTCGAGGTCACCTAGCCTGCCAGCGTCTTGCTCTATTATCTCCCGCTTCTTCGCTTCCGCGGGAGTCAAGGCGGCTGGCGTGACAACCGCCCTCGCGGGTGTATGCGTGCCCGGCAAACTTGCCCCAGGTTGTGGCCCGAGGGTCCGCTGCCGCGAGGCCACCAGATACAGACCGAGCACAACAAGCACAATGACTCCGACAAGAGGCAGTGTGTAATCACCGCGACGGCGAGTAGAGGGCGCAACAAGGTTCGTTTGGGAAACCGGGTAGGAGGACGCCGCGAATGGCCCTAGCGTTGTTCTTGGTTTGGGCGTGGGAGGCTTTGGGAGTTGTATCGGGATAATCCGGCCGCATCTGTTGCACCTTATCGCGTGGCCTGCATGGCGCTCTTCTGCGTAATGTTTTTCGCCGCAGTTGACGCAGAAGAATGTCAGCACAAAGGCCTCCGACGCTCTGGTCACGCGTGGGACGCGCATCGCCCCGTGATTCCCATGCGAGGTATCTTAGCAGTGCAGGCAGCCCTTTGTCGCGGCTGGCTGCGCTACCCACTTTCCCGAATCGCACGACCCCACGGCAAATTTTGGAGGCCAATTTGCCGTGGCTACTGGGTCAAGGGTTGAGCGGCGTCCTCGTCGGCGTAGGCGGCGACGATCTCGCCGAAGTAGATGCGGTGGAGATCTCCGCTGGGGTAAGCCTCCTCGCGCACGACCTGTCCCGCGACAGGCGCGGATGCGCCACCCGCCGACCGATCAGGTCGCTGGTTTTATTCGGTAAAGTCCACTGACTCCCCTACGGTTGCCGCTCCCGGCTCCATCCAAGTCGTTCAAGCGGAGTGGGAAAACTACCGACAAAACCTAGAGACGGATCCCCTACCGAAACACAGTGAACGAGACCAGTCAGCATCGATGGCGCTTGGGGGTGGTTGGTCGGTTCCTAGCCCGGAACTTTGGGCAAAGGAGGCTTCAACAGGAGCGAGACAGGCACCCTGTGCGCTCACAGCACGCCGGAGCCATGTCGCCGAGAGGGGAGCTGGCCGCGAAGAAGGTGCTCCCGGTGGGCAAAGACCGCTGACCAGGCTGCGCCGGGATGTGTCAGCACTTGTCGCCGCTCGGAGGTGTCCTCCGATGCGGTTGCCAACAAGCATCGTGCCCCGGGTCACGCGTGGCCGATCGCCACGCCTGCGCCGCGCGCCGGTGAAGATGATTTTGGCTGCGCTCTTGATGCTGGCGGGTAGCCACATGCCCGGTTTTCCCCAGGCCAAGGCGCAAGGTGACCTTCCGGTTCTCACTCGAGAGGCTCAAATACGCAAGCTCACAGCCGAGCAATCCCGCCTGGCCTATCCCGTGAAATCGCGTGGAGTCGTCGCCCATAACTTGCCGGCATGGGGCGTGACGTTTCTTCAGGATTCCACGGGGGGCATCCTCATCCGGTGGCGCGGAACGGCTACCCAGGCACGCGCCGGCAATCTCGCGGAGGTTTATGGTGCAACCGGCCCAGGGACCTTTGCCCCCGTGGTTGACTACCCCCAGATCCGTGTAGTGGGAAAGGCACCACTGCCTCCTGCACATCGCTTTCCCTTGGACGACTTGCTCAGGGGCAAGGAGGACAGCCAGTGGGTCGAAGTCAGGGGTATCGTGCAGTCCGTTCAGATCGAGTCCGAACTCCTCGTCCTGGAGATTGCGGCAGGCCGCCAGAAGTTCAGGGCCAGGATCATGGGGCTCAACCGCGCCGAAAAGCATGCATCCTTGATCGACGCTGAAGTCACCGTCCGCGGCGCCTGCGGAGCCCTTTTCAACGACAAGCGGCAGTTGGTCGGCATCCAGCTCTGGGTTCCGAGCGTGGATGAGATGCACATCGAGGAAGCCGCGCGCTCGCACCCCTTTACACTCCCGATTGGGCTCCCGAACAGCTAGATGCAGTTCACGCCGGAAAAAGTCTCGGGGCCCAGGCTCCGGGTGCAAGGCGTCGTGACTCTTGCCAAGCCAGGGCGATTTCCTTTCGTCCAGGACGCATCCGGCGCAGTCGAAGTTATGAGTAGTCAGAACGCCGCGGTCCAGCCTGGAGACTGCGTCGATGCCGTCGGATTCCGCGCGGCCCGCCAGTATGCGCCTATCCAGGAAGACGGTGAGTTTCGGAGAATCGGCCGTGATACGTTGCCGACACCCAGCGACTTGACGCGCGCCATAAGCCTGAGCGGCGGTCAAGACACCGAACTCGTCAAAATCCAGGGAGGGCTGAGCGACCAATCAATCCGGGGCGAGGACCTCGTCCTGACGATGCAGATGGCAGGCTTTACCTTTCCAGCCCAGCTCGAGAAGGCGGCCGCCCGGCTGGAAATGTTGGGCCGCCAGGGGGACCTGGCAGAGACCCAGGAAGCCTATGCGGCGCTCCGGCAAGAAATCGAACGCCTCCGACCGGCCCTGCTGAGCCTCCAGCGAGAGGTCGCGCAGTGAACATCCTGGTCGCCGATGACGACGCGGTCTCCCGCCGCAGGTCGGCCAGCGGTCGTTGCGCGTTCTTTCCACGGCGGGAGTCGATCAAGTATTGTTCATGAGTCCGGCAAATCCCAAACGCTGCTCCAGCTCCCGCACGAGAGTCAGACCGCAATACGAAACAACTCAGCCTGCCTGGAAATCAACCTCCAGGGTGCTGTTGAAGGGGGTTTGAAGGAGCTGGTTGGGTTCCGCAGCGACTCGACGTGAGCCTGCGGGGCGGCGTCATCACGTTCAAGCCGCCACAAACAAAGGCGCGCGGTTGGGGGGGGGCCAGCCGTGCGCCCCTACAGCGCCCGATAGACCACTTTGCCGCCGACCACGGTCAGCACAACGCGCGCGTCTTTGATTGTCTCGGCAGGAATACTGAACAGATCACGGGAAAGGACTACGAGGTCGGCTAGCTTTCTGGGCGAGATTGTTCCCTTCTCATTCTCCTCGAAAGCTGCGAAGGCGCTGCCCGCCGCGTAGGCGCGCAAGGCCTCTTCGACCGTCAGCCTCTCTTCGGGGAACCAGCCGTCGGGGTGCTTTGCATCGAGCGTGGCTCGCGTGACCGCTGCATAGATTCCCAGCAACGGATCGAGCGGCGCGACGGGCCAATCGGAGCCAAACGCCAGCGGCGCTCCGGCATCGAGCATCGAGCGCCAAGCGTAACTGGTGCGCGAGCGTGCGGGTCCCAAGCGCTTCTCCGCCCAGCGGCCATCGTCGATGGCGTGGTAGGGCTGCATGGAAGCTATGATGCCGAGCTTCGCGAAGCGCGCAAGATCCTGCGGACGCACGTGCTGGGCGTGCTCAATGCGAAAACGATGCGCCACAGACTTCTCTCCCCCAACACGGGTATAAAGGTCAAGCATCTCGGCAACGGCCCGATCACCGATGGCATGAATACAGCTCTGGATGTGGGCTTCGTCGGCGCCACGCACCAGCGCCTCCATGTTGGCAGGAGGATTCATGAGCTCCATGGGGAGGCCGCGGTTAGC
>CAZBWJ010000002.1:40330-69842 GCA_964495535.1 uncultured Acidobacteriota bacterium | reverse complement strand
GCGCCTCCATGTTGGCAGGAGGATTCATGAGCTCCATGGGGAGGCCGCGGTTAGCGGGGTCGTCGTCGAACGGCTCAAACATCCAGGCGGTCCCAGAGCCCAGCGAGCCGTCCGCAAAACCCTTCACAGCGCCGAGCCTCAGATAGTCACTTCCCATCGCGTGCGAAATCCCGGCATCCGCCAAGCGTTTCCAATGCGCAATGGGGATGATGTTGTAGAGCCGAACAGTCAGCCAGCCTTCCAGTTCGGCACGGCGCAGGAGCTGGATTTCACTGGTGAAGCTACCGCTCGGAGAGTCGCTGTCTGTGGTGATGTTGTGGACTGAGGTGACTCCGACGCGCCGCGCCTCGGCCAGGGCCGCCTTCAGGGCCTCTTCCATTTCAGCCTCGGTCGGGCGCGGAATCACCCGCGCCACAAGCTCCTCCGCCGCGTCCTTCAGCACGCCTGTAGGCTCACTAGATTTCGGATCGCGCACAATCACCCCGCCGGTCGGTTCCGGCGTTTCCCGTGTCACACCCGCGAGCTTCAGGGCAAGAGAATTCGCCAGGGCCGCGTGGCCATCGTAGCGGCTGATGAAGACCGGGTTGTTCGGAGTCAGCGTGTCAATCAGCCAGCGCGTGGGGAGCTTGGTCGAGGGCCATGCCTGCTCGTCCCAGTTGCCCCCCAGAATCCACCGCCCAGGAGGAAGTGTCTTAGCCTTCTCCGCTATGCGCCGCATGAACTCGGCTTCGTCCTTCGCATTCTTCAGATCAAGTTGCAGGAGCTGGAAACCGCCGTTGATGAAGTGCACGTGGCTATCAATGAAACCCGGAACAGCCAAACGTCCCTGGAGATCGATGACCTGGGTGCCAGGCCCCACGTAAGCCCGCATTTCCTCACTGCTGCCCGCAGCGAAAAACCGTCCGTTGATGATGGCGACAGCCTTGACCAACGGACCAAATCCTCCCTGCAAGTCGGACTTGCCGGCTGGCTCGCCCGTCCAAATCTTGCCGTGGAGCAGAACCAGATCCGCGCCGCGCGGCAGCTTCCCTGCTGAGATTGCGGCTTGACCTGGAGATGAATTCGGATCGCCACTGATCAATGGCAATGACATAGCCAACCCCACAAAGAGCATCGATCGCCCCAGCCCTCGGCTCACGTGCGCCTCCCCGCGGGCATTATTCAGAAAGAGCCGCGAGAAGGCAAATGAGAAATGAAGGATTGAATGATTACGTCATCGGGTGATTGGTTTGTTGGCGGGCCCGCGCAGAAATCATGCCAGGGCAGAATCGCAGACTCGCACGAAATGCGAATGTGCACCAGCCGGCGATTCACGGCAGCTTTTCCAGCTCTTCGGGACTCAACTCAGCGTCGCGCAAAATGCTCTTCAGGACCTTCGGATGGAGGATTTTCGCGGCGTGAAACGGAACTGTGACCCTTTTACCCGCGGCATTCTTATAAATCTGGTGGCTGCCACTCTGCCGGGTCAGCGAGAATCCGATTTTCTCCAATACGGCGACAATCTCGCGGGCTGTGAGGCGTGGCAACTTCGGCATCAGACGGCAATTTCAACGGTGGAGAGGCTCACGGACACCGGTTGGGGAATCTCTTCGCCGTCCGCCAAGCGATCTTCGACGTGCAAGCGAATGGCGTCCTTGATGTTCTCGACGGCTTCTTCGTATGTTGCTCCCTGGGTGTAGCAGCCTTGGAGAGCCGGACACGAAACGAAGTAACCATCCGGGTCAGACTCAACGATGATGGGAAGCGTCAGGTGTTGCATGCCACAAGTATATTCCTTTCGCAGAGCAAACGACAAACAGTCTTTGCTGGGCGGTAGTGTCCTAATCTGCGCCGTAGCGCCGGGCTTCAGCCCGGCACGTGCTGCCCTAAAGGGCGGCGCTACATTCAAAATAGGACACCACGTTGCTAGCCCGCGGCCTGCACATGCGGCAGAGGAGTATAACGCCTCGGGTGCCATGACAAAAACCGCGGACCCAGAACAGAACCTGGGCTAGGAGCTACGGAACTTACTGGACTTGAGGATTTTCTGGGTTTCGGTGGCGATCAAATCACCCATGCGGGAGGTCGTCACAGGACGGCTCTTGCCCGGCAGGTCCGACGTGCGTGCCCCGCGCTTCATGACTTTCTCGATGGCGGTCTCGACGGCCTCCGCGACGGCTTCCATGCGCAACGAGTAGCGCAGCATGAGGGCGGCAGAGGCAATGGCCGCGATGGGGTTGGCGCGGTTGCGCCCCGCAATGTCGGGCGCCGACCCGTGCACCGGCTCGTAAAGCGCGGTGCGCTCGCCCAGGCTGGCGGAGGGCAGAAGACCAATTGAGCCGGTCAGCATGGCGGCTTCATCGCTCAGGATGTCGCCAAACATGTTGTTGGTCAGAATCACGTCGAAGCTGGTGGGCCGGTCGATCAACTGCATCGCGCAGCTATCAACATACAAGTGCTGGAGCTCGACATCCGGGTACATACGGCCAATGCGGGTCACCACCTCCCGCCACAGACGCGAGCTTTCCAGGATGTTGGCCTTGTCCACAGAAGTCACTTTGCGCCGCCGCAGCCGGGCAAGCTGGAAAGCGCGGTGAGCCACGCGCTCGACTTCATGCTCGCGGTAGACTTCTGTATTAATTCCCATCCGCTCGCCATTCTTGGAGAAAATGCCGCGCGGACTGCCAAAGTAAATTCCTCCGAGCAGTTCACGCACAATTACCAGATCGGTGCCACGCACCAGGTTCGGCTTGAGAGCAGACAGGTTCACCAGGGAATCCAGCACCTTGGCCGGGCGAAGATTCACATAAAGCTCTTGCCGCTGACGGAGTTGCAGCAGCCCTTGCTCGGGACGGAGCTCGGGGCGCTTGTTATCCCATTGAGGACCACCTACCGCCCCCAGCAAAATAGCTTGCGCGTTGTTGCAGGCCGAAATTGTCTCAGCAGGAAGCGGCACTGCGGTTGCGTCAAGCGCGGCCCCGCCAATGAGCGCAGTCTGGAAGCGAAACATCGGCCCGAGAACTTCCTCAATGGCCTTCAGCACTTTGACCGCTTCGGCCGTGACTTCCGGCCCTATTCCATCCCCGGGAAGTACCGCAACTCTGAATAGTCCTTGCATATCTTTAGTTATGTATAGTTTAACGAAATAGCGAGTGAAAATGCAAGATTCACTTGGGGTTAGGAGGGAGCTGGGCAGGGATTAGCTCTTCTGATGCCGCTAAAGCCCACCAAATCAATTGTTTACGGCAATGGCGTGCCGCGGCGGCGTGCCAGCCGAACGATTGATTCAGGTCAACTTATGCACTTTCCTATGGCCTTGTCCCTCATCGAGAGCACGAAGCCCAGTGCCGTTCCGACTATTTGGAGCTACTCCTGTGAGGGGCGATCTCGGCCAATCTCGAAAGGTCTCGGCAGCAGCCGGTCAGCCCATTAGGTTGGAACGGCACTAGTATCCGCCAGGGAAGAAACGATCGACCATTTCGTTGCTGTGGACGGAGCGTGATGCTGTGGTGCTTTCTGCCGCGCGCTTCAGCTCATACGCAGCCTTGTTAGCTGCCTGCAGGTAGGCGCGGGCTCCTGCTTCCACCACGTTGTGGCTGGTGGACCTACCAGTGAATTCTCGCCCCTCAAAGCGCGCGCGGATGGTAACCTCGGCCACGCCGTCCGTCCCCGGACCCACCGTGTGCACGGAGAAATCCACGATGATGCCGGGCACACCTACGATCCGGTCGATGGCGCGGAAGGCAGCGTCGCACGGGCCATCGGCGGTAGCGGAATCGTGAAAGACTTCGCCATCCTTCTCCAGCTCAACCGTCGCCGTCGAGCGCCCCTCGCTGGAGGAGACCGTCTGGAACAGCTTCAGGTTGAACATCTCCGGAAGGTGCTGGAAGCCCTCGTTGACGATCGCGATCAGGTCCTCGTCGTAGATGCTCTTCTTGCGGTCGGCGAGCTTGCAGAAAAGCTCATAGGCGCGCTCCAGTTCAGGTTTGTTCAATCGATACCCCAACTCCTCATAACGTTTGGAAAGAGCGTGACGGCCAGAGTGCTTGCCCAGCACGATCTCGCTCGCCGGCATCCCCACCGTCTGGGGCGTCATGATTTCATAGTTGATGGCCTTCTTCAGCACGCCGTCCTGGTGGATGCCGGCCTCGTGGGCGAAGGCGTTGCGGCCCACAATCGCCTTGTTGCGCTGCACGGCAACTCCCGTCACGCGGGTCAGGAGTTGGCTCGACGCGAACAGTTCCTCAGTGTGAATCTCCGTAAAGACCGGGAGAACGTCGCGCCGCACATAGATCGCCATCACGATTTCTTCCAAGGCCGCGTTCCCGGCGCGCTCGCCGATGCCGTTGATGGTGCACTCAACCTGGCGGGCACCGCCGCGGATGCCGGCCAGCGTGTTGGCCACGGCCATGCCCAGGTCGTCGTGCGTGTGCGTACTCAACATCACACGGTCCATACCTGGCACGCGCGCCTTGACGTCGGCAAACATCTGTTCGTACTCAGGCTCGATGCAGTAGCCGACGGTGTCCGGAAGGTTCAGCACCGTGGCGCCCGCTTCCACCGCGGCGTGGCAGCACTCGATGAGATAACTCCGATCGCTGCGCCCGGCATCCTCGGGAGAAAACTCGACGTTGTCGCAGAACGACTTGGCATAGCCTACCGACCAGCTAATCTGCTGCAAGACTTCTTCGCGGGTCTTGTGAAGCTTGTACTGGAGGTGAATGTCGGAAGTGGCAAGGAAAGTGTGGATGCGGGGCCGCGCGGCTTCCTTCACCGCTGCCCAGGCGCGGTCGATGTCCAGTTGGTTGGCGCGGGCCAGCACCGCGACGATGGGCCGGCGAATCTCGGCGGCAATGGCCTTCACTGCCTCGAAATCACCCTCGGAGGCAACGGGAAACCCGGCCTCGAGGATGTCCACACCCAAGCGGTCGAGCTGGCGAGCCATCGCGAGCTTCTCTTCCAGGTTCATGCTGCAACCCGGTGATTGCTCACCGTCGCGCAGGGTGGTGTCGAATATGAAGACCTTCTCAGGCATCGCTCCTCCTCGCGTCTCGCGCCTGTCTCATCCGTCTCACCGTTCTCACCAGTCTCATCCGTCTCACCTTTCTAACTGGTCACAACTTGGACATTTAGGCCGCCAAGGTGACCGGCGCTATTTTCCGACCGGTCGGGAGGTCAAGTCAAGTTTATATTGTTTCTGATATCATAAGCCAGGCTTATTAGACCGGCGTGGCCAGGGCGCGGTGGCCATGCGGGAGGAGTCAGTTGTCAGTTGTCGGCTGTCGCTCGATGGTGGTTGCTTGCAGATTGTGGGAGCTCGGCCCTTCAATCTTCAATCGGCAATCATCAATCGCCAATTCGCCCCGTCACTCGTCGCTTGTCACTCTTCCTGGCTGACGGCTGAGCGCTGATAGCTGACAGCTTCGCAAAGGAGGCGATTATGGAAATCTCCCAGCTTGAAGCTTTTGTGGCGGTAGTGGAAGAGAAGAGTTTTTCTCGTGCTGCGGCAAGGCTGCATCGCACGCAGCCCGCGGTGAGCCAAGCCGTCAAGCGCCTGGAGGAGTGGGCGAATGAGCCGCTGCTCGACCGCTCGGCCAAGAGCGGCGTGCTCACCGAAGCCGGCCGCATCCTTTACGACCACGCCAAGAAAGTGCTGAACCTGCGCGTGGAGGCGCGCTTCGCCATGGAGGAGCTGCGCGCGCTGGACCGTGGCCGGGTCACCATCGGCGCCAACGAAAGCACCGCGCTCTACCTGCTCCCCGTGCTCAAGCGGTTCCGCGAGCGCTATCCGCGCATCAAGGTGGCCGTGAAGCGCAGCCTCTCGCGCGAAATCCCCATTGCCCTGCTGCGGTATGAAATCGATCTCGGCGTGCTTTCTTACGACCCGCAGAACGCGGACCTCGAATCCACCGTGGTGAGCCTGGACGAACTCTGTCTGATCGTCCCGCCCGCCCATCCCCTGGCGCGCGCCCGCGAAGCCAGCATCCACGCGCTGGGCAAAGAGAGCTTCATTGCCCACAACGTGGCTTCACCCTACCGCCAGCGCGTGATCGAAACTTTCGCGCGCCTGCGCACCCCGCTCAACATCACGCTGGAGCTTCCCACCGTCGAGACCATCAAGAAATCCGTGCGCATGGGCATGGGCCTGGCCTTCGCGCCGCGCATGTGCCTGGAAGACGAACTGGCCCGCGGGGAATGTGTCGCCGTGCGCGTCCGGGAGATGCGCATCCAGCGCCAGTTGCGCCTCATCTACCGCCGCCACGCCGCGCTCTCCGCCGCCGCCCAGGCCTTCCTCCTCACCGCGCGCGAGATGGGAATCGTGAGAGGCTAGGTGCTAGGTGCTAGGGACTAGGTGCTAGGGGCTGGGGAATTGACGATTGCCGATTTTCGCTTTTCGATTTTCGAATTTCGGCTTTCGAGTTTCCAGTTTCGCTTTTCGAATCCCCCTTTTCGGTTTTCGAATTCCCATTTTCGATTTTCTAGTTTCCATTTTCCAATTTCCAGCCTCGATTCAGGCCTCAGCCTTCAGCGTTCAGTACCCAGCCCCTATTCTTCTCTCTCCTGCCTTTCGGGCTGCGGGGACGTGTCCGCGGAATGCGACTCCAGCTTTGAATTGCGGCTTGCTTGGCATATACTTCCATTGCGAGGTTCGAATGCCGACCGAATGGAAGAGCTACATTGCCAGCGACCCGGAGATTCTGCGCGGAAAGCCTCGGATCAAGGGAACGCGCATTCCGGTGAGCCTCATCCTCGGTCATCTTGCCGCCGGCGCCACGCCGGAGAGCATCATCGCCGAGTATCCCGACCTGACGCCGCACCAGATCGCCGCTTGCCTCGACTACGCCCGTGATCTCGCCGAATTCGAGGTTACGGCCTGATGGCCCTGAGGTTCTTCGCCGACCACTGCGTCTCCAATCTGATTATCCATTCGCTGGAACGCGCTGGCCATCAAGTCCTGCGCCTGAAGGACCACCTGCCCGTTGAGTCGCCTGATGCGGCGGTCATTGCCCGGGCCCAGGAACTGGACGCGGTCTTGCTTTCCCTCAACGGCGATTTCGCCGACATCGTCACTTATGCCCCGTCGCAGTTCAAAGGCATCGTCGCCCTTCAGATCCTGAACCATCCGGAGATTACCTCGCGTCTCATCGAACGCCTGAATCGCTATCCGGAATTCCACCCGGCGAGCGAGGACTACCGGGGCAAGCTGATCATCGTGGAAGCCTCTCGCATTCGCCTCCGCCAGTAAGTACAGTCGCTGGCCTGTTCCCCCTCCCCGCCTCCTGACTTCTGCCTCCTGCCTCCTCTCTTCCCCCTTCCCCGTTCATCATTCAGCATTCGGAATCCATCATTCACCAATCGCCAATCTTCACTCATCAATTCTCTCTGCCCCTGGCCACTAGGCCATTTTGTCCGCCTTAGGGCGATTTTTGGGGGTATGTAAAACGTACTCGATGGGGCTTTTTGCCACACTTTGGGCGAATTCCCTTCGCCTAATCTTCGCCCCCCAATGCTGGGGCTCTTCCAGCGGGTTGTCCGTTGTCAGTGGGGAGTTGCCCTTTCCTCAATCGCCAATCATCAATCAACAATTCTCAATGCGCCCCGTCCACTCCTCGCCGCTGCCGTTCGATCCTCAATCCTCAATCTTCAATCGGCAATTCTACCCGCCCCTGCTCTTTCCGACACCCGGCACCTGGCACCTGAAACCTGCTCTTTTCCCCTTGCAACACCCTCCGCCTAGCTGTATATGATGAACGATAACGGGACGGTAAAGCACGCGGGGGGCCCGGGGTGAGACATAGGGAGCCTCTTTTCGATTGGTCACGCCTGGACGGCTATTCGTTTCAAGCGCTCTGCGCAGACCTTCTCACGAAGGAGGGCTTCAGCGTCCAACACCAGGGCGTCGGTGCGGACGGGGGCGCTGACTTGCTTGCTACCCAGGAGGTCACTCTCCACGCTGCCCACCGGAAAAGTTACACATGGCTCGTCCAGGTCAAGTATCGGGTCAAGCCGAGCTCCACGGTCAAGCCAAGTGAACTAGGGAACATTACCAACGTTCTTTCGCGCTTCCAAGCCGACGGCTACTTCCTCATCACCAACGGCCGTGTAACCAACAAGGCGTTTGCTGAAATCCGTAGCGTGTCCGAAGGTAAGCCCCCAACCTACCTTGCGAGCGTCTGGGACAACCGCATCCTGGAGAGTAAATTGTTGCTGTATAGGGATCTTACGATGCGCTACTTCCGGCTTCCGGAGGAACGCTCGGTATTGGTGGTCGACGACGAGCCGGCCGCGCTGGAAATCCTCACGATGGTGCTCTCAGCGTTGGCCATTCGAGTGCATGCAGCTGCGACACCCGCCGAAGCTCTCAAAATCGCCAGCGAACAACCGATCGACGTTGCTGTCCTGGACCTGGTCTTTCCCGGGGTATCAGACATAACAGGCTTTGCGTCGGCTGGAATGCCGGACAGGTTTGCGGCTGATAGCTTCGAAGGGTTTGCCTTGGCCAAGATACTCCGGCAGCTGAATCCCTCCACCAGAATTGTCTACTATTCCGGGTACATGGCACACAAAGAGGTGCGCGCACGAAGGCGTGCGGAGGACGCCGTCTTTCTGTCGAAGGGGAGCAGTGCTTCAGAGGATCTTCTTGCGGCTGTTCAGAACGGGCTGGATCGGGTCCGGTGCGAGGCACCTCAATCTGAAGCAAGAGTTGACCCGGCGGCTCTGTTGGGTTCCGTCACGCATGCCCTTGCCAACCGCCTTCTCCCTTTAAGCGTGTGGCTTGAAGAGCACGTCCCGCCGCCCGAAAAGGAGCGGGTACGCTCCTTGCTGAGTGATGCGTTCGGCACGCTGCATCGAGCCACCGCCCAGCTGGCGGCCATCGGTGTGGGTCGTGAGCCTACGCGGCTCCCCTCGGCATCGGCCGACGAGATACTCCAGCGCGCTGTCCAGTCATGCCGCTCCGCTTACTCGGGCGCAACGATTAGTATTAACCTGCCGGCCGAGCCTATCCTGATACAAGCCGTGCCGGTGCTGCTCGAAAGCTCTCTTTTCGACTTGATCGTGAATGGCATACAAGCCACTAGCCCCGACCAGGGCGCAGTCACTGTCGGGTTGCAGCGCGTGGAAAGGGAGAGACCATACGCAAGGATAAGCGTGGCTGACAACGGAAGGGGGATCCCAAGGGAACTGATACCAGCACTCTTTCTGCCCGGCTTCTCGACGAAAAAAGGCGGGGGGCTGGGAATGGGCTTGTTCTTCGCGGCCAAAGTGGCTCAGTATCACAGGGGTTGGATCGAGGTCGAATCAGGGGCTCGCGGAGGCACGGAGATCCGGCTCTACGTGCGCATAGCCCAGGGCACTAAGGCTGAGCCACCGAGCCCTCCTGGCCCGTGACAAAGCCGGGGTAGCAAGGTAGCGGAGAGTTGTCTTTTAACTCTCCGGCTTGTAAGCGCGTGGCATGTCGCGGCTGCGGCGATTGGTTTTCTCGGGCCGATGCTTTTTCGCGACATGCGGGCTTCGGCGTGGCCGCAGGCTGGTGGCCGAGGGCGAGTTCCGACTCCTAGCCGCGGCGCAGACCTTTGACTTCAGGTCTGCGCGCTCAAGGCGCAACCCACACAACGATCGCAGACCCGAGGGGTCTCTCCCAGCCGGCGGTTCAACCGTGCCCACCGTGTGTGCCATTTGCGTGGGCTTGGTAGGCGTGGTACCCTCGGAATGGGATGAGCGACCGTGATGCGGCCGAGCTGGCGGCAGCACTCGAGCGGATAAAGTCCCAGGCAGCGACCGGTCTCCTGCGGGTCACGCAGCACGCCCAACAGGAGATGGTCGCGGAAGAGATTAGCCTGGATGAAGTCCTGCAAGCGATCGAGCGGGGGGAAATTCTGGAGCATTACCCCGAACACCGGCGTGGCCCCTGCTCCCTGCTGGGCGGCCTGAGCGACGCGGGGCGTCCACTGCATGTGGTTTGCACCACCGCCCAACCGCTCTTGGTCCTGGTTACGATCTATCAGCCCAAGCCGCCAAAATGGATAACACCCCGCACCAGGAGAAAACAGCCATGAAGTGCACGATTCAAGGGTGCTCCGGCGAATACGAGTCGCGGACAATTGTCCACACGGTGAAGCATCGGGGCGAGGTCATCGTGATCGACCATGTGCCGGCCGAAGTCTGCGGGGTCTGCGGCGACGTGCTGCTGGCGCCGGAAACCGTGCGTCGCCTGGAGAACCTCCTGAAAACCGATGCCCAGCCCGTCCGAAACGTCCCACTCTACGAGTTCGCTTGACAAGCACCAGGTAGCGCAACTCCCGTCCGTCAGTTGACGGATTCCGGCTTTTCCAGGTCTTTTGCGGCGGGATTCCGCGCCTGCGGGGTGTGGGCAAAGTCTTGTAGCGCTGGGCTTCAGCCCAGCATGCCTTGCTCCGCTAAAGCGGAGCGCTACATGAGCGGGGTGTCGGCAAAGACGCAGAAGGGCCGCCCCGATTCATCGGGGCGCTACTCGCTTAGGCCGCGAGGAGCGGCAGGCCCGTCTCGGCACGACTTCCCGGCCTCTGGCCGGGGGGAAAGGGCACGACGGAACCTGTCCCGATGATTTCCATCGGGAGTCGTGCCACAACGACGCGTGATAATCCCCCCTTCGCCGGCTTTAGCCGCTGAGACACCAAGCAGGGCCTGAAGGCCACAAGAAAGAGCTTGTCGCCCATCTCCTGGCACGGATGAATCCGTGCCCTTTCGCAGCGCTACCCGCATTCACCATTCAGCATTCAGAATTGTGGACTACATTTGTAGCTCGTCGGCCAGGGCGCCGGCGTCGTAGAGCTTGCGCAGGGCCTCGAGCATGGCGGCGCTGTGCACGGAAATGGAGCGATTATTCTCCCCGTTGTAAACGAAGTCTCCCACCAAGCTTTCGATGTTGCCGTCGAAAATCAGCCCGACGAGTTCCGCGCTGCGATTGATCACCGGCGAGCCGGAATTCCCACCCGTCGTGTCGCAGGTGCTGACGAAGTTGAGCGGGGTGGTGAGGTCGAGAGCGTTCTTCCGCTCCAGATAGCGCCCCGGCAGGTTATACGGCGGCCGCAATCCGAAGCTGTAAGCCCGATCATAGAGGCCGTAGAAAGTCGTATTGGGCGGCGCCTGGGTCCCGTTCATGGGATAGCCTTTGACGCTGCCGTAAGTGAGCCGCAGGGTGAACGTGGCGTCCGGGTAGGCGGACTTCCCATACGCCGCAAACCGCGCTTTGCCAATCTTCTCGCCCGCCGTGGTCTCCACGCTCTCGATGTTGTCTTCGTACCATTTGTGCATTTCGCGAACGGCCGGCTCGATGCGGCGGGCAAAAACGATGAGCGGGTCGGTGGAAGCCTGCACCGAGGCTTCGCCGCCTTCCACCAACGACTTCCGCAGGGCGGGGTCGGTGAGCTTGCTGCCGGCGATGACCTCCTTCGCCACTTCGGCGGGAGTCCGGCCCGCCAGGGCGGCCTTCACCAACGGGTCGTCAGCGCCCAGCTCATCCCAGGACTCCTGCAAGCTATTCGTCAGGAGGACCTTTTCCATCTCCGGATAGAGGGGCGCGGGCGAGAAGAGGCGAAACCGCAGCGACTCGAGTTGCGAATCGTGGAAGCCGTCGAGCCGTTCGCCGTCGGGCTTCTTCACCTCGATCACGTACTGGACGACTTGCAGGGCCATCTCGGCCAGGCGCGAGCCCCGCAGGCTTCTGAACCGATAGGGCTTCACCTTTTCCTGAAACTTCTTCTCGGCTGCGGCCATGGCCTCCCAGGCCGGACCATAAGCCTTCTGCCAATCGGGATTAGCAGCCACCAGGGCGCGAAATTCGCTTTCTTGCTTCTTTTTCCCAGCGATAAGCGCCTTGTCCAGCACGCCGTTGTACTGACCCGCGCGGACCTTGAGGGAGTTCTCGATGCCGAAAATCAGGCGGGTGGCTTGGCGGGTTTGCTCCGGCCCGAGCTCGGCATATTGCCGCAGCACGCCCAGCCGGCGCTTCAGGGTTTTCAGGGTGAGCGGGAGGAGATGGTCGCGCTCCATCTCAATCCCCGCCATGGTCGTCAGGCGGTCGGTGGAGCCGGGATGGCCGGAGACGAAGACCAGTTCGCCGTCGGCCGCGCCCTGGGCGCTCCATTTCAAATAGTGCTTGCTCTCCACGGGTTTGCCGTTTTCGTACACGCGGAAGAGCGCGAAGTCGAGGTCGTAGCGCGGGTAAGTGAAGTTGTCCGGATCGCCGCCGAAGAAGGCAATCTGCTGCTCCGGCGCGAAGACTAGGCGGATGTCGGTGTATTTCTTGTAGCGATAGAGCCAGTATTCCCCGCCCTGGTAAAGCGGGACCACATCCGAGCGCAGGCCGGTCGCCTCCAGGCTTTCCTTCTCGATCTTGGCGCTCTCCGCCTTGCGGGCTTTCAAGGCGTCTTCCTCGCTCATCCCCTTTCGCACTGCGCCTTGCACGCGCGCGGTGACGTCTTCCAGCGAGACCAAAACGTTCAGCTCCAGGTCCGGACACTTCAATTCCTCGGCGGCCGCGGCGCGGGCATAGAACCCGTCTTTCACGTAATCCTTTTGCGGCGTGGAGACTTTCTGCAACTGGCCGAGCGCCACATGATGGTTGGTGAGCACCAGGCCGCGCGGGCTGACGAAAGAGCCTGAGCCGCCGTCGTTGAACCGCACGCTCGAAAGGCGCACGTGCTCCAGCCACTCCGGCGTGGGAGTGAACCCGTAGCGCTCTTGGAGGAGCTTGAGCGGCGGGTTGTCAAAGGTCCACATGCCCTCCTCAGCGAGCGCCGAAGGAAGGACGAAGAATGCGGCCCCCAATATCAAGATGCGCACGAGCAGGAACAAGCGACGGTAAGCGCCAATTCTCATAGCTGATCCTTTCAGTTGACGATTGTTGATTTGGGATTTTGGATTTGTGATTTTGGATTTGCGATTTTCTAATCTCAAGTGGCAAGGTTCTGTCCCCGAATCTCCAGTTTCGAATTTCCAGTATCTAGCTTCCGGGCGCGGAGGAATCAGATCCTGTCCCGCAATCTCAGGTAGCAGGTTCCTGGGCCCGCGGCAGCAGGGCGCGCAGTACGGGCGGGGCGAACAGCGTGGTCACAATGCTCATCATCACGACCACGGTGTAAACCTCCGGCGAGATGGTATGCAACATCAACCCCACTGCCGCCACGATCAAGCCCACTTCTCCCCGCGGGACCATGCCCACGCCAATGCGGAGCGCGTTCTTGAACCCGAGCGAGAGGGCGCCCAGCCCACAGCCGATCAATTTCCCCAGGATGGCCAGCACGCACACCACCCCCATCATCCAGAGCAAAGCGGGCTGATAAAGCACGCGCAGGTTGACCTGAACGCCGAGCAGCACGAAAAAGAACGGCGCCAGAAACTCCATGACCGGGTGAGCGCTCTCGCGCAAGCGCCATTGTTCGCTATAGTCGGCCAAGGCCAAGCCGGCCAGGAAGGCGCCGATAATTGCCGCCATCCCGATGTAGATCGAGGCGAGCGACAGCCCCAGACAAAGCACTACCGAGAGAATAAAGGCGGAATTCCGCGCCCGCAGCTTGGCGACACGCGTCTCGAAGCGCCCCACCACCCGCGAGCCAAAGAAGAGGATGAGGATGGAAAAGCCAATGGCTTCCACGGTCACAATGGCAAGCAGCAAGTAATTGATCCGGCCGGCGGAAAGGCTGCTGACGATGGCCAGCACGATCATTCCCAGAATGTCATCGGCTACGGCTGCTCCCAGAATCACCCGCGCCACGCGCGTCGCGAGCACGCCCGCGTCGGACAGGACGCGCGCCGTGATGCCCACGCTGGTAGCTACCAGGGCTGCCCCCACGAAAATGGATTCCACCATGGAGTGGTCCATGGCGCGCATGTAAAGGAAGCCCAGGATGAAAGGCACCACGACGCCAGCCGCGGCCACGAGCGCCGCAATCCAACCGACCTGCAAGAGGTCGCGAGGCTTGGTCTCCAGCCCCACCGTAAAGAGTAGAAAGATCGCCCCGATTTCGGCCAGGCCCTGGGTCAATTCACTCGGGTGGACAAGGGCCAGCAGAGACGGCCCCAGCATGACCCCGGCCAGGAGCTCTCCGACGACCCCGGGCTGCCGGAAGCGTTCGAAGATTTCTGCCAGGACTTTTCCTCCTGCGAACATGAGGAAGAGTTCCAGCAGCAGTTTTCCTGAATAGTCCATACCCAGGAGACCTCAAAAGACGAGCCAGCAACCGTCCGGGCAATACGGTCAGAGCCAGTTGGGAGACCGATAGGTAAGCGTAGCAGAACCCCGCAGGAATGCTCCAGCAAAATCGGGGGGCCGCACGGGCGCTGGTCCTCAACGACCGTGTCCTCAGTGACCTTGGTTCGGGCTGCGGTGGAAGACAGCGTGGCCGGCGCCGAGTTCGATGTGGGTGACGTGAGGAGGGAGGGCAAAAGGCTTGCTCAGGTCGATCCCGTATCGTTTTTCCATGTAACTCTGCACCAGGAAATTGACGAAGCCGGCGGGGATGGCGGTGGTTCCCACGGTGAGGCTCTCGATCGTCAACGTGGCTCGGCCATCGCCCGTTTGGAGCTTCCCCGTTGCCACCACCCGCTGCTTGCCGCGGAATACCCAGGAAAGGACTCGCATTCCCCAATCGTCGGTCTCGGCGCCGATCTGGCCCAGTTCGTTGAAATCCACCTCCGCGGCGCTGGAGAGATGGTCGGCAGCAATCTGAATCTCGGGATTATGTACCGCCGGGGGAAGGAACTGGTAGCCGCGATACTTCAGGTAAGAATTGGCTTCGGCTTCCGTGACGCCAACCGGCCCCCAGGAAGCCGGGGAATGAAGGGTGGGACTGGAAAGCGTCGCCATCTTGTTGGCGAGGCTTTGCGCGGCGGCTTCGGAGATTTCCCCACCGCCTCCCCGAGCCGCCGCCTGCGGCACACCGAAGGTCAGCGTCTGAGTTCGGGCCAGAAGAATGAGGCCTCCCATCCCGGCAAGCACCATCAGCCGCCGTCTGGGCAACACGCTTCCGGTACGCAACCCGCAACGCGCCCGCCGTGATGTCGTCCTTCCTGGAAGTAGCATCTTTCTTGGCCTCATCGAGCGGCTTGGGAAACTTCGACTTCGGGCGCAACGATGGGTTTGCCCAGCGGACCCATCAGGTGGACGTCCACTACCCGGGCGCTCGGAGGACCCCCAGGCCCTGCGCTCATCCAGCGCCGCGTGAGGTGCGCCCGGTCAGCCCGGACGTTCAAGTCCAGGGTGCCGTCAAACCCGTAGCTGCCCGAAAGCGTCAGCGTGGCGCCCTCCAGTTCCAGCGGGTGCTTCGTGAGCGACACCCGACGGTCGCGGATCTCGAAGGCCACGGAAGCCGGGGGAAGCGTTACCTCGCCGCGGGCAGGCTCGAGCGTCCCCCAGCCCGCCTGGCGCGAGAGGGCTTGCAGAGGATCGAAGTCACCGAAAGAAACGTTCCTCAGGCGCGCCGTCCCACGGGCGTCCAGGTTGGCGCTCATCTCCTCGCGGGTCAAGCCACGCGTCTCGAAGCGAGCGCTCGCCGAAATCAGTCCATGCGCTTTGCGAAGAGCCAGGGGGAGACGCGCCACCACGGCCTGTAACTTCGCTCCTGCCAGGGTTACGTCACCTGCCACACGCGCCGGCGCACGGGTTAGATCCACTTCTGCCCGGCCGCGGCCACGGCCGCCGCCGGCCTTAAACGACGCCCCAGCCACCCGAATCACGCGACCGGAAATCTCCACCGACGCCCGAAAATCTTCCAGTCGGAGCGCACGGTAGGAGACGGCCGGAGTTTCGAACTGTCCCTTGGCGTTCAGCGCGGTGAACAAGCCGGAGGCGGCAGCGCGGCGGGCGCCGAAGGAGCTCAGGCCCGGGATGCGCTCGAGCAGCGCTAGAGGCGGCCGGTGGCCCAGGACATCAAACCACAGCGCCCCTTGCTCCACGCTCAGGGCATCGGCCTTGACCTGGAACCACCAGGGATTGCCTCGCTCGCCCCAATGCTCCAGCCGGCCCGTGAAGATGCTGGTTCCCATCACCGCCACCAGCGGCTCGACAACCATCCGGTCGCCGTCCACCTGAACGCGCGCCCGGGGAATATTCAAAGGCTCGGTCAATCCCGGCACAATCAGCCGCGCGGCGCGGAGTTCCATGCGGCCCGCAAGCGTGGGACGCGTGATGGGCCAGGCCGTTCCCGAAAGAAGAAACGTGGCCGTGCCGGCACCCTGAGCGTCCAAGCCCTGAGCGGTGCGGATACCCATAGCGCGCCCGAAGCGCACCAAGTCACCGAGCGGAACCGACTTCGCCGAAAGTCTTAGCTCGTAAGTGGGCAGGCTAACCCGCCGGCGACGGGCGCCGTTCGGCTGAGCCCGCTCGACCGACCCTTCGGCAACTAGTTCGACGCGCGGCGCCAAGGCCAGCCTCACCGGAGCGAGGCGAGCCCCCCGGCTGTCGATCCGCAGGGCAACTTCTGAAACGGGAAATGTCCCCGCGGACGTGCTCAAGCGCACTTCGCGAGCGCCCACAAACCCGCCGTAGCGCCGCTCCGTCCACGGACCCTGAATGGACATCAGTCCATCCACTCGACCCGAGAGCCCAAAGGTGCCCGCTTGACCCCAAAAGCGGCGGCTCACGGCCAGCAGGTCTTCCAGCCTGGCGCGCTCGAGGGCGACCACCAGGTCCAACTCCGGCGCTGCGGGTATGTTATCCACGGCCCCGGTCAGATGCACGTGCGAATCGGCGAAGGTGGCGTCCGCACTTTCGACCAAAACTCTTCGACGCGGGCGATCAAACTCACCGCGAACGTGAATTGTGATGGGCATCGGCTCGGAGGGCATGAGCAACTCCCAGCGATGCAGTTGGGTGAGCTGGGCCTCACCCTCCATCTTGATGACGCGGAGTGAACCGCTCAGCCGGACGTCGGCGTCGAAGACCCCATAGACCTCAGGGTTACGCCCGGAGACCAGGGGTACCCAGTTGTAGAGCAGCGCCCCGCGGGTCCGGAGCGTGGCGTTCAACGCGCCCCCGAGGTCAGCTCCGGGCTTCCACTCGCCCTCGAGTTCCAGGAGACCCGGTGGGGGAAACCGCAGGTCCGTGCGGACGGGATTGCCCGCGAACCGGTAGCGGACCACTCCGCGTGCCGGCTCGAAACTCAGCCGGGCCCGCAAGTCCACGACGGCAAAGGGTTTCTTGTCCGCGCCCACCTTGAAGTTCAGACGCGCATCTTCGGCCTCGAGGTCGAAGGTGCCGGCCGACTCGCGCGAAGCGGGCAGCGGACTTCCCGTGGAAACCATGCCGCTCTTGAGCAGCAGGTTCTCGACATTCCATTCGCCCTGCGCATTGCGAACGATATTGAGACTGGGACGTTCGAGACGGAGCCGGTAGAACTCGAGGCGGGAATGCCAGAGACTCCGCCAGCGCAGGTCACATTCAATCCGGTCCACGCGGGCAAAGGGCTCGGCGCCAAAGGCCGGATCCTCCCGCACCACAGCGTTCTCGACCGTAAAGCCCGGCCGCGGCAGCAGGCGCAGCGACGCCGAGCTGAACGTGACCGGGCGCTGGAGCGCGCGCTCCAGGCCGGCCTCCAGGCGGCGACGAAAGCGCTCGGCGCTCAGGAAGGTTGGCACTAGCCAGGCGGCAATCGCCAGAAGCGTGACAGCAACGAAGCCAATCCGCGCTTGTCGGCGATGCCGGGAACTCATCAGCGCACCAACCCGAATGTCCGCCGCCAACGGGTCTTGCTGAAGAAGTGGATGACTAAATCGAAAGTTTGGGCCAGCCGATCGCCCAACGAGGTGCGCGTGTACTCGTCGCGCGTCGTCTCAAAGGACCAATAGATCAGCAGCGGTTTGCCGGAAATCAGTTCCCGGGGCACAAATCCCCAGAACCGGCTGTCCCAGCTCTGCTCGCGATTATCACCCATCACGAAGTAGCGTTCGGGCGGAACCACCAGTTCGCCGTTCCGGACGTAATCCTGCATTTCCGCGCTCCAGTCCGACGTGGCGCCGCGCATGTACTCGGAGGGGTCCGGCGGGAAATCGTCGCCCGGGCGGAGCTGGTCGAGGTAAGTGTGCCGGACGAACGGTTCCCTCAACGCTTTCCCGTTCACGAAGACCTGGCGGTGAAAGATCCGGATCCGATCCCCGGGCACGCCAATCACGCGCTTCACGAAGTGCTCGCCGGACTGCGTCTGATCCGCCGAGGGCGGGAACTTGAAGACCACGACGTCGCCGCGGCGGATCTCCCGATAAGGCAGCACCCGCGCCAGCCGACCGGTTGGGTAAGCGTAGGCAAACTTGTTGACCAGGAGATGGTCGCCGATGAGGAGAGTATTCTCCATCGAACCCGTAGGGATCTTGAAAGCCTGGAGGACAAAGGTAGTGCCGAAGATCGCCAAGATGACGGTCACCACCAGCGACTCCAGCGTGTCCCGGCTTGACGACTTCTTGTGCCCTTCAGTCATGAGCTTCGGTTTTGCTCCCCAGACGCTCCAAGAGAGCCTTGGCGGCTTGCTGCTCGGCAGCCTTCTTGCTCCCCCCGCTGCCGTGCGCCACCCAATTTTCACCCGCGCTGACTTCCACCGTAAAGACTTTTTGGTGCTCCGGTCCAACCTCCTCTACCACGCGATAGCCCGCGGGCCCAGCGCGCTCACTCTGCAAGTACTCCTGGAGCGCGGATTTGTAATCAGTGGAGAACAGTTCCTCGGCGCTGGCGGTCAGATCCTCGGGCAGAACAAACCGCTCCACAAACCGCTGGGCCACCTCCAAACCGCCGTCCCGGTAAAGCGCTGCCAGCAGGGCTTCCAGCGCATTGACCAGAAGATTGCTCTTGGCTCGGCCACCGGTTTTCTCCTCCCCACGACCAAGCCGCAGGTACTCCCCCAACTCGAGTCCTGCCGCCACCTTGGCGAGGTGTTCGGCGGCCACCAACCGGGCACGCGCCCGGGAGAGTTTGCCCTCCTCGAGCTCGGGAAAGGCGTCGGCCAGCCGCACGCTGACGAGAAAATTCAGGACCGCATCGCCCAGGAATTCCAGTTGCTCGTTGTCGCGACCTCCTTCCGAAGCCTCCTGGACATAGGAAGAGTGCGTGAGAGCTTCCAGAAACAGTTGGGGATTTTGGAACTGGTAGCCGATGAGATTATGCAGCGTGTCCAGGGTAAGTCCCGCCATGGATACCTAGCGGCGTTCTGTAAACAGCTCCCGATGGGCTGGTCGCCGCGCGCTTTCCGCCTCGGCAAGACAGCCCCTCGGGCACCCGCGTCGAGCCTTCATGATCCTTTCACTGCTTTGGGGCCGGTGGCGTTTGCGACTTCCGCTTATTGAGGTCCGCAATCTTCTGGTCGGCGTAAGTCTTGATGATCGTGCCCTGGCCAAGCTCGCCCGCCTTCCTGAAGGCCTCGATAGCCGCGTCCAACTTGCCGAGCATCACCCGCACTTCCGCCAGCCGGTAGTAATCCTGCGCGATGGGCTGGTCAGTCATCGTCACCGCGAACTGGTATTCCTCCTCCGCCTTCGCGAGTTCCTCGCGGTCCAGGCCCTGGAGCGCCGTCGTTGAACGCTCCAAGTGAACCATGCCCAGGGCAGAGTGCATTTGGGCAGCGAGCACCGCCTTCCGTTTCAGCAACTGGTCGTCCGTTTCGCCGGGCTGCTTCGGAAGCTGTTCGATCAGCGGGAAGGCCCGCGTGGCGTAGCTCTCCGCATCCGCCAGCTTCTTTTCCTTATCGAGGTCCCCGCTCCTCAACAACTGAGGCTGCGGAAGTATGGGCGCCAGAAGGAGCAAGGCGCGCAGGTTCTGCGGATTCGATTTCAGACTTTTCTCGCCGTATTCGACGGCTTGCGTTATCTCATCCTTCCGCGCGTAAGCGATCGCTGCAATGGCGTACGCTTCGGTCAGGCCGAGGCTGTTGGGGAACTTCTTCTCGAAGTCTTGCACCATCTGGATCGTCCGGTCGGGATCCAGCTCGTGCTCAACAGCGATAATCTCCTGGCTCTCTTCCAGCGTCAGGCGAGGAGCGTTCGGGTTGGCAGCGCGTGCCGCCCGGGCCGTGGGCCCCGCATTCCTGACACCCTGAATGAGCTGGTCGTCCGCCTTGGCCTTGCGCAGCCTTTTCTCAACCTCGGGGCTTGCTTCAAAATCCACACCGCGCTGCTCGATCACGGCAACCGTCTGTGCTGGCGGCTGCTTCGACTTCAGCAGGCCCATCACTTCCTTCTCAGTCAACGGCGCCAGCGCCGGGGCTGGGACCTGCGCCATCAGCCAGCCCGCCGTCGCCAGAACCAAGAGAACTAGGATACCCCATGCTCGCTTCATCTAATATCACTCCTGTAATCGTATTGCAGCGGTCCAACTCATTCAGGCTACCGGAATCGTGCCCGACTGTCAACGAAGGCGGGGACGATTTCCGGGGCGCATCCACGGCTCAGGAAACCCGTGACACTCATTCCCTAGACCCGAACTGCTTCTGCAAACCGATCTGGACGGCCCGCAGCGCGTCGGGATAAGTCGCGGCGGTCAGGGAGGCCGCGCGATACTGCGCGAGCGCTTCCTTGCGCTTCCCCTTCAGATCATAGAGACGGCCCAGATAAATGTGCGACCAGGTGACGATCCGCAAGTCCCGCGCCGCCTCCAGGGTCTTCTGGAAGTACTCTTCGGCCAAGTCGGGCTTCCGGGTGTTGCTGGCTGCCACGCCTAGGCCAAACAGGGCGCGCTCGCTCGTCGGATTCACGGTCGCAAGGACGGACTGGTAAGCCGACTTCGCCTCCAGATACCGCCCCTCGGAGATCAGGTTATCCGCCTCGTTGAGCAGGCGCTCTTCCACCGTAAGCGCGGAAGGAGTAACGCCTTGCACGGTCTCCGGCTTGGGGGCGAACTTCACCGTCGCCAGTCGCGTCTTCTCCTTGGCCGTATCGATCCCCAGGATCATGTCCTTATAGGCCACGCTCATCGAGGCTTCTTGCTTCTCGTAGTCCGCCAGCGCCGCGTAGAAATGCGGGGCCAGGATGAGGCCCGACGCGGTCATCTCCTGCACGCTCTTTTCCGCCTCGGCCGCCGGCCGCTTGTCCATCCGCAATTCAACCGTGCGGATCAGGCACTCCGTCACCAGCAAGGGGAAATCTTCCTTGAAGTCTGACCCGAGCAATGGCGCCTGGCGCGCTAAGCTACGGAGCTCTGCCTTCTGGTTGATTTCAGGCGCGAATTTCACCGCCAGGGGATCGAGCAGGAAATGCAGGTACTGGTGGCGGATCTCCGTGACCTTGGGCTCTTTCGACGGCGTCACGACAAGGTAGTAGTTCTGGCCGTAGATCCGCGCATGAACCTGTTCCGGAGCGCCCAGAAGACTCAGATAGATGGTGTACGTGCGGCCCAGATACGCGCCGCTCGGGAAACGAAGATAGGCGTCGGAACGCTCGATGCTCCGGCGCACAACGGGGCTGTAGCGCTCAATCTCCCGCTGATGCTGGCCCTGGAGTTGCGCCCAAAGATCAATCAGGTTCGCCTGCTCCGAGAAGCTCTTGAGCAGGGGAGCAAGTCCCACCAGGGCTTTGGCATCCGGAGGCAAATCGGTTTGCGGGACAGTGAAGCGGAAATCGGGAGGCGGCCCGAGGAGCAAAGCCAACGAAACGTACTGCCCGAGGTTCGAGCCGGAATCAGCCGCTGCCCGGTACTCCGCAAAGAACTTCCGCAGCTCGGGAAGGACGGGAAGATTCTTCTTGGCCAGAAAGGCCCGCACCTGCGCGCGGGCCTCCGCTGCCGTCTCGGTGCTTGCACCCGAGTCATACCCTGCCGCGGACGCGGCCGCGAGGATGGAGAAAAGCTGCTCGTTGGAGTCCAGCATCACGTTGCTGGCTGCCTGAGCCAGGCCCGCACGCGGGACCGCCAGCCAGCCGAGGAACAGCCCGCACGCCAGCCATCTCCTCCCGGCGGGGATTCTGGGCCCTAACAGTCTGGGGCAAGCACTCCCCTGCCCTCGACGGGTTGACGGAGGCAGGAACTCACAGCGCACAGGGGATTGGGCAGCCAAACGGGCTAACCTCGGACTGTGATGCGCCGCAGCGACAAAACCACTTGCCCGTCCGTTGGCTTCCCAAAGGCCGTGGCAGGGTCAAAGAGGCTGAAGTAAATGATGCGGTCCAGGTCGTGCGACAACTGGGGCGGAAGTTGTCCGGACAAGACCCTGTAACTCATCACTCGCCCCGCAGCGTCAATTTGCGTCAGCAGCACCACCGACTGGTCGCCCGTATTGAAATTGATCGGGGCGAGCGCCCGCACCCGGGGCGGCGTGTAGATCCCCAGCGGGACATCCGGACTGGTGGAGGGCGGGACGAACTGCGTACCCATGATCAGGCCAAAGAAGATAATTGCCGTCAGCACGCCTCCCGAAGCCGGCAACAGCAGCGGCTGGAGAGCGTTTTCGCAACGCACCCACACCCGGCCGAGCAGGTTGCGGTGCAGCTGGTGCGATACTCGGACCCGCAGGCGCAGGGCCAGGTCGGGAGGCACGCGTCGCCGGGGCAAGGCGCGCAACTCCGCCTGCACGGCTTGCATCCGCTCCAACTCCTGCCGGCAAGCCGCGCAGAAGCCCAGGTGGAATCGTACCGACCTCACCGCCTCCCGCGCGCACCGGTCATCGAGGTAGTCGGAAAAATGGCTGCGAATTTCGCTACATGTTTCAAACATCTTGTTTTCCCAACCAGTTTCCCAATTTCCGTCTCAGCAACTCCCGCCCACGCATCAGGCGGGACTTCACGGTTCCTTCGGAGATGCCCAGCACCTGGGCGATCTCCTCGTAGGCCAGCCCCTCAATCTCCCGGAGCACCACCACCGCCCGGTAAGGCTGCGCCAAGCTGGCCAGTGCCCGCCGCACGACCCTCTGCCGCTCGGCCTGCTCCAGAGCCTGGAAAGGTGTCTCGGGCTGGGCGGAGGATTCCGCGAGCACCATTTCCGTGACTGCGCCGTCTTCGTCGAGCGAGAAAACTTCGCGCAGGTGACGCCGCAGCCAGCTCCGCCGGTGGTTCGAGGCCTCGTGGATCGCTATCCTGTAAATCCAGGTCTTGAGGCTGCTCTCGCCGTGGAAGTGCTTGATCCCCTTGAACACCTTGACGAATACGTTTTGCAGCACATCGGCAGCATCCGTGCCGCTCTCCACAATGTGCGCCACCAGGTTGAAGACCGGGTTCTGATAGATGGCCAGCAGATACGCGAATGCCTCTTCCGAGCCAGCCCGGAGTTCTGCAACCAGTGCTGCTTCATGGCTGGCCGCTGGAAGCGCTTGCTCAACCGCTACCCCCACGCGTCGCGCGGTGCCCATCACGCACCCACGATAGCAGTTCCGAACCTCAACCGCAAGCCCGCGCCTGCACCATCACTCCATTAGATAAGACACCACGGCCAAAAGGTTTGTTCCAAAAAAACGGGGGTTAGGGGTTGGGGATTGGAGGTTGGGGGCTCGATGGCCCGATGGCTCGATCTCCCGATGGTTCGATCTCCCGATGGCGCAACCCCTTCGTTGACAGCCCCTCCCCGCCATGCTACAAAGAAAGAAGCAGCGGTCAGGCGTCAGAGGGATGGAGCGAATCTTGTCTCGCTGAAAACTGAGAGCTGACCGCTGAAAACTGCTTTCCCCTGGGCCTGTGGCGCAGTTGGGAGCGCGCATGACTGGCAGTCATGAGGTCGAGGGTTCGAACCCCTCCAGGTCCACCAACCCCCTCAACAACCTGCGGAGCTGAGCCGACGCAAGGGTCAGTTTGGCGGCTACGGATATCGGCCGGAGGTGGCACCGCCGAAGCGGAAGGCGAAGATGAGCGACAGGACGAAGAGCACGATGGGCAACCAATCCCAGCCGGTCTGCCAGAACCGCAGGAAGCAGACGAAGGCCAGCGCCACGTTCGCCAGGGCAAAGAACCCGCCGAAGGCCCTCCCCAGGATGCGCAGCACGCGCTGCTGGGAGCCGACGATCCACCACACCAGGTGGGCCAGCAGGGCGTTCACCACCACCACTCCCAGAATGATGAGGACCGAGCGCAGCGTGCTTGCGTGCGTCATAGCACCAGCTCGCATGCGATAGTATCAGAGACAGGTGTGGCGGCCAAGACGTTGAAGGCCCCTGCCAGCAGGCATCTGCTATTCTCATGACAACCAGATTGCGATGTCCGTGTAGAGACGGCCGGGTGGGCCGTCTAAAGAAAAAGAGGCGTTCCGCCGGAACGTCTCTCGGGCGGTCCCCGATTCCACCGGGGGGCGGGCGCCGACCGCCGCCACAGCGGGACAGCGGTGGGACAAGGCCGCTACAGGAGGGGCAAGCCCGCTTGGTACCGTTCCAACTATTCGGAGCGACTCGCCGCGAGCGAATTGGCGAGTCCCGTGCCATCTTCCGTGGTCGGGCACCTTGGAACGGCCCCGACGAGTTGGAACGAGACTGGGGGGGAAATTCAACCGACCCCGGGAAACCTTCGTGTTATAATTTCGCCGCTGCCATCGAGCCGCTCCGTGTTCCCCGCAGCCGGTGCGGCGGTGGGGCTTGCGATCATCCTGAGCCGGCGGAGAAGAAGTTATGGCCATCGCCTACTGCGAACAAGTCTGGCACAACGGCAAATTCATTCCCTGGGCAGAAGCCACCGTGCATGTGGCTTCACACGTGGTCAGTTACGCCTCCTGTCTGTTCGAGGGCATCCGCTGCTATGAAACCCCGCAAGGCCCGGCCATTTTCCGCCTGAAGGAACACACCGACCGGCTAGTGAATTCCTGCAAGATTTACCGCATGGAGCTTGCCTATTCCCGCGAACAACTGGCGCTGGCGATGGTGGAGCTGGTGCGGGTGAACAAGGTGAAGCACTGCTACCTGCGTCCCGTGGTCTTCCGCGGTTATGGCGAAGTGGGCGTGAGCGCCCTGAAGAATCCCATCGAGATTTACTTACTGGCCTGGCAGTGGGGAAAGTACCTGGGCGCCGAAGCCCTGAAACAAGGCGTGGACGTGTGCGTAGCCTCCTGGCACCGCATGGCGCCTAACACGATGCCCGCGATGGCCAAGGCGGCCTCCAACTACATGAACGCCCAACTCATCAAGATGGAAGCCATCACCAACGGCTACGTGGAAGGGATCGCGCTCGACCCGTCGGGCCACATCAGCGAGGGCAGCGGCGAGAATATCTTCCTCGCACGAGACGGCAGGATTTATACGCCGCCGCTGGCTTCCTCCGTGTTGCCGGGCATTACGCGCGATTCCGTCATCACCCTGGCACGGGAACTGGGGTACGAGGTGAGCGAGCAGCCGCTGGCGCGCGAGATGCTTTACATCGCTGACGAGGTCTTTTTCACCGGCACGGCGGCGGAGATCACGCCCATCCGCTCCGTGGATCGGATTGTGGTCGGCAAGGGGCAGCCCGGGCCTATCACGCAGAGACTCCAAGAACGCTTCCTGGCAATCGTCGAGGGCCGCGCCGAGGACAAGTACGGCTGGCTCACGTTCTGCAATCAACCCGTGGCGGCAGCGCGCTAGCGTGTGGGCGCCGGTCCGGATGATGGCAGCAGGCAGTCCCTTTGACTCCCACGCGCGGGTATGCTAGTTTGGGCAGCAAACTGGGGGGAGCTGTTGGTGAGGGTCTGAAATGACAATTGATGAACTGCTCCGAGTGGCTTGCGAAAATAAGTCTTCGGACTTGCATCTGAAGGTGGGGAATTATCCCTACATCCGCGTGGACGGGGAGTTGCGCCCGCTGAACCAGTTCGCGCGCGTCTCCAGCGAGGACATGCTGAACATGGCGTTCAGCATCATGACCAACCGGCAGAAGCAAAAGTTCAAGGAACAGACCGAACTGGACATGGCCTATGGGGTGGCGGGCCTGGGCCGTTTCCGCGTCAACGTCTTCCAGCAGCGCGGCAACGTCGGCATGGTCCTCCGCGTGATTCCCACCAAGATCCGAACCCTGGAGGAGCTGTACCTGCCCCGGGTGATCGACAAGATTTGCGAGGAAGCGCGCGGCATCGTGCTGGTGACGGGTACCACCGGAAGTGGCAAGACCACGACGCTGGCTGCCATGGTGGATCGCATCAATTCCGCGCGCACCGACCACATCGTCACCATCGAGGACCCCATCGAGTTCCTGCACCGCGACAAGAAGGGGTTCGTGAACCAGCGCGAGGTGGGAGTGGATACCTCCAGCTTCGGCTCGGCGCTGCGCGCCGCCCTGCGCCAGGACCCGGACGTCATCCTGGTGGGCGAAATGCGCGACCTGGAAACCATCCAGACGGCGCTGCTGGCCGCCGAAACCGGCCACCTGGTTTTCTCCACCCTGCACACGCTGGACGCCACCGAGACCATCCAGCGCATCATTGCGGTCTTCCCGCCGCCCGAGCAGAAGCAAATCCGTTTGCAGATGGCGACGACGCTCAAGGCCGTCATCTCGCAGCGCCTGGTGAGGAAGTCCGACGGCATCGGACGCGTCCCGGCCGTGGAAGTCCTGATCACCACCGAGTACATCCGCGACTGCATCATCAACCCGGAAAAGACCCGCCTGATTCACGACGCCATCGCCGCCGGCACCTCCCAGTACGGGATGCAGACCTTCGACCAGTCGCTCTACGACCTTTACAACCAAGGGCTGATCACGCTCGACGAGGCGCTGGCGAATTCGACGAACCCCGACGAGTTCAAGCTGCGCATCGCCGGCATTCGCACCACGGGGGACGCGGCTCGCGAAGAGATGGAGCGGTCCGCCCAGGCAGACCGCTTTGGCAAGAGGTAAACAGGGCGCGCCGGACCCCTATCGAGCGGCGCTGCGCATGCTCGCCCGGCGCGCGTACTCCGTGGCCGAGCTGCGGCGCGCCCTGGAAAGAAAGTTCCCCGCAGACCCCGGGGTCCGCGACGCCATCGCTCGCCTGCGCCAGCTTGGCTACCTCGACGACAAGAAATTTGCCGAGCACTACGCTTCCTCACTCGCCCGCCATCGGGCCTTCGGGCGCCATCGCGTCCGGCGGGAACTGAAGGCCAAGCTGGTGGACTACCGCCACATCGAGCCGGCCGTCCGCCAAGCCTACGAGGAAACCAACGAGCAGGAACTCCTCGCGCGCGTTCTGGCGAAGAAACTCCGCACCCTTCGGCTCCCCGTCACTGCCCGCAAGCTCTCTTCCCTCTGCCGGAGTTTGCTGCGCCACGGATTCGCCGCCGATGCTATCATGAGGGCGGTGCGCGCCCGGCCGGAACTTCGCCCCGTCGCGGAAGGGGCTGCTCTGACGGAGCTTGAATGCGAGGCCGGGCAAGGTTGAAGTGTAAAGCGTGAAGGGTAAAGGCTGAATGGCCTCCGCCCGGGTCGCACTTCACACTTTGTCCTTTACACTTTAGACTTCTCACTTCGGAACAAATGACCTCTAGCGAAATCAGAAGCAGATTCCTAAAGTTCTTCGAGGAACGTTCCCATCGCGTCGTGCGCTCCTCGTCGCTGGTGCCGGCGAACGACCCGACGCTGCTCTTCTCGAACGCCGGCATGAACCAGTTCAAGGACGTCTTCCTGGGCCGCGAGCGGCGCGACTACACGCGCGCTTGCTCCTCCCAGAAGTGCGTGCGCGCCGGCGGCAAGCACAACGACCTCGAACAGGTCGGGCGCACCACGCGTCATCACACCTTCTTCGAAATGCTCGGCAACTTCTCCTTCGGTGACTACTTCAAGCAGGAAGCCATTGCCTGGGCCTGGGAGCTGGTGACGAAGGACTTCGGTATCCCGCCGGCCAAACTCTATGCCACGATCTTTCGCGAGGATGATGAGGCGGAAGAACTCTGGGCCAAGATCGTGGCGAGGGACCGAATCTTCAGATTCGATGAGAAAGACAACTTTTGGCAGATGGGCGATACCGGCCCCTGCGGGCCCTGCTCGGAAATCCACTACGACCTCGGCCCCGGGGCCAGCGACCTCGGACACACCGACTGCAAATTCCCTTGCGAGTGCGGCCGCTACGTCGAGCTGTGGAACCTGGTCTTCATGCAGTTCAACCGCGACGAGCAGGGGAAGCTCGCGCCACTTCCCCGCCCTTCTATCGATACCGGCGCGGGCCTGGAGCGCTTTGCTACCGTCCTCCAGGGCAAGCTCTCCAATTTCGACACCGACCTCTTCCGCCCGCTCATCAAGGAAGCCTCAGACCTTGCCAACGTGGAATATGGCGCGAGCCACGACACTGACGTCTCGCTGCGCATCATCGCCGACCATGCTCGGGCCGCGGCGTTCCTGATTTCCGACGGCGTCCTGCCCTCAAACGAAGGCCGCGGGTATGTGTTGCGGCTGATTCTGCGCCGCGCCCTCTATCACGGCCAGACGCTCGGCCTGAACGAACCGTTTATGTTCAAGCTCTCCGGCCGCGTCGTGGATTTGATGAAAGACGCCTATCCGGAACTGGTCGAGACCGCACACCACGTCGCCAAGGCCATCAAGATCGAAGAAGATCGATATAAACAGACCACCGAGGTGGGCGTACGTCAATTACATTTGACTCGGCCGGATCTTTCCGACGATGCACTCGAAATCTACAAAAGCACCCCAATCACGTTTTCCGGTCCTTTAGGGATTGATTCAGCGCTCTCGCTCTTTCCAGACGGCCCAACGTTTGAGATTTGGACTATGGTTTGCAGTCGGCGCCAGAACGACGCTCATATTCGAAAGATGGTGACTTCGGGCAGCGCAGGTGTCGTACCAGGGCCAGAACTATTTAAGCTCCATGACACGTTCGGGCTTAGACCTGATTTCGTAGAAGACATCGTCAAAAACTATGGCCTCACCGTTGACCGCGAAGGCTATGAGGCCGAAATGCAGCGCCAGCGGGAGCGGGCGCGGGCGTCTTGGAAGGGTGCTGCCAGGTATACCCCTAATCGTGTCTATCAGTCCCTTAGCGCCGGGATGTTTAGCGTGCCGCTTCCCCAGGGAGGGGTGAAGATTCAACCGGCACGGCATTCTGAGTTCGTTGGGTACAAACAAACGGAGTCGAGCGATTGCGTAGTCTATGGCATCATCCAAGACGGTCGAAGTAAGTACGAGCTGCGCAAAGGCGAAGAAGGCGAAATCATTCTTAACCGCACGCCGTTCTACGCCCAAGCGGGCGGGCAAGTGGGCGATGCGGGGCTCTTGCTATCTCCAGATGGCTCCAAAATCGCCCACATCAGCGATACATATTCTCCGGCGAGCGGTGTGATCGCGCATAAAGCTGTGGTGCGGGGCGGCGAAGGACTGCATGTAGATGATGTCGTGACGGCTGTTGTCGATGGCGAGCGGCGGGACTCGATTCGGCGCAATCACACCGCTACTCACCTGCTCCACGCGGCGCTGCGCAAGACGCTCGGGACGCATGTGAAGCAGGCCGGGTCGCTGGTGGCCCCGGACCGGCTGCGGTTTGACTTCACGCATTACGCGGCGCTCGACGAGCAGGATCTGCTGGACATTGAAGACCTCGTGAACGAGCGCGTTTTGGCGAACGAGACTGTCGAGACCCAGGAGCTGGAGCTCGACGCTGCGGTCAATTCCGGCGCCATGGCGCTGTTTGGCGAGAAATACGCAGACAAGGTGC
>CAZBWJ010000002.1:6827-40230 GCA_964495535.1 uncultured Acidobacteriota bacterium | reverse complement strand
ATCTTCGAGAGGCCAGCCAGACGCTGGCGCTACTCGCGGAAACGCTGCGGGCAAAACCTGATGACCTGCTGCAAGCCGTCGAGAAACTGACGGAATCCGAAAAGAAGCTCCGCAAACAATTGGAATCCCAGCAGATGAAGCACGCTGCGGCGCAGGCGGGCGACCTGGTGGAAAACGCCATGGAAGTGAAGGGCGTGCGCGTGATTGTGGCGCGCGTCGAAGCCACAGACCGCGCCGCGATGCGGCAGATGGTGGATAACCTCCGGCCGCGGCTCGGTTCCGGAGTCATCGTCCTCGGCGCCGTCGCCGACGAGAAAGTCAGCCTCGTCGCCGCCGTTTCGAGCGACCTCACCAAGCGGCTGGATGCCAGCAAGATCGTAAAGGCGGCTGCGGCCATCGTCGAAGGCACGGGCGGCGGCCGCAAAGACCTGGCCGAAGCCGGCGGCAGGAACCCCGCCAAGTTGGACGAATCCCTGCGTGCGGTTCCGTCCATCGTCGAGAAGATGCTGTAAGACGATTGAAGATTGTCGATTGCAGATTGCCGGTTGTCGATTGAGCGGAATCCCGGCGCGGCCTCTACTCAAGCGCCGCACATAATAGGAAGTTGGACTGGAATGGCCAGATTGTTCTAGGGGAGGAACTGCACTCATGCATAAGTTGGTCCTACTCCGGCACGGCGAGAGCACCTGGAACAAGGAGAATCTGTTTACGGGGTGGACGGACGTGGACCTCAGCGAAAAGGGGGTTCAGGAAGCACATGAGGCGGGTAAGGTTCTGCTGAAGGAAGGCTACACGTTCGACCTCGCTTACACCTCCGTATTGAAGCGCGCCATCCGGACGCTGTGGATCGCTCTGGATGAAATGGACCTGATGTGGATTCCTGTTTACAACAGTTGGCGGCTGAACGAGCGGCACTATGGGGCCTTACAAGGGCTCAACAAGGCGCAGACCGCAGAGAAGTACGGCGCGGCGCAGGTGAAGATCTGGCGTCGCAGCTACGACATCCCGCCGCCGGCCTTGACTCCCGACGACCCCCGCTACCCCGGCCGCGACCCACGCTATGCCGACCTGCAACCCGAAGAGGTTCCGCTCACCGAGTGTCTGAAGGATACGGTGGCCCGAACCCTTCCCTACTGGCATGAGACCATTGCCCCAACCGTGCGCTCCGGCAAGCGCGTGATTGTGTCCGCGCACGGAAACAGCTTGCGCGGCCTCGTCAAATACCTGGACAACATCTCCGACCACGACATCGTGGAGTTGAATATCCCCACGGGCATCCCGCTGATTTACGAGCTCGACGACGATCTCAAGCCCCTCCGGCATTACTACTTGGGCGACCCTGAGGCAGTCGCGCGCGCCGCGAAAGCGGTCGCGGAGCAGGCCAAGCGCAAAGGGTAAAAAGCAGGAGTCAGAAGTCAGGAGTCAGAAGGACTGCGCCAACTGACCATGGACAACTGACACCGCCTGGCGGGTGCCTTACCCGTCCACCGCGTACCGTCTGCCTTCCGATTTTCGATTATTGTCCCTTTCCTTCTGACTCCTGACTTGATTTTGGTGTTATAATAAGGTGAGTTGTGCACGACTGCGCCCGGCCCGGGGGGAAAGTCACGCGCGCGCCAGCCGCGATCCCGCGAGCGGACAATTGGGCCGGCAGGATTGGGTCGAGGGGCAACAGAGCGAGAGGGGATGGGGTCAACACCCCGGGAAGCCGGGGCCGGAGGTCGATGTATAGGCACACCAAAGTCGCCCTCATCGCGCTGACGTGCGGGTCAGCCCTCGCCTGGATGCTCGTCGCCGCCCGGCCAGCGCGGGCGGACCAGATCGTGGCAGTGGTAGACGAGCACGGGCACAAGGTCTATATCAACGTCGGGGACCCGGAATCTCTAAACAACCGCCGGACGGCCCGCGGGTTCCGCGCCATCCGCGCAGATACCTCGTCCTTGCCTCCCCCAGAAATCGATCGCCTGGTCCGGCAGGCCGCCAACCAGGTGCAGGTGGACCCAAACCTGGTCCACGCCATCATCCAAATCGAATCAGACTACCACCCCGACGCCGTCTCCAACAAAGGCGCCATGGGATTGATGCAGTTGATTCCCGCTACAGCCATGCGCTTTGGCGTTAAGAACCCATTCGACCCCAAGCAAAACATCGAAGCCGGGGTCACCTACCTGAAGTACTTGCTTGATCTCTTCGGCGGCGACTTGTCGCTGGCGCTAGCGGCCTACAACGCGGGGGAGAATTCCGTCCTCCGCCAAGGCGGAATCCCCTATTACACGGAGACGCGTGACTACGTGCGGAAAGTTGCCGACCTGTACGGCGCTCCGATGACAGGCGAGAATAAGCTAAAGCCAAAGGAGCCACCTAAGGCTCCCATCTATCGGTACGTGGATGCGCAGGGCGTGGTGCACTTCACCAATGGCTATGAATTCTAGCTAGTCCGCGATGCCGTCCGCCGACGGCGCCGAGCTTGAACAGACCCGGTTATGTCCGGAGGCCAGCGGAGATTGAACGGTTGAGGTTGACCAAGCGAGATATCCGAATCTGTGGTGCCTTCCTCTTAGCCAGCCTGCTGGTCTTCTCTGCAGTTTCTTCCTCGGCTGCTGCCGCCTCGCGGCGATCACGGGCGCGCGCCGCGTATGAGAGCGCTGCCCGCCTGCGGGCGGCGCTGGCCTCGCGGCCCGAGAAGGCGCGGCAGAGGTCGGATTACGAGAAAGTGATTCGGGCCTTCCGCGCCGTGCACCAAGCCGATCCGGCCTACGGCAAGGCGCCGGTGGCACTCCAGTCCATTGCCGAACTCTACGCGGAGATGGGCGAGCGCTTTTCGAGCGACGACTACCACCGCGCCGCAATCGATGCTTACCGCTACCTCATCGCCCAGTATCCCCACAGCGGCTTGTCACGTGATGCCTTGTTCACCATTGGCGAGGTCTCCCGCTCTGCCCTTGATAGCCCTGAGGAAGCACGCCAGGCCTTCCGGGAATTCCTCGCCAAGTATCCCCGCTCCTCCAAGGCCGCCGAAGCTCAGGCGAAGGTCAGACAGATCGATCGGCTGCTCGCGGAACGCGAGGCCAGCCGGTTGGCCAAGCTGGAGAAGCGCCGGGCTGGCCGTCTGCCAGAAGTCACGGAGATCCGGCGCTGGGTGGGCCCTAGCTACTCCCGCATTGTGATCAACGTGGAAGGCGAAGTGAAGTTCGAAAGCAACCGCTTGCCTAATCCTGACCGCATCGTCCTTGACCTTGCCGAGTCGCGCCTGAGCTCCGCGCTGGTGCGCAAGACCTTCCCCGTGGAAGACGGGTTCCTGCGTCAGATCCGCATTGGTCAGTACCTGCCCACCGTCACGCGCGTCGTATTGGACGTGGAGAAGATCGAGGACTATTCCATCTTTACGCTTCCCAATCCCTTCCGCCTGGTCATTGACATCAACGGCCGAGCGTCGCGGGTGGCGGAAAAGGCGGCCGCGCCCAAACCCGCCAAAGCGACAGCAACACCCGCCGCTGAGGAGACGCTGCGGGCGGCTGCCAAGAAGCCAACCGCGCCTCCGCTGGGCTCCAAACCTGCCCCGGCGGAAGACTCCGGAGCAACGGCGGCGAGCCAGCCCACTAAGGGAGCGACAGGTATCGTTGCCGAGGCTGGCGGCGCGAAGTCCACCGGCGCAAGCGAGCAGAAGGAAACCGCCACGGTCAAGCTTCCTCCGCTCGCGTCGTCGGGAGCACGGAGGGAGGAGCCCGGAGTCGTCGGCCCGGCTGAGCGCGTGACCCCGATCAAGCCTCCGGCTCCCACCGAGTCAGGCGCGCGCACGCTCACCCGGGCGCTGGGTCTGAAAATCGCGCGCATCGTGATCGACCCGGGCCACGGAGGCCACGACACGGGAACCATTGGGCCCGCCGGGCTGTACGAAAAGGATTTGGTGCTGGACGTGGCGGTCCGATTGAGGAAGGTGCTGGAAGAGAAGACCGGCGCCGAAGTGATCCTGACGCGCACCGATGACACGTTCATCCCGCTCGAAGAGCGGACCGCCATCGCCAACGAGAAGGCCGCCGATCTTTTTATCTCCATTCACGCCAACGCCAGCCGGGACCGGCGGGCGCGGGGGATCGAAACCTACTACCTGAACTTCACCTCGAACCCGGAGGCCCTGGAGGTGGCGGCCCGAGAAAACGCCACCACCCAGGAATCCGTCCACCAACTTCAGGACTTAATCAAGAAGATTGCCCTGACGGAGAAAATTGAGGAGTCGCAGGATTTCGCCACGCAGATCCAGCGAGAGATCTTTTCGCGGCTGAGGAAGTTCAGCGGGGAGCAGAAGAACCGCGGCGTTAAAAAGGCCCCGTTCGTAGTGTTGATCGGCGCCAACATGCCGTCCGTCTTAGCCGAGATATCCTTTCTCACCAATCCCCAGGACGAACGCCTGCTGAAACGGCCGGAGCATCGGGCGAGAATTGCTGACGCGCTCTATCGCGGCATCGCCCGCTATGTGAGCAACCTCGGAGGCGTCAAGGTCGCGCAGCCGGCGCAGCTCAGCAGCGCGCGTGAGGGAACGTCCGCCGGGCAATCCTCTCCCGCCGCACTCTCCGATTTCTGATATCCTGATACCTGATGGCACGCCCATCGGCCAGGCAATTCGCGCTCATGCTTGCCCTGCTGGCGGTTCCCTGGGTGCTGAGGGCACAGGAGCGCACGGTCATTCCCCTGATTCCCGCGGCGAACTGGCATCTGGTGAAATCCCAGCCCCTGGATGTGGATGCCGTCCGTCAGTGGGGTGGCGACCCCGCCATCGAGCGCGAGTACGGAGTGAGGACAATCGTCCACCGTACCTATCACCTAGGCCCCCAAACCGCCGAGGTTCTGATCGAAGAGGCCGTGGACACTTCTGCCGCCTATGGCCTGCTCACCTACTATCAGACGGAAGCTATGCAGCCGGCCAAGGGCATGGCGCTCACCCTGATGGGATCCGAGGGTGCGCTCATGGCAAGAGGGCGATTCTTCATTCGGGCGGCGCGAGCGGCCGACTCGCAGATTTCTGACAACAACTTCGCCGCCCTCCTCATCTACATTGGCGGTACCCGGCCCTCCCCCGAAGACCTGGCCGGAGTACCCGCTGCCTTGCCTATCCAGGGGTTGATCCCGAGGTCGGAGAAGTATTTGCTCGGATTGGAGGCCGCGCGCCGCGTGTTGCCTGAGTTTCGCCACGAGCTGATAGGCTTCCCGCAGGGCGCCGAGGCCCAGGTTGCAGAGTACATGGCCGGGCGGGTGCGCGCTACAGTGTTGGCTCTCAATTACCCCACGCCCCAGATTGCTCGCGTCCGATTTGGAGCCATGGAGAGTTTCCTGGGAGTCAATCAGGAGCGAGGCGCAGGGTCAATCTACGGAAGACGGACTGGGTCATTCGTCATCCTGGTGCTGAAGTCCGGCTCAGCGACGGCGGCGAAACAACTGATGGATCAGTTTCAGATTACGTCGAATGTGAGTTGGAATGAGCGCTATCCCGGCGCCAAATCGTTCACGCTGCAAGTAATCGACTTGGTTCTGGCCAACCTGCTGCTCTCTTTCATCATTGCCGGTTTCGGACTCGGAGGAGGAATCTTGATCTTCCTTTCTCGGCGCGCGGCCACGAAACTGTTCCCCCGCTGGGAGTGGGCCGACCCCAACCATGAGACCATCATCCGACTCAATCTGAGCTAAACTAAATACTGTATTTTCAACTGTTTACAGAATGCATCGGCCAGTTTCCAAAGGAAATCGCGACTTTCTGATTTTCCCTTTAGAAACCCATGCAACTCATTGATAACACTAGGCTTAGGTGACTAAAAAATTCCCGAGAATTCCCTTGACATCGACATATCGATTTTCTAGACTGACAAGGAGCTTAGTCTGGCGGGGCGCGTCCGCCATTCTATTCTCCTCTGGAAATGCTCACCCAGGATTTTGGCGGTGACGCTGACTTTGCTGGGTGAGCATTTTCGTTTCAGGGGGCCGGCGTAGCTCAGTCGGTAGAGCAACGGTTTCGTAAACCGTAGGTCGGGGGTTCGATTCCCTTCGCCGGCTCCACACTTCAGTTCGGAGCCAACACCAGACAGTCTTCAGTCGTGCGCGCCCTCTGGCTGCACATAAGCGCCATACGCGAGTTGCGCCCCCAGGCTTTGCCGTCTTCCTCTCGACCTTTGATTCTTGATTCCGGGCTCTTCACCTCTGTCTACGTGTTCTCAACTACATCGCCCTTGCCTGTTCACAGTGGCCCTTGATAACATGCCCGCCGCTGAACGGCGGTATGTCATACGATTCTTGGCCCGGAGACGATGAGGAGCACCAAGATATGCGCATGACCACTTCGAAGTTGCTGGTTGGCGTGTTGAGCTGGTTCTTTTTCGCCGCAGCGGCAGCCCGCGCCGACGTGCGGGTGCCCCAGTTGTTTAGCGACAACATGGTGCTTCAGCGCGAGGCGAAGGTGCCCATCTGGGGCTGGGCCGATCCCGGAGAGCAAGTGACGGTCACGTTGGCAGATCAGCGGGCGACCAGCAGTGCCGATAACCAAGGGCGGTGGAAGGTTGAGCTTAGTCCACTGACGACCGGCGGCCCTTTTCAGATGACCATCTCTGGCAAGAACACGCTCACGCTCCACAACGTGATCGTTGGCGAAGTCTGGATCTGCTCGGGGCAATCCAACATGACAATGGCTGTCGGTAATAGCCCGCGCGCTTGGGGAGGGGTTCTCAACGGCGAGCAGGAAATCGCCGCGGCGAATTTCCCCATGATCCGCCAGTTTAACGTCAAGAGAGCGGTCGCCGGCCAGCCGCAGGATGACACCCAAGGCCAGTGGGTCGCGGCCAGTCCGCAGGCCGCAGGGGAGCTCACCGCCGCTGGATTCTTCTTCGCCAGGGAACTCTACAAGGCGCTGGGCGTCCCGATCGGTTTGATCCACAGTTCGTGGGGCGGCACACCGGCGGAAGCGTGGACGCGTGCCGCCGCGCTAGCGGCCGAACCAGAGCTGACCTCGATTGTCAAGGACTGGGAGCAAAAACTTGCCGACTATCCCAAATCCCTGGAGAAGTTCCGTCAGGAGTTGGACGAGTGGCATCAGGCTTCCCTGAAGGCAGACGCTGAAGGGAGGCCAGCGCCACCGGCTCCGCCGTTCCCCGCCGACCCCCGCAGCAGTCCGTGGCGCGCCGCCGGGCTTTTCAACGGGATGATCGCGCCGCTCGTTCCTTATGGGATTCGGGGTGCCATCTGGTACCAGGGCGAATCGAACGCTGAGCGGGCCTACCAGTATCGAAAACTGTTTCCGGTCATGATTCAGGATTGGCGACGCGTTTGGGGCCAGGGTGACTTCCCTTTCCTGTTTGTGCAACTCGCCGGCTTCATGCAGAAGTCGGCACCCAAGACCTCATGGGCCGAACTGCGCGAGGCGCAACTAATGACCTTGTCGCTCCCCAAAACCGGAATGGCCGTCGCGGCGGACATCGGCGACCCTTACGACATCCATCCAAGGAACAAGCAAGAAGTCGGCCGCCGTCTGGCCCTGGCCGCTCAAGCAATCGCCTACGGGAAGGACGTGACCTATTCCGGGCCTATCTACGAGTCGAAAAACGTCGAGGGCGACAAAATCCGCCTGCGATTCAAGCACGCGCTCGGTGGTCTCGTGGCCAAGGGCGGCAAGGCTTTGAAAGGCTTTGAAATTGCTGGCGAAGATCGCAAGTTCGTTTCGGCCGAAGCCCGCATCGAGGGGAACACCGTCGTGGTTCGCAGTGACAAGGTGCCGCATCCCGTGGCCGTCCGTTATGCGTGGGCGGACTACCCGGAGTGCAGTCTGTATAACCGTGCCGGTCTGCCCGCCTCGCCGTTCCGCACCGACGACGGGCCGGGAGTGACTGCCGATAAGCACTGACTGACTCCCGTTTTGATTTGGTGGGAACGCAAGCGAGGGTATGCCCTGGACTGCAAATCAGTTTGACTGAGCGGACGCGAGGCGTTCAATCTCGGAGACAACGCGAGCCAATTCTTCGATGAGGGGGCTGGTGCCCGCCTCGCGGAAAGCCTGAACCAGCGCGCGGTAGTACCACAGGGTTCCGTCCTTCCCTCCGCTAAACCGCCGCCACAGCGAATCTCCCAAGGCCCGATAGTCGGCAAGAATGGCCCGCGCGTTCTGCAACTTGTCGCAGGCCGAGACCAGGCGCACCGACGCCGGGGCTTTGCGGATATGAGCGACGTACGCCTCCTTCCGACGCTTCCAGGGCGGTTTCGGGAAGGAATCCGCGTCGGTGCAGCCGTCCACGATCTCGGCAACCTTGTCTCCGAAGCGGCGACGGATCTCCTCGCGGGTGGTTGCCCCGCCCTGATCTTCAACCGCGTCGTGGAGCAAGGCAGCGATGGCTTCCTCCTCATTCGCGCCGTACTGGAGGGCGATGCTGGCCACCCCGAGCAAATGCGCGACGTAAGGAATGCTCCCACCTTTGCGGAGTTGGCTGCCATGGAGGCGAGCGGCATAGATCAGGGCTTCTTCGAAACGCGGCGAGAGAGTCATTCGCGACGTTCTCCAGCAGACAGTTCGCGGCGGCGGATGGCATTTACAGCACGGCGACCACCAGGCACGCCGCCAGGGAAACTAGGAAAAGGGCGAGGAAAATCGGGCCGATGATGGGTCGAAGCGGCCGGCCGCCAATCACCAGGGCGATGCCCCCTTTCACCAGGGTGTTGGTGGCGCAGGCCAGGAGAATCGAGGCGTTGGCTGTACTGGGAGAGAGAACATGGTCCATAGCCAAGCGCGCGGCAGAGACCGTGATAGCGTCCACGTCGGTCAGCCCTGCTAACGCGCTCGCCACATAGACGCCCGCCGAGCCAAAGTAGAAGTGCGCTGCTCTCGCCCCAAAAAGCACCACGGCAAATAGCAGGCCGAACTGGAGCGCCTGGCCAAGCTCCATCGGGTTTTTCACCTCGAGCTTTGCCTCCGCCTGGCTCTCTTTCTTCCTCCATAGAACGAGGCCCAGGACGACGCCCAGCATCGCCGGGACAGCGATAGGCAACGCCAGCGACCAACCCAGCGCCGGGTAGATCACCGAGGCCAGGAACAGCACGCGCGCGAACATAATGGTCGAAGCGATGACGATACCGAGCGCGAAATATCGCGCCGTGGAAGCCTCGGCGTCGCGGGCTTTCCGCGCCAGGCCAAAGGTCACAGCCGTGCTGGAGGCCAGCCCGCCCAAGAACCCTGTCACCGCGATCCCTTGCCGCGCCCCCCAGAAACGCATCAAGACATAACCCACCATGCTGATGGCCGAAATCAGGACCACCAGCCACCATATCAGGCGAGGATTGAGAACCTCGAAAGGCCCGAAAGCGCGGTTGGGCAGCAGAGGCAGCACAATAACGGTGACAATCCCGAATTTCAGGATGGCAAAGATCTCATCTTTCTGAATCTTCTCCGCCAACTGGTGCAGCGGCGCCTTCATGGAGAGGATGAGCGTGGTTACGACGGCAAAGGTGGCGGCGGGAATCAGGTAATCAAACGCCGTGAGCGCTCCCAGGACGAAGGCCAGAAGCGCCACGAACTCTGTGGTTGCGCCCCGATGCGGGCCGCGGGCCTTGACTGTGTAAGACGCCACCGCCATGGCGCCCACCCCGGCCAGCGCCACGGGCAACACCCACGCCGACCCCACCCTCGCCACCAGGCCAGACACAAACCCAATCAGTGTGATGAGAGGGAACGTGCGCACCCCGGCGAACAGCGGCTCGTCCTCGGCCTGGGAGTGCTCCCGTTCGAGCCCGATAAGGAGGCCCATCAGCAGGACCATGGCGCCGTTATAGGCAATCTGGAGATTGGTGGGCATCAGGCTGAAATGGGCTCGATGGTGATCCGGTCGTTCACGTCCCAGCCGGCATAATAGAGCTCGAGGTGCAGTTCCGGGAAATCCTTTGCCAGTGCCCGCTTCACGCGCCGCAAGTCTTCTTCCTGACGGCGACGCGGCTCGGATGACTCGTGCAGGTGAAAAGGCAGTGCTTTATACCAACCGCAGTCCTCGTGGGCAATCAGAATCAAGCGCTTGAGCTCATGCTCTTCCACCAGGAACCGAAACCACTTCAAGCTTGCCCAGGAGAATTTCGGCAGGTATTCGACCAGCGTCAGGCACTGCGGCCCACCGGGAATGACCAGGAGGTCGTAGTTCTCGTTGAGGTTCAGGCTCAGGTTCAAGAACTCATAAAGCCCAGCCTGAAAGCGATGGTCGCTGCAATGGACAACGAGAACATCCGTCTTGGCGCGGTTAACTTTCGACGAGGCTTGATAGGAAGACATGCTCTTCATCCCACGGTCGGCGTCCACGCTTGAGCAGAAAGCAACAGCGCGACGGTTGTCAGTTGCCCGTTGTCAGTGGTCAGTTCCCAACCGGCGGCGTCCCGCAGCTTATCCTCACACCTTAACCCGCTAGGGAGTTCCTTCTACCTTCTGACTCCTGACTCCTAGCTAACGGCTACTTCGCCTTACCCTCGGTCCCGCTGGCAGGGGCTTTTGCTGCCGGGGCTTCTGCGGCCGGCTTTGGCGCCGCGGGTAGCCTCCCGCCCTCGCCGCTGAGCTGCGAAAGCACAGTGGGAATATCCAGCCCCAGTGCCTGCAATTGCTGGAGCAGACTGAAGACCAGCGCCGGCCCCGTGCGGGCGATGCGCCCAATGCCGCCGGTTCCGCCGCTGTCTCCCCCGCCGCCCTGCTCGATGACCACGACCTTGTCAATGTTCCCCAGCGGCGCCGCGACGGCTCCGAAGATTCCCGCCGAAGCCTGCAAGACACTCGGGAGCTTCTCCAAGATGGTTTGGAGTTTGGCCGCGTCATTGAACTGCTGCCAGGCTTCAGCTTTCTTCAGGATAGCCTGCGCTTCGGCGACGCCCTGGGCCTCGATGGCACGGGCCTGCGCCAAGCCGATAGCCTCAACCTTGGCAGCCTCGGCGCGACCTTCGGCTTCCACCGCGGCGGCGCGGCCCAACCCTTCCTGTCTGAGCTTCGTCTGCTGGGCGTCGGCCAGGGCGATCTGGGCCGACTTCTGGCCTTCGGCTTCCAGGATGGACGCTTGCTTTTTCGCCTCGGCGCGGAGAATGGCGGCTTGCCGCTCGGCCTCCGCCGGCCGCACGACGGTGGCTTCCAATTCCTTCTGCTTGCGCTGGATTTCCTGCTCCTGGACGGAGATCTGTTCCTGGGTTCGTGCCTTATCGATCCGCACTTCCTCGGCCACGACGGCCTGCTTCGCTTTCGCTTCCGAAAGCGGGCCGGCCTGGGCGGCCCGCGCCTTCTCCGTCTCTACCTCAGCCTGAAACTGCGCCTGCTTCACCTGGAAGTCACGCTGGGCCGCAGCGATATTGGCATCGGCATCAAACTTCGCCTTTTCGCCTTCCTGCATGGCCAGGGCAGATTTGATCTTGGCGTCACGCGTCGCCTCGGCTTCGCCGATAGTTCCGTCGCGCTTCACTTCCGCCGTCCGCTTCTTGCCGAGGGCATCGAGGTAGCCTTCCTCATCGCTGATTTCCTGAACCGTCAGGACGTCCACGCCAATGCCCATCCGTTGCAAGTCAACAGCAGCTTCCGAAGTCAACTTTTGCGCGAAGCTGGCGCGATCGCTGTTGACTTCCTCCACGGTCAATGTGCCGAGAATGGACCGCAGGTGGCCTTCCAGGGTTTGGAAGATGACCCGCTGGATCTGCTCGGGGGGCATGCCGAGGAAGCGTTCGGCGGCCGCGGACAAGGATATGTTGTCGCCCTTGATCTTGACGTTGGCCACCGCTTTCACCGAGATCGGCACGCCCTTCAGCGTGTAAGCCCGTTTGATTTCGAGCGGGATAGTGAAGACGTTCAGCCGGAGGTAATCCACCTGTTCGAGCAGTGGCCATTTGAAGGCTGCGCCTCCCACCACCATGCGGTAGCCCTTTACACTGCCGTCCGGCTGCCGGTGCTTGCGGCCACTGATGATGGCTACGGCGTTGGGCGGCACCTTGATGTAGTTCTTGGCAAACCGCGATATCGCAATGAGCAGCGCAATAGCCGCAATTGCCGCCAGGAAGATGACGAATGGTTGAAACGGCATGTTTTCTCCTCTCAGTTACCTGTGCCGGCTGGTTGCAGGTCTCTGCCCCAGGGTGGTTCGGACCTGCACAGAATCATTCGGCGCGCCGAACTATTACGGTCTCGCCGACAATCTCTTCAATCTTCACCAGCGTGTTCGCCGGAATTTCCTCGTTGTCCTTGGCGCGGGCGATTTTCTCGACGACCGTATCACCCAGCGTGCAACGGACCTGCCCCAAGCCGCCCTTGGGAATGGCTACACTGACCTCACCCGTGCACCCCACCAAGTCACTCACTCGGACATGGCTCGTGGCCTGCTGGCTGTACAGGAAGCTCGCGAACAGATATATCACCGCCGCGAAGGCTATCCCGCCTCCGAAGCCCATCGCCGTGCTGGGCCCGACGCCATAACCCAGATGAGTCCCGATGGCGCCAAAGGCCCCGAACGCCGTCACAAATACGCTCATGACGCGGCCGCTCAGAACGCTGGGCCCGCCGCCGTGGACATCCGTATCGTGATCAAAATCTCCGTGCTCGAACAAATCGCCAAAGACGGCGCTGGCCAGCAGGAACACAAACCCAAAGGCCGCAATGGCAAGAAAGGTGATAAAAGGCCCAACTCCCGCGAGCAGAATCATGACGATGGCCTCCGCATTGCTATCGCGCAGGGTCCCTCAGCGGGACTGCCGCTGTGCGGACGAAACTGACTACAAGTGGTGCCTACTCTAAGGCCGCGCCTGAGCCAAGTCAAGGCGTCACAGAAACTCGCCTAATCCAATCCCCGCCGCGCTCGGCCCTCCCGCATATTGCGTCACGGCAATTTCAAAGTGAAGTCGTTCAGGTACGGAGGCGTGAGTTCAACCGGCCACAACCTTACCCGATGGCTCAATCACCACGGCACAGGATACATGATCCACCCCAGCAGGATGGCTATGCCAACGAAAGCGCCAAAGACCTTGGCGCCATAGATCAACTGTTCGCGGGGTGTGTCTTTGCTGAGGACTCCGAAAACCACGGAGACCAGGAATGCGAAAAGCAGCATTGCAGAGAAGTGTGAAAGCGCCATATGCAAAGGCAGTGACAAGTTAGAAGTGACGAGTGGCAAGGGCCACCCTGGTCGCTTCTACCCGTCACTGGTCACTGTTCTTCAGGGTTTGCGTCCCAAAGCAATGTCGCAAGCGTCGAGAACTGTCAGCACGTTGAGCATCCCGGCGGCCACCAGAAAAGCCGTGCCAAAATCGGAACTCACGAAATACGGGTCGCCGCCTGAGTAGCCGAAGAACAGGGCGGCGGGCATAGCTACACCCACGCACATCTCGCCGAAAAAGCCGAGCGTTTGCAGGTACGAAGGGGAATGCACTGAAAAGAGCTTGCCCTGCATGACGATGCCGAGCAGGAACATGCAGAGGATGGATGCGAACAGGACCAGCGCCCGCGATTTGCGGCCGAGAAGCAGGTGACCGAAGCCTGGAATCAGCCATGCCGCCACGCAGAGCCGCACCAGAACGCCACGGTCAGCTTTCGGCTTCGCTGCTACTTCTGCCTCTACCGCTTTCTTGCCCATGGGTTTCAAGATCGCGCCGTCCGCCCGCATCTATATCCCACTGTCGGGCAAGCGCAGCCGATCGGGAACTCAGCAAAGTAGCACACCTTGCGCCGTAACGGCAAGAATCTCAAGGGGATTTCAAAGGGCGCCAAGCCGTGAAATTCCTCGCAACTTGCGCCGAGTCTGTCGCGTCAAAGAAGGAGGGAGACCGCCGGGCCATGGGAGCTGATTTTGCCTCACGGCCCCCGGGCGGGATGTGGTAAAGTAATTGGAGAAGGCCGCGGAATTTGGCCGCGATGACTCAGAAAGATCTCCCGTTCGGAGGCAACTCCCTTGCCCCGGGGCACATCATGGAGAGGGAGACGCGGATTGACCCGCCCGGGCCGCGGGGTGGTGTGGGGCAGCCAGGAATCTTGATAGATGCCGTCTAGCGATCTTCACGTCGGAGTTGGGTTGGAGCAGCCGACTGCGGGCCAAACCAAGCTGCCCGAGCCGGTTTACCAACTCACCTTTGTCGAAACTCCCAACGTTTTCGTTTCTGCCTTCCGTCAGATCCGCGACTTGTGGCGCGAGCCCAAGATCACGGTGCCGCAGAAATACTATCGGGGCGAGGCAAGGCTCCCCGTGACCGAAATGCGCCCTTGGTACCGCGACCTTCCTGACCTGTTCCGGGCTCTGTTTGAGAAGCCCAAGGCGCCGCCCGTTCCGCTGACCTCTCAGCCGATCGAGGTTCCGAACATCTGGCAGGACTACCCGCAGCAGCCAGCCTCCTGGGTCAACTCCCTTCTGGTGCATGCGGTGGCATTGGCGGCCCTGGTCCTGCCGTTTGCGATCGGGCGAATGCTGACCCCCGTGAAAGCTGCTACCAAGTACAGCTTAGTGGATATTTCGCCCTACCTCGGCCAGCTTACCGGGCCTGACGAGAAGATGGGTGGGGGCGGAGGCGGTGGCGACCGCTCCCCGACGCCCGCATCCAAAGGCGCAATTCCCAAGTTCGCCCAGCAGCAGCTTGCTCCTCCCATGGCCGTGCTCCCGAACCTTAATCCCAAGCTGGCAGTCCAGCCGACCTTATTGGGTCCGCCCGAACTGAAACTGCCCCAGATGGCGATGAACGCCCCTTGGGGAGACCCCCAGGGTGTTCTGGGGCAACCGTCGAGCGGGCCGGGATTCGGCGGCGGGATTGGCAGCGGTGAGGGAACCGGCATTGGGTCAGGCAGGGGTGGCGGCCTCGGCCCCGGCGAAGGCGGTGGATTCGGTGGCGGCGCCTATAGTGTCGGCGGAGGCGTTACCGCGCCGATTCCCATTTACAAACCGGAGCCCCCTTACTCAGAAGAGGCGCGCAAGGCGAAGTACCAGGGCACCGTGGTGCTCTTAATTATCGTTGATACTCAGGGCAGCGTGGCTGACGCGCGGGTCGTGAAACCGCTGGGATTGGGCTTGGACGAAAAAGCGTTGGAGACGATTCACACCTGGAAATTCAAGCCCGGCACGCGCAACGGCGTCCCCGTGCCCGTGCGGGTCATGGTCGAAGTCACCTTCCGCCTCTTCTAGAGCACCCACGGCTATTCCTTCGTCTGTGTCGTCTTCACCCCTGCCAGATCCGAAACGAAAGCTTGACAGGAGACGCCACGCACAGTTACTTGTAGAAGAGCCTCTTCACTGGGAGGTCGTCTAACGGTAGGACTGCAGACTCTGGATCTGCGTATCGGGGTTCGAATCCCTGCCTCCCAGCCAGACAGCTCAGCTTCCGCGCATCATCGGTCCGAACCGGAAGGTTAACCCTCGCTGTCGCCGTGCTCCTCGATCGAAACCCCCTTCGGATACTCACCGCGCCGCCACGGGATCGCCGCCAGCACAACCAGCAGCAGGCCTACGAGCGCATACCATGCATAGGGGCGAAACGGGTCTCCAACTCCCAGCTCGACGTTGCCCGGCAGAATGCCAAAGGCGGGGACAACGTTGGTGAAAAGTGCTTCAAAGTCGTGAATCTCGCCGGTCGCTGCCATGTAGTGCTGGAAGTTGCGGGCAAAGGGATAGTAGCTGGAGTAGAGGCCCAAGCAGGCCAGGAATAGGAGAACCGGCATGTAGTTCTCGGCCACGGTAAGCAGGTTGTAGAGTCGCCCCTTTTTCCCCGGGCGCACCCAGCGCTTGGCGTTGACATAGACCACACAGAGAACCGTGAGGAAACCGAACGCCACGACAAGCCCAGCGAAAAGGTGCACCAGCAGGGTTGCCCAGTTGTAGTTGCTGCTCTGGGCCAGAGGATCCTTCTCGCGGAAGATGTCCTGACGTTGGCGCAGCGCCCGCAGCGCGTACTCAACCGTTGCAGCTTCGTCGGCCCGGCCTCCCTGGCGCAGAAGAGGAAGGAGATGCTCGTAGGCCTGGATCTGCAAGCCACTGCCAATCGCTTTCTCCAGCAGCGACAGGCTGTACAACTGCATGCGTTCGCCCATGTGGGCGATCGTCCAACAGTAGCTCAAACCTTCCTGAGCGCGGTCCGCCTGTTCGGCCTCCTGGGCTAGCTTCTTTTCGAGCAGGTTCCCGTAAGTGCGGATATTGATCATGTTCGGAATCGGGTAGCTAGCAACAGACCAGAGCACAACGGCAGGCCTGACTAGCCCGTGTTGGCGGAGCCAGGACCGTTCCAATTCAAACCGCCGGGCTGCGTACGAGTCGTACCGCGGGGCCGCAAAAGCCTTCTGCAAGGCCTCACGCCAGGCAGTCTCCTTGGCAAGTTCATCCAAGCGGTGGACCTTCGGCCATCTGTCACCCGCTCTCACTCTGATTTGTTCGCCACGCATCAGATGGGGAATGGCGTTCTCCGGGTCCCACGCCTCCAGGCGCGAAATCCATTGTTCCGCCGAGGGATTCGCCGGGTCGGAAACCAGCAGCGAGTAGTAGATCCAGGTCAACTGCGGATCCAGGGCAACGGCTCGCTCAGCCAGTCGCGCTACCTCCTGCGCGTTAGGGTGGCGCAGCGCCACGAACGCCAACGTCCGCGCGTCGCCTTGCTGCTCGGCAGTCCGGGCAAATTCATCAAGCGCCCTGCGCGGCACGGTTCCGGCGTCCCTCAGCAAGTCTGTGCTCCCCACACTAATGCTCACTGCAAGGATGGGGGCCTCGAGGCCTTGCCGAAACTCAGGGACAAAGAAAAAGGCAATTGACCAAACCAAAAAGAGCATGGTCATAAATCGCGTCTTGCGCATGCCTGCCTCCAACGGCGAAGTTCCGCACGCTGCGTCGCGGGGGTGGCGGCGTCAAGTATCGCGGCAGCGGCAGCAGTTGCCGGCCGGCAGGCTTGTGGGGCAAGGCCTCCCGCCGCCGGTCCTCTTCCCGCGTTCTCGACAGAGTCACTCGGCGCGGATAACGACTTCCTCTTCGGGCAGCCGCGGGAGCACCACGGTGAGGGTCTTGCGGGTTTCATCCCAGACGGCTGCCGTCGTGCCGGGCGAGAGTTTTGCTCGCCACGCATCCTGAATTCTGATCTTCTTGCCCGCGACGGTTGCGGTCCGCGGCCCCTCTGCCAACAGGTGGACTTCCAGTAGGTGCTTCCGATCGCGCTCGCCGTCGGTGCGAATGCGAATTTCCAGGGTCGCGCCGCCCGTGGCGCTCACCTCGGTGTGGACGGCCTTTCCCTGCTTGTAGTCCTGCGATAGCCCGTCATCTTCGTAAAGCACAAACCGCTCGGCGCGGGAGGAAGGATAGATCCGCCAAGTCAGCTCGGGATAGGGATGGTCAACCAGCGTCAAAAGCGGATCTTGAAAGGGCAGGATGGCGCCGCAGCGGACCAGCAGGGGCAGCACCGCCAGGGGCGCGTCGTAGGCAATGGTTTGGCCGCCGGCATAGACGCGGTCCGACCAGAAATCCACCCACTCGCTTCCGGCAGGCAGGTAGACCGCGCGAGAGAGAGTGTCCTTGGTCATCACCGGCGCCACAAGCAGGTTTGAGCCCACCAAGTACTCATCCTCGACCCCCCAGCTCGCCGGGTCCTCCGGATACTCAAAGAGCAGCGGCCGCAGCAGGGGCGTGCCTGCTGCGTGCGCTTCTGCCGCCAGCGTGTAGAGATAAGGCACCAGGCTGTGCCGGAGCTGGAGGTGCTTGCGGAAGTTTTGGAGACATTGATCGCCGTAAGTCCACGGCCGCCGGTCAAGCTTGCCCGCATAGGCGTTGGACGAGACGTTGGACGGGATGTAGGTGAACAACATCAGCATCGGATGGAGCGCCTGCGCTTGCGTGAATCGCGCGTAGCTCTGCGGGTCCAGTTCGCCGAAGAGTCCCGCGAGGTCCGTGCGCAGCAGCGGCATCCCCGACAAACCGGAGGACAACACCGCGCGCGTGACCTTCTGCAGGTTGCGATACTCGGTATCCTGGTCGCCGGCGAAGAAGGTCCCATACTTCTGGGAGCCGGCAAATCCCGCGCGCGAGCAGATGAAGCCTCGCAGGTTTGAAGATCTCTCCATCTCCTCGAACATGCCCCGAGCGTAGAGCAGGCTGTAATAGTTGTGGAGTTCGCCCCCGCCGACACCGTCAGAAGTGAGCGCTTTCGCTCGGGTGAACTCGCCGTCGTCGGTAACGAAAAAGGTGACTCCCCTCTTCACCAGCGGTTCGTGAAGCTGCCACCACCAGCGCGCGGCTTCGGGATGCGAGAAATCAATCTGCCCGGAGTGGGTGGGTGTGTGCCACCAGGCGCTGAAGGGATCGCAGAAGAGCTTCCGTTCCAGCGCTGAGGCATAGAGGGGGCACTCAGCGTTGACAAACGGCGTTTCGATCAAGGCCAGTTGGCGGTGATGGTGACGGAACCAGGCAGCCAGATCCTCAGGATGTGGCGTTGTCGCCGGCCTGAACTCGAAGTCGAAAAAAGTATTGGCCCATTCGTAGTCAAGATAGAAATTGTCCCAGGGCAACTGCTGGTCGATGAATTCCTGCCCGATGCGAGGAATCCGCTCCTGGCTCTCGTAAGGGAAGTCCCCCATCCAGAGCCCCAGCGCGTAGCGCGGCAGCATAGGCGGGCAACCGGTCAGGTAGAGGTATCCGGCCAGCGTCTGGCGCGGCGCCGGGCCATAGATGAAAAAGAAATCGCAATTCGGGCCGGGGGACTCGAAGGAAAGCTCGTCACGGTTCTCGCTGCCAAAGCGAAACGTGGTGTCCCAGGTGTTGTTATAGAAGATGCCGTACCCCCGACTGCTCAGGAAGAAGGGGATGCTGAAGTAGTTATAGTCCTGCGGCTGGTTGATGACGTCCACGTTGCGAAGGGTAATCTCCCTGCCCCGGTGATTGAAACTGTGGAACCGCTCTCCCAGGCCATAGAACTGCTCGTCGGGGGCGATCTCGAACCGGACTCGGTTGTAGTCCGAATGAATCCCGCCTACGAACACTCCCTTAACGATGCGCGTCAGACGGGTTCCGTCCGGACCCTCAAACACAAACCGCAACGGATCGGCCTTCTCCACCCTCAGTCGGAGGCGGTTGCTTTTCATTACCACGGCAGAAGGTGCTTCCTCCAAGGCGACAGAAATCGCCGCCTGGTACTTGGCGCCGTCGAAAACGGACTTGGCCGAAGGTCGATCTTCAAATCGCCGGTATGGGTCCACGAAAATCCGCACGATGGAATCAGAGATGAAGTTCACCCGCACCGATGCCCGTTGGGCGTGGAAGACGACGAAGTTCCCACGCTTCTCGACCCTCTCCAGCTTCCCCACCTCGTGCGGAGGCAGGTAGGACTCGGCGGCGTGGGCTTCTCCCACCAGAAATCCGACGATCAGAAAACCCCACAATACCCGTTGCACGGTCGTCCTCCGGCAGACAATTTACCACCACATGCTGCGCTGTAGCACAAGAATGACAAGCTCGATGGAATAAGCCGTCTCAGCCGCCGCCCCCTTCTGTCTCGTCGACACACGGTGACGAACACGCTCCAATTGACAGGCTTCAGGGAACCTATATACTGGGGCCCAGAAACGGTTGAAGGCGAACCAGTCAAAATGCTCTGCGGCCTTGAACCACTTTGAGGCTGAGGGAGGAGAGACAGCCATGGCAAGAAAGGTCTTTGCATATACCGCCATCTTCGCACTGCTTGCTGTGCTCTGCGCGTGGCCTGCTTCAGCGCAGAAAGCCGCGCACGTCACAGGTGTGACCGCTCAAGCCGAACCTGCCGAATATGACGGCCCCTGTCCAAAGATGTTCAGATTTACCGGCGTCATCACCGTGGACCGTCCGGGCCGCGTGAAATACCGATGGTTCCATAGTGACGGTAGGCATAGACCTCCGGCCACCACTGTCTTCACCAGTCCGTCGGCACACACCGTCCGCGATAGTTGGACGTTGGGCAGCAGCAGTGCTCGCTCCCATTACAACGGCCATGTGCGGTTACGCATCCTGTGGCCGTCCACGGGGCTTTCCGACCAAGCCACCTTCACGCTGCGCTGCGTGCCGCGGACTCGATAGAAAAGGACGCAGCAAGCCAGCCCCAAGAAGTGAATGCTTCGCGCGGCGCGGACAGGCTGCTTGGAATGGTGTGCGCTACGGATGGCGCCACTATCCCGCGCGCCGGGGTGTCACCTCCGCGCCACCTAGTTCGACCGCGAATTGCCCTTCACCTCAGCGAAAGAAGGGTCCCGTTGAAGGCCGGTCGCTGGAGCCTCGGCCTGGCATGTTCAAAGCGTTGCCGGGCCCGGGGCGAACGACCATCAGCACTTTGAGCCAAGCGCGCGACTACCTGGAGCAGGTTGCGGCACTCCAGGCTATAATCCTCTCGCTGACGCCTGACAAACCTCACGCCTCGGAGGTCCCGCTATGCGGCGCGGGAAATCAAAATTCGTGTTTCTTTTTGTCCTGGGTGCAGGCCTGTTGCTGCCTTCAACCGTCGCGCCTGCGCTCCCTGACGGTGGACAGGGGCGCTCCATAACTGTCACCGTAGGTCCCGCGGACGCGGATGTGGTCGGCACCGATAACCGCGCGATCCAGCAGGCCATTGACCGCGTGGCCGCGGCGGGTAGGGGCACTGTCCTCATCATGGCGGGTACATACACGCTCGCCAATTCCGTCCGCCTGGCCAGCCACGTGTCGCTGAAAGGCGAGGGGGCAGACAAAACCATCCTCAAGAAGGCCCCGGGCGTTAGAAGCAGATTGAAACTCGACGCGGACTACGGCGAATTCGTCGCCACTATCGAGGATGCGCGTGGCTTTGCGCCCGGCATGGGCGTCACGATCGTGGACAAGTCGCACCGTTCCGGCTGGACTCCGAGTGTACGGACCATCGTACGTATTGACGGGCAGACGCTCCACTTCGACCATTTTCTCCACACGGACTACTCGGTGGAAGAAGCCGGTGAAGTGTTCAACACGTTTCCCCTCGTCGCAGGATACGAGGTGAACAACGTTCGCGTGGAGGCCCTCACGGTAGAGGGCGGCCGCGCCGATAGCGAAGTCCTCGACGGCTGCCAGGCAGGTGGCATCTATTTCTTTCACTCCAAGAACGTGACCGTTCGCAACTGCCGGGCGCGCAATTACCCGGGAGACGGTATCAGCACCCAGTTCGTCGAGGGTCCGGTGATCGAGAACTGCGAGGCTTATGGCAACGCCCTTTTGGGCATTCACCTTGGCACTGGCGCGCTCCGGGCTCAGGTCCGCCACAACCGCAGCCACGATAATGGGGAAGATGGTCTGTTCCTCTGCTGGCGCGTGCAGAACGGCATCTTCGAGCGGAACCAGTGCTGGGGGAACGTCGGCAACGGCATCTCCATCGGCCACAAGGATACGGACAACACCTTCGTCGGGAACCTGCTGAGTGGGAATGGCAAGGCCGGAGTCTATTTCCGCGACGAGTCCGAGATCAACGCCGGCCACCGCAATACGTTCCGCGAGAACACGATTGAGGACAATGGCCGGCCCGACGCCCCCGGCTACGGCGTGCGCATCGAGGGCGCCACCCAGCACCTCACCTTCGTGGGCAATACCATCCGCGAAACCCGGCCACCCGAGCGGGCCACTCAACACGTCGGGATCTACATTGGACCGCGGGCCGACTACATCACGGCGGAAAAGAACATCTTTAACCACAAGCTGAAACGCGCCATCGTGGATGAGTCCACCGGCGGGCACAACAGGCTGGAGCCTGCTTCCGGGAATTGAACTGCGGGGCGTGCTCGCGGCGTGCGCGCCCTGCTGCCTTGTGTTGTGAGTTCAACTGAGCGGATGCGTCCAGCCAGTCAGAGTTCTGCCGTTGTCGGATCTTGCCTGCCGCCTTCCCCTGGAAGGAATTTGTCTCTTGACTTAGCATTACACTTCTCGTAGCCTCCAAAAAACAATTATCCGCCAAGCGGCGGAAGAGGATTTCTTCTAGGTTTGCCCACACACTGATTGACCAAGGAGGAGGTCGCCATGCCAAGAGGCTCGAAGTTGTTCCTTAGCTTTGTGTTTTTGGCACTCGCATTGGCTCTTCCCGCCCTCGCCCAGGAAGAAGGGGCGGCGCCGGAAGAAAAGAAGGCGATGCCGGTGGAGGAAATGGTCAAGATCATCGAGTCACAGCCTGCTCTTGCAAACAACAGCTTCTACTATGACAACGGCTTCAAGGCTGTGGGATCGTTTGCTGTTCACGACCACTTCGCCAAGCGCATCTGCATGGGTTACATCGTGTCGGATGGCAAGCGGCTTGCCTATCGGTATATCCGTGCCATGCCGGGGCTGGGATCGAGCAACGACGCCTTTGAGACTGAACTCTCCAACGTTGCGCGTGTCGAGTATAAGTTCTACTCCGCTTCCAGGGGCTTCATGGACTACTACCCAGAGCGCCTCTCCGTGAAGTTCATCTTCAAGCAGCCCATCACAGCCCTGATAGCGAAGTGGACGAAGAAGGACTTCAAGGTTGACATTTGGGATGTGCAGTTCGGCAACAAGCTGATGTCCTTCTTGAAGGAGGCAGGGGTAGAATCCGTCGTCCGAGACTAGCCAGACCGATTCACAGCCCGTCTTGCTCCCAGCCGAGCGCGCCACGCTCGGCTGGGGAAGGAGGATAACCATGCAGCGCGCCGGAAGCCTGATTGCCTTGGGGAGTGTGCTCCTCCTTGTGGCCACGCTCGCTCAGGCGCAGACGAGCATTGACGCGGCGTATTACCAGGGTCGCGTGGAGGAGTTGCCCAAGAACAAACCAGGGAAACTGGATGCGGGCGACGCGGAGATCTTGCAGTTCACCTGGGAGAAGGGCAACTGGAAGGTTCTCTATTCCGAGGTCAAGACGACCTATGTCTCGTTGTCTCGCCGGTCCGTCATGGTAGAGGTTTTTGGAGTCCCCGGGGCAAAGAGAAAGCTCTTCCTCAGCTTTGTCGTTGCCGACCGTCCCGGAGGGACGCGCAACTGCGTCTTTTATCTTCCCCGAGGTGCCACACGCGACTTCATGCGCGCCCTCGAAACCAAAACCGGGCGCAGAGTCGTGTACGAATCGGAAGAGGCCCGCAAAGGGGCGGAAGGCCAGTAAGAGGCGCCGCGTATCGGCGCGTCAACCCAGACTTGCCGTGCCGGTGCCGTCCTAACGGCTCCTGCGTTCCGGGGTTCCACTGGGTGTGGGCAGCAGCCACCGCAGGGGGCGTACTTTCGCCGTTGCCGCCCCGGCTGAGTTCTCAGCCCCCTCCTGTGACCCGCGCACAATGACTGGCCCAATCCCCACTCATCGTCATTCTTCTCGTTAGAGTTGAAAGGCCATTCCGCACCAGACGAAGCAGCGTGCGCGCCAGCTCGGGAGCCGAGGCGGAAGGAAATCTCGCGGCTCCTCTCGCAGACCAGGGGGGCAATTTCGAGTATGCGGTCGGGCGTGAAGCGGGTTGCCGGACCCGCTACACTGAAGGCTGCGACGACGCGGCCGCCTAGCCACGTCACGGCACCTGTCGGCGTGTGCCGGACTCAATTCGAGCTACTTCAGCTTGGGCGCGAGCGCAGGCCGGGCCTTCCACCCGCCGCAAGTATTCCAGCGCGGCGTGGAGCTCCCCTCGCTGCGCCGCCGCATAGCCCAGAACCAGGTTCTTCTCGTTCTCCGAAGGCAGATTGCGTATCGGCACGTCCGGCGGGACCGGTTCGGCGGCGCGCAGGCGCTGCAGGAAGTTGACGTTGCGCGAGACGGTGTTGTACGGCAGGGTGTTTCCCTTCGGCGTCTGGTACTCCAGGTAAGGCCGAAAATCGGTCGAGGCAAAGTCCGCCGCCTGTCCGCTGAGTCGCGGCAGAAACGACAGTGCCTGCCGCAGGGATTCGCCATACAACGTCAGCTCCCCCAGCAGGGCGGTCAGGCTCGGGGTGTTGATGAGGGCCAGCTCTTCTTGGACCTTCGGGTCGGCGTCAAAGGTCTCCATCTGCCGATAGTCGCACTCCAAAGGTGAAGCCGAGGCGATCAGCACCCCCTGCTCAGGCCCCAGAAAGAACGCCACGTGCGGGAAGACGCGGGCGGCGGTGTTGAGAATCACCAGGAAATCCTGCGTGCGCATGTGGTGGATCTGCACCCACTGCTGGAGCACCCCCTGCTCCTTCAGGCGCGCCCGGCAAAGCTCGTAGAACTCCTGGTTGTAGAGGTCCGCCTCGCCGCTGATCCAGATGGAACTAATTTCGATGGTAATCAGGTCGTAGCGTTCGCGGGAAAGCAGGAGGAAGTTGCGTCCATCCGCCACGTGCAGGCGGACGCGCGGGTCGCGGTCGAAGACCCGTCCGCTGACGTCCTCGAACCACAGCCGCGCCGCCTCCACGATGTGCGGCGCAATCTCCACCGTGTCAATTTGGCGGAAAGGAAAGCTCGCCACGGTGCGCAGCGTGTTGCCGGTTCCCAGGCCAATTACCAGGGCTTTCTCGAACTCGCGGGTGAAAAGGATGGGAATCAACGCAAAGCGGATTTGCGCGCCCCTCTCTCCCGAATTGTTGCCCTGGAACTTTCCGTTGGAGAGCAGAATGCGCGTCGGGCCCACCTGGATGACCGAGGTCAGGCCGCCCTGCACGTCTTCCCGGAGATACAGCACTCGGTCGATCGGCCAGCCACTATCGAAATACACATAGGAGCCGCGCGACATGCGGCGGGCGTCCCAGTCAGTCTGCCGCGCCCAGAACAACAAGGCCAGCGAGGCCACCACCATGACGAGGACGAGTCTCAGCGCCCGGCGGATCGGCACCAGCCACAACGCGAAAACCAGCCCCAGCATCAGATTCGCCGTGGCGGAGGCGCGAAGACCGGCGAGCGAGCCCCAGCGCGGGAGCACCACGAAGCCGGTCAGCACCGATCCCAGGATGGCCCCGAGCGTGTTGGCGGCATAGATGCCACCCACACTGCCGCCCACCCGCCTGGCGTGGTGACTGACCAGATTGAGCAGCAGGGGGAAGCTCAATCCGAGCAGCAACGACGGAATGATGAGCAGGTAGAAGGCACAGAAAAACCGGAGTAATTCTCCGGAAACAAAATACGTCGTCTCGTATTTCCACAGAAACGTCGTATCTGCAGTCATGATGCCTGCGAGGAGCACGATCTCTGCTCCCAACTCAACCGCCCGGGACCACGGAAATTTCGAAGTGGCAGGGCGACGACAGATTCTCCAGCCCACGTACCCCATCCGGAGGAGCAACAGGAAGGCAATGCTCAGGAGGTCGAATTCAAAGGCTTTCGTGAGGCCCTGGGCGAAAACGTCGGGAATGCGGTTCCAGAGCGGCACGGAGCAGAAAATCGCCAGGGCGAGAAAGAGCTGCGACCCGGCCAGCGCCCGCGCCCAAAGCTCTGGCCGAGGCAAGCGGCGAGCCACAATTTGGGCGCCCAGCCCCAGGCCGCAGAGCATGGTAAAGAGCATCACGCCAAAGGCGTACACCGTGTTGCCGATCAGGAAGGCCAGGACATGAGTCCAGATAACCTCATACGCCAGGGCGACGGCACCGGTGGTGAAAGCGCCGAAGATAAGCACTACGGTCTGTGTCCGTGAGGGGGCCGATTCGAACGATGCGGCCGCCGCACCGGGAACCTCCGCCTCGTCTAGCACCGGAACAGGTCGCCTGGCCAGGAAGGCAACACAGAAGAAGATGCTGAAGTTGACCGCGCAGGCCAGCCCGATGGTGCCGCGGACGCCCAAGAATGGCATCAGCAGGTAGGTGGAGGTGAGTGTCCCGAGGGCCGCGCCCAGGGTGTTCCAGCCGTACAGGCGGCTCACGTCCGCTTCGAAGTCGCGCCGCTGGGACGAGACGTAGCGGGCGAGTGCGGGCAGCGTGCCACCCATGAGCACCGTGGGCAGGAGGATAACCACGGCCGCCAGTCCCAATCGGACCGAAGTCAGTGCCGTGGGGCCCAAGTGGAACCGGTGGTAGAGCACTACATAAGTCTGGGTGAGCAGGGAGAACAATTGGGGAATGAAAAGACAATAGATTCCGACCAGCAGCTCCAACCCTCCATAGATCCACAAAGAGGGCGGGCGGCGGTCCACCCAGCGGCCGAACAAATACGCGCCCAAGGCCAGACCGCCCAGGAAGGCCGCGAGCACCGTGCTGACGGCGTGGGCCGTGTTCCCGAAGGTGTAGGTGAGCAGGCGCGTGAAGATCGTCTCGAAAATCAGGCTCGAGGCGCCCGACGAAAAGAAGAGGATTCCCAGAACCCGCAGGGTGGGAGGGCCGGCTGAAAGCGGACTGGGGGTTCTCAAATTCACCTGGGAGGGCTCAATAACTTCTTTTCCAGAACCTGGACTTCCTGACGCAGCCCCCGCGGCGCCGCGTGTGACTTATAGCCGATTTGCGCCCGCTTGGGAATGGGAAACACGCCTCCGGGCTGGCGGTGAAGACAACTTGCCCTTGCCAGGGAGGTCGCGCTATTCCCCAGGCAATACCGCCCACCTTCGGCGCTCAAAGCGCGCGACAGGGGGCCGCGCTCCAATTCCAGGCTAGCCGGCCAGAAAGTGGGATCCACTTCGAGCGCCACGATGAACCTAGGTTGCCGGTCGAGTCTGCCGCAGCCAATCCAACTGAGCTTTCGACTCGGGTGCCATCGCGTGTCCAGGCCACTCAGGAAGCAGGCCAGTTGATGGCTCCATGTGGTACCCTGCGGCTCTGAAGCTGGCAGGAGTTCGCAGGCCAGCAGCCAGCAAGTGCGGCGACCGCAAGCATCATGCAGGGAGGAACAACTCATGGGGCTCACGCTCATCCAGGTGGACGCCTTCACGGACAAGCCCTTCACGGGCAATCCCGCAGCAGTTTGCCTACTGCCCACGCCGCGCGAGGAGCGCTGGATGCAGGACGTAGCGCGCGAGATGAACTTGTCGGAAACGGCATTCCTCGCCCCGCAAGACGACGGTTACAGCCTCCGCTGGTTCACGCCGGCGGTGGAGATCGACCTCTGCGGGCACGCGACCCTGGCCAGCGCCCACGTCCTGTGGCAGTCGGGACATCTGAGGCCCGACGAGCCGGCACGCTTCCATACCCGCAGCGGACTCCTCATCGCCGAGCGGCGTGGCGACTGGATCGAGATGGATTTCCCTGCCACGCCGGAAGAACCGGCTGACCCGCCTGCGAATCTGGGGCGCGCCTTGGACGTCCCCATGAAGTACGTGGGCAGAAACCGCTTCGATTACCTCGTCGAGGTGGACTCCGAAGCGACCGTCCGCGCCCTGAAGCCGGATTTCACTCTGCTTGCCACCCTGCCAGTTCGCGGAGTTGTCGTCACCAGCGTGGCAAGCACGCCTGAATTCGATTTCGTCTCGCGCTTCTTCGCACCCGCTGCGGGAATCAACGAGGACCCTGTCACTGGCTCCGCGCACTGTTGCCTCGGCCCTTTCTGGAGAAAGCGAATGAGGAAAGAGGGGTTCGTTGCCTATCAGGCCTCGGCGCGGGGCGGCGTAGTGCGCGTGCGAGTCAAAGGCGATCGCGTCATTCTCGGAGGGCAGGCGGTCACGGTGCTGCGCGGCGAACTCATATAAGTTTGTGGCGGCTGCACAGCCGCAGCCTAGAGCGCTTGACAGTGCCACAGCCACAGCCGAAGATAGGCAGCCGGTATTCCTGAGTCCAGGAAACTCCCTTGCCCAAGGACCCGCGCGAACATCTGGTACACATTGCTCGGCTGGTCTTTTCCCGCCACCTGACCGACTCGAGCGGCGGCAACCTCAGCCTGCGCCAGGGCGATCGGGTTTTCATGTCCCCGGCGCACGCCGGCAGCAAGCAGCAATGGCAGATCGAGGCAAAGGACGTGGTGGCGCTGGACCTCAGGGGGAACGTTATCGAAGGCCCCGACCGCCGAACACGCGAGTGGCAATTCCACTTGGGGATCTACAACGCCTTCCAGGGCGCCGGGGGCATCATCCACGCGCAGGCCGGATACCTGATGGCTTTCGTCGCCGCGGGTAAACCGATTCCGCCTGTCCTCGAGCACACGCAGAAATTCGGCACCATCGGCCTCACACGACCGGCCAAGGCCCACAGCGCCGAGCTGGCGCGGTTGGTGGTGGAGGCGCTGGAACCGCAGAAAGCGGCACTGGAGAAACACGGCATTGCGACGCTGGTCCCCCAGCACGGGATCGTAGTGGTCGGCCGAGACCTCGACGACGCCTTCGACACCTTGGAGCGTATCGAGACCAACGCCCAGGCGTATCTGCTAGGTCGCTTGCTCAGCAGTCCGCTTCTGGATCGCTGAGGAACTTGGCCTCTGGGGGCCTGCATTTGGGATTTGGGATTGTGGATTCTCGATGGTGACTTTTCCTTTTTCGACCTTCGACTTTCGACTCTCGACCTTTGACTCGCTGCTGTGATCCTCACCGTCACTCCCAACACGGCACTGGACCACGTCTATGAGGTCGCGCACTACGTACCAGGCGCCCGGCTGAACGCGCGCGCCGAGGCCGAGTGCATCGGCGGCAAAGGCAACTTGGTGTCGGCCTTCGCCGTGGATTTTGGCGCGCGCTCGGTTTCGCTCGGCTTCGCCGCGGGCGAGAACGGACGGCATCTTGCCCGGCTCCTCCGCGAGCGCGGCGTGCGCGCCGACCTGAGCTCCGCGCGGGGCGAGACGCGTCGCATCATCGTCGTCGTCGACCAGAAAGGCCACGGCCAGACCTGGCTCTTGCCAGAAACGCTGCGGGTGACCCGCGCCCACGCACGCGACCTGGAAGGACGCTTGGCGCGCTGGCTGCCGAAGAGTTCCTGGCTTGCTCTCGGCGGCAGCCTTCCCCCGGGATGCTCTGCGCTGCTCTACCGGCGTTTCACCAAGCTGGCTCACGCCTGCGGGATCCCGGTGCTGATCGATTCGCGAGGTCGCGCCTTGGCCCTGGCGCTGGCGGCAAGCCCGCAGGTGGTGAAGTTGAACCGGGACGAACTTCAGGCCACTTTCGGCGAGCCAATCTCCACCGAGCCGGCGCTGGCAATGGCTCTCCGCCGACTGCTAGCCGAGGGTGTGGAGTTGGCCGTGTGCACGTTGGGCGCACAGGGCGCAATGGCCATGACGAGTGGCGCCGGATGGCGCATCCTGCCACCTGCCGTCCGGATGCGAAGCTCCGCCGGCTCGGGCGACGCCTTTACCGCCGCGCTTCTGGTCTCGAGAGAGAAAGGCACCGCCTGGCCGGAAGCCCTGCGCTGGGCGTGTGCCGCGGGCACCGCCAAGGCCCTCGAAACCCGGACAGACCGCCTGGACCTTGAAGCTGCACGCAGACTCTTCCGCCGGGTCAGAGTGAAAGTCCTGTAGCCACGCTGCGGTTCTTTGCGCCGTGGGTTTGCTGGCCTTTCGCGTGGGAAAGAACCCACGGCGAGGGGAAACACTCACCGTGGCTACGCCCTCCGTTGCGGGCAGCAAAGGGCGGTCTGCCCTCTGTGGCAAGACGCAGAATCCTCACTGAGCGCGCTCGCTGGAGACATGAAGGCTGGAACCCTGAATGCTTATCGTGCGGGAGGGGGAATTCGCACCTTGGAGCCGATGAAGGCATAGTGCGTTATGAATGCATAACAGACCAGGAGAACCGCCATCGCCATGGCCATGCTCCTGGTCGCCTGGAAGATCAGTCCCTCGACGGGGGGAAACACGGCGCCGCCGATGATCGCCATCACCATCAGCGATCCCCCCAGCTTCGTATTCGGCCCCAGCTCTTTGATCCCCAACGCAAAAATCGTCGGGAACATCAGGGACATGAAGAAACTGGTCAGGAAGAGGGCCCCGACGCCGAGCCAGCCGGGTAGCAGCACGCCAATTGCTACCAGCACGCAATTAATGACCCCGTAGACGCCCATCAGCTTGCTCGGCGAAACGTATTTCATTAAGTAGGTGGCCGTAAACCTGCCCACGCCGAAGGCGACGAGCGTCCCGGTCAGAAAATAGCCCGCCATCTTTTCCGGTTGACGCGTGTAGTCCTGCACATACTGGATGTAGTAGCTCCAGGTTCCTACCTGGGCGCCGACGTAGAAGAACTGAGCCAGGACACCCAGGACGAAGTGACGATACTTGAACAGATCCAGGAACCGGCCCTGCGCTCGTTCGGCCCCCGAGTGCGCCTCTTCTGCGACTTTCGGGAACTTCGTTTTCAAAAGGAGCAGCGCCCAGATGAAGATCACGCTGCCGATGACGAGATACGGCGTGACCACTCGCATCGTCTCGTGCTGCAGATACGCGTCGTATTCCCCCGCGGCTCTTAGGGCGCTGATTTCGACCCCGTTCAGCTCGATTCCCGAGAAGATGAAAACAGTTCCCAGCAGGACTCCGGTTACCGCTCCAACCGGATTGAAGGCCTGGGAGAAATTCAGCCGCCGCTCCGAAGTCCGCGGGTCGCCCAGTACGGCAATGAACGGGTTCGCTCCGGTTTCCAGGAACGCCGCCCCGCTGGCGACCACAAAAAGCGCGAAAAGGAAGAACCCGTAGTCCCGGACGATGGCCGCCGGCCAAAAAAGAAACGTTCCGGCGCTGTACAGCAACAGCCCGATGACCAACCCGGTCTTGTAACTGTACTTGCGCATGATCAGCGCGGCGGGCATCGAGAGGAGGAAATACCCCATGTAATACGCCGACTGGATCAGGCCGGCCTTGAAGCGGGTGATCTCGAACGACTTCATGAACTGTTTGATGAGGATGTCGTTCAGGTTGCTGGGAATGCCCCAGAACAGGAACAACGCCGTCACTAGAACAAACGGCAGAACATTGCCGGGTGAGAACAGCCTGGGTTCTTCTTTCAAGCTCGGCTCTTCCTTGACGAGGACTCTCGTGGGGATACTCTTAAACAAATCAGCCTGTTCAGCCAGTTGTCCGGGAGAGCTTGCCGCCGTGGCCCTCGAACCTGACCGGGCAAGGAGTAAGTTGCCGCCAAGGCGAGCCGCGGAGCGGTCGCCCCTGCCCTTCCATCGTTTGGTGGTGGGATCAACGAATATCTACGCAAACGCTTAGGCTAACCTCATAGGCCGGGTCCGTCAAGGCTTGAACTGCTGCGAAATCGGAAACGTACATCGCGGGGCGCAGACTCGCCGGGGTTTGGGCCGCTGCGGCGACAGACCAGCCAAGCGGATTCCATGTGCAGAACCGCCGGTAGCGCCGCGCTACTCACGTAGCACGGGGCGCCTGCCCCGCGCGGATTTTTCCGTTGACTTCAAGAGGCAAGTGTGCTAGACTACAATGCTGGGAAAGGAGGAGCCCGGCGACGGTGAGGCCGGGCGCGGAGCAGCAACCAATGCAGGCCGACGCAAGGCGGGTGACACCTTGGAGTACTTAGTATGACCCGGCAATGCCCCGAGCGCCTATAAATACGCAGGCAAGAAAAACGAAGCTGGTAAGTTGTTATGTGTCAATAAGATAGCATCTCACGACGCGGAACGAAGCTGGTATATTATTGAAAACAAATGGAGCGACAACCTTTCGACCAAAGCTGGTAAGTTGTTTATATTCAATAGGTTTTAGGGATAAGAAAACAAAGCTGGTAAGTTGTTGAAAATACTACCCTTCGAGATAAGCTGATAACCCATTTATCTTCAATCGGATACTCGGATGGGCAAATGACTTTTCTGTTTCTCATTGACGGAACTTGCCGGGAGTGAATAATGACCCGAGTCGCGAGTTTGCCTCGTGACTCGTCACGGCATGGCCTTAGCCATGCCGAAAAAGACGGCGGTCCCCGACCCAGTCGGGGCAGGCGCCGGCCGCCGCGACAGCAGGTGAAGGATGCCAATAAAGAATCTGGAAGATGTCGCCATCATCGTCAAGCCTGAAAAGGACAACGTGGCCGTGGTCACGGTGGATTCGCTGGAGAAAGGCACGAAACTCCAGCACCACGGCGAGCGGATCGTGATTTCGCGTCAGATCCCGCGCGGCCAGAGCTTCGCCCTCAAGAAAATCCGCAAGGGGGAGACGTACATTTCCTTGGGCGATCCTACGGGTCTCGCCTCGCGTACGGTTGAGCCCGGCGATCCCATCGACGCGAGCAATCTCGAGAACCGGCTCCCCCGGCTGCGGGCGCGCTACCGCGACAACCCCGCGCCCACGCCCTTCGACCCGCAACTCGCTTCCCTGACCTTCGACGGCTACCTCCGTCCCGAGGGCAGTGTGGGGGCGCGGAACTACGTGGGCGTCGTCACTTCTGGAATGTGCTCTTCCAGCGAGGCGCGCGAAATCGCGGCCCGCGCCAGGCGCGAAATCTACACGCGCGACCAGTTCCCCCACGTGGACGGCGTCGTTCCCATCGTTCACGAATCCGGCTGCGGCATGCCCGACGGGCGGGCCGTGCAAATTCTGAACCAACTGCTCGTCAACATCCTGCGCCACCCCAATCTGGGCGCGGCGGTTTACATCGATCTCGGCTGCGGCAAAACCTGTGTGGAGTGTTCCGCGCCGATTTTTCAGAGCGCGGTTCCGGATTACGACCGGCGCGTCGTGAACCTGACCATCCAGCAGTTGGGCGGCAGCCGGCAGACCGTGGCGAGAGGTCTGGAAGTTGTCGAGAAGCTGCTTCGATATGCCAACCGGTTTAAGCGACAGCCGGCCTCGGTGTCGAAGCTGGTGGTGGGAACCGAATGCGGAGGCTCCGATCGTTGGTCGGGTGTGACCGCCAATCCCGCCGTGGGCGTCGCGGCCGATATGTTCGTGCAGGCCGGGGCGGCCGTCTTCCTGCCGGAGATTCCGGAGCTCCAGGGCGCCGCCATGCTGGACTTGGTCCGGCGCGCCCGTACGCGCGCTGTGGGACGCAAGCTGATGCAAGCCGTGAAGCGCTATGAGTCCTACGTGAGAAAGTTCGGTGATGATTTTCGAGATAACCCGTCACCAGGCAACATCAAAGGGGGTCTTTACAACATCTACTTGAAGTCCAGCGGGGCCAAAGCCAAGGGTGGCACCTCCGTCGTGGAAGACTTGGTTGAATACGGTGAGTGGTTGGGGGAGCGGAAGGGGCTTCACGTCCTCTACACGCCGGGATATGACCACCTTTGCACGCCCGCCTTGTTCCTGAGCGGCGCGCAGGTGGCCCTGTTTACCACGGGGCGCGGGTCGAGCATTGGCAGCGCGCTCGGGCCGGTGGTGAAGATCGGTTCGAACCCGGAACTCGCCCGCGTGAACGGCGACATCGACATCGACGCGGGAACCATCCTGGAGAAGAGCGCCACCATCGAGGAAGTGGGCCGCCAGATTTTCCAGGAGACCTTGGACGTCGCCTCGGGAAGAAAACTCACGCGCGCCGAAGAAGCGGGTTATCACCACGAATTCAAGCTCTGGGAATCGCTCTGGCCGGCCCTGTAGTAACAAAGCGGAGGTGGGATGGCAAAGGTCAAACATAGACCGTACGGCAAAGCTCACGGATTCCGACTGCACCCCTGATCTGGTGAGGTCCGCCATGTCCAAGTGTGCCCTCAAAATCGTGCTGGATCGCCCCCACCCC
>CAZBWJ010000002.1:0-6727 GCA_964495535.1 uncultured Acidobacteriota bacterium | reverse complement strand
GAGGTCCGCCATGTCCAAGTGTGCCCTCAAAATCGTGCTGGATCGCCCCCACCCCACCTGCGCGGCTGGGGAAAAGGTCACGGGGCGAATCGAGGTCAGCGTCAGCGAAGAGTGCGCGTGCCAGAAGCTGACTCTGACTCGCGCCTGGCGCACGCGCGGCCACGGCGAGGATGCGTTTGGCAAGCCGGAAGAACAGGTCCTTTTCAGCGGCGCGTGGCGCGCGGGTCAAACTGCGTCTTACCCGTTCGAATTCGTTGCCCCGATTGGTCCGCTCTCCTACCACGGCCAGTTGTTCAACGTGGAGTGGCACCTCCACGCCCAAGCGGCGATTGCCGGCGCGCTCGACGCGAGCACCGACGAAGGGTTCCGGCTGGTGGCGGCCGAGGTAACGCCGGGGTTCAACCTCGGGCCGGCGTTCCGCGGAGTCGGGTCCCACCAGAAGCTGATGCAGTTCGGGCAAACGCTGGCGCAGGGCTGCAGGCTTATCATCGGAGTGTTTTCCCTCCTTTTCTCTCTCGTCATTGGCCTGATCGTCCGCGACGTCTTCCGCCGCGCCCCTACGCCGGGACCGGAGGAGTGGAGTTGGTTGATCGTCTGGCTGCTGCTAGCGGCTGGAACGGTCGCGCTCCTCTTCTGGGTGCTCCGCCCCATCATTGCCAAAAGAAAGTTGGGCCCGGTGGGAGCACAGGTCACACCCGGCATCGCGCGTCCGGGCGAGGCCGTGACCTGCTCGATCCGTTTCCAGCCGCGCGCCAATATCGACCTTAGCGAAGCCACCGCAACCCTGCGCGGCATGGAAATCGTGGACTGGCAGAGCGGTGATGAGACCCACACCCGCCGGTGCATCATCTCCGAGCAACCCGTCACCTTCGCCCAGGACCGGCGGCTGATGGGGGGCGAGTCCATCACCGTGGAAACCAGCCTGAGCGTGCCCGCCAATGCGCCGACGACGTTCATGTCGGCGCACCAGCAATTGCTCTGGCTGGTCAACCTGAGGTTGAGACTGCGCGGCTGGCCGGACTGGACGCACGACATGCCCCTCATCGTCCGGCCCTGAGGTCTAAGGCTCAGTTCCGGGCGGCAGCGGTCTCGAGTGACCTTCTGGCTCTGTGACAGATTGGGCGGCGGGGGTATAATGTGTGCATGGATGGAGTGCTGGTTTTTGTCCTCTTCCTGGTTGTGTTCTTCTTCGTATTGCCGCGCATTCCGGGCGCGTCGCGCTTTTTCACTTGAGCGGTGAAGCCTCCGGCCCCGTCGGGGCCTCAAGAGGACGACAAGCCCAAGGAGTAACCTCAGGCCGCCATGCCAATCTTCGAGTACGTCTGCGCGAAATGCGGGAAGGTCTTTGAGAAGCTGATTCTGGGGAAGAGCCAGCAGGCGCCTGCCTGTCCACATTGTGGCTCAAAGCAGGTCAAGCAGAAATTCTCCACTTTCAGTTCCAGCAGCGCCGGCACCCGTTCCACGCCCACCTGCGCCCCTTCCGGCGGCGGCTGACGGCTCTAATCCGGAAGCCGGGCGCTTCCTGTTCAAGTTCCCTTCCCCGACATTGCGGCGACCCCTGGAATCGGCCGACCCGCGATTGCTGCGTGACGCACTTGAGCGCGCGGCTAGCATCCCGGCGATTCCCGCCACTGACGACGCTTCATTCCGGCGTTGGGACGGAAGCGTGTTCGTGAACAATCTTCCACTTGCCCTTTTGCTCTTCCAGCACCTCTGTCAAACGGCCTTCGAGGTGCCGGGTCTTCCCGTCCTGGTAGAGGAAGTCCATCTTCCACGTGGCCGTCGCCCAAGCGAGTTGTCCCGCCACGTGTACGGTCAGGTCATCGTTGAGGGTGATCTTGAACTCCTTGATCGATTCCTGGACTTTCTTGATCTCGTTCTTGTATGTCTCCCAGCCGAGGTACTGCATGGGCGTGAAGTCGAAGAACACCGCGCGCGCGCTCGACGTGTAGTACGCCGCGTTGGCCTCGGCGTTGAGCGCCGACCAGTTCTCCATAGCCTTAAGGATGACGGCACGAATCTCCTCTTTCTGTTTGTCTGCTGCCCGAGCCTTGCCGGCGAAAGGCAGACCACAGAAGACAAACCCCAACATCACGTTCCCCATCCGTGTTCCTCCAGTGTGAATCTCGCCCCCCGGCCCCTCAGGCAGCGCCTACCGGCTTTCCTCAAGCTGCTTGAGCGAGCGACGAGCCGCTTTCCCTTCGTCGGTGTTCGGAACAGCGCTGGCCACGCGTTCATACTTGCGCTGGGCATCCGCGCGCCGGTTCAGTTGCAGGCAGAGTCCGGCGGCGGCCAGCTCGGCTCGATAAGCATACAGGTCGTTCTCGGCCAGTTTCGCCGCCTCTTCGTAAAGCCGAAGGGCTTCTTCCGTCTCCCTAAGCTGCTCCCGCGCCTGGCCGGCCTGATAGAGAATCTTGGCGAGAGGAATCCTGTCGTAGCCGGGCGCGTGCGCTGCGTACCTGGCGAGAATGGCGCTGTAGGCTGCGGCAGCCGCCCGCCAATCACCCTGAGCCTTGTACACTCGCGCCATCTCCTGCGGAAGGAGAAAGTTGCGCGGGTAGGCTTGGGAGAGGCTCTGCAAAATCGCGAGGGCGTCCGCATACCTTTTCTCACGGAAATAAAGGATGGCGAGGAAGGACTTGGCGTCTTCCCGAGCCCAATGTCCTTGCTCGCTCACGCGCTTGATTTCCTCGAGACCCCGCGCCCGATCTCCGCGGTATCCAACCAGCGCAGCCAGGACCTTCATGTACCACGGGAGGCTGCCCACCACATAGTCGTAGGTTCCGACCACCAGCAGAGCGTCCACAAAGCCAGGGTTCAGGGCAAGGAGTCGCACGTGCAATTTTCGAGCTTCCTTAGCCTCCCGGAGCGCGGCGAGGTGCTCTCGGGTCAGGCTCAGGCGGAAGATGGCGCGCGTGACGTGAGCCACACCTCCCCAATACAGGGCTTCTTCATCGTGAGGATTCTGCTTCAATCGACTGTCAGCCAGCGCCTCCGCTTTCCCCAAAATGCCGAAAAGCTCTTGCTGGAAACCCGCGGAAAGCGGAACCTTCTCGTCACGGAAGGCAGCGCCACGCGGGCCATAGACCTGACTCTCCAGCAGCTCGCGGCGGAACATCTCGCGCTGGAGCATGACGTTGCCGAGGCAGTTCAGACCACGCAGGTCGTTTGGGTGTTGAGGGAGCCATGCCTCGATTTCCTTCTGCGCGGCGTCGTACTCCAGGTTGCGCAGGTGGTCGAGCGCCAGCTCCAGCGGGTCAGGCGCGGACGCCTGCGGTGGCGGCGGCTGCCCCGCGGCCCGGGCGCTTGTCGCAATGCCGACCGGCGCGAGCAGGCAGAGCAGAAAACCAGCAATGCTTGTCAGGATCCTCCCGCGAGTCCCCGTCATTTTGCCCTGATTTGTTTGGATGCAATTCCTGGAGGCGCGGTGGCGTCGGCTGGTCCGTGTGAATCCAGCCCGCGCTTGTATTCCGCCGCCCGGGCCGGACGGCGCGGACAAAACGCGGCGCGGCGCGCATCCCTGGGCGTGCACAGGGCGAATCCCCTTCAATTCCGCGGAGAGTTGTGCGAACATATCACGATTTGAATTGCAGGAGCATTTCGACGCCGATGCCTGCGCATCCCATTCTGCCGTGTAACCCGCGTGGCTCGTAGAACCGTCCATGGCTAGTTCACCAACTGAACAACCCAAAACCACGGCCTCTTCCGTGCCTCGGGTTCTGGTAGCCACGACCGCCCTGCTGAGCTTCATCTCCTTCTGGCGGGCGGCGGCCATCGTCCTGAACGACCTTGCCTCCTCGGCGTTTTACGCCGGCGGCATCGCCGAGCAAGCCGTGGGCAAGGCTGCGCCCTGGTTCATCGTCGGCGTCATGCTGTTCTCCTACGCCGTGCGGGCAATCTACGTAGAAAGTTGCAGCATGTTCGTGCGAGGCGGCGTCTACCGGGTAGTCAAAGAAGCCATGGGCGGGACGCTCGCCAAGGTTTCCGTCTCTGCCCTGATGTTTGACTACGTCCTTACGGGGCCCATCAGCGGAGTCTCCGCCGGGCATTACCTGGTGGGTTTCCTGAACCAGCTTCTGGCGTTTGGGCACCTTCCCTGGGCCGTGCCCGAAAACCTGGGGGCAGCCGCTTTTGCGGCGCTCGTGACTATCTATTTCTGGTGGCAAAACGTCAAGGGGATCCCGGAGTCGAGCGAGAAGGCGCTCCGCATCATGCAGCTCACCACGGTCATGGTGGTGCTGATCATCGGCTGGTGCGGGTATACGCTTTGGGTTCGAGGCGCGTCTCTCCCGCCTCTCCCCCGGCCAGAGAATCTGCATTTTGCTCCGGAGGCCCTGGGATGGCTCAAGGGCAGCCGGCTTCCTTACACCATCGGGCTCATCGGAATCCTCATCGGACTTGGCCACTCGATTCTGGCCATGAGTGGCGAGGAATCACTGGCGCAAGTTTATCGCGAGATTGAGCATCCCAAGTTGCCCAACCTGAAGAAGACCGGCTTGGTGATCTTCATTTACAGCCTGGTCTTCACTTCGCTGGTTTCGTTCTTCGCGGTCATGATCATCCCCGACGACGCGCGAAAGAACTTTTACGAGAACCTGATCGGGGGCCTGGCGATGCACGTGGTGGGGCCCTGGACGCTCAAGATTGTGTTTCACGGGTTCGTAGTTTTGGTGGGAGCCCTGATTCTGGCCGGAGCGGTCAACACGGCCATCGTCGGGTCGAACGGTGTGCTGAACCGGGTTTCGGAAGATGGGGTCCTGGCCGCCTGGTTTCGCCGCCCGCACCCGCGCTTTGGCACCTCCTACCGGATCATCAACCTGATCGTCTTATGCCAACTTCTGACCATCATCCTGAGCCGCGGGAACGTTTATCTGCTCGGCGAAGCGTACGCTTTCGGCGTGCTCTGGAGTTTCGTGCTGAAGGGCCTGGCGGTCCTGGTCCTCCGCTACACGCACCCTGGGTCGCGCCAGTACCGGGTTCCTCTGAACGTGAAAGCGGGGCGGACGGAAATTCCTTTGGGTCTCGGGTTCATCACCCTGACGCTCATCGCCATCGCCGTCACCAACCTACTCACGAAGGAAGTAGCGACCGTTTCAGGCATTGCCTTCACCCTTGTGCTCTTCGGCGTTTTTACGGCGTCCGAGAGGCTCTGGGGGGAGCGCGGCGCGGCCCACATCGAACTCGACCAGTTCCACCTGGTTCCGGGGGAAGAGATGACGCCCCAGACGGTCGGCTGCCGCCCGGGCAATGTTCTGGTGCTGGCCCGCGACTACAACACTCTCTACAACCTGGCCGCGGTATTGGACCGCGTCAACACCGATAAGCAGGACGTCGTCGTGTTACACGTGCGCGTCCTTGAACGGGCAGCCTCGGGCGACAGCGGCCTCATGCCCGAGCAGCTTTTCGCCGCCGACAAACAACTGCTCTTCACGCGGGCACTGTCGCTCGCAGAGAGCAAGGGGAAGACCATCCGCCTGGCGCTGGTCGGCAGCAATCAAATCTGGGACGGCATCCTGCGCGCCGCCCAAAGCCTCCAGTCGTCCACTGTTGTCCTGGGGCTTTCGGCGAAGATGGCCATTACCGAGGAGGCGCGGCGCGCGGGGCTGGCCTGGGAACGACTGCCCGACCCCAAGCCTCAGGTGTCGCTGGAAATCTTCACGCCCACCGGGCACGAGGCGGTCTTCTATCTCGGCCCGCATGCCCCCCACCTCACCCCCAAGGAAATCGACCTGCTGCATCAGATCTGGCTCCGCTTCAGCACGCAGTTGGGCGAGGTGGAGCTCCACCATCACGACATCATCCATTTTGCCCTCACGCAGATCGAAAACGAACTTGCCCAGGGAAAGAACGACGAAGTCCTCATCCGCCTGAAGCAACACCTGGAGGAGATCAAGTCCCGCCGCATTCCGCAAACCTGATTTGTGATTTCTGATTTTTGATTTCTGATTTTCGCCTCGTGCCTTGACTTCTCAGGCCTGGCGTTCTTCCTTCGGCCGGAAAATCTGCGTCAAGGCCACGCCGAGCGAGACGAGCAAAATGCCGGCGAGCATGACGAGGTTCAGGTATTCATCGAGGAAGAAGTAGGCGAAGAGCGCGGCCACGAGGGGGGTCAAGGCGCGCAGCGCGTACACGCGCGCCACCGTCATGCGGCGCAAGGCAATGAACATGCCGTAGATCCCCACGACGCCGGAAAGGGCTCCGCTGGTGAGCAGCGCGGCGACATCGTGCCGGGACGTCGCCACCAGCGCAGACCAACGGACCAGCGCCGCTAGCCCGACGAGCGCCACGGTCATGCTGGTCAAAGAATGGGAGAGGATGGCCGTGGACTGGTGCGCGCCGCGCAGTTGGCCATCCCGCCACAGCACGCCGGAAATGCCGTAAGTGAGCGCCGTGAATAGGGCCAGGGGAATAGCCCAATACCACAGCGGCGAGATGGACTGGCCGCCGCGCTGGCCCAGCGACAGGGCCACCAGCCCCAACGCAATCAGACCCACGCCCACGACGGCCAGGGCCCGAACCTTCTCGCCGAGGAAGAACCACGCAATCAAGGTCCCCCAGATGACGTAGCTCTCGAGCACGGGAATGGTTATCACCACCCCGCCGACTCGAATCGCAAAGTAGTAGACGAATAGACCAATCGTCGAGAGCACGCCGGCCACAAGGAAAGGAAAAATCGCGCGGCGGCCCACGTAGCGCGGCGAACTGGGCCGGAGTTGGTCTAAGGTGT
>CAZBWJ010000001.1:69493-122520 GCA_964495535.1 uncultured Acidobacteriota bacterium | reverse complement strand
GGTGCCTCACGCCCCAGGCGTTCCTCGCTCAGTGGCAGGCCCAATCCAATATCCCGAGGTGTCACTAATCTACTGGACGAGTACAACATGCTTGCAAATCGAACAGCAGGTGTTAAACTGTGCGGGCGGCACGCGCCTGTGGCGAGGCCAGCTACAATACACTTTTATGAAAATAGCCATTCTCGGAACACGGGGCATCCCGGCCCGTTACGGCGGCTTCGAAACTTTCGCAGAACAAATATCGAGGCGCCTTGCGGAGCGAGGTCATAAAGTAACTGTATATTGCCGGCGGCCATTTACACGGGCGGACGACGGAGCCATCGCCGGCGTCCATCGTAAAATACTCCCCTCTATCTCCACCAAGTATTTCGACACCTTTTCTCACACTTTTCTTTCAATTCTTCACGTCATTTCTACCGACGCCGACGTGGTGTTGCTCTGCAATGTCGCAAACAGCCCGTTCGCCTGGATACCCAGGCTATTCGGAAAGCCCGTGATTCTTAACATTGATGGATTGGACCGAAAGCGAAGGAAATGGGGTCCCCTAGGCCGTCTTTATCTCTCCCTTTGCGAGATGATCGCCGTGGTCGCTCCAACGCGATTGGTGACGGACGCACAAGTCATCCAGGAGTATTACTCACAGCGCTATGGAAAACGCTCCACCATGATTGCTTACGGCGCTGAAGTCCCGGTGGGTTCTGACGACCCGGGCGGTGACTCCTTACCATCCAAGCCATACATCTTGTACGTGAGCCGTCTTGAGCCCGAAAACAACCCGGAAATCGTGATTCGTGCTTATCGAAAGGTCGAAACCGATTGGCCTCTCGTCATTGTTGGGGGGAATCCCTATGATGGCTCTTTCGTGAGCCATTTGAAATCCATCTCTGATCCGCGAGTGGTCTTTACCGGACCTGTTTACGGACAAGGCTATTGGCAACTGCAAAGAAACGCAGGGTTGTACGTCTGCGCTTCTGAAGTTGGAGGCACTCATCCGGGACTCGTTGAGGCAATGGCCGCCCAAAATGCAATCATATATTTGGACACCCCCGAGAATCGGGAGACGGTGAGTGAATGCGGCATCCCTTTTGGGCGGGACCTAGATGACCTCGCAGTCAAACTAAGAACCGTCATAGGAAATCCTGACTTGCGGTCTCAACTGGGATTTCAAGCTCGACACCGAGCCCAGACCATCTACGGCTGGCAAGGCATAACACAGAAATACGAGACTCTCATGCTGGAAACATTGGGCCAACCGAACCTCCGTGTCCGTGGTGAGCCCTTAGGTTAATCGCACCGCACGTTCCCCTTCCGGAAAGCATCCTCAGCCCGATTCTAGTTCCCCTCTCCGGTCGAGCGAATCTCCGAAAAACCGTGGGAGGTGGACAAAAAGCGATTCAGAGCGATTGCGAACCCCATGATAGCCCAAAAGATCATCACGACTTCTGAATCGCCCCAACTGTAGTCCACTAGTGATCCGAGCAAGAACGCACCTGTGGCGGTGACGAAGCCTACCGCAAGACCGTGCGCAAACCAGTTGGAATGCCTGGCGCGCTTGAGCGTGTCAGCCAGGACGCGGAAGTACTCTGCAAGCAACCACACCCAGGCCGCGAGAGTGAGCAGACCCCTCTCGACCGCAATCTGGACGGGGGTCGAGTGAAAGTGGCCCCGAAGAGGGAATCGTTCGTAGGCCTTGATATCCCACTGCCGCCACTCCAACTTAATGCTATCCATCCCCACGCCGAAGAAAGGGTACTTTCGGATCAATGTAGCACCATCCTTCCACATCCATAGGCGGTATTGCGCTTCTGGAGACTTTAGATCAAGCCAAGTTAGACCGCGACCTTCACGCACCAGGATACTCCCCCCGATTACGGCGGCTGCGATCAAAGGAAGAACCCACAAGGACCTCCTCCAACCGCAGACCAACCATACGGCGAGGAGACATCCCAACAAGAACGAAGCCATTGCAGCCCTGGTAAGGGTAAGCCAGAGGGCACACCCAAATGCCAGCACCGTAATGCCGAGAAGAATTCTTTTTCTGTAATCCGCGGCCGGGCAGGCGAGAAATAACCCAAAAGCAAGCAGCCCTATTTGAACAAGCACGTCGGCGTATGTGACGAAATGATCGTAGAATCCTTGTGCGCGAATCGGGTGTCCGCGAGCGAGAAGAACATGGCCACGCGCAACTTCCTCGCCGAGACGCTTGAGAACGGCTGTGCTGACTTCAGTGCGGATTCGTTGGAGTGGCTCGCCCCGGACGACACTCAGTCGGACCGATCGCGCTGATCCCAGGCTTTCGATCGCCGGCAGAAGCGCTCTGGGGTCGCGTATCGCGTGCGCATTGACGGATTTGATCACGTCGCCTGATGCCAAGCCGGCGTCTCGCAAGGCAGACTCGGCGTTGACTCCTACCAATTTCACGCCTATGCCTTCGCTGTATTGCCATCCCGTATAGATCACATTGATAAGGCATGAAACGATCAGCACCAGGGACAATGTCTTAAGCTCGCTAAACGATTGCAAGCTTTGGGCGATCAGAACGAAAACAAGCAGAAGAGCAACCGACTTCAAATGACCCCAGCTTAACGAAGGCACGAATGAAAGGGCGGCCGAGACTGCACTCAAGACCAGGAAAAGGAGAGAGGGCAAGACTAGAGGTTGAGGAACAGGCCGCCAGTATCCGAGAATCCAGTTAATGAGGCATAAGAGCACAGCTCCTGCGTACGCTATCTGAGCAGCAGCTATGGAATGAGGGGCAGCGGCTAAAAAAATTATCAGGAAACCTAAGACTCCCCGAGTTAGCCATTTTCGAGCCTGCATGTTCCTTTGGAATAGCGCCTCTGGGAATACGGATTATGAAGCTGTAACAATCCTCTGACGTAAGGCGCACGCTAAGATTCTGCCAAGCGTCTTAGGTCCCGGGCTCCAAGTGGGTCCTTTCCCTTCTGTTCTCCCCGCTCTCGGCGCAATCAATCGCAGGCCCTCGGCTGACAGGACCAGCGGCCCGTCTGTGTTCTGCTTTCCCTTCCGGCTTTCCGCCTTTTTCGTGGCGTCAGCGAGCAACAGGGACGCATGCACATTTAGGCAATCGTCCCGCAGCTGCAGCAATCCCCGCAGCTCAGCAATCTCGATCCCACCTTCCGCCCGGCGTGAACCGTCGCCTCTTGGCCGCACCGGTTTGGCTTCATCCTGCTCGTCCATTCCTGGGCCTACTTACCACATGTCCTCAACGTTCGCTAGTGCTACTACGTTAAGGAAACGTAGCAGTACTAGAATCTTGTCGATCTCCAACTGCCGTCGGAGAAGGCGGCGTTGCTGGTGTTTTTCGGCTTGTTCGCCAGCGGGCAGATGAAGATGCGTCGGACCGAAGGCTGGCGCGATCTGGCCGACGCCCCAGCCGTGGGCGCATAGAAGAAACCACTGGCTTCTCAGGAGAAAATGCGCTACTTGCATTTCCACAGAAATCGGGACACCACCTGTGCGCCACGATATGCAGATGCACGATTATGTCAATGCCTTTATGCCGGAACCTTCCGTAGGCCGATTTGAGAACCATCGGGCAAGCTCTTTATCAGAGACTCTTCGATGGGCCTGGACCCATTGTCTTTTTTGCCGAATCGCTTGGCGTCGTACCCATAGATAAGAGAAGGCGGAGAGTAGTTTCCGATCGCATAGCAGCGAGTAGCCGAGAATCAGGCAATCTCTCCAGGTAACGGGTAAGAGGAGACGAAGATAGAGGGGGAGCGAGATGTTCTTGGCCCGCATCAGAAAGCGGTTTTTCAAACAGTGCCACTTGATCACGTCAGGCTGTTCCCGCAAGCGTGAAGGCGTGAGCCGGCGAACGTGCCAGCCGACAGCCCGGGGCGTATAAAGACATTGCCACCCCATCAACTGTGCACGCCACGCTACGTCCGCGTCCTCTCGATAAGCAAAGAAGTCTTCATCGTAGAATTCCCCGGCCAGTGAAACATCCTCGATCATGCGACGCCGGTAAAGGACAGCAGCACCGGTTGCCCCGAATACGTAAGCTGGCTTATCGTATTGCCCTCGGTCAATCTCCTCCGCCCCACGGTCGAGATGGCGAAGGTTGCGCATGAAATAGATTCCGGTTGAATCAAGAACCTGGGTATACTCCGGCTTCCCACCCGGATTCCAACGAAGTAGTTTCCCGCACACCGCGCCCACACGGGGATGGTTCTCGGCCGCAGCAATCGTCTCCGTAAGGAAACTCCGGCTCAGGATCACGTCCGGGTTAAGGGAAAGAATCCACTCACCCTGGGCGTAGCGCATGGCTTGGTTTTGTGAGCCCGCGTAGCCGTTATTGGTTTCGTTATAGATGATTCGGTGCTGACTCTCAAAAGGTTTGAGGATTGCGCGCGTGCCGTCGTCCGAAGCGTTGTCCACAACTATCACTTCGACTGGAAAGTGATCCTGCTGCGCAAGAGAGTCGAGACAAGCTCTCAAAACAGCCGCTGAATTATGTGTAGTGATGAGAATCGAAATCAGCCCAGAAGGCATAAACACGGAAGGGCCCCCATCCCAACTCGAGGTCGTCCGCAAGAGGGGCAGGCCGAGACTGACTGGGTGGTGTACTTTCGCTCACGCGTACTACACCTGAGTCCTCTCTGACTTGTGAAAGTTGACAATCCATTTCTCCTTGTCCACCATCCACCCATGTTTCCTCATTTCCTCAGGCTGCCCCTCTGAAATTGCCCCGGAGGTGCGTCCCCTCAAGGTGCGAGGCGCCGGCACTCCTTTCCCAGAGGTATTCCCACAAGAGGCTAGAGCCGACATCCTCTCACAATGCGAGTGTGGCTGGCTAGACCTTGGGGATGGGTCAATCTCCGAGGTTACCCAAGACCTACATCTTGAAGGGAGCCAGGCTTACCCTCCTCTCCGCACAGGGCGTCTGCATCCTTATGCCAAGACCACAGACCCCGCTGATGAAGAGTATCGGGAAAGAGCGCTCAAGAGACGAGTCGCGCTTCGCGCATCCGGAGCCCTGGAGTTGTTACCCCCAGACTAACGTCGTAGCCTACCATCTCAGATCGGCGGACACGTCTCGCAAGCCTTCGAGTCCTTATCTTCCCCAAACCCAGCCGCGGGATATAGAAGCGGGGACGGGAAACACCGAAGAACCCGCAGCATAGCGCCTTCCTATTGCGGGGTGGAATGCATCTGTTACATTTCCGCTAGCACATTATACAGAATAGGCTGGCCACTGCGCCCCAAATCCTCAAGCTCCGCTTGGTCCAGTTCTCAGGGTCTGGGTGATTCACCGACCCCCTTCACGCTGCCCCCGGGCGCAAGGCCCGGAAAAGCCCTCCTTTTCAAGTACGCCCCTCAGGCATAGGCACCGCCGAAGGGCGTCCTGCCAGGGGGGGAGAAGGCCCAGTCCTTCAGCCATCAGCCGCGCGTTTGCAAGTCGGGAGTCTCTTGGACGCCGCGCCGGCCGCTTCGACACGGAGGTTGGAATTGGCACTACTCGCGCAGGATCCATCCCGACCTGGCGGAGGATTTCTTGTGCGAATTCAAACCTTGAACACGCGCCTTGATTAGAGACGTGATAGATACCTGATTTCCCGCGTTCGATGATTTGCTCAAGTTTTGCCGCAAGATCCTCTGTATAGGTGGGAGAACCGACCTGGTCGTCTACTACTGGCAGCACAGCGCCTTCTTGCGCCCTTTCAAGAATCACTTGCGTAAAGTTCTTGCCGTGGGGCCCAAAGAGCCAGGATGTCCGCACAATCCAATAACGCTCAAGTAGCTGGCTGACATGCCTTTCGCCCCCAAGCTTACTTCGCCCGTAGACGCTGATGGGATTGGGAACATCGCTCTCGACATACGGCTCCTTCTTTTCACCATCGAACACGTAATCTGTGCTCACGTAGAGCATTGAGATACCCAGCTTTCGACAAGCCAGAGCCACATTCCGACTCCCGTCCGCATTCACACGGAAGGCCAAGTCCGGTTGAATCTCGCAGTCGTCTACGACCGTGAAGGCGGCTGTGTGAATCACGACCTCCGGCCGTGCCTGCTCAATCGCTCCCCCGATCTGCTGGATGTGAGCTATGTCAGCATCAAGGCGAGACAGGGCGAGCACCTGATGTCGCGCTCGCAGGAGAGCCGTCAGCTCCTGTCCGAGCATTCCCTGGCTACCTGTGATCAAGAGTTTCAACGGGATCTACAGTTCGGCTACAGTCGTACGAGGCTGCTCGTAGAATTTCTCGTAGTAGCTCCGGGACTCCCTGCTCCGGGCCTTCTTTACCCACTCGGGATGCATTTGATACCAGAGGACGGTCCGGCGGAGCCCTTCCTCAAGGCCCACCACGGGTCGCCATCCCAGCTCCCCGGAGATTTTGGCCGTAGCGAGCGCATACCGCCGGTCGTGAGCCGGACGGTCCGCAACAAATTCAATCAAGTCCTCGGACCTGCCAAGGATGTGTAACAGGCGCCGAATTATCTCAAGGTTGGGGACCGGCTGGCCGAAGCCAACGTTATAAATCTCTCCCGGCTGGCCAGAACGAAGTACCCGGTCGATCGCTCGGCAATGATCCTCCACATAAATCCAGTCCCGTTCGTTCAAACCGTCCCCATACACCGGCAGCTTCTTCCCTTCCAGGGCGTTCGCAATCATTAACGGAATCAGCTTTTCAGGCAACTGAAAGGGGCCATAGTTATTTGAACAGCGTGTGATGATTGCCGGGAATCGGTACGTCTTCCAGAAACTTCGGACGAGCAAATCAGAAGCCGCCTTGCTCGCGGCATAAGGATTATTCGGTCGAAGCAGGGCGCATTCATCTGCCGACTGCCCCGGTTCGAGGCTTCCGTAGACCTCGTCAGTTGAAACGTGCAGGAAGCGTGGGATTCGCTTGCGACGCGCCGCCTCCATGATCGTGTGGGTGCCTTGAATATTAGTCCGAATGAATTCCTGTGCGTCTGCGATACTCCGGTCCACGTGGCTCTCCGCCGCAAAGTGAACCACGGCATCTAGCGGTCGTTCCAAGAGTCTTTCGATGAGCGCCACGTCGCAGACGTCGCCCCGAACAAACTCGTAACTTGGATGTGCCGCAACTTCACTCAAATTGTCGAGGTTTCCGGCGTACGTCAACCTGTCGAGATTCAGAACAAAAGCGTCAGAATACTCTCCTAGGAAGAAACGGATGAAGTTCGAGCCAATGAAGCCAGCGCCGCCGGTAACCACGATTCTCACAGGGCCCTGCTCCTTATCTTGTGGATATATCCTCACACTTCGCGCATCGAGGAGCGAACAGGGTGGCTCCTCGCGTCGACCGCTCTATTTACACTGAAGCTCCCAGTCGTAATTCAAGAACGGGTGGTTGTAAGCAAGACGCCCTTCGTCATGTGGGTCATAAAACTGATCCGTCAGATAAACGAGTGTGGCTGGCTCTGGACCAAGAACCTTGTATCCGTGCCCCACCCCCGGTGGAATCTTCACTCGCCACGGGCGAAGCACTCCGACATAAAGGGTATCAACAACCCCGTGAGTCTTCGAGCCCTCTCGTAAGTCACAAAGGACGACCTGCAACATTCCCTGGACCGGAGCCCAATAGTCCGTCTGCACGAAGTGATAGTGCAACGCTTTAATGATCCCGGGATAGGAAACGGCGACTGAAACTTGCAGCGAGGAAGGCTGGACTAGATCCCTGGTCAATGGTGTCGCGCCCACCCGGAACAGTTCTGAGAAAAACCCACGATCATCTGGATACGTTAACCCTGCCTCAATTTCTACGCCTGAGATCAGATCAGGGCTGTCCGCTTTCAGAATGGTGATGCCAATGTCCTTCTTCTCCCGCCTGATGAGACTCAGCCGAAGGCCGTTCCGTTCGCCGAGGCGAAAAAAAGCTTCTTGACCCTTTCGTGGCGAGGTCTCCATGCTCAACCCTCGTGTCTTAGCTCGGCGCTACCCAGATGGAGGCTTCAAGATTCCGGGAACCTTACGGGCCAATGCGAACATTTCTTTCAGTGGGCCCTCGACTTTCAACCTCTGGCATAACCTATGTACGGGCAACCTTTGCCCCCCCGGACGGAGGTTTCAACCTTTTCGCTCTGCCCTCGGCCACCAGATTCGTGGCGCGACGTAGGGATTCAAATGTTCCAGCATCTGTCCACCATCCCGTCAAGACACTGTACGTCAGCGTCCCCTCTTTGAGGTACTGATTGTTCAAGTCGGTAATCTCCAGTTCGCTCCGGCTCGAAGGTCTTAGCGTACGAATCCGGTCGAAGACTGTCGCATCGTACATGTAAATACCAATGACGGCATAACATGACTTGGGCTTCCGCGGCTTCTCTTCGATCCGCACGATCCGGCCACCCGCAAACACCGGGACCCCGAACCTCTCCGGATCACAGACCTCCTTGAGGAGGATATGTGCACCCCGCTCTTGCTTGTTGAATTTCTCGCACGCCGCGTTGATGCTCTTCTCGATGATGTTGTCACCCAGGGCGACGCAGATTTTTTGGCCGTCCGCAAAATGCTCGGCTAAGCGCAAGGCGTCAGCAATACCGCCCTCGCCTTCCTGGTACGTGTAATTAATGTGCTTCAGCCCGAAATCTTTCCCATTGTCCAACAGGCGAAGGAAGTCGCCCGCACTCTGCCCGCCCGTCACCAGAAGGATGTCTCTTATCCCAGCGTTGACGAGAGTCTGAATGGGATAGAAGATCATGGGGCGGTCGTACACAGGCAAAAGGTGCTTGTTCGTAATTCGCGTCAGAGGGTAAAGGCGCGAACCAAGCCCCCCTGCCAAGATCACACCTTTCATAGCGTATCCCTGCATCGATTGCTTCCTGGTCGCTCGCTGCGACCAATTGCGACGATTTCAAACGAAAAGAATCATAACACTCATCGGGTGATCATGAAAAGATACAGTAGTGCGCTCTTGTCAATCTGGTTTAGCCCATTTTGATGCTCTCATTTAGCCTACCCTGAGCGCTTGGTTTTTTTATCTGTCAGTTCTTCTTTTGGTGGGGCTCAGTCTGGCCTACTGACCCCCGAAAAGCAAGACACCTTTAGGCGGCGGGGATTCACCGACTGGGGCATCACAGTGTCATTTTGGAGTTGGACCTCCCCAGCTACCGCGTGGAGCAGGTGCGGAAGACTCAGCGGGAGGTAGCCGGAGGGGTCCAGTGCGCCGAGGTCGGCGAACCCCTGAGGCGCGCGGAGGGGTAGCGACCGAACGACTGGGACGACTCCGCAGGGAGAGAAGGACCCAAGAGAAAGCAAAATCATAATTGTCGTCGATCAGGAATTCTGACTGTCGCTGACGGAAATTAACAATTGACGCAAGACACTTGGGGTATAAAAATTGGCAGGGAAAAGACTTTTTCCCTTTCTCCGGCGTCTTTAGGGGTGAAATTGAGGGGAATACCGATCACTGACCGTTCCGACGCCCTGCTGGTAGGCGATGTAAGGGCTGGAAGCTCCGAGGCGTTCAACGTGCTAGTTCGGCGCTGGGAGCGGAAGGTTTACAGCTACCTCGTGTATGTAACGGGTCAGTCCGAAGACGCCTTCGATTTGTGCCAGGAAGTTTTTATTGCTGCTTATGCGAATATCGGTCGGCTCCGCGCACCTGAGAAATTCCGCCCGTGGCTATTCCAGATTGCCCATAACACGGCGTACTCGCACCTGCGCAAGGAACGGGGCGGGGGAGCCGTTCCGTATGCACTCGATCCTGGCGGCGTCAGCCCAGCCCTGCGACGCATGGACGGTGCGCTGTGGGAGAGAGCTGAACTGAAGCTCCTGGTCGAGAAGGCCCTGGCCGCGCTGCCCGTAGATCAGCGCGAGGCCATCGTTCTCAAGTTCTATCAGGGATTTAAGTTTGACGAAATCGCGGAGATACAAGATTGTCCTGTCAGCACAATCAAAACTCGTTTTTACGCCGGTTTCGACCAGCTGCGGAAGATCTTGAAGTCCTAAAGTCGCCCGTGGTTTGCGGGGAAAGGTGGAAACCATGACCTGCCCGGATAAACAGAGGCTAATGGATTGGGTCCTCGAGGAACTCTCGCCCGGCGAAGGGGAAGAGCTCCGGCGGCACGTTGCGCAGTGCAGCGATTGTGCCCAATCTCTGGCCGGCTTGCAGGATGTACGCCAGGCCCTCATGAAGCAGCTTGTGGATCGCGAGATGCCCGCCCACCTGGTTTTCGTGCCGGAAGAGCCGAGAGCATTCAACCCCGGATTTCTGACTTCTCTCTGGCGAACGGCCGCTTTGGCGGGCGTGGCCGCCGTGGTCTTTCTGGCCATTGTGCTGGGCGGTTACACGCGATGGGGGCATCCACCGTCACCCGTTCCCGGAGCAGAGCGAGCCTCAATGACCCGAGCCGAGATCGAAACCTTCGTCCGAGATGCAGTCCGTTTTCAGTTGGCCCAGCAGAGGCAGGAACTTGAAACGACGAACGAAAGGCTAGCGGCGGACTTGCGGAAGGAACAGGGACGCGCCCTCGGCCCCGTAGCGGCACAATTGCAGTACCTGCAGTCAGCCCAGAGTGTGGTCTGGAAGCAAGCCCAGGAACAGAACGCTTTGGTGGAGCTGCTTGCCCGGAACTCTCTGGGGCAGGAGAGCGGCCAGCCAGCTAGGCCTTAGGAGCGGGACGGATGGCAATCAGGTCAATAAGACGTCAGGCGATTGGAGCGCTCGCAGCCGGGATGGTGCTGCTCTTCTGTCAGCGCCTCCGCGGAGGAGAGACTGGACCAGGCTCCACGGCTCTGAAAGCTCAGATGAAAGTCCTCGAAGCGGTGATTAACGAGACCATGGGACAGACTTTTTCCCCTCCCTTCGGCCTCCTGGAAAAGGCAAAAGGTACGTATCTTCCGGATTTCGGCGTGGTTTTTAGTCTCGAAGTGAATCTCTATCCCGTTCGTGTCCCCAGCCCATTTGATTTGCGTCCGCTCTCCAAAGAAGAGCTTGAGAAGGCACGAAGGGTGAAACTGGAGCGGATAAGAACTATCAAGCAGGCTGTGCCCAGGCTTCTGGCCGATCATGCCAGCACGTTGCGTGAAATCGGCCCGGGCGAGTCCATCGCCGTTGTCGTTCACCTCTTTCACCTTCAGGCCGAGGGCGAAAGCCTTCCTACACAGATCATTATGGAAGTCAAAAAGAGTGATCTCGACCAGTACTGGGATAAGAAGCTGTCTTACGACGGACTTCGAGAAAGAGTGAGAGTTCTTGAGCTTTAATCGTTTGGCAGCGAAATCTTCCGCCATGGCGAGCCCCAAATTGCTAGGCGAGTTGCTTATCGAGCGAGGCCTCTTGTCCGAGGCTGACCTGCAAAGGGCGCTGGCGTTGCAGCGCGAACAAAAGGAACGATTGGGCCGAGTTCTTCTCGACCTCGGCTTCCTTTCTCAACAGGACCTTTATGCGGTGCTCTCCGAGCAGTTGGGTATCCCTCGCGTTGACCCTGCGGAGCTTCAAGAGATTCCCCTTGAGGCTGCCAAACTCTCCTCAAGTTTTCTCAAGCAGTTCTCTATTTACCCGTATCGAATTGACGACGGGAGGATGTTTGTTGCCATGGCCGACCCCCTGGACACTGACAACCTGCGTGCCATGGAAGAGTTGATTGGACGGAAGATCGAAGTGCGGCTGGCCAGTGAAGCAGAGATCGGGAAGGCACTGGAACTCTCGTTAGGGTCAGAAGAGGCAGGAGAGGACGACCCAGCCCTCCTGATTGGCGCCGATCGGGAGAGTTTGGGTGAAGCGGAGACCGACATCGAACAACTGCGGGATCTGGCCTCCGAGGCCCCCGTGATCCGTTGGGTCAATCAGTTGATTGGCCGGGCCGTGGAACGACGGGCCAGCGACATCCACATTGAACCATTCGAAAAGGAATTACGCGCACGATACAGGATCGACGGAGTCCTTTACGAAGTCCAAGCTCCGCCCCGCAATCTGTGCGCAGCGGTCACTTCGCGCATCAAGTTGATGTCGAGACTCAATATTGCGGAACAGCGCTTGCCCCAGGACGGCAGGATCCCTTTCCGCGTTTTCGGCCGGGAAATTGACCTTCGAGTTTCCACCCTGCCCACCCTTCACGGAGAGAGTGTGGTAATGCGGCTCCTGGACCGGAGCGCTAGTGAGCGGTATACGCTTTCCAGCCTGGGGTTCCCGGAGAATCTCCTGCAGAAAATGGAGCGCTATCTCAGCCTGCCGCACGGCCTCTTTCTGGTTACGGGGCCCACGGGCAGCGGCAAGTCCACGACTCTTTATGGTTCGCTCCGTAAATTGAACACCACGGACAAAAAAATCATCACCATTGAAGACCCCGTGGAATACCAGCTTACCGGGGTAAACCAAATTCAGGTCAATCCTCAAATTGGTCTCACTTTTGCTTCTGGCTTGCGTCACATCGTCCGACAAGACCCCGACATCATCATGGTCGGCGAGATTCGCGACCTCGAAACTGCGGAGATTGCCATGAGAGCGGCGCTCACGGGCCACTTGGTCTTCAGCACCTTGCACACCAATGACGCTCCCAGCGCCGTGACTCGGCTCACGGATATGGGCGTTGAGCATTACCTGGTTTCTTCTTCCCTGGTGGCGGTTTTGGCTCAACGGCTGGTCCGCCTCCTCTGCCCGGAGTGCAAGAGTTCCTACCATGTCGACGGGGGGCAACTGCGGAAAGAGGGTTTCGAGTGCGACGACACCCCCATCCCCTTGTGGCGAGCCGAAGGCTGTACGCGCTGCGGCCAAACAGGTTATCGGGGGCGAGTCGGAATTTTTGAGTTTATGGAGTTGGACGAGGGGATTCGGCGAGAAATTGTCAACCGGGCCGACGCCAACGTGCTGCGATCCGCTGCTCGTCAGCGGGGCATGCGAACGTTGAAAGAAGACGGCTGGCTGAAGGCGACCACCGGCCTGACGCCCGTGGAGGAGATTCTTCGGGTTACGCAAGAGGTCTAGCCGACATATTCGGCTCGTGCCTTTTTATGCCAGAATTCATTTACAGAGCGATCAAAGGCAGAAACCAGGTCATTCAGGGAGTATTGGCCGCAGCCGCCGAGCCGGAGTTGGTGGCAGAACTGCGGCGGATGGGATTGCTTCCCATCCAGGTGACCCCGAAAGAAAAGGCCCGACGCTGGTCTTTTCGCGCCCTTACGACAGAGAGGCTTTCTTCTCGGGATCGACTCGACTTTGCGCGGCAGCTTTCCACATTGGTGCGGGCGGGGCTTCCACTGGACCGTAGCTTGACGCTTTGCCGCGACTTGGCCGAGAAGGAAGCGGTGCGCGATGTCATCCAGGCCGCTTTAAAAGAACTTCGGAGCGGGAAATCCTTAGCCGATAGTCTGGAAGCAGCCGGAGATTTCTTTCCTGCGCTGTATGCGGCCATGGTACGGGCGGGAGAGGCCAGCGGCACACTGCCTTCGGTGCTTGACCGATTGGTGGAGTTTGAAGAGTTTTCCGCAGAGCTCAGGGATTATCTGATCTCGGCGCTGATTTATCCGGCTCTCCTTCTGACCGTAGGCGGGGCAGCCATTGCCTTGTTGCTGGGATATGTGGTGCCTCGCTTTGCGCAAGTCTTCGCCGAGTCCGGAAAGGACCTTCCCCTTCCGACCTGGATGCTGATGCAGGTGGCCGAAGCCTTTCGTCGCTACGGGTGGTTAGCCGCTCTGGCCCTGGGGCTCGGTGTGGGGTTGGTCTACCGATACATTCGAACCGAATCCGGACGACTTCTTTGGGATCGCTGGAAATTGAAAGCGCCCCTGATCGGCTCGGTTTCGTTGAAGCTGGAGGTAGGACGTTTTGCCAAGACCATGGGAACCCTTCTGAACCAAACTGTCCCGATTGTTTCGGCTCTGCGCTTAACGCGAAACGTGCTCGGCAACCGCATCCTGGCCAACGCGATCGAACCACTCGTGCAAGGTGTTAAACGCGGGCAGGGTTTGTCTGTCCCGTTGAAGGCCGTGGGGCTGTTTCCAACCCTGGTGGTGCAGTTGACAAGCCTGGGCGAGCAGACGGGCAAACTGGATGCCATGTTGTTGCAGATTTCTGAGATCTACGACAAGGAAGTCCGAACCGCTACGAAGCGACTGGTCTCGCTGGTCGAGCCGGCCATCATTCTCGTCATGGGGCTCGTTGTCGGATCCATTGTGGTTTCCACCTTGCTGGCGATTGTCAGCATTAACGAGGTGCCCTTCTGATGTGCCAACTACGCCCAGGGAATGAAAAACGCCGGACCCGGTGGAAGCAGGCCAAGGGCTTCACCTTGATTGAACTGATCGTCGTCATCGTCATCCTTGGGCTGCTCGCAGGGTTGGTTGTGCCACGACTGTTCAAGCATGTTGGGCAAGCCAAAATTGCGACCGCGAAGGCGCAAATTGCCGCCTTCCAGACGGCGCTGGGTGCCTACAAGCTCGACACGGGGAAGTTCCCGACGACGGAAGAGGCTTTGCAGGCGTTACGAACCGCACCCCCGGGGGTCCGCAATTGGAATGGCCCTTACCTCCCCAAGGACATTCCTTTGGACCCGTGGGGAAATCCCTACATGTACAAGTATCCGGGGGATCATGGAGATGAACCTGACATTGTCAGCAACGGAGCGGACGGGCGCCCCGGGGGCGAAGGCGAGGATGCGGATGTGCTCAGCTGGAAATGAGCGCCGCGACTCGAAGCAACACGCAGCGGGGATGACGCTCCTCGAGTTGCTGGTCGTCCTGACGATCCTTTCACTGCTGGCGGGGTTGGTGGTTCCCCAGATGGGCCCGTGGCTGGACAACTGGAAACTCCGGAGCGCCGCCGAGCGGATCGCCCAAACCCTTCGCTACACCAGGGCGCGTGCCTTGTTTGAGCAACACTATTATGTGGTCGAGATCTTTCCGCAAAGAAGCCTTGTCAGGATTCTGCAGGCGGATTCGGCATTCGTGCGCGAGTTCCCTCTGCCGGACGGCATTCAAGTCGAAACAGACGAAGAACAGGGAACGTTCAGGACACCGGAGGTCGTTCGCTTCATCTTGCCCCCTTCAGGTGAGGTCGAGGAAAAGAATCTCTGGTTGCGAAACAAACAGGGCAGGGCGGTCAAGATCCATCTCGACTTCCTGCTGGGAGGCCCCGGCGTCGAAATCGCAGAACGAGGTCCTTAAACGATGCCCCAAGTCGTGAAGCGCCGCGCCAAGCCATACACTGAAGCAGGGGTAAGCCTACTTGAGATTCTCATTGCCGTTTCACTGCTGGGAATCGGGTTTACCGCGATTTTTTCCGGTTTTTCGACCGCTTTGCGCACCATCGAACGCGTAGACCATTACGCCGGCGTGACCGATTTCGCGGTGAACAAGCTGAATGAGCTGGTGGTTGACCCCCGGCTGGAGCCGGGACAGGAACTTTCGGGGGTCTCCAATTCAGGGCTGAGTTGGCGAGCCAGGACGGAACTGGTGGATCAGCGCCCCGGAGCGAGCCCTGACCAGCCGATCCAGTTGATGCGGGTTGAGGTTCAGGTTTCTTGGAAGACATCAAAAGGATTCCAGAGCTTTGCGCTCCAGACGCTGAAACTTCGAATTCCAAAACCAGCGGTCAGCCCTTAGGGGAACCATGCGATCCAATCAGAACGGTTTTACGCTGCTGGAGCTGCTGATTGGAATCACGCTGATGGCGCTCGTGATGACAACCGTCCTCATCGGTCTTCGCGTCGCCAGCAGGGCCTGGCAACAGGGAGAGGATCGACTCAGGCTTGTCTATAGCGACGAAGAGCGCGCTGACTTTATGGCCAAGCAGGTCGCTTCGCTGGCTCCCTATAGGGTGCGTTCCAGTGAGCCGAAGCTTACGGGACAATTTACGATCCTCGAGGCAAGGGCATCCCTCCTCAGGTTTCTCAGTACATATGGAAGCCATTTTAGAAACCGTTCGGGTCTGATTCTGGTGGAATACGGTCTGGTAGGAGCTTCGCGGGGACGAGTTGATTTATTGCTACGGGAAACGCCCGTGCACGACGACGGGGAGCTACTACACAAAGTCATTCAAGGCGTCGCTGCCGATCCCGATACTGGAAGGATCAGGATAACTTGGCGTCCTTTTTTCAGACAGAACACCGATCTCTGTCTGCTCAGAAATTTAGATGCAGCTCGGTTTGAATACCTCGCTCCGGATTCTGAAAAGGTGGGAGCCCATTGGGTCTCTGAGTGGCAACCGGAGCCAGACGCTGCCTTTCCTTTGGCAGTCCGTTTCGCATGGGAACAGGACGGCCGTCAGGAGCAAGCAGTTTTCCCTATCCGAGCGCGCTCTTTCCCCCAATGAGAAAAATGAGCAGTGTCTCCGTTCCCGCGAGTCCATCCCACGAACGCCAGGCCGGCATGGCGCTTCTGGTGGTGTTGTGGACGGTTGCGCTCATGGTTCTCCTGGTAATTACCTTCTCGAATTCTGTCCAAGTTGAAGTTCGAACTGCGACGTACCGTAAGGAAGCCACCCAAGCCTATTCCCTCGCCTGCGGAGGAGTGGAGGCTGCGATCCTTGAGATTGCATATCCTCCCATCGGAGATCAAAAGCCTTCCCCGATCTGGACATGGCAGAAAGGTCAACGGGACGGTGTGGTTCCCTTTAAGGGTGGTAGGGCGGAACTGCAGATTGTGAATGAGGCGGGGAAGTTCGATCTCAATAACGTCCCCCAGGATCAACTCGCGCGGCTGTTCGAAGCCCGCGGTTTGGCTCCGGCAAGGGCGGCGCAACTGGCCAAGGCGCTCGTCGATTGGCGCAGCCCCGCTCCGAATGATGCCCATGACGCAGCCACGTCGAGGGGCGAGGATAGTCCTCGTCATGCTCCTTATCAGTCCTTGGAAGAAGTGTTGCGTGTTCCGGGCATGATCCGAGGAGTTTTCTTTGGAGCGGCGGAAGTCGACGAACAGGGAAAGGTGCGACCGAGATTCGGGGTCGGACGAGCGCTGACGCTTAGATCGGGCTTGGCTACGCTCAATATCAACTATGCGTCTGAGATCGCTTTGACAAGCGTACCCGGCATCAACGCGGATCTTGCGCAGGCTATCATCCGGCAACGAAGGCGTGAACCGTTCAAGACGGTTGCCGAAATCAGCGATCGCGGCTTGGGGTCTCTGCCGGACGAGGCGCTGCCTTACCTGACGACCGCTGAAGTGAACACCTACAGCATTATCTCTACCGGGGAGGTCGAGGGTTCTCCTGTACGTCGCACGGTCGCGGCAGTCGTCCAGGTTGTGCCTGAGGGCGGACTTCGGTATCGAAGCATTGCCTGGTACGACGACTATTGGAACGAGTAGGGGAACACGGGAAGGAAGGTCCCTGATGTTTTCGAAGGTCTCCATTGGATTGGACTGGAACAGGGAAGGGTGGAGCCTGGTGGTTTTGGGTAAACGCTTGGGACGCTTCCGTGTCGTGGATCGGTTGCAGGTGGTGGGACCTCCGGAAGAGGCCCGCCAAGCTGTGGCGAAGTTCATGGACAAACACCGGATCCGCGACGCCCGGATGAACGCTTGTCTTCCGCGCCGCAGCTTATTGGTTCGGTTTTTGGATCTCCCCGCTGAGGCGGAGCCGCAGGTGGCCAAGGTGGTGGGCTTCCAAATCGACACACTTCACCCTTTCCAGGAGGGAGAGGTCTATTGGGACTGTGCGGTGGTCTCGCGCGATCGAGAGAAAAAACTGATCAGTGTCCTGGTTGTTATCGCAGAAAAATCCCGCTTGGACCAGCACTACCAGGAGCTTGTCGGCCTGGGCCTTCGAGTAACCTCCATGACGCTCGCGGCGCCCTGTCTGGTCCCCATCCTCAAGACCCTGACTGCTGGGGCCGCGCTGGTGGTATGGGGCCGTCCCGATGGAGTGGAGTTGCTAGGACTCCAGCGAGGTGACCTGTACGCCGCCCGGCATGTTGCCGCGGATTCCGGCGAAGATGTGTCGGAGCGATTTGAGCGAGAGTTGCACGCTGTGCGTGCGTCCTTACCCATGGCGGACCCTACGACGGTCGCGATGTTCAAATGGGGTTCCTTGCCCGACCCTTTCGCAGAGCTTCTCGCGGAAGTTCCTCTTTTAGCGACACCTCAATTGGGTCTGGCGACACCCGCAGGCCTTGACCTCGGAGAATGTTGGTCGGCGCTAGGGGCGGCCTACGCCGATCTGAAGGGGCACGCTGTAGCAGCTATTAACCTCCTCCCCGCCGAAAGACGGTGGCGTCCGAGCCGCGGGACCCCGAAGCTCCTCTACGCTCTAGGAAGCCTTGCAGTTCTGCTGGCGATTGCGGCAGGCGTCCATCCCTGGGTCGAAGAGGCATTCTACGCTCGCGCGTTGAACCAGCAAATTCACCAGTGGGAACCGCGCGCGGGAGGTGTTCGGCAGCAGATGCAGGAGGCGGAAAGTCTGGCGGGCAGTGCCGACGTCTTGGAAGGCGTTCGGCAGCAGACATGGCAGAAACTGCAAGTCTCGGAAGAGCTGACCAAGCTCCTGCCCGACGGGACCTGGCTGCAAGAAATGGCCGTAGACCAGGAAACCGTCGTGATTTTCGGTTATTCCGACCGGGCCGCGGATTTGGTGCAGCCCCTGGAGAACTCGCCCTATTTTTCCCAGGTCGAGTTTACCTCGCCGATCACGCGGGATGCCAACAACAAGGAGATTTTCCGGATTCGCATGCGGCTGGAACAGCCGGTGCGCCCATGAGGATTGATGCTCGAGAAACTGCAACGAAGAGATCGAATGGCATTGATAGCGGGTGCGGTCGCCGTGGGATTGTTCCTGGTGGTTCAATTGGGTGTCTCCCCGATGCTCGACCGCCTGCCCCAAGCGCCAGGAGACATTCAAGGCAAGGGATTAACGCTGCGGCGGTATCAACGCCTGATTAGGGAATCAGCCTTGGAACAAGTCAAGCTCACCGCCGCGCGGCAGCGGTTGGCAAGCCTGGAGTCTGGCTTGCTCGAAAGCCCCTCTGCCTCGTTAGCCAATGCGGAATGGCAGCGGTTAGCGCGGGAGTTGGCGGATAGTCAGGGCATCGAACTGGGCAGCAGCGAGTCCCTGCGCACGCAGGATTTGGGGAGCGGGTATTCCTTGGTGGTAGGCCGGGCCCAGCTACGTTGTCGTTTGGATCAGTTGGTCGCATTCCTGGTTGCCCTTGCCAATTCCCCCAAGCTGATGTCGGTGACGCGCATGAGGATTTCGGCCTTGCAGGGTGACCCGCAAAAACGGCTGAACGTTGAACTCACCGTGGGCGCGCCGATGCTTACGGCCAAGCTCACCGAGGGGGCGCAAGGGCAAAAACAGTAGAGGACATCGACATGTTTTCGAGACGTCGCGAACAATTCGTTGTGTTTCTGGTGCTTATTGGTGTGAACACAGCCTTGGGCTGGTACTTATATGGGCAGGGGAGAAATTATCAGGGTCGCATCCAGTGGATTTACGGCGGGGTCGCGCAGGCAGAGGCCTCATGGCCTTCTACCCGTCAGGCCCGCAACATGGAGGCTCAGAGTTTTGCCGAAATAGTGAATCGCAGTCTCTTTCGGCCGGACCGTACCAACGAATCCCCAACCGAAAGCGCCAAGATGCCCGAACTTCCGTTCCTTTATGGAACCATGAATTTGGGGAACGGGAACTTTGCCCTGATGGCTCCGGGCGACCAGCCTACGGGGCTGTCGAAACGGGTCTTGCCAGGAGAAGAAATCGGAGGCTACAAGCTTGTCTCCATTGCGGGCTCGCAAGTGGTTGTGGAGTGGGGAGAAAAGAAGATTAACATCGATGTGTCAGAGTCAGCCCGGCGGGTCCCACGAATCATCGAAAAGACCGCCCCCGTCACCCGTTCGGCAGAAACCCGGGCGCCCACGGCAAGCACCGGCCGAGTTACAACGGTGGGGCCTAGCCCAGTTTCCTCTAGCATTTCCGAGGACAGGAAGAAATACACTCCGGCCGGTTACAACGCGCCCCCCGGAGCGCCGGTAGACGCTCCGGCGGGCACCGTCATCGGGGGAAGGCGCAAAGTTGTGCGTCCCACACCATTTGGAAACCAGGTCTGGTGGGAGGACATTGAGCAACCAAAGAACCCAACGCAAAAATGAAACGAAAGGTAATGAAACAAGGTTTCCCAAGATGAATTGCGACTTAAACGCGAACCATTGTCCACCCCGGATGAGGACCTCTATGTTTGGAGCTGCTTCCCGCTCCTGCTTCGGCAGGTTCACGTTAGTTGGATTGCTCTGGTTTGTGAGTGGCCTCGCCACTGGGCTACCGACGTTGCGGGCAGCTTATACGGCCTTGGCCGGGCCCGTCTCAGAGTCCTCGTCGGGGGGGTTGGAGGACTCAGGGCTCCAGCAGAAGGTGCCGCGGACGAACCCTCAACTCAGAAGACCGGCGCAGAGACCAGCACCGCCCCGTCCTTCCACTCCACAGCAGCCGACCGAGACCCCCCGGCCGACCACTGCCGCGCCGCCACCGCCCGCGAGTGCGGTCCCCGAAACGCCTGGTCAACCGCCACAGAAGGAATCCGCGCCGCCCACCGCCCCCGGTGAGTCGGCGGCACAGCCCGGCGGTGCGGGAGGTTCCGTAGTTGCCTTTCGCCTCGAGAATGCTGACCTCTTGCAGTTCATCAACCTGGTGGCCGCTCAGCTAAAAATGAACTATATCGTGGATCCGGCGGTCAAAGGGACCGTGACGATTACCACCGCAGGTAACCTGCGCCCCGAAGACTTGTTTCCCATCCTCCAATCTGTCCTCAAGATCAATGGAGCGACAGCGATCCAGGTGGGGAATTTCTATCGCATCGTTCCCCTGTCCCAGGCGCCGAAAACGCCAACCGAAATCTTCACCGACAGCTCGGACAAGACGCTTCCCAAGGATGATCGCATGATGTTGCAGATTATCCCGCTGCGGTTCGTTTTCGCGGGGGACGTGGCGAAGATGCTGACGCCGTTTCTTTCCGACGGCGGAACCGTGGCCGTTCATGAAGCCGGGAACGTCTTGATATTGATGGACACCAGCCTCAACGTGAAACGGCTTAACGACATCATCGAGCCGTTTGACAGCGCGACGTTTGCTCGGCAAAGAATCCGCCTGGTTCCGGTCCACAACAACGTGGCTTCCGGTTTGCTACCAGAGCTCCAATCGATCTTTTCAGCGTACGCGCTCTCTGAAAAGAGCACGCCCTTGCGCTTCATCGCAATTGATCGCATCAACTCTATACTGGTAGTCACTGCCGACCCCTCCGCGTTCGGGGAAGTGGAGAAATGGGTCGAGAAGCTCGACCAGCCGGCGGCGCCCAGCGGGATCCAGACTTTCATCTATAGGGTGCAAAATTCCGAGGCCGACTACCTGGCCCGGCTCCTGACTGTCATCCAGGCCCGGGGAGGCAGTGCAGGCATTACCCCCGGCGCAGGGACAGGCGGAGTAAGTGGAAGCGCTGGCGGCGGAGCGGCAGGAATGACTCGTGACGCAGGCGCCTTCGGCAGTGAGGTTGAATCAGGGCAGACCACGAGGGAGGGTGTGCGGATCACCACCGACCCCGTGAACAATTCGCTCCTCATCCAGTGCACGGCGCAGCAGTACGCCGACATCGTCAAGACGCTCAAAGAACTCGACGTCATTCCCCGCCAAGTCATGATCGAAGCTCGGGTTTACGAGGTCACGCTGACCGGCGACCTCTCTTTCGGGGTCACGTATTTTCTTCAGCAGCGCTCCGCGGCGGAGAGGAGGCCGCTGGCCTCCTTCACCGCCAAAGATGCGCTGCAGGCTTCTGCCGGCACGTTGGTTGGACACGCCCGGGAGCTGCTGGCATTTCTCAACGCCAGCGAGAACCGCTCGCGCATCCGAGTCATCTCCGCTCCCACCGTTCTGGCCACCGATAATTCGGACGCCAAAATCCAGGTGGGCTCGGAGGTCCCCATGTTGACCTCACAGGCCATCGTAGGTGGCGTGGCCGTGGGGTCGACGAATGTCTTCTCCAATACCGTCCAGAACAGGGATACAGGCATCATCCTGACCGTTACCCCACGCATCACCTCCACCGGCCTGGTCTCCTTGAAAATCACCCAGGAGATCAGTAGCGCACAGCCTCCTCCCGCCGGGTCCATCCAGTCGCCTAGCTTTCTCAAGCGGATGATTTCGACTCGCGCCGTGGTGGGGGATAGTGAGACGATCGCGCTCGGCGGGCTCATTCAGGAGAGCGTGACCACCAGCCGCAACCGGATTCCACTCCTGGGTGACATCCCGTGGCTGGGGGTGCTCTTCGGCTCTACCTCCTATACTCACGCCAAGACTGAACTGATTGTGCTGCTTACTCCTCACATCGTGAAGACTGTGGGAGAGGCTCGTGATGCCACACGGGAACTCCGCGAAGGGCTGGTTGACCTGCGCCGAAGTTTCAACAAGGACAAGGTCGTAAATCCCTAGCGCCGCTCTGGCCTCCTTCTCGAGCGGTACCCGCGGCGACAAACTCCCCCGATGCCCGGCAATTGAAGGCCCTCCCCTCAGATCCGCGACCCTGGAGGACATTCCCCAACCCGCAAGTCTCTTCCCCCGGCCAGGGCACGCCGCCCGGTTGGAGCCCCTGGCCCTCGGCTGGTTGTTGCGAGACCCCCACCCGCAAGTACAAGAAAACAAAAAAAAGGCTTGACAGCCTGATTTGCGGGTGCTAGTTTCGGGGCCAAGTTCGTCGTTCCTGTGGCCTGGGAGTGTGCAGTCAGCCCTAGGGCGCGCGGGAGCGCGGATAAGATTGCAGACAAGAAACTTCTTGACACGATAGCTGGACGGATGGTAGTTTGGTGCGCGTTTCGGCGGGTGTTGAAGGTACGGTGAGAGTTGGCTCGCTATCAAATCCCTAGTTCCAAAGTTTCAAATTTCATGATCATGAGATGGAGGATCTTTACAATGAAACGCTACCTGGTGCTAGTAAGTTTGTGCATTTTGTTGGGAACTGTGGTCGCGGCAGCCCAGACGGTCGTGTTCAACGTGGGCACCGCGCCTACTTTCGTTGCGAATACCGGCCGGGCGGAGGTGCTCGGGCAAGTCACCAACACCGGCGACGCCACTTGCGGTACCAACGCTGATGGATTCTGCGTGAGTACCGCGGGCACGATTCAAGTTCTCTTTCAAGGCGTGGATATTGACAATGCCATTGCCACCGCGGGCATCGGCACTGTCAATACGAACGGCATTGAGGTGTGCGAAACTTACGCTGGCGTCACCACCTGCAATGCAGCGGGGACCTATATAGTGGGTCCATTCACGGTGAACAATTCAACCGAGGGCGGCGTGGTCTCCTTTGGCGTCAATGCAGCGATTGATATGGGCGCGGGAGACCAGGTGGTCATCCGGGGCGCTCGGGGCCGCATTGACCAAAGCGCTGCGGCTACCTCCGGTACCGACCTCCGGGGTAAACTCACCGCCTCACCCAGCACCATTGCCTCATTCCAGCCGACTTCGGAAGTCGTGGCGACTTCCGCCGATCCCCTAACGATTGCCTTCACTCCAGCGACCATCTTGCAGTGCCTGCCTGGGGTTGGCACGGGGACAGTGACCGTCACCGAGGGCTTCAACATTGCCTTCGTTGACCAGGGAGACGTGGCGGATACCGCGTTTGTTGGACAACCGTTGCTCCAGCGACCTCTCTTTATCGGAGCGGACGCTAGGCTCGTGAGCAACTCGCGCATCAACATCGTGCTTACGAATCTTCCTACGGGCGTCACGGTCACGTGGCCGGCGGCGAGCGCTGTTGATTCGGGCACGGGGTTGACCACAGCGGTACTCACCCTCGTGGCACAGTCGGCTTCAGGTGACAGCGCCTCGTACGTCTACGGGACTCCGAACCAAGCGACCAGCGACATCAACGCTGAGATTTTCGTCATCACCGTAACGGCGGCGGCGAACATCACTCTGAGCGGGACCAATGCCGACTTCGGCACAGCACTCGGCCAGGGACAGATGTACCCGGCCGCACCCGCAACCCAGGTCGGCTCGGAGGTTCGGTACAATCACCCCTTGGAGAATGTGCCTGCTGACCCGTTCTTGGTCATTGGGCCATGCACCACCAATCTGCTCTTCCCCTGGGTGGCCAACGTGGCTGGCTATGACTCGGGCTTGGCTATTGCTAATACCTCGACGGACCCCTACGGCACGATTGCACAATCCGGGTCATGCGTAATCAACGGCTACCCGATGACTGGGGGGACCCCTGTGGCGCTGACAACGCCCACCGTCGCATCCGGCGATACGTACACGATGGTGATGTCCGACCCCGCTAACCCCGCGTTTAACGGGTGGGCCGGATACATCATCGCTGTCTGCAACTTCCAGTATGGACACGGGTTCGCTTACATAAACGACAACTTCGGCGTTGCGGCTCCCGCGACGGCTGAGGGCTATGTGGCGCTGGTCATCCCGGACCCGATCCTTCTTGGCATCCGCTCAATGGCGGTTGCGGGTCTCGACGTTGGACTGCCCGGGATCTTCCCGCCGTCTGGGGAAGGTCTATCACAGTAAGGTACGAGAAAAAGCGTGAGGGTAACAAGCGTTCCGGGGCGGCCCCGACCAGGGGCTGCCCCATTACCCTTGCGTAGTGCGGCAAAGCGCTTCCGAGCAAAAGCACCAGGGGAAAGGCCCGTAAGGGCGCAAAGGGCCACGAGGCGTCTCGTCGGCGGGACGCCTCGTGTTTCTTTAGGTAGGCTTCTTCGTATTCCCACCTCCTCAAGCCCCCTGTTGTGTTCCTACATGAGTGTGATAGAATTCCATGCGCATCATCCAAAGGAGTCGTTACGTTATGAATGGTTTCTCGTTGAGGAGTGTTCCGACCCGGGCTACGGTCGGTTTTTTTCTGTTGGCAGCTCTGGGCCTCACTTGCCTGGCTACGGTTCCTGCGGCAGGTCAGAACACAGATCAAGAGAAGGCACTGCGGACTCGGGTCGAGGAGTTCTACGGCCTTTTGCAGCAGGGGATGTGGACCAGGGCAGAAGCCTACGTGACCGAAGATTCGTTGGAAGAACATCGCAGCCAGAGCAAGAACCGCTTCTTGGGATTCCAAATTGAATCAACAAAGATCGACCCCGACGGCCAGAGTGCCACAGCCGTGGTGCGGGTGAAATTCTTTGCTGGGCTGCCTCCGGTCCCGATGGAAATCCCTCGGACGACTCGTTGGCGCCTCGTCGGAGACAGGTGGTATCTGGTCACTCCGCGCCGCGACCCGAATGCCCTGCAATCCCTGTTCGCCTCGCGATCGACGAAGACACCCGGCAAAAAGATTGCGCGTGAGGAGCTGGAGTTCAAGGGCCACAATTACAGCTTCGGTACCATTCAGCCGGGCGAGATCAAGGTTGCCCGGTTTCCTTTCACCAACGTGACCGACCACGTTGTCACGCTTACCGACGTGGTCACTGGGTGCCCGTGCCTGCGGCTGAAGACGGAGAAGAAAGTGTATAAGCCTGGAGAATCGGGCGAAATCGTGATCGAGTTCGACCCCACGGACTATGAAAGGGGCTATGCACAGACGATTGTTGTGAAAACTGACCCTGGTAGCCTGACTACTCACTTGAATGTCGGCGGGTATACTGTTGTTCCGCCTCGCCGGGAGGCTCCTAAGGCCGAAGGGGTACAACCACGCGCCAGCCCGCCTCCCCAGCGTCGCGCTCTCACCCCGAAGCGCACTCAAAGCACAAGAAGCAGTACCGTCGGTCCCATCCATTGAACTTATGAGGGAGGTCACGATGTTTTCGCGTGTCCCATTCAGGGCTGCCCTTGTTTTGCTTGGTCTAGTCTATGCGAACGCAATTCTGTCTCAAGAGGTCACTCCACCGCCTCCCGGGAATCAGCCCAAGCCCGCCGACCGTGTGGTCATTTCCGTGGACGACGAAAAGATAACCGCCGCGGACGTCCAGAGGTTTATCCAGGCCCTGCCGCCGCAATTCCGGGCTTATTACGGCGGTCCTGGAAAGCAATCCCTTCCGCAATATCTGGTCCAAATGAAGGTCTTATCTGCCGAAGCACGCAAGCAGAACCTCCAAGACCAGGCCAGCGTCCGGCAGGCCATTGAGATCGCCCGGGAGAGTATCCTGGCGGATGCAGCTCGAAAGCGAATCGAACAGAGCATCCCAGTCTCCGACCAGCAGCTTCAAGAGCTTTACGAGAAACAGAAGTCAGATTTCGAAGAGGTGCGGATTCGTCATATCCTCCTCCGCACGGACGCGAGTGCCTTGAGGCCCGCGGCGGCCCCCACCAACCCGCCTCTCGCCGAGCCGGAAGCCCGCAAGAAGCTCGAGGAATTGCGCAAGCAAATCCTCGCGGGGGCCGACTTCGCGGAACTAGCCCAGGCGCACTCCGAAGACCTCTCCACCGCGGGGTCGGGCGGAGACATGGGTTACATCAACAGGCAGAAGGTCGTGCCGCCCATCGCCGATGCGGCTTATGGGCTCCCACCTGGCAAAGTCAGCGAGATTATTCTGACTCCATACGGCCTCGAAGTAATCAAAGTTGAGGACAAGCGGGTCAAGCCGCTGACAGAGGTCAGGCCGGTCCTCGAAGCCCAGCTTCGTCAGGGCCAGGTTCAGGAGATGTTACAGAAGCTTCAAGGTCAACATCGTGTGGTCGTTGACTCAGAGTACTTCGCTCCGCAAAAAAAGACCTCTGCTCCTGTCCAGTCCTACTCGGCGTCACCGCAATAGTTCCATCCATTTACCGGTCGCCGAGTGACGCTGTGTTTTCGTAGGGTATGTCCCCCTGACGTTAATATAGGCGTAAGGACCAAGCCGCCTCGCGGAGACCGGAACTCGTCCGAAGCGGCTTTGTCGCGCGTCAGCGCCTCCGCTGGCCTCCTACCGCAAGTCCTTCTCCGGGGATGTCGAGGCTTGGGAATCGGCAGCGGTGCGTTGCTAGCGGGAAGGGGCTGTGGACTGCGGCCGAGCCGGCCGTGGACGGCCCAGCACTTCATTGATGGCTTGTTCCAGCGCGCCTTTCTCATTGCGCAGGAATTCGGGATCGTGGACTGGGTCAATGTCCTTGACGATGTACCCTTCGCGGTCAATCAGGAAAAAGCGAGGGATGTCGAAGCTCGATTGTTGGGGAGTGATTCCGATATAGCGCACGGCGACTTCCAGGTCGCCGATGAGTAGAAAGTATGTGAGGTCAAACCGCCTGGCAAACTGCTTCACTGCCTCATTGCCGCGCGTGTCGTGAGAAACGCCTATCACCACCACGCCCTTGTCCTTGAACTTTCGGTGGAGTTCTTCCAGGATAGGGGCCTCCTGCTGACAAGCAGGGCACCCGGTCTGGAAGAACTGCAAAAGGACGACTCGCCCTCGGAAATCTGCCAAGGAGACCTTGTTCCCTAGAAAGTCATACAACACGAAGTCCGGGGCTCGACGCAGCCTCGTGGGGCTGTCCCCACCGGCCCGCCCGCTGCCTGCCATTGCCAGCAACGCCAGGGTTATCAGAATGCGTGCTGCTTGCCGTTTCATAGCGTGCTCCACGCGAAGGTGCCCTCCCTGTCCGCAGTTTCAGACCGAGCGTGAACAGCGACCGACAGTATACCTTAGGGAACACAGAACGCGGAAGCAGCGCTTCACCCGGGTGCGATGCAGGGCGAATTTGAAACCGCGTCTCACGTGAACCCGGCCTCGGTTGCGGGGGCCTGTCACTTTCGCCGCGGGCGCAGGCAGGTCCAACTGGATTAAACAGCCACCCAGAATCCAAAGCTTGTGCTAGGATGCGATTTCAAATTAAGGTCATCCCCCTGCCGGGGTTAGCGGATGTGCGCGGAGAGGACTGATCGAGAGCTCGCCTTTACGGGCGAACGGGTGGTGCCCGGCAAAACACCGCCGTTCCTCGTCCTGGAGCATCTGGTTCGCTATCGCTTTGCCGCGCGTTTTGCCGCCGGCTGCAAGGTCCTGGACGTTGGATGCGGGACGGGCTACGGCGCTTCCCTATTGGCGGCGAAGGCCCGCCTCGTCGTGGGCGTGGACTCCGCGCCGGACGCCATTCAGTACGCCCAAGCGAACTATCCTGGCGGCAATTTGAGCTATGCAATGGGGGACTGTCGAAACCTCCCTTTGGGAGACCGATTCTTTGACCTGGCGGTGATGTTTGAAGTCATCGAGCATATCGCCGAACAACATCAAGCGCTGAGTGAAATCCGCCGCATCCTGGTCCCCAATGGAATTCTGATACTTTCCACACCTAACGTGACGCGTCCCACGAAGGTCATCGAAGAGCCCAACCCGTTTCATGCGAAGGAGCTGAGCGAAGACGAACTCCGGGAGCTGCTGCGGCCTCACTTTGCCGAGGTTCAGTTGCTCTATCAACAAGAGCTGAGCGGCTCCGGCATTCAGGCTTCCGCCTCAGCAGCGCCCGGACCGGCGGACGTGGTGGAGGATCTTTCGGCTGCCTTTGGGGCCAAGTACTTTATCGCCGTGTGCGGCTCGCGACCCGCGCAGGTATCAATCGAACGGATCCTGGGCGTGGGCGGAATCGACCACCAAATCGCGATTGTCCAGGATTTGCGCAACGCCCACAGGGACATCCAGGGTCTGCTGCGCCAACTGGAGGAGAACGAGCGCGAATACGCCAAGAACCTGGCCGCGCACCAGCGGGAGATCGAAGCCCTCCGGCGTGACCGTGAGGAGGCCGCGCGCGAGTACGCCAAGAACCTCGCTGCCCACCAAGAAGTGATCCGAAACCTGGACCGGCAACTGGCGGAGTCGGAGAGACAGACTGCCGCCCGCAAAATGGAGCTGGAATGGCTCTATCGCTGGATTCCGGTGAACAAACTCGCCCGCAACCTGCTCTACGGCAGAAACCTGCGCCGAAGACTACTAGCGAAACTGGGAATTCGGGTATGAGCGTTGCGGGAGCCCAGCGGCCTCGCACGAGTCCTGCACGAAGAGATCTCCATAGGACGCGCCCTCGTTGTGGGCTCGGAGCGCCTTCCCGCCCGACGGTTGACACCCTTCCTTCCCAAGGCTAATCTTGGTGATGTTTCAGGGCAACCTACTCACTTCCCCAAGAGGGGAGCAATGAACACTGGTCAACCCCGGCCATATCTGAAATTTGTCGCTCTGGAGACAACCCGGCGTTGCAACCTGCGATGTGTTCATTGCGCCGTCAGCGAAGAGAATAACCTCGGCAACTACGACGCTCGCGACCTCCCCATCGAGCTGTTCCGTAAGCTGTTGCCGATGTTGCGGGGTTTCAGGCCCGGGGTTCAACTGAGCGGGCACGGGGAGACCTTCCTGCACCCCAACTTCATGGAGATGCTTGAAGAGGTGAGTCGCGCCGGGTGTCAGGTCACGTTCCAGACGAACGGAACGATTCTCAATGCCAGAAGCGCGGAGAAGATCGTCCGCGCCGGAGTCGATTCTATCTACATCTCGATTGATGGTGCTTCCCCGGAGTTGTTCGAGGCAATCCGACGGCGCGCACGGCTGGACAAAATCGTTGATAACATCCGTCTGATCAACGAAACGAAGAAGCGTTTGCGCAAAGACCGACCGCACTTGGGGTTCGAGTTCGTGGCGATGCGGCAGAATATTCACGAACTGCCTGCCGTGGTGAGGATGGCGGGCGAACTGGGAGTGAAGAACTTTCAGGTGGCGGAGCTGGCCGAATACAACCTGACTCGTGGGCAGTCGTTGGCGAATGACCCTTTGATGCTGGAGTGGGCGCCACAGGCCGAGGCGGAGGCCCGCGGGTGGGGAATCAACCTGAAGCTGCCGCCCAACATCCCCGGGCGGCAAGTGGTTGGTCGGGTGTCCAACGCCGTTGCCATCGATCCGACGAACCCGGCAACCTACAAAGGCCTGCGCAGGACCTGCAAGGAGCCCTGGGAGTCCATGTTCGTACAGTTCAGCGGCGAGGTCCGACCGTGCTGCGTTATCGATGAGTCTTACGGGAATCTTTCCACTCAAAGCTTTGAAGAAGTTTGGTACGGGCCCAAATACGGTTCGTTGCGGGAATCCCTATTGACCGACGAGCCGTTCTCTAAATGCGTTCGATGTCCTCTCTACGGTTGGGAGCGCATTGATTCATTCCAAGCCACGTTAGGTGCGGTCATTACGAGAGATGCAGTGTCTGGCGCGGAAGCATCCATCGCCAACCCCAAGGACACTAGCGGCGCCGCGGTAGACACAGCCTCCCGTTGGAGAAGACTGATCCGGAAACTCCTCGGCGCTCCGGAGTGCCCCGTCCAACTCTCCGATCAACAGCTCCTGTGGCTGCTCAATCGGCTGAATTCCCCAGACCCGCAGGGAGAATTCGAGGAAATTCGGGAAGAAGCCCGGTCGCTCCCCGAAGGCTGTCTCGCCTTGTTAGAGGATGGCGAACCCCTCTCGGACACAGCCTTCGTTGAGCGTGCTTACAAGAGCATATTGGGCCGCGAACCGGATGAACAGGGGTTTAACAGACACGTGCAGGCTTTGAGGAGCGGGCACGCGAGTCGCGCGCAGGTGGTTGCCTTATTCCTCTCCTCGATGGAATTCAAGCGAATTCTTGCTGCACCCTCCCCTGCCTCGTCCCCCGGCATCGATGTAGATTCCACGACGACTCAAATGCAGCAAGATTGGGACAAGCGAGCCCGTGAGAATTCTCGCTTCTACATCGATACGGGCCACTTCGAGAGCGAGGAGGCGTTTGAGAAGGCAGGGGAATGCGATGTTGAGAATCACATCCTCCAGGGTATCGAGCTGCACCCAGGAGCTACCGTCCTGGAAATTGGGTGTGGGATTGGCCGTCTACTGAAACCGCTGGCGCGACGCGCTGCTGCGGTTATAGGTGTTGACATCTCGGGGGAAATGGTGCGTCAAGCTCGCATTCGACTGTCCGCCTATCCCAACGTTGTCGTCCACAAGACAGACGGCACTCTTTCAATGGTCGCCCCTTCTTCAGTAGATTATTGTTTTTCCTTTGTCGTCTTTCAGCATTTTCCTGCAAAGCAACCTGTCTTTGACTATTTTCACGAAGTTGCCCGCGTCTTGTGCCCGGCCGGAATTTTCCGCTTTCAAGTTAATCAACGATCAGAGAAGTTCGACAGACTCCACCTTCCAGACACTTGGGATGGCGTTGGATTGGACCATTCCGAGGTGATTGCCCAGTTGGAGCAAGCGGGGTTCAGAGTCGTCGATACCTGGGGCGAGACCACCCACTATGCCTGGTACACCGCAGAGGAGGTAAGACAAGCTCGGCCCACCGGGACTGAATCCCTAGTCCGGCACCACCAAACTGCCATGGATCCAACGGCCGCGTCCCGGGTTTTCGAACGGATTGGAGAAAAACTGAGCGAAAGCACGCGCGAGGCTTTGCTCTCACGCCAAGTCGCCTGGCGATTAGCGTTAGAATTCCTCCTGAAAAAGTGGTCGTCATTAACCAACGAAGAATTCGTCCGGGAAACTTACCGGGTGTTGCTCAACCGAAAATTCGACCGAGAGGGCTTCGACGCGTATGTCCGTTGGATGGAAGATGGCAAACTCACGCGAAGTGTCTTCCTCGATTGCGTGGTTAGTTCCAAGGAGTTTCGCGATGTCCTGGCAGGACTGAGAGGTTAATTCGGACTGCTCGGACCGAATCCCTTCCAATCCCCCCATTCACAGTTCAGAACAGTTCCACTCACCGCGCGCTTTTGGGATAGGGTGTCAAGTTCGCAGCTCAGGGAGCGTTGCCGGGCGACCCTGCTTCACTTGCACCTCGCAAGGGAGGCGGAGCAAACCGTGAACCAGTTTGGGGGGAATAACTTCCAAGACGAAGGCGTTTTCGATCCAGTCGCAAATCGCATAATCTTCCACGGTGCCATCGGCGACCGCGAAGGCAAAAGAATAGTTTCCGGCTGACAGAAGAGGGAGCTGAAGGCGAAATTCCGCCGTGCAGGTGCTTCCTTTCGCTTGGGGCGGAATGCGGTGGCCTTCCATGAGTGTGTTGGTCCCGGTCAAGTAAAGACCGAGCCGGTTCTTCAGCAGGAAACCGATGTTGGGCCTCTGGACGTCCTCCTGAAACAAAACCGAAACACGCACCAGAATGGTTTGCCCTCCCGCAGCGCAGTTCACCCGTCGTCCTTGCTCGTCATAGAGCCCTATTCCCATGATCTCCGCGTCGCGATTGCCGAAGCGGACATCCACGTTGGGAATCGCAGCCTCCGTCGAGTCCGCCAGGCTTTCGCCGCCCGCTTCCGAAGGGAGGGCCGAAGCCGCCACGGGGCGAGCCTCTGCGTCGCGTCGCTCCCGGAGTTCCCGGCTGGCGACCATCGCCATATACTCAGTGACAATCCGTTCGGGGGTGCCGTACTGGAGCAGTTTCCCCTCATGAATCCAAGCAGCCTTGGAGGCCAGGGTGACCACGAAAGCGGGATCGTGAGAAACGAACAGGATGGTCTTGCCGCGGGCTTGCAGCTCATTGATCTTGTTGAGGCAACGGTGCTGGAAGTACATGTCGCCGACCGAAAGGGCTTCGTCAATCAGCAGGACTTCCGGGTCGACGTTGATGGCCACAGCGAACGCAAGCCGAACGTACATGCCGGTGGAGTAGGTCTTGACGGGGCGGTCGATGAAGTCGCCGATTTCGGCGAAACGCAGGATGGCGTCCATCCGCTCCTTCATCTCGTCATGCTCGATGCCGAGGATTGCGCCGTTGATGTACACATTTTCGCGACCGGTATGTTCCGGGTTGAAGCCCGCCCCCAGCTCTAACAAAGCAGCCACTCGACCCTGGACGCGGAGGGCGCCAGTGCTGGGCTGTAGGATTCCCGCCACCAGTTGGAGCAGGGTGCTTTTCCCCGAGCCGTTGACACCGATGAGAGCGACCGTGGCTCCCTTCGGGACCGACAGGTCCACGTCGCGCACAGCCCAGAATTCCTCATGGTAACTCTTGCGCCCGCGGAGGAGAGCTTCCTTCAGACGGTCCGCGGGCCGGGCGTAGAGCTTGTACATCTTCGAGACCTTTTCCAGGACAACCGCGTTCTCGTCAGACGACATCGGCAAACGCTTTCTTGGTTCGGATGAACCAGAAGTAGCCCAGGAAAAAGACCAACAAGCTGATCCCGAGCAGATAGAGCCATGGGTAGGCATCCGGCGGAGTCCCATTGAGCAGAACGTTTCGGTAACCCGTGACCACCGGCAAGAATGGATTGATGCGGAACCAGGGGAGCAGCGCTTTCGGCACCATGCTCTCCGGGTAGACAATCGGACATAAGAACATCCAGACGGTGAGCACCAAGCCGATGATGTGGTTGGTATCCCGGACGAACACTCCCAGGCCGGCGAGGAACCACCCGAATCCGACGGTCAACAGCAGTTGGGGCAAAAGGATCACGGGGAGAAGGATCACCGTCCAGGGGACGCTCCCTCGGCTTCCCAGGAGCAACAAGATGAGGAGCAGGATGCCCACCAGCGAGTTGATTCCGCTGGAGAGGGTTGTATTCACAGGCAGGACTTCCAGGGGGAAGACCACTTTCTTGACTAAGTTCGGGTTTTCCAGGATACAGGTGTTCGAGCGGATGAGGGCCTCAGAAAAGGCCATCCAGGGCAGCAGGCCAGCCAGGATGTAGAACACGAAGTCGATGGGTCTGCTGTTCGGCGCAATCCGCACGCGCAAAATCACCGAAAAGACGAGCCAATAAACGAATAGCAATGCCAGGGGGTGAACTACCGTCCAGAGGGCCCCGGCAAAGGATCCTTTGTAGCGGCCGAGGAGGTCGCGTTTGACCATCAATTGAATTAACTTGCGGCAGCGATAAAGGCCCTGCAAGGGCTCCCAGAGCCTACTCATGGTCCATCCTCGACTCGATAAACGCTGGTACTCATCAACAGCTTATGGAAGAACAAGAACGACGCGCTCCGCTTCTGCGACGTGAGACCACCGCTGGGTGGAAGCACCCGGGAATAAGATTGTAATGCAACTTAGAAACTCTGTCGCTTTGTCAACTAGCGAAGTCGCCCATTCCGTCGTCAAATTCATCGAACCGCGGCAGCAATATCCTAGCACTAGCTCACTCGGCAGCGTGACCTTTGCGAACGGGTCCCTTCTCATTAGACATAGGCAAATATGATGACGCGGTCGAAATTGACGTATTGTTCATGAAGGGAAGGGGGAGGGTTCACCAACTCCACCAGTCGAAAACCGGCTGCCCGGATGATTTTTTGCAGGGCATCCAGCGACGGAACCAGCGATATGCCGCTTGAGACCGGCGAGTGCTGCGGGTCGGCGTCTATGACGACGCACGCTGGACCAGACCTTATTTCTTCCTTGTTTCCCCATGCGGTCGTGATCCTCTCTTTGTGGCGGGCCACCTGCCCTTCAATAATGCACACGTTTCGCGTCAATGCCCGCACAGTCCGGAATCCTCGGACAGGATCCTCCAAGTGGTAAAAGATGCCCAGGAACAGAGTAAGGTCGTAGACACCATCTTGGACGGGATTAAGCGTAAAAAGATCCCGGACCTCGAAATTCGCGTCTGCTATTCCTCCAGCCTCTCTGATGAAGTTGGCGCGTTCGATCCGATCCGGTCTGATGTCAATTCCCTTCACGAAGCGAGCCCCGCGCTGGGCAATCTGGAAACCGAACCATCCCTCGTGGCAAGCAATGTCAAGGCAAGAAACCTCATGCCAACGCCTCTCGAAGTATCGATCTAAGAAGGGGAAAATACACTGGACACGCGATTCATGAATCCTTAGAGCGTTCTCGTCAGCATAAGATCGCGTACGAATTTCGTTATCAAACTCGAATTGGTAGAACCAAGGTCCTAGCGCGTCTAGTCTTGCCTGGAGAAAATCGGCTGGCAGGGAAGTGTGGAGCTTCATCGCGCTGAGAGTGACTCATGTCCTTTGGGATGGGGAGTCAGCGAAAGCCCGAAGCTGTTGGCTGAGAAAATCACAGCCCATTGCCGCCTCGGATAGCCCGTTCCTAGCTGCATCTCGCTCTTTATGTTAACGTATCCTCCTAAGATACCCACTGAAGTTATAGGTAATCAGATATTTCTCTCTGAACCGACCATCATTGACAAAGTCAGGATTTGATCGAAGATACTCTTCGCAGGCCGGTAAAGGTCCGGGGACGGGAGGCCAGCCCATCACATCGCAGATACCATCTTCCACCACATAGTAGCAGCCCACCGAAACCAGCGGAGAGTAAATCCGCAGCTCCTCCAAGACGTGCTCCTTGTGGTGATCACAATCCGCAATGACCATTGTCTTTCGTCCCTCGCACAGGCCGGTCACCTGTCTCATCGTATCGGGATCCAGACAGTTGCCCTCAATCAGCCGTATACACGGGTGACGGAGGTCAGTCACGTGACTCAGATCCACGTCAATCCCGACCACGCTGGCGGAGGAGTTCCCTACGAGATCAAGTAGATTGGCCAAGTAAAGCGTGCCGCCACCGTGAGCGACGCCGAGTTCCACAACCACTTCGGGTTTCGTGTCGTACAGAATTTCTTGGTAGATCCAACAGTCCAAGGGATTTTTCCAGATGGTTCGTCCCATCCAAGACTGTTGCAGGTCAGGAGCCTGGTTCAGCGAGCCCTGGTGGATCATCTCCTGGTGGTATTGGAGCCATTCTTTGACTGTCCAATCGATTATCGCTTTCCTCTCCGGTTGATTCGTCGGCCACACGCGACGCCGCCTATCTAAGGCAAGAATATTGATCGCAATCCCCCAATATACTACGCTGCGTCACCTGGTTTTTCAATTCCCTGCCCGGTTGGTGCCCGAGCAACGTGGGAAGTCCTTCTTTGGGCAAAGTAGAGAGTTCCGGTTTTGGCAGTGCAAGCTTGGGGCATGAGCCAATCGGAGCTTTTGCTGATGAGCCAGAGGGAACGGGATGGTCTGAAGGTTTTGCCTGAAGTTCAGAAAGGGCATTTAGCGCAGAAGCAGGCGGCGGGGCAACCAGGCCTCAGCGACCGTTGGGTGCGGAACCTGCTGGTGCGGATGGGGATCACCCATCGTCGCACGGCCTACCGCCACCCGGTAGGCAACAGCTACATTGAGCGCTTCCATCAGCCCCTGAAGGAAGCGGAAGTAGGGTTGGCGGACAACGGCAACTTGGAGGGAGCCCCGGAGAATATGGGGCGCTAGCTGTCCAAGTGCCGTCACGACCGGCCACACCGCGGCTTGAAGGACCGGACACCGCGGGAGGTCTAACTGAACCTGGGAGGCGACTAGATTTCAGGCAAGTAGGAATGCATCCGGCGAGCCACCGGGCTGTAAAAGAGGTTTGGCCGCCTTTGGTTTCGCAGGACATCACGTGGATCAGGCAATGGCATCTTTCGGTATTCATCCTCGAGGGCTTGAAAGAAACGCCTCACGAACTCCTCGAAGCGCTTCCGCGTAAATACCTGGCTGCGCTCGTAGGCAGCGTCCTGAAGCTGGTTCATCAGGTCCGGAGTGGTGATCACGTCCCGCGTGTATTGGCAGAGATCAGCCAGAGTATCGAAGCGGTAACCCGACCGAGCGTGTTCGACAATTCCCCGTTGTCCCCCGCCATTAAAAACGATGGGCACGCAGCGGCTCTGCATGGCTTCGACCGTGGACATGCCGAAATGCTCAATAAGATGGGGGTCAGATTCACCCAACCCGCACGCGTGCCAGAAGATCCTGGCGCGAGCATAGAGGTCTTGCAGCTCCAACAGAGACAAATCGGGGTGCACCGCAATGGGAGCAGAGCTTTTCCGTGCCATGCGCTCTATTTCTGCCAGGTAGCGGTTTTGCGGGGAGCTGCCACCCGCCAGAACCAGCCGCCAGCCCTCCAGGAGGTCGGGATAAGACTTCCGCAGGAGTTCAAAGGCGCGAATCAGTTCGTGTTGTTTCTTGCTGCCTCCCGTTTCAAAGCGGGCCACAGAGAGAATCAGGTTCTCCTTCTCGACGGGAGGAACCGTCATATCAACCGGCGGATATAGCAGCCCGTCGGGGTCGAGTCCCCACCGGGCTTTGACCCACTGAGCGGTATAGGAAGAGTTGACGAAGAGGCAGGGGTATTCATCCACGGCGAAGTAGCAGCGTCGCAGCGTATCCGGAAAATGACAAAGGAAGATGGAGAATGGCGAGAGAGGACGGATCATGGTCAACATATTGACGTTGACGAAGATGTCGAAACGTTGCGAGGCGCGCGAAATGGTTTCGAACGGGTTGGCAACGTCGGGGGTGACGACGTTGGAATCGATCCAGCCCCCGTGTTTCTCGAAGAAAGGCATGGGAATGATCTCCAGCCGGCAACCCGACAGCGACAAACCGTACCAGTCTTCCAGGCGAGCCAACGTGACGGGTTTGTTGGTCATCAGGGTCACGTCGAAACGGTCCTGGATGGCGGCGGCCATCGTGCAGCCATACTTCTGTCCTCCCCCGATGACCTGCATCGCCTGATCGTAGAATCCTATCGACATCTTGCGCTGGCCCAAAAGGATTTGCATGCGAGCCAGCAAGTGATCCACCGCCAGACCTCCATAGCGGGGAAGCAGGACCTCGCAGGCCTCTTCCAGAACGCGCTCGAAGGTTTGATTCGAATGATGGAGGATGAGTTTCTTAAGAACCACCGGTAGGGCGTCATAAAGCGATTGCCGGTCCCGGTTGATCAAGAATCGTGAACTTTCAATGGCTTTTGCTAACGCTTCGGGATGGTGTTTGGCGACATAGATGAGCCGGTTGCGGTCGCAAAAGTATTCCACCAGGTAACTCCCCTGGCTCGACCCATGAAAAACGTGTCGAGCCACTGCCCTGGGGCGGTACAGGATCTTCCAACCCCGTTGCAGGCAGCGCAGCGACATGTCGACGTCCTCGTAGTACATAACAAAATCTTCGTCGATGGGGCCCAGGTCGGCCAGGCAGGCTTTGCGAAACAGCACCGCCGCCCAGCAGAGTCCTTCCGTCTCGCCTTCGGTTTCATACTGTCCCCGGTCTTCCTCGTCGTAGCCTTTGTCTTCCCAGTAGAAATCGGGCAGGGCCCGATGGCCCACGCTGTTGATCCGGCCGTTGTCGAAAAGGATCTTGCCGCCGGCGCATCCAGCCCGGGGGTTCGCTTCGAGGGCCTCCACGAGCTGCGCTAACCACTCAGGCTCAACAAACACATCGTTATTGGCAAATGCAATGTAGCTGCCCTGGGATTGGGCGACGCCCAAGTTCAGCGCCGCGGCGAAGTTATTCACGGGATTTCGCAGCAGGCGCACGCGAGGATGGTTTGCCTGCGCGTCCAGTTCAGAGCCGTCGTCGGACCCATTGTCTACAAGCAGAATTTCGACTCGGTCTTCTGGATAATCCAGTTGCTCACATGAACATAGACAAGCGTCCAGGTGCTCCTTGCCGTTAAAGTTCACCACCAGGATGGAACAAAAGGGAGATTCCATCGCCCCGCTGCCCCTCTCCTTATTGGCTCCTTGGCGCCGGGAGATCCTCCCGAGGCACGCACGCGGAATTGTCCCTCCCGGCACCAATACCCTAATATGCCGCCCGCTCGGGGAAATGTCCAGTCGCCGGATAGATAGCAGTGAAGTCCCGAAAGAGCCTGTTGCCGAAGGGGGCTCGGACAGCTCCCAATTGGAGCTTCAAAATTGTGTCGAAAGATGCCATTTGCTAAACGATCGGTGGCTTACCTGCCGCAACGAGTCGTTTGAGGTTCTGCACGGAGGCAATCAGCAGGTGTGCCTGCCAAGAGCTCGATCCACGAGGGGAGAACGACTCACCTCCTCCGCCCGTGAGAGTATCCCCCCTCTCCGCCATGAACCCTCCCGTCGATTCCTCAGTTTCTTTTGGCTTCCCGCACGACTTAATCGGTCTAGAATGTGTCTGCGCGAGAGGTGACCTTCCAGCCTCGGTGGTAACCGATGCATTTCGAACTCATGGAAGCGCTCGACCAAGACTGGCGGCCCGTGTCGAAGCCGGCGCGGATTGGCTGGCTGGCCTTCTACGCCGTCTTTCTCTTCTACGCGCTCACCAGCAAAAGTACGTCGCTGTTCGTCGATCTGGTCTTCGTGCCCATCCACGAAGGCGGACATCTCCTGTTCAGCTATTGCGGTGAGACGCTCCACGTGCTGGGCGGAACGATTCTGCAACTCTTGGTGCCGCTCGCTATCGCGGTTTACTTCGTGTTTCAACGGCACGTCACTGGCGCAGCCTTCGCCGCTTTCTTCTTTTTTGAGAATTTCCTCAGCGTAGGGACCTATATGGCCGATGCCCGGGCGGTGGCACTCGACTACGTCACCGTGGGCGAAGGAGAAGGCCTGCACGACTGGACCACGATGTTCATCCAACTGGGGGTGTTGGAATACGACACCACCATCGGGCGCACGGTGCGGGTGCTGGGCTGGTTGGGGATGTTCGGGGTCGTCGCCTGGTTTTGGTGGAGATCCAAACCAAAAAACCTCACAGCGACGCCCACTGCCAGATAGCGCGCGCGGTGTCTCCTGGGCCCAGCGCCACCGGGTGCTGCAGGCGGAGAGCTCACCTGACCAGCCGCCCGCCGTCCATAAGCAAGGTCGCGCCTGTGATCCACGAAGCCTCTTCCGAAGCCAGATAGAGCGCCGCTTGCGCCACTTCTTCCGGCGTCCCGATGCGGCCCAAGGGGTAGAAGCGCGCCATTTCTTCCTTGCGCTTCCGTACTCCTTCAGGGCTGAGGTAAGTCTCGTGAATAGGCGTGTCCACGACCGCCGGACAAATGGTGTTGACGCGGACGCCGTCGGCACTGTGTTCCTGCGCCAGCGCCAGCGTGAGCATGTTCATGGCGGCCTTGGTCATGCCGTAAACGCCGAAGCCCGGCGAGGGTCTGATTCCAAGGCTGGAGGAGATGTTGACGATCGCGCCGCCTCCGCGCCGAATGAGCCAGGGAACAGCAAACTGCGCCACCCAGAACGGGTTCTTCAAGTTGTGAGCCACCATCTCGTCCCATAAGGGCTCATCGACTTCCAGGAGCTTCCGCTGCCGCGAAATGCCGGCACTGTTGACGACGATGTCCAGGCCGCCAAAGTGCTCGCCGGATTCATCAACGGCTCTTCGCGCCTCTAGGCGCCGGCTCAGGTCCGCTGCCACGCAATGGACGCGGGAATCGTCGCCGCCGATCTTCCGGGCAACTTCCTCGAGCTTGGAGGCAGTGCGACCCAGCAGGGCCACGCTCGCCCCTTCCCGCCCAAAGAGGAGCGCAGTGGCGCGGCCAATTCCGGAGCCCGCCCCGGTAATCAAAGCCACTTTCCCCGTGAGTTTCATCGGTCCCTCTTGTAGGGGCGGGTTCACGCCCCGGCCTGCCGGGGGAGAAACCCGCCGCTGCGGGGTCCAGCTCCTTCGTCTGCGGAACTAGTGCCGTTCCAACTTAATGAGCCTATGCATTGAACCGACGCACCTCCAACAAAGGCTCGCCAATTCGCTCGCGGAGAGTCGCTCCGAATAGTTGGAACGGTACTAGGCACGGACCTTCCCCAGCTTCCGCAGAGGAAGGGCAAGGAGGAATTCTCCAGCATCAGGCAAGCGTGGAGACAGTAGACACCCCCACCGGCGCCCCTCTCGGAACGCGAAAGGTTCAGTCGATTGGCCGTGTGGACAAACGGCGGGTGCTGGGAGTGCGCCCGCCGCCCTGTCCGAGGAGGTTACTTCTTCTTCGGGGGAACAACAGCGTCCTTGAACGCCTTTGCCAGCCGGAACTTGACCACCGTCTTGGCCGGGATCTTGATCGGCTCGCCAGTCTGAGGATTGCGCCCCATGCGAGCCTTGCGGTTCGCCTTGACGGCCTTGCCCAGCCCCGGGATCACGAACTGTCCGGTGCTCCTGCATTCCTTCGTCGCCAGAGCCGCGATCTCTTCCAGAACCGCCGCCGCCGCTTTCTTCTGGATGCCCGCCTTACCCGCCAGATGGGACACTACCTGGGATTTTGTCATCACCTTCGCCATTTGCTGCTCCTCCCCTCCAGTAAGATTTGTGGGAACCCTCACCTGATGGCCGGGGCACACTCTATGCAATAAGTCGGAGGCTGTCAAGCCATTTTCGAGGAAGCAACCGCAAGCAAAGCCACAAGAAATGCGGCTGCGACAACTACCTCGCGTGGTCCTTTGCCTCCCTGGGAAGGGCCCGGTTGAATGCTGGTATGGCTTCCGATATATTCGTCTGAGGAGGACTGGCGTGCCAATCTTCGAGTATCAGTGCCGCAGTTGCGGAGCGAAGTTCGAGAAGATCCTAAACTCCGCAACGGCGACAGCCACCTGCAGGAACTGTGGCAGTCCGGAAGTGGACAGGCTGCTCTCGGCCTTTGCTATAGTGGGGAGTTCAACCTCCGCGGGCGCATCGGAAAGCAGCCCCTGCGCTACTTGCGGCGCTCGGGAACGGGGGCTTTGCGAAGGCTAGTGCCGTTCCAACCATTTCGGGCGACTTCCCGCGCGGCCCTTTGCCAACATTTGCGGCGTCGCCCCGCGCGCCGCACGCCTCCACTCCGGCGCAACTCCTCTTACAGCCTAGGCGCATCAAGTTGGAGCGGCACTAGCCAGCAGGCTCGACCGCCAGTCCTCCCCTCCTCGCCGCTCCAGGACACACAAGGAAGGAGGGCTCCGGCCTACGCACCTTAGCCCGAGACCCAGCGCGCGGCCTGACCGACAGCGTGCTATCAGGCTTCTCGAAATGTCGGCAGAGTGATATCTTAGCCACTGCTATTCCGCCTGAAGCTTCCACGGAGTTTGCATGTCTCGGCCACAGATTCGGTTGCTGCACGGTCTGGAAGAATTTCGCGCCTGCGAGCGCATCCAGAAGGCGGTCTGGGGCAACGTAGGTGTCGGAAGCGAACTCCTGGCAGTCACCGAGAAGTATGGCGGCGTGGTACTGGGCGCGGTGGTGAGCGGAAGGATTGTGGGCTGTCTTTACGCCTTTCTTGCCCGCCGCCAAGGAAAGCTGGTTCACTGGTCGCACATCATGGCCGTCGAGCCCGGGTGCCGCGACCAGGGCTTGGGCTTCCGGATGAAGCTGGCGCATCGGAGGTTGGCGCTCGCGCAAGGGATCACATCCATCTGCTGGACCTACGACCCTCTGCAAAGCCGCAATGCGGCCCTGAACATTGCACGGCTCGGGGCGCGCGTCGAGGAGTACATTCCCGACTGCTACGGCCGGTTCGCCAGCGCCATTGAGAAGAGCCTGCCGAGTGACCGGTTTGTGGTGAACTGGCGCATCGCTTCCCCGGCCGTCGCCCGCCGCTTGCGGGAGGGCAGGCAGCCTCACCAGTATGATGCGTCGCGGCTGCCGCGGGCGAACAAAACACGGCTCAACGCGCAGGGATTTCTCGAAAACACCAGGATTCGCCTCAGCCTGCGCGCTCCGCGCCTGTTAGTCGAAATCCCTTCGAACACCGACGCCATGCGGTCCAAGGACTTGAAGCTGGCACGGCGCTGGCGCACCGACACGCGGAGGATCTTTCAGCATTACTTTGCCGCGGGTCATCGCGTGGAGGATTTCCTGCCGCCCAGCCCAGCCAGCCGCGCGAGATGTTTCTATTTGCTCCGTCGCTAGGGGAGCCCGCCGTGGCGTGCTCCTTCGTGCCAGAGGGGCGGGGAGGGCCGCCATCCCGACCAGGGTCGGGACGGGTTCCGACCCTCCCCTACCAGGCCGCGGCGGGCACTCCTTGCAATAGCCGCCAAGTCAAAATACAATCGCCGCCACTCGTTCAGAGTTATGGACACCGAGGTTATCCTGACGCGGGGCAGTTCTGTCGCCGAAATAATCGCGCGACTTATCCGGGAGGCAGCAACCTCGGTGGACGCGGCGCTCTACCGGTTCAACAACCCACGCCTGGCATGCGCGCTCGAAGATGCCATCCGGCGCGGGGTCGGTGTGCGGCTTGTGCTCGACCACAACAAGTACGACGAGTCCCGAACGACCCAGGAGTTCTTCGCAAACGGTAGGATTCCTTTTCGGCTCCTTTACGGTCGCCAGGGGCGGGGAACGAAGATGCACCACAAGTTCGCCATCCTGGACGGGCGCACTGTACTGAGCGGAAGCTACAACTGGACCCTGGAATCGGAAGAGCAGAATTACGAAGGCCTGCTGATTCTGCGCGAGCCGGAGCAGGTGGCGACCTTTCACCGGGAGTTCGAGGCGCTGTGGGCCGAGGCCGCACCACGGTAGCCTCTTCTGTGGCGGGGCTCTGTGAGCGTCGCCTTTCAGGCAAGCCGCGCCGTATCGACAGCAAGCGAGCAGCCTATGTCACCCAAAGAGCCATCCGAAGCCAAACCAGTCCGACCCATGGGGTATGAACTTTACATCATGCGCCACGGTATCGCCGTGGACCGCGGAAGCGCTGGCTTCTCCGACGACACCAAGCGTCCGCTTACCCCCGAAGGCAAGAAGAAGATGAAGGAGATCGCGAGTGGTCTCGTCCGGCTGGGGTTCGACGTGGACTGGATTGTCACCAGCCCGCTAATCCGCTCCGCGGAAACCGCGGAGATCGTGGGCGAAGAGCTTGGCCCCGGCGTGCCCAAGGACTTCTGCGACGCCCTTCGCCCGGGCGGCTCGCCGGAGGCCTTGATCACCTTCCTCGCCCGGCACGCCAACCGCAAGCGCGTTCTGGTGGTGGGTCATGAGCCCGACTTGAGCGAACTGGCCGCGCGGCTGATGGGTGCCGGCCGCCATGCCAACCTCGCGTTCAAGAAAGGCGGGTGCTGCCTGATCACCTTCGACGAATTCCCGCCCAAGTCTCCCGGGCAACTCGTCTGGTGGCTCACGCCTCGCCTGCTGCGCAAGATGGCGTAGGCGGGCCGAGCCCCGGGAGCGGCAAAATAATGTGGCCCAGCACGCCAGCGCTGGGAATGCGGATCGATGCCGCGCTGGCGGCAGGCGCAGCGAGTTGTATCTGGTGTCGGACAGGGGTAGACTTTCCTGGCGAGGCTAAGCAGCTCGGCGCCCATCAGCACAATAGGCGAGAATCCCTCCCGGAGGGTCGGCAAGGAGGCGCAACCGCTCCTCGAAGGTCAGGGTTCCCATGGACGAAGTCAAGGACACCGCCATCGCCCCCAGTCTCGAGACTCCGGCTTCTCCCGAGCCCGCCACGCAACCGGTCTTGGACCGAGCGCCGCAACAGGTGGAAGGTCCGCCTGAGGCCAAACCGCTGGACGCGTGGAAGAAGGTGCGCAAGCTCGCGTTGCGGCAGCTCGACCGCTTCATGTCGCTCGAGCCTGAGGTGCTGCGCGGCGACGACCCGGATGCCATCCACGACCTGCGCGTCGCCAGCCGGCGTCTCCAGCAGATCCTTGATCTGCTCTACCCGGCGCCCCGGCCTGCAGAGATTCGCAAGCTGCGCCGCAAGATTCAGCGCTGCCGCGGGACGCTGGGTGAAGTCCGGAACTGCGACGTGCAGCTGCAACGCGTGGAAAGGACTCTGGGCAGCAAGCGCACGGCGCGCCGGGAAAGCTGGGAGGCAGTGCGCCATTACCTGCGCCAGCGCCGGTCCGAGAACTTCCAGAAGGCGGTGCGCAAACTCGGCAAGGTGAACCTGGCCGTCTTCTACGTGCAGCTTAAGGAGCATCTGGCTCCAAACCATATCGCCGGTGGCTCTGGCCGCCGCCGCGAGCCGCCGAGCGAACTTGGTGCGGAACAGTTCTACGAGCGCGTGGCCGAAGCACTGGAACGTGTCTGGCACGGCATCGAAACGCAGATCGCCCAGTCCCACCGCGACTCGAGCGCGCCCGTCATCCACAGCGTGCGCATTGCAGCCAAGCGGGTGCGCTACCTCATCGAGGTGATTCGCGAGTTCAACGTGGCGGGCGCCGCAAAAACTCTCGTCCGGCTGCGGGCGCTCCAGCAGCTCCTGGGCGACTGGCACGACCTGGAAGTGCTGGAGCAGATGATGATTGAGATGCTCGCCCGCCCCCAGTTCCTCCGCGACCACCTCGAGCTCGCCACCGGAGTGGCGCGGCTAATCGTGCGAGTCCGCCTCAACAAGCAGACTCGCCGGCAGAAGTACTTCCGGATGACGCGGGATGCCGAGGGCTACCAGCAGATGAGGGATTGGGTGGCGGAGGTGCTCGCGTCGCCCGCCGAGGCCTTTGGAATTGCCGATTGAAGATTGATGATTGAAAACCCTCAGTCATCAATCGATAATCGTCAGTCTTCAATCGACAATTACTATTCTCCCACCGCGCTGACTTTGTTCGGAGCGGGCACCTCAGCTACCTTGGTTTCTTCCGGTTCCTCCGCCTTCGGCGCTTCCTCCGCGCCTTCTTTCGGACGAGGAACCGCAAACAAAGGCTCACGCGGTTCGCCGCTCAAGACCCGGGCAATCCCGGCCCGCAGGCGCTCGAAGACAGTCCGAATATCCGCGGAAGCGTCCACTACCTCAAACCCGTACTCTTCGCCCAGGATATCGAACTGCCCCAGCAACGCCGTCTGATATTTGCGGAAACTCTCGTACATGTCCTCGCTGGGGTGGACGTCCATGCCGGATTCCCAGTAGTCGAACCCCCGGGAAAAAACCACCCGCGGGATGAGGTCATCCACCCCGATGCGCAGGTAGAAGACGGCGTCAGGTTTCAGGGCAAAGCTGTAGGCGCTGCGAATCCAGGCGGCATCGATGCCGCGCACAATGGCACGCGCCATCAGGGAGTAGATGTAGCGGTCCGTCAGCACCACGAAACCCGCGCGCAGCGCCGGGACAATCTCGTTGAGCAGGCGGTCGGCAAAGTCCGTGGCGTAGAACAGCCCCAGGGTGATGCGGCCGAGCGTATGCCCTTCCTTGGCTTGCTTGATGCCTCCCCCCGCCAAAGAGGAGCGCGTCATGCCCGTCTCCAGCACCGCGCGGCCTTGCTGCTCCAGCCACGGCTTGAGCAAGCCGATCTGGGTGGACCGACCCACGCCGTCGGTGCCCTCAATCACAATCAGCTTGCCGGTCAGCTCTGCCAGGTTCATCCCGGGCAGAACCACTCCGTAAGTTTCTCTCACGGCGCCACCCTCAAGCGCTTGGCCTGCGCCAGCTTGGCCTTGACGATCTGCCGCATTTGCATCTGCTGCTCTTCAATGGGCAGCGTCGCATCTATTACGGTCAGATCAAACTCCGGGACCATCTTCTCGTACTCCTCCAGGATGCGGCCCTGGAAAATGCGAAAACTCTCTTCCGGCTCATCGGCCAGCTCCAAGTCCATTCCCGCCTCGTAGAACTTGAGGCCTGTCCGGCCGTCCAGGATACGCTTCATGGCCACATCCAGGGGGACGCGGAAGTAGAAAGGCCCCGTGGGCTTGACAGCCCAGCTGTAGAGTTCCCGTACCCACTTGGGGTCCATCCCTCGCACCACGTCGCGCGCAAACGCGGTGTAAATATAGCGATCGCAGAGCACCACCGCGCCAGCCTTAAGCAGCGGAATGATGTTGTGCTCCATGCGGTCAGCGAAGTCGGTAGCATGGATCAGGCTGAAGGTGGCCGGGGTCAGCATCTGCTTCTTCTTGCCCCGGCGCGTCGTCTCTTTCACCAGCGGCGAGGAATTCCATTCGCTGAACACGGTGCCGTAGCCCTCCGCCTGCAACCACTGGTGGAGAAGCATCAGTTGGGTGGATTTTCCCGAGCCGTCGAGGCCCTCGACCACAAACAGCTTGCCGGGGAAGCGATGTTCGCCATAGCGCTTCATGGGGGGACTCCCAAATGGTTACGGGCGGCTGTTGCGAAACCTCAGTCTACCACAGCGACGACGCGGGCGAAAGAGAAGGCCGGGCGAAACCTCGGCGGCGGGATCGAGCCTCCACAGCCCCGTCCTGCGCCTGCGCCGAGAAGTGGCCCGGGCTTCCTGAGGATGTCCTGTGGGCGAACCAAGGTTAGGTTGAAGTCTTGGTGAGCGAGAGGGGTACCGATAACCCCTCGACTGCCAATGGGCTGTCTCGCTTGGTTAGTAGATCAGCTTCAGGGAGAGTTGAATTTGGCGAGAGGAGCCCGCTGTGCGGTTGATGATCCCGAATCCGGACCCCCGCAGGATATTGGAGGGCAATCCAAAGTTGACGAGATTGAAGACGTTGAAGAACTCGGCGCGAAACTGCAGGGTGATGGCTTCGGCATTCCCCCGCCGACCAAAGTCGGTGTCCTTGATCAGAGAGATGTCGAAATTGCGGAACCCCGGCCCGCGGAAGGTGCTTCGGCCGAGGGTCCCAAACCGCCCCTGGTTGGGGCCGGTACCCCCGGGAATCCCAATCGGAATACGGAAGAAGTCGCCGTTCGCGCTCCCCTGCCCAAAGTAGTCCTCGCGGACCTCGCGGCTGGTCGAGAACGTCGGTCGGCTGATCTGGTCGGGCCGGTCAGCGCCCGCTGATCCGATGCCCGTCTGCTGCACGCCGGAGAACACGGTAAACGGCGGGCCGCTGGTCAGCGTGGTGATGTTGAGGATTTGCCATCCCGAAGTGAGCTTGCGGCCTAGAGGGCGAAGGAAGCTGATGCGTTCGAGAGGGAGAGACTGGATCAAACTCAAAGAAAAGACGTGGGCGGTGTCAAACGTCGAGGGCCCCTTTTCGAGACCAGGGTTGCGCGGGTCCTGTGGCGAGGCCTGAATGACCGCTCCCGCCCCACCGAAGAACCCGCCCATGATGGCGCTGGTGTCGTCGAGCGACTTGCCGAAGGTATAGCTCGATTGAAGACCGAGGCCGGCCCGCGCCGAGGTTTTGCTCACCGCCGCCTGCAACGCGTGATAAGTGGAGTGCGAGCGGGTTGACGCCATGTGGGATGTCCCGTATCCACCCAGGATGTGGCCGTTCGCATCCACGTTCAAGAAGGGTGCGAACGCGGGGTCGGCGCCCGCGTAGCCGTTGATGGCCTGGCCAGCCCCGAGCTTGATACCCGCCGTGGCCACATACGAAACGCTCACGTTCACATCGCCGAAAGCGTGCTCGAGTCCGGCAGTGTAGCTTCCGATGTAGCCGTTGCGAAAGTCGCCGGAAATTCCGAAGACAGAGAGGGGTTGCACCTGGTTGCCGGGCGTGAGCGCCGCCAAGTCCTCCTGAAATCTCTGCACGTCGAGTTCGGTATTGGGCGGCACGGCAGTGGTGGGACCCGTTTCGAAGATTGCCTCGCCGCCGACGGTGTAGATCGAGGGAAGCTGAAACTGGGTAGCAGCGTTCTCAAACGGAATGGGCGTGCCGGGCAAAGCGGTCACGTAGGGCTGAACGGAATAGGGAAAACCGCCCGTTGTGAAGTTCTCCTGCCAGAGGTTCGTCAGGATGGTCATGATCGCGCCGCCCATGCGCCAGGCGGTCCGGTCCGTGATGCGATATTCCAGGGCCGCTCGCGGTCCCCATCCGCGCCAGTCTTTGCCATAGGGATGCGCCGGGTTCACCAGGTACCGGAGACTCACACCCGAATCCCAGGGGTAGGCCGGTTGCCCGTCCTCGCCGACGACGCGGAAGGTCTGCGTCCGCCGTTTGGATTCATGGATCCGAGTGTTCACTTCATAGCGTATCCCGAAATCAAAGGTCAGCCGAGGCGAGACGCGCCACGCATCCTGGAAATAGAAGTTGTAGGCCTCGCGCTGCACGCCGCTGTCGGCAAAACGATCGCCTTGCGCGAAATAGGGCGGCGCCACGGAGATCGAATAGGAGAAAGGCGTGGCGGTCAGGAAAGCCGTGAGCGAATCCGGCAGGGCATCGCCCACGTGAATGTCGTGCAGGCCGCTCGCAGAAGGGATGGCTACTTGGGCGTAGGAAGTTCCGCCGCCGAAGGTGTACTCGCCGTTCAGAGACATACCCCAGATCGTCGTGTCGCGGTTGAAGCGAATCTCCAGACCCGCCTTCATGGAGTGCTTGCCGTGCTGGTAGGAAACGTCCTGCCGCAACTGAAACAGATTCCCGAAGGCGCCCATCAGCGTCCCGCCCGGCGCATTGAAGGCTTCGTAAAGCCCGTCGCCAAACTTCAGCGCCGGCTGCGTATGATTGATGGCGGGGAAAACAGGCGTGCTGCGGACGAATCCCAGCGTGGTCGTCGAGATGAAATTCGGCGTCACCGTGCGCGTGTAGCGGAAACCGCCGGTGCGCTGGTGATCGGAGAACTGAACGGCAAAGCTGGGATCGATGGCGGTCTGACTGGGGTTGGTGAGCGGCCCGGTCACCTCATTGAGGTTGAACCGTGCGAAAAATGTTGCCTTGTCTGAGATGCGATGGTCGATGCGCACGGAGAACTGGTCCGTCCGCGTGGAAACCTTGGAGGAGGTGGCATACGTCCGCGCCCCGTAAGGGCCCTGGGGGTCGTTGGGCAAGGGGTAGCGCGCCAGCACGGAGGCGATCTGCGGGTTGACAGGCACATACAACGTGTCGCCTGGGAATGCGGTCGTGTCCCGGCCTTGACGCTCTTCCAGTGTGGGAACGGAGAGCACCTGCGTCGTCCCCAGCACCTGGCGGAATCCCTGATATTGGCCGAAGAAGTAAGTACGTTTGGGTGCGTCGTAGAGGCCCGGGAACACGACGGGGCCGCCGATCGTGAAGCCAAACTCGTTGCGGACAAACGGCGGGATGCGACCGGGGCTTGCGAGGCTGCGCCGGTCGAAGAAATTGCGTGCATCCAGCACGGCGTTGCGGAAGAACTCGAACAGGGAGCCGTGAATCGCGCTGCTTCCTGACCGGGTGACAACCTCGGTGAACCCCGCGGCGCCGTGGCCGATCTCGGCCGGCATCACGCCCGACAGCGACCGGACTTCCTGGATGGCGTCCACGTTGAAGTTCGAGAAGGTGGATCCGCCCAACTCGGGATCCGTCGTGTCAATCCCGTCCATGGCGAAAACCGTCGTCGAGCCGCGCTGGCCGTTCACGGCGAATTGTTGGGAGAAATTCGCGGCGCCATTCGTATCGGTCATCGTCCCGGCGGCCAGCAGGAGGAGCTGGCTGAAGTCGCGCTTGTTGAGCGGCAGTTCGGAGACCTGCCGGCTGGAAAGCCGCTCGCCGCCGCTCGTCTGCGCGCCGCCCTGCCCGGGCAGGCGCTCGAGAATAAGTTGTTCACCGCCGGCTGCGATGGCGAGCGCAGTGTCGAGTCGGTCTCCTTCACGGATTTCCAGCCGCCTCGCGGCCGTTGCGGTTCCTCCCCGCCACCGGACGGAGACGGAATAGCTGCCGGGAGGGAGGTCGGAAAAAGTGAAAGCGCCTCCGGAGTCGGTGGCGCTCGACAACACTCGACCTGACCGGACCTCGCGCAGCTCGACTGTGGCGCCGAGCACCGGATTCCCCGCAGCATCCCGCAGTGCCCCTCGCCAGGATGCTGAGGGTGACTGTCCGAACCCCGTGCCCAGGGCCATGGTTAACCACAACAAGGCGAGCTGTCGCAGAACGGTTCTGATGCTCCAGCGCTTCAAGGAAAGACACTCCTTTACTCTAGAGCCACCCCTGTGGGCAGCAGCTAGACGTAGCAGCTTTCGCCCGACAGCACCCCTCAAGCGGGCCGCTCATCGAACGCCAAACTCATGAGGATGCTTCCATTGGCCGGGTTTCGTCAAGTATCAAGGATGCAAGCGGAGCAATTGTCCAGCATCGGGCGCGACAAGACGCGGAGCGCGTCTTACGGCTGCGTCAGCAGTACCCGCGCTGGGCCCCGCGGCGAAAGCGTTCGAGGAATTTGTGGTCTTGGGCCAGTTCTTCGGGCAGGAATTTGAGCGCCACGCTGCGGCCGAGCCGGGTGTCTTCGGCCCTGTACACCACGCCCATGCCGCCGCCACCTAGCTTCTCCAGAATCCGGTAGTGCGAAATTGTCCGGCCAACCCTGGGGGGACTCCGCTATTTGCAGGCTATCCTAGCTCCTACACACACAAAGGTCAACGGTACGAGCACCCAGGTGGCTGGTCTTGCCGACGAGCGATCGCAGCTAGCACCTTTGGGCGTTCCCGCCGTGGTTGGGGGCTAGCCCTGTCCTGCCCTCCCCCGGCGCAAGCATGGGGGCGCCGGTTTTCCCGCCGCAGCAGGCTGCACGCATCCGAGCCCAGCAAGTGGAGCGCGCCGCGCGGGAGCCGGTTGCCACTTGGGTGGCCTGCCGAGGGGCCGGACTTGCACGGCGAGCTTCTGGCCCCGAAATGTAGGCTAGCTTGCCCCCGCCGAACTTGACTTGCTTCTGGACTCCTGCTGAAAAAATGAGACTATTGAGAACAGTGAGAATCCTGAGAATGCGGACTCTAAGTTAAGTCCGCTCTGGCAGTTACACGAAGCTCCGTCTGGCGCGATGCGGCGGGAATGTCCCTTTCTGGGACTTGGGGCCTCGCCGTACCCGCCGCCGCGTCCCAAACTGGTAGACGTGCACATCCATCACAACGTCGCCCTGGCTTTCCTTCGGAAACTGGTTGCCAAGCTTGACCCGTGGACGGGCTAGCAGATTCTCAGTGGGAAGTGCCGGCAACCTTCAGGTTGCCAGGCCAGATGCCCACCTAAAGCTGGGTGCTGCTAAGTCGTTCGATATCCGCCTGCACCGACTTCAAGGTGGGATCAAGAGCCAAGGCGTGGCGATAGCTTGCGAGGGCAGGGCCGGCAAGACCCATCTGATCCTGAATTCGCGCCTTCAACACCTCCAGATGGGAGTCTGCGAAGGCGCGTTCCGCGAGCAGGGCTTCCGCCAAGGCCTCGGGGAATCTCCCCTGAACATAGAGCACGCGTGCCAACCCGTAATGAAGCCGTCCGTGCAGCGAGGCTCGCGCCAGCCCTTGGCGGTAGGTGCGTTCTGCGCGCGCGAGATCCCCCTGTCGCTCAGCACTCAGGGCCAGCATGTAGTCGTATTCCGCTGCGGCGCGGCGCGCGATCTGGAATAGCAGCAGCGCCGCGAATCCCACAACAGCAAGACTTGCGATCACTCGCCCGCCGAAGAAACGCAGCTTCTTTTCGCCATTCTCAGTGTCCGGGGATGTGCCGATCTCCTTCCGGGTGCTGTCCCCAGCCCGCAGCAGACTCGGGAACGCCAGCAGAGTGAAAAGCAGGAGCAACGTGGGCGGAATGGCAAGCTGGAAATTAAAGAACGAGTTCACCAGCACGGCAGTCGCCCCTCCGGCGCTCGCCCCTATCCATAGGCGTGTGGAGCGCGGGGCGCCGGGAAGCGCCCGTCGCGCTTCCCGCCCGTAAGCCCACAACACCCACCCCAAAGCCGCGAGGCCCAAGGCGCCTGCCTCGAGCAGGATTTGCAGCGGATCGTTGTGAAGCTGCCGGAGGTGGCTCCAGTAGCGGACGCACTCGGGATGCGCCTGAAGGAAACGCGCCTGCAGATCCAGGAAGCGAAATTGGAACGTGCCCCAGCCACTGCCGAGCAGAGGGTGCTCGGTAAACATCGGCCAACTGACCCGCCATAAATAGACCCGGCCCTCGAAGCGGCTGAGCAGCACCTCGGCCGTTTGGCCAAGGCTTGAGGCTAAGAACGCGAGTGCTGCGGGAATCACCACGCATTGCGTGGACGCGACACGGCCCTCAGCCGCCCCCGGAGAAGATGGCTGAGCGAATGCCGCTTCGTATCGCCACACAAACCGGGCAACAAGCAAGCCGACGGCAAGCCCCACCCATGCCCCGCGCGAGCGTGTTCCCACGATGGCCGCGAACATCGCCGCTACCGAGACACACCCGGCGGCTTTCCCAGCCAGGTTTGAAGACACCCCCGCCAAGGCCAGCGCCAGAAAGATGGCCCCAATCAAATAACCGGCAACGAAGTTGGGGTTGCCAAAAGTCGAATACAAGCGCATACGCCCCACCATCGTCCCCCAAACGATGCGATACCCTCCAAAAAGCAGCGGGTCATGGCCCATCCACTGGAGCAGCGCAATCGCCGCCACGGCTGTCCCCGCCAGGGCCACCAGCATGGCGAGTGACCGGAGTCGCGCCTCCCCCCCACCCCAGCAAACTAGGAGCAGGAGCCAGAGGGGTCCGCACAGAAAGTACTCGGCTTCGATAAGGCTAAAAGCGGGAACGGGGCTATTCCAGCAGGATAGAACGACCGCAACCGTCAGGAGTGCCAGAGGTGGCCCAAGGGCAAACCGCCTCGGCCAATGAACTCCTCTCCAAACCAAGGCAAGCGTCCAGGCCACCAGCCCGAGGAGAACTAGTCCTTCGGTGAGGATTAGTTTGAGGTAGGAGAACTGCTCGGCAAAGCCGCGGTGGAAAACCAGCGGGACTGCCAGCAGCAGCCCCGTCGCCAGCACCCATCCGAGAGCTTCGAGAAGAGTGCACGTACACCAAGATTTCATGGGCGGATTCTACACCCAGT
>CAZBWJ010000001.1:58359-69393 GCA_964495535.1 uncultured Acidobacteriota bacterium | reverse complement strand
GCTTCGAGAAGAGTGCACGTACACCAAGATTTCATGGGCGGATTCTACACCCAGTCGGCGCGCTGCTCACTTCCCGAGTCTCTTCTTCACGGCCTTGAAGGCCTTGCCCTTTTCCCCGCCTCCCTCGCTCTGGTCCATGAAGTTGTAGATTTTCCCGCTCTTGAACGCAATGCGGAAGACACCAGTCGGTTGGCCCATCATGCTCATTTCTTCGATCTTGGTCACACCCGAGGTGGGCTCGGTGAAAACGGTCTTGTCATCCTGGATGTACTTCACCGTATCCGGTGAAAGCAGCAGCGAAGACTTCCCGCCTTTCCCCCAGCCGCCCTGCATCGACTGATTTAACTTCATCATGATCTCCATGAACTGCATGTCGCCCTCACCTGCGAGATAGACCGGCACACTGATTGGCATGCTGCCGGAGTTGGAGATTCTGAAGAGGACCTTGTCCGGACTGATCTGCGTGATTTCCGGCGTGCCTCTTGGCGACTCATCCGTCTCGTCTGTGACGACGCCTGCTCGGACCCAGTATCCCACGACGTAAAGCGTGCATGGGCGTTCCTTCGCGTCCTCCGGAATGCTGACCTTAACGATTGCTCGTTCCGGACTCTCGACTGTCACCAGATGGTTCTTCAAGGACTCGGGCGACGTTTCGTCTCCCGCGCAGCCCATTCGCAGGCGCATGCCGCGGAAGAAGTTCTTGCCCGTCAGCACGATCTCACCCGCGGCGCCAGGAGGCGCCGAGTCGGGGGTCACCGAGGTGACCTCGATAGCTGGGAGTTGAGCGGCCTTTTCTTTAGACTCCGGTGCAGGCGTGCTTTCCTTCTTCCCCAACTTCGGGATCTTGGGCAGCTTGAGCCCAAACTGGGCGGAGGCAACCGAACCGCCAACTACCGCCCCAAGAAAGATCACTATCGCCGCGAAAAACGCAACCTTTGGGCATGAATTGCTCTGCTCTCTTCTCATATCCCCTCTCAAACCGAATCTGATGCCGACCCTCCGGGCAGGCCAGCCTCAGGTGCACGACTACTTGCGAAACCGGGCAACGATAAAACGACTTGAAAGCAGCCCGCAACGGATGAGTCCTTCTGAACTACTGCTTGGTCGAGGGCGGAGGGAGAATCTTGAACCCTGGTTGGCTGTGCGCCCGTATCCAGGACAGGCCTTTTCCCCGCCGCGGCCGGGCATCGCGGTCACAGGCCGCCGCTACAGGCAGGCGCTACTTCAAGGCTCCACGCAGGGAATCGGCGATGGCTTGGCCGTCTGGGGGGCGCAGCGACGGCGCGGCGAAGTTGAACGTCTTACCCGAGCTGAGAATGACGTGGAAGGTTCCGGTATTCAGTCCCAGGATGGTGTTCATGTCAATCTCTTTGATGTCCGCCGCCGACACCGCGAACACTTCCTTCCCTGCCTCTTCGTACTGGAGCTTTCCACCCGCGAGCGTTAGCGCCCCCTTGGGCAGGTTACGGGTCTGGAGAATGCTCGCGACATCACCAAGGCCGATTACTTCAAAGCGCAAGGTTTCAGCAGCGGCAGGTGTAACGGTCGCAGGGGCCGTGCTGGCGGGTGCCGCGGGGGCCGCGGGTGTTGCCGAAGTCGCAGGGGGTGTCGGCGCAGTGGGTGCGGCGGGGGGAGTCTCGTCCGTCACCGTGAAGGCGACTTCCGTTTCGCGGTCATCAGGGTTGACCACAAACAAGCCAGCCGCCCCGGTGGGAGCATCAGGGCCAATCTGAATGCGCGTCACCAGCTCAGTACCTCTGGCCACCTGCGTATCTAAGACGCGGATGCCCGGATTCGAGAAGGCGACCTTGGCCTTGGGGGCGAAATTCTTCCCTGAAATCTTGACGCTCACCTGCGCCCCACGCGCCGCACGCGACGGTTCCACCGCCGCCACCTCCGGCGTCCCGAGTTCCGAAGGCTGGATCTCCGCCGCAGGCGCAGGGGGAGGCGCAGCAGGTGCAGCGACGGCTCCGGCGATGGTGAATGCGGCTTCGGCCACCGCGCTCGCGGGATTACTCACATAGAGGCTGACCGTGCCGGCCGGGGCTCTCTTTCCCACGGCCAGCTTGGCTTCCATTTGAGTGGCGCTGGCCCGCCGGGTCGAGACGACGTGAACTGCGGGAGTCGAGAACGACACGTAGGCGCCGCGGGAAAAATTCTGCCCGTCAATGACCACTGTGAGTTCCTCGCCCGCCGCAGCCTGGTTCGGTTTGACTTGCCGGATTTCCGGCGTCGCCGCTGGCGACACGTCAATCTCGCCCTGAGGCGTGGCGGCCAGAGCGGCAGGCAATGCGATGCTCACCAGCGCCCCGAGCGCTACAAGAAGAGCGGTGTCCCGCCCACCCGGTATCCATCGGTTGCTGCGCATCATGACGAAACGAGAAATGGAGATTTAAGTCCGGAGCGAATCTTAGGCGCGCTCCCACGCAATGTCAAGAAAGTAGGGGCGGGTGTCGCAGCAAAGTGGAACGCAGGCACCGCAACCCAAATCTACCGGCCTCGAAAACAAAAAGCGGCAGGCACAGGCCTGCCGCCTTCGATTCTCATTGGACCCCAAGGGCGCGAGCTTCCCCTACTAGTGCCGTTCCAAGTTAATGAACCCATGCATAAAACTGACGCACCCCCAACCCAGGCTCCCCAATTCGCTCGGGGAGAGTCGCTCCCAACAGTTGGAACGGTACTAGCCTGCTTGCTGCGCCGCGATCTTGCCGACGACCGGCAACATGAATTTCTGGTTGTTATAGGCCTTATAGAGCAGGTACAGCCACAGACAGAACCCACCCAGGCCAATGGCCAGCCACAGTACCACGTCGATGATCCATCCCACCACAGGGATGAACGCGAGAACGAAGCCCACGATCATCATGCCAATGACCAGGATCACCCAGGCGACGTTGAAGAAAATGGACTGGAAAGCATGGAACCTGACGAACCGGTCCTTGTTGTAAGGCTCGGCTACCAGGAAGATGATCGCCGGTATTATGGTGACGTAGGCTAACGCCCCGGCCACGTTCGATTCCAAGCCCCCGGCCGCTGCCGGCGCAGGCTGCCCTGCCGGGGTGGTCGGCGGCGTCGGGCCTCCGGCGGCCGCGCCCAGCGGCGTGCCGCATGAACCACAGAATCCCACTCCCTCACTTAGTGTTGCCCCGCACTTCACGCAAACTGCCATAATTCGCTCTCCTCCTCCATCGAGATCGGGCACTCAACCGCCCGGTCCGTTGGCTGAACTAAGCTGCTTTCGCTTGCATCCGCTAGCCACGTGCACAACGAGCTAGAGACTAATCCCAGGAAGCGTGCTATTCCATACCACAAACCCCTTGAGGAGACAACGATAATCCGCGCCGGGCGGACGAAACCTCCCGGTTGCGCCGTCTTCGGCAGGAATCGTTGCTGGTGGAATACCAAGCGGTGCGAAAGGGGGGACTCGAACCCCCACCCCTTGCGGGACCAGATCCTAAGTCTGGCGCGTCTGCCAATTCCGCCACTTTCGCGCGGAGCTATTATAAGGCAAGATGCACCAGTAGCGCCGGCTTCCAGCCGGCAGCGCCGCCCGGAGGGTGGCGCTACGGGGGATAGCTCTCGATGCGTTTTCGTCTCGGCACAATCCTGGGAGTCATCGGGACTTTCGCGAGCTTGCTCGTCCTGCACTATCCGCTTCTCCGCCTGCCGTATTTCTGGGACGAAGCGGGCTACTACATCCCCGCAGCTCTGGATTTCTACCGCTCCTGGTTATTGATTCCGGAGAGCACCTTGCCCACGGGGCACACGCCGCTGGTGATGGTGTACCTGGCGCTCGCGTGGCGGGTGTTCGGATTCTCGCCGGGGGTGACGCGCGCCGCGATGATTCTGGTGGCGGCAGCGACGGTAGTTGCCCTGTATGCGCTCGCCCGACGAGTCGCCACGCGCGAGACTGCGCTTTGGAGTGCTGCGCTCCTGGCGCTATCGCCCATGTTTTTTGCCGAGAGCTCGCTGGTTTATCTGGACCTCCCCGCCGCTCTGTTTACTACGCTCGCCGTGCTAGCGCTGCTTGAGCGCCGAATGCTGATGTTCGCTGTGGCGATGTCACTCGCGGTGCTGACGAAAGAGACGGCGGTAGTACTGCTTCCAGTGGCGTGGGTTTACGGGTGGCGGAAGGCAAGGGCAAAGCATGCTGTGCCCCTACACGAAGCCGCACCCGCCGCGCCGGTGGGGCAAGCCCCACCTCTACGAGATTGGATCGCGCTGGTCGTCCCACTGGTGCCGCTGCTTGCCTGGACGCTTTACTACCACTACGTGACAGGCTTCTGGACGGGCAATGCTGAGTACCTGCAATACAACCTCTACTCGACTCTCGATCCCGGCCGGGTCTTCTGGAGCCTGCTGCGCAGGCTCTACGAGGTCTTTATCGGTGGGTTCAACTGGCTGCTTGTCGCGGGCGCCGCGCTGGGCCTCTGGCAGGGACGGAACCGCCACAGAGGCACAGAGGCACAGAAAAGAGCCAGAGAACTTCCTCAAGAACGAAACACCGGGCCGCAGAGGCCACAGGCGCACGCCGCTGAAAAGGTCCGCCTGTTCTGCGATTTCCTGTTGCTGGCCGCCGGGCTGGGAGCGGTGTACTTGGTGATGCTTAGCGTGGTAGGTGGAGCTATCCTGCCCCGCTATCTTCTGCCGATTTTCCCGACTTTCTTCTTGGTCTTGGTGGTCTTCGTCTGGCGACTGCCGAAGGCTCTGGCGCGAGGCCTCTGTGGCGGGGCGCTCGTCTGCTTTCTAGGAGCCTGGTTCCTCAACCCGCCCTACCCATTCCCTTACGAAGACAACTTATCCTACGCGGACTTCATTCGCCTGCATCAGCAAGCCGCGCAATTCCTCGAATCGCGGCCGGCGGGTGAGCGCATCCTGACCGCCTGGCCGGCCTCGGACGAACTGGCCCGACCCTTCCTCGGTTACGTGCGCGCGCCCCGGCACGTCGTGCCACTCGAAGGCTTCACGGCCCGAGACTTTGACAGGGTCGCGGCGGACTCCTTCGACGTTCTCTCTCTCTATTCGCACAAATGGGAGCCTCCAGACAACTGGCTGGTGCGGTTTTCGTATCTCCAGAAAGTGCAGCAGCGCCACTTCGACTACGCGCCGCAAATCGCGGAAGAGACCCTGGTGGCGCGGTACAGGCTGCGGTTGGTTGCTCGCTTCGAGCGAAGAGGGCAGTGGGTGAGGATCTACGGAAGGCAGTAGGCGGTTGTGGGTGGTTGGTGGTTGGTGCTCAACCAAGGGCCGCTATGGGTGTTGTGCGCCGAAAGTATCCTGGTGTAACAAGCAACAGATATTGACAACCAACAACTAGCAACAAACGAGTGCCGTTGACACTCAGGGCGCATGTGCTATACTTTTATTCCTGGGGCTACAGGGGACGCAATAACCTTCCGGTGACAGAGTCGGGAATCATTTTTCCCCGGGCCGCTCATAGGGTTTTAAGAGAAGAGTCCGTCTCGCCATTTTAGTTCACGCATTAGTCCCACCCATCGAGGAGCCGTGGAGGCTGAGACCTGCAAGCGAGAACTGGTAGTTGAAATTCCTGTAGACGCGGTGCGGAAGGAATCCGAAAGCGTCACGGGGCAATATCGGCGGGTGGCAAGGATTCCCGGCTTCCGGCCGGGTCATGCACCCTCCGCGCTCGTCCGGCAGCATTACCGCGAAGACATTCGCAGCCAAGTGGTGCAATCGCTAGTGCCGAAGTTCTTTGACCACCTCGTCAAAGAGCAGAAGCTGACCGTAGTGGGCGAGCCGCGATTCGAGGACCTGAAGTTTGAAGACGAGCAGCCGCTCACCTGCAAGGTGACGTTCGAGGTCCTGCCTCAATTTGAGCTGGGCGACTACAAGGGCCTGGAGGTGGATGAAGACTCGGCCACGGTGAGCGACACGGACGTGGATCAAGCCCTCGAGGAGTTGCGGCAGCGCGCGGCCACCTACGAGGTGGTGGAAGATCGCCCCGCCGCGGATGACGACTACATCCTGGTCTCCTACCAAGGCCGCGACGTGCAGAACCCCGGCAACCGCCCACTCGAGGCGCGTGACGCCGTGGTTCACCTGGGCGGGAAAGGCACCGTGCCAGCTTTCACCGAGAACCTGCGCGGCACGAAATCGGGCGAGGTGCGCGAGTTTGACGTTACTTACCCCGATGATTATCCGCAGAAAGCGCTCGCGGGCAAAACGTTCCGTTACCACGTGGAGGTTCAGAGCATCAAAAAGAAAGTGGTGCAGGCTATCGATGACGAGCTGGCCAAATCGGTCAGCGAGTCCGAAACGCTGGCGGACCTGCGGGCCAAGCTGCGCGAGGACTTGGGAAAGCGCCGGCAGCGCCAGGTAGAGAACGCCGCGATGCACAAGCTGCTGGAGCAGCTTGTGAACCGAGGACAGTTCCCCGTGCCGGGGGCGTTGCTGGAAGCTCAGCTTGACCGCAAGATCGAGAGCCTTGTGACGCAGCTCGTGGGGCAAGGCATTGATCCGCGGACAACACAGGTTGACTGGCGCAAGCTCCGCGAGGAGGCAAGACCCGAGGCAGAGAAGGAGGTGCGTGGTTCCCTGATCCTGGAACGGGTTGCCGAGGCGGAAGGGATTGAGGTCACGGACGAGGAAGTGGACGAATTGATCCGCGCCACGGCGGAGGAGCGGCACGAAGCGCCCGCGGCGCTCAAAACGCGCTTGACACGCGATGGGATGGTGGGTAGAATAGTAGTTTCTCGCCGCAATCAGAAAGCGCTTGAGTTCATCTACCGCAACGCCAAAATCATACGGAAAAGTCCAGAAATCTCCAGCGCGGGTTGAGGGTCGAAGCGCGGGACAAGCCATGAGCAAGAATGAGCCTAGCATGACGCTGATCCCCATGGTGGTGGAGCAGACCAACCGGGGAGAACGTGCGTACGACATCTATTCCCGCCTCTTGCGGGACAACATTATCTTCATCGGCACGCCCATTGACGACAACATGGCCAATCTCGTGACCGCCCAACTGCTCTTCCTGGCGGCCGAGGACCCCGAGAAGGACGTGTCGTTGTACATCAACTCGCCCGGGGGCATCGTGACGGCTGGGATGGCCATCTACGACACCATGCAGTTCATCAAGCCCAACGTGGCCACGATCTGCATCGGTCAGGCCGCCAGCGTGGCGGCGCTGCTTCTGGCCGCCGGCACTCCCGGGAAACGGTTTGCCTTGCCCAACTCCCGCGTCTTGATTCATCAGCCCACGATGGGCGGCATTTCCGGCCAGGCGACAGATATCGACATCCACGCTCGCGAAATTCTGCGCATTCGGGCCAGCCTGAACGAAATCATGAGCAAGCATACCGGCCAACCTCTGGAGAAAATCGAGCACGACGTCGAGCGCGATTTCTGGATGAGTGCTCAGCAAGCGCGGGAATACGGCATCATTGACGAAATCATCTACAAGCACAAGTAGGCCCGGGAGAAGACTTTGAAGCGTGCCGGTAGCGAGGAAATGCTGCGCTGCTCGTTCTGCCACAAGACGCAGGACGTAGTGGGGAAACTGGTCTCCTCGCCGGGAGACCATCCGCGCGCCTACATCTGCGACGAATGCTTGGCAGCGTGCAACAAGATCCTGGAACAGGGCCGCGAGGAGCCCCTGCCGGGCGTGCAGTTCAAGCTGCCCAAGCCCGCCGAGGTGAAGGCCTTCCTCGACCAGTACGTTATCGGGCAAGAGAAGACGAAGAAGAAGCTGGGCGTCGCGGTTTATAACCACTACAAGCGCATCATGCTCGCCCGCGTCCGCAGCGACGTGGAGCTGACGAAGTCCAACATCGTGCTTATCGGCCCCACGGGCACAGGCAAGACGCTCCTCGCCCAGACGCTGGCCCGGCTGCTCGAGGTGCCCTTCGCCATCGTGGACGCCACCACGCTGACGGAGGCCGGATACGTGGGCGAGGACGTGGAGAACGTCATTCTGCGGCTGCTCCAGAACGCCGGCGGTGACGTGCAACGCGCCCAGCACGGCATCGTTTACATAGACGAGATCGACAAGATCTCGAAGAAGGATGAGAACCCCTCCATCACCCGCGACGTTTCCGGGGAGGGTGTCCAGCAGGCCCTGCTGAAGATTCTGGAAGGGACGATCGCCAACGTTCCGCCCCAGGGCGGCCGGAAGCATCCCCACCAGGAATTCACGCCCGTGGATACGACGAACATCCTGTTTATCTGCGGTGGGGCCTTCGTGGGGTTGGAAAGGATCATCGAGCAGCGCGCCGGCAAAAGGAAGACGATGGGGTTTCACACCGACGTCCCCACCCCGCCGGGGCCCGGCAGCCGAAGGGATATCGAAACCCTGGAGCAGGTTCAGCCGATAGATCTTATACGGTACGGCTTGATTCCAGAATTTGTGGGCCGGCTACCCGTGGTGAGTGTGCTCACTGATCTCGATGCAGCGGCACTGGTTGAGATTCTCACCCAGCCCAAGAACGCGCTGGTACGGCAGTATCAGAAGCTGTTCGAGTTTGAGAACGTCAAGCTGCGGTTCAGCGACGAGGCCCTGGCGGCCATCGCCAATCAGGCCATCGAGCGCAAGATGGGAGCGCGCGGGCTGCGGATGATCCTGGAAGACCTGATGCTCGACCTGATGTACCACCTCCCGAGTCAAGGCAAGCTCCGCGAATTTCAGGTCACCGAGGAGATGGTCAGGAAACACGAAATCACGTTCAACGCCGCGCTGCTGGAAAAGGCTGGTTGATGAATTCAAGTATGTTTTCAGGCCGCGAGAAATCGGATACCCGGACGCTGCCCATGATGCCCATCCGGGACGTCGTCATCTTTCCTTACATGATGACGCCCTTCGTGGTCGGCCGCGAGACGTCCATCCGGGCGCTGGAAGAAGCGCTGGCCGGCGACAAGCGGATTTTCCTGGCCACGCAGCACGACGCCGCCGTGGATGAGCCCAAGCCCAACGAGATTTACCAGGTCGGGACCATCTCCAATATCGTGCAGAGCCTGAAACTGCCCGACGGGAATATCAAGGTGCTGGTGGAAGGCATCGAGCGCGGCAAGATCCTGAAGATCTCGACCGAGGAAGGCTACTTCCGGGCGACGGTGAAAACGGCGGCCTACCGCACCGTGACGACCCCCAGCCTGGAACTGCTCGTCCAGCGGGTGACTTCGCTGTTCGAGCAGTACGTGAAACTGTCCCAAAGCCTGAACTACGAAACGATGATCGCCGCCGTCAAGGTGGACGAGGTCGGGAAGTTCACCGACACCATCGCGGCCAACCTGAGCGTCAGCATCGAGGAGCGGCAGGAACTGCTGGAGATTTTCGACCCCGTGGACCGGCTGACGCGCCTGGCCGACATCCTGGACATCGAAATCGAGAAGCTCAACGTGGACCGGACCATCCAGGGCCGCGTCAAGCGTCAGATGGAGCGGGCGCAGCGCGAGTATTACCTGAACGAGAAGATTCGGGCCATCCAGAAAGAGCTGGGGCGCAACGAGAAGAACGAGGCTGACGAGCTGAAGAAGAAGATCGAAACCTCTGGCATGACCAAGGACGCCCGCGACAAGGCCGAGGCCGAACTCAAGCGCCTCGAAATGATGCCCCCCATGTCGGCCGAATCCACCGTGTCGCGCAATTACCTCGATTGGCTGCTCGCCATGCCCTGGAAGAAGCGAACCAAGGAAAACCGCGACCTCCAGCGGGCCGAGAAGATTCTCGAAGAAGACCACTATGGGCTGGAAAAGATTAAGGAGCGGATTCTGGAGTTCCTGGCCGTTCGGCAACTGGTGAAGAACCCCAAGGGCTCGATTCTGTGCTTCGTCGGGCCACCCGGGGTGGGCAAGACCTCGCTGGGCCGATCGATTGCCCGCGCTACGGGCCGCAAGTTCATACGGCTGTCGCTGGGCGGGGTGCGCGACGAGGCGGAGATCCGCGGCCACCGGCGCACCTATATCGGCGCCTTGCCGGGCCAGATCATCCAGATGATGAAGAAGGCCGGCACTATCAACCCCGTCTTCCTGCTCGATGAAGTGGACAAGATGAGCATGGACTTCCGCGGCGATCCCTCGGCCGCGCTGCTGGAAGTGCTCGACCCCGAGCAGAACCACATGTTCATGGACCACTACCTGGACGTCGAGTACGACCTCTCGAAGGTCTTCTTCATCACCACCGCTAACGTGACCCATTCGATCCCCCAGCCGCTGCAAGACCGCATGGAGAGCTTGCGCCTGTCGGGCTACACGGAGCCAGAGAAGCTGGAAATCGCCAAGCGCTTCCTGGTGCGCAAGCAGCGGGACGCGACAGGGCTGAGGCCGGAGAACCTGACCTTTACCGACGAAGCCATTGTGGGCATCATCCGCGGCTACACACGCGAAGCGGGCGTCCGCAACCTGGAGCGCGAGATTGCCAATATCTGCCGCAAGGTAGCCCGCAAGGTGGTGAAAGAAGGCAAGGGGCTGCAATTAACCATCGGGCCGGACAACCTCCAGGAGTACCTCGGCGTCATCAAGTTCCGGGATACGAAGTCGGAGGAGAAGAGCGAAGTCGGGCTGGCCACGGGACTCGCGTGGACCGAGGTGGGCGGCCAGATCCTCAATATCGAAGCCACCATCATGCCGGGCAAGGGCAAGCTTTTGCTCACCGGAAAACTCGGCGACGTAATGCAGGAGTCGGGGCAGGCCGCCATCAGCTACGTCCGGTCGCGGGCGGCGCGGCTGGGATTGAGCGCGGACTTCTACCGGCATGTCGATATCCACATCCACATCCCGGAGGGTTCGATCCCCAAGGACGGCCCTTCGGCGGGTATCACGCTGGCCACCGCAGTGGTGAGCGCGCTGACCAAGATTCCCGTGAAGCGCGACATCGCTATGACCGGCGAGATTACCTTGCGCGGCAAGGTGCTGCCCATCGGTGGGGTCAAAGAGAAGCTCCTGGCAGCCCACCGGGCGGGCAACCAGACGGTAGTCCTGCCGCGGGACAACGAAAAGGATCTGTCCGAAATCCCGGCAAACATTCAAGAAGAACTCGCGATCCGTTTTGTCGAGACCATGGACGAGGTGCTCGACCTGGCG
>CAZBWJ010000001.1:49381-58259 GCA_964495535.1 uncultured Acidobacteriota bacterium | reverse complement strand
AAACCTATTCGCTGTGAAGCGCATCGAATCAGAGCGAGCAGCTAGGTTTCCGACTTCGTGATCGACACAACTGAGTAGGCCTGACAACCCAGCATCGAGAAACCCAAGGATCAAGAAGCAAGTCTTGGCCGCACTTTTCGGCGCTGGTTTCCCGACTTAGACCATGCCTTGCGCTGAACGATCGGTTGGACGAGTGACCCAGCGGCTAAAGCCAGCCCTGTTGCGGTCCAAGATTCACACGGACGGACCCCCCGAATGGGTCCGAAATCTAGGAGAAATTGAAGAGAGTAACTATGCCTGCCAGAAAACAAGACCAAGACGAAGTACAGGAAGAAAAAGCCCTTGAGCTGAAGGAAGGTGAAGTCCTCGACATCGCCAAGCTGAAGGAGATGAATATCGCCACGCTCACCCAGGTGGCCAAAGACCTGAGCGTGGTGGGGGCCACCAGCCTGCGCAAGCAGGAGCTGATTTTCAAGATCCTGCAAGCGCAGACCGAGAAGAACGGCCTGATCTTTTCGGAAGGCGTGCTGGAGTGTCTGCCGGACGGCTTCGGGTTCCTGCGCGCACCGGACTACAACTACCTGCCCGGCCCCGACGACATCTACGTCTCGCCCTCGCAGATCCGCAAGTTCGACCTGCGGACCGGCGACACCATCTCCGGCCAGATCCGCCCCCCCAAGGATGGCGAGCGCTACTTCGCGCTTATCAAGGTAGAAGCCATCAATTTCGAGCCGCCCGACGAGGCGCGCAACAAGATCTTCTTTGACAACCTCACGCCGCTCTACCCGCAGGAACGCATTCGCTTGGAGACCATCAAGGACAACGTCTCCGCCCGCGTGCTCGATTTGCTCACGCCCATCGGCAAGGGGCAGCGTGGCTTGATCGTGGCACCGCCGCGCACCGGCAAGACGATGCTGCTCCAGACCATCGCGAATTCCGTCAGCACCAACCATCCCGAGATCACGCTCATTGTGCTGCTTATTGACGAGCGCCCCGAGGAAGTGACCGATATGCAGCGGACTGTGAAGGGCGAGGTCATCAGCTCGACCTTCGACGAGCCCGCCGCCCGGCACGTCCAGGTGGCGGAGATGGTCATCGAGAAGGCCAAACGGCTGGTCGAGCACAAGCGCGACGTCGTCATCCTGCTCGACTCCATCACCCGCCTGGCGCGGGCTTACAACACCGTGGTCCCGCCCTCGGGTAAGGTTCTCTCCGGCGGCGTGGATTCCAACGCCTTGCAGCGTCCGAAGCGATTCTTCGGGGCCGCGCGGAACATCGAAGAAGGCGGCAGCCTGACCATCATTGCGACGGCCCTCATCGACACGGGCAGCCGCATGGACGACGTGATCTTCGAAGAGTTCAAGGGCACCGGCAACATGGAAATCAACCTTGACCGCAAACTCGTCGATAAGCGCGTCTTCCCGGCCATCGACCTCAACAAGTCCGGCACCCGCAAAGAAGAGCTGCTGGTCCCCAAGGATGAGTTGAACCGGATCTGGGTCCTGCGCAAAGTGCTGAACCCGCTGTCCCCCGTCGAGAGCATGGAATTGATTATCGACAAGCTCTCGAAGACGGCGAGCAACTCGCTGTTCCTGTCGTCCATGAGCAATGGTGGGCGGTAAGTGGCGGGATTCGGGACTGGGGATTCGTAAACCGCGAAGTGTAAAGTGTGAAGGCCAAAGGATAAAATCCGACACCCGTGAGTTCACACTCTATCCTTCAACCTTTACACATCGCCCTTAAACCAGCTTTCTCTCTCGAGCCAGTCTGAGGATGCGTTCGACCACTTGGTCAGCGGTGAGATGCGTCGAGTCGATCTCGCAGGCATCTGGAGCGGCGACCAGAGGTGAGATTTTCCTTTCTGCATCAAGCTGGTCACGGCGGCCAATCTCGTAGGCCGTCTGCTCCAGAGTCGCCGTGCGGCCTTCTTGTTTGTCCTGCTCCAATCTTCGGCGCGCCCTTTCCTCTACCTCGGCCTTGAGGAAAATCTTGAGAGGGGCCTCGGGGAAGACTACGGTCCCGATGTCGCGGCCTTCCATCACTACGCCGCGTCCCTGAACCAGGTTTCGCTGTAAAGTGATGAGTTTCTTCCGGACTTCCAAGAGTCGCGAGACTTTGGCCGCGGCCAGCGTCACCTCCGGCGTGCGTATCGCCTGGGTAACATCCCTCCCGTCCAGCCACACTGAGGAACGGTCGCCATCGGTCGCAAAACGGATCTCGGTGCGCGCAATTACCTCGACCACGATTGTTTCATCTTCCGGCGAAACTCCGGCTTCCAGCACCTTGAGCGCCGCGGCACGGTAGGTGGCGCCGCTGTCCACATAGTTCAGCCCCAGCCGGGCTGCCAGTTTCTGCGCCACCGTGCTCTTCCCCGCCCCGGCGGGGCCGTCGATCGCTATCACGAGAGGCTTCATCGTTGGGATGAATCTCAACCCGCTATCAGCTCTCAGCCGTCAGCGATCGGCAGTCAGCAGGGTCTCTCTTGCTGCGGGCTGAGTGCTGCCACCTAAATCCGCTTGAACGCCTTCTGAATGTCCCTGAGCCCGTAACGGAGCAGTATCGGGCGGCCGTGCGGGCAAGTCATGGGGCATTCGGTCTTGCCCAGCTCCCGCAGGAGCCACTCCATCTTGTTCCGCTCGAGCGGCATATTCACTTTGATCGCCGCGTGGCACGAGATCGAAGCCGCAATCTTCAAGCGCAAAACGTCGAGCGAAAGGGCGCGCGCTTCCTGCCCCACGCCATCCAGGATCTCCACGAGCAAGCGCTCCACGTCATCCGCGCGGATCTCGGCAGGGGCCGTCTTAACTGCGACCGTTCTCTGCCCAAAGGGCTCAACCTCGAACCCGTTCGCGCCCAGTTCTTCCACGATGTCCTGGAAGGTCACAAGTTGTTCGGGCTTCAATTCCACAATGATAGGAAGAAGGAGCCGCTGCCCCTCGACCTTACTTTCGCGTCGCTTCCGCAGGTGCCGCTCGAAAAGCACCCGCTCGTGGGCCACGTGCTGGTCCACGATCCAGAGCCCTTCGGCATTCGTCGCCACGATGAAACTGTCTTGCACCTGCCCAAGCGGCTTAAGGTCCGGGGGGAACTCAGCAACGGCGCCTGCCGGAACCCCTTCGGCATCTGGTTTGACCGTCGTGAGGGGTGAAGCGGGCGCTGGCGCATACACCGTGAGAGCGGCCGCTTCGAGCGGCAGGGTCCCCGTCTGCGGTTCAGGCCGAGGTGAGGAAAGGCTGAAGTCGTCCGAATGTCTGGCGGCGGGCGGAGTCTGAATCTCGGGGCCTCGTAGGAGCGGCGGTTCCTCACTCAACCTTTCTGCGACTTCCGCCTCCACCAAATCCGGCAAGGGAGTGCGGCGCGCCTGAGGGAGCGGGAAAGCCGCCACGGGCCGCGCCGCCACGAGCGTTTGTCGGATCGAGTCCCGCACCAAGTCGTGGAGGAACGCCGCGTAGCGGAAGCGTACCTCAGTTTTCGACGGGTGAACGTTGACATCCACCTCCGAGGCTGGCAGTTCCAGAAACACCAGCGCCACGGGGAAAACGCTCGCAGGGAGAATGTTCCGGTAAGCTTCCGTGACGGCGTGCAAGATGAGCCGGTCCCGCACCAACCGCCGGTTCACGAAAAAGTAGATTTGATTGCGGTTCAGTTTCTGCACTTCGGGGCGAGAGGCAAACCCCGAGACGCGGACGATCACAGGCTCCTCAGGCCCGGCTTCCTCCTCCCCGGTTCCAGGCGCTGCGGACACAGGCAGGCGGCGTTCGACAGGCGCGATTTCGACAAGTTGCTCAAGGAGCTGACCACCCATGACCTGATAAACACGCTCGCGGGCGCTCGAGACGGGAGACACATTCAAAATCTCATTCGTGAGCGACGCGAGCCGAAAGCTCTTGCCGGGATGGGCCAGCGCGTAGTGGGTGGCCAGGCTGGCAAGGTGGCCAAGCTCCGTGGATTCGGATTTCAGGAACTTGCGGCGGGCGGGAGTATTAAAAAAAAGGTCTCGCACTTCCACGCATGTTCCCCGCGACCACGCCACCTCCTTAACGTCGCGCAGCTTGCCGCCGGCAATCTCGACGCGCGTTCCCGCGCTTTCCGAAGCGTGGCGCGTTTCCAGTTCGACGCGCGAAACGGCGGCGATGGAGGGAAGCGCTTCCCCGCGAAACCCGAGAGTGGAGATTTCAAACAGATCCTCCGCGGAACGGATCTTGCTGGTGGAATGCCGCTCGAAGGCGAGCAGGGCGTCGTCGTGGGTCATGCCGCAGCCATCATCCACCACGCGCACCAGGCGTTTGCCGCCCGCCTCGACCGCTACTTCCACGCGCTGGCCGCCGGCATCCAAGGAATTTTCCATCAACTCCTTGACAATGGAGGCGGGCCGCTCCACCACCTCGCCGGCGGCAATCTTGTTCGCAACAGCCTCGGGAAGGATGCGGATGGCAGACATGGGATTGAGCCATTGACTCATTGAGTCATTGGTTCATTGGGTCACTGGCGGACGGGCGCGGTTCTTTCAGTGATTCAATGACTCGATGGTTCAATGACTCAATTCTTCTTGATCTCCAGCCCCAATTCCTCGAGTTGCTCGGGGTCCACGGTGGCGGGCGCATCGCACATCATATCCACGGCGCTGGCTGTCTTCGGGAAGGCGATGACCTCGCGGATGTTCGATTCCCCGGCCATCAGCGCAATGATGCGGTCGTAGCCTAACGCGATGCCGCCATGGGGTGGCGTGCCGCACTCCAGCGCGTCCAGGAAAAAGCCGAACCGCTCCCGGGCCTTCTCCGGCGTCAAACCCAGAACGTGGAAAACGCGCTTCTGGATATCCTGGCGATGAATACGGATGCTTCCGCCTCCGATTTCCGCGCCGTTCAAAACCAAGTCATAGGCGCGTGCCTTCACCGCTGCCGGGTCGGATTCCAACTTGTCCAGGTCTTCCTCCCGCGGCGATGTGAAGGGATGGTGCATAGCAGCGTAGCGTCCCTCTCTCTCGTCGTATTCGAACATCGGGAAGTCCACGACCCAGAGGAACTTCCACTCACCCGGTTTGATGAGATTGAGTTTCTGCGCCAGCTCCAGGCGCAGTTCACCCGAGGCTGCGTCCAGGCGCTGGAGTGATCCCCGCGCCGCGCTGCTCGACCTCTGGCCCAATAGGATCACCAAATCCCCCACGTTAGCTTCTGCAGAGGCTGCAAGCGACCGGACTGCCTCCTCCCCCACGATTTTCCCCAGCGGAGATTGAACCTCAGAGTCCCCGACCTTCACGTAGGAGAACCAGTCTGCCGCGTTGGCGCGCGCCGAATCCTGGAGCTTGTCCAGTTGGCTGCGCGAGGCCGTTGCCCAGCCGGGCACGCGCAGCGCTTTAAGCGGCTCGGCGACCTGCACTTTTCCGCGCGCGGCCTCGGGCAGATTCAGCCGCTTCCATTCCAGGCCAAAGCGGATGTCCGGCTTGTCCGAGCCATAGCGCCCCATCACTTCGTCGTAGCTCAGCCGAGGGAAGGGCCGATCGACCTTCACGTCGATCAGCGCGAAGAGCTTTTCCATCAGTCGCTCGACGACGTCGAAAAGAACGTCGCGCTGCGGGAAGGCCATCTCGATGTCCACCTGTGTGAACTCAGGCTGACGGTCGGCTCGCAGGTCCTCGTCACGGAAGCACCGAACGATCTGAAAATAGCGATCGTACCCGGCGATCATGAGGATCTGCTTAAACAATTGCGGGGACTGCGGCAGGGCATAGAAATGGCCGTGGTGAATGCGGCTGGGGACCAGATAGTCGCGCGCGCCCTCGGGCGTCGAGCGCGTCAGAAACGGCGTCTCGATTTCGACAAACCCGTGCGCGCTCATGTGCTCGCGCACCGCGAGGCTGGCGCGGTGGCGCAGCCTCAGGTGACGTTGCATGCGCCCGCGGCGCAGATCCAGGTAGCGGTAGCGCAGCCGCGTCTCCTCACTCGTCCGGATATCGTCCTCGACGGGGAAAGGAGGCGTCTTGGCCTCGTTCAGCAGCAGCAGGGTTCGCGCCATCACTTCGACTTCGCCGGTGGGAATCTGGGGGTTGACGGTGCCGGGCGCTCTCAGCACCACCTCGCCCTCGACACCCACCACGTATTCAGCGCGAAGCTCCTCCGCCTTGTCGTGGGCCTCCGCGCTCACTTCACGGTTGCAGACCACCTGGGTGATACCCGTGTGGTCACGCAGGTCCAGGAAAATCAGATTGCCGAGGTCGCGGCGGCGGGCCACCCAGCCCGCCAGGAATACTGTCTGCCCAGCGTGCGACTTGCGAAGCTCTCCGCAGTACTGAGTCCTCTGCCGATCACCTAGAAGATCCAGTTTCAAGTTCGCTCCTACGCGCTGCTGCTCAGTTTCTCCTTCAAATACGACGCGATCCGCCCCGGCTCGACTTCTTCCTGTTGGCCGGTGGTCATGTCTTTCACCTGGTAACGCCCCGCCGCCAGCTCGCCTTCGCCGACGATGATGGCAAAGCGCGCGCCGAGCCTGTTGGCCACGCCCAGCGACTTCTTCAACTTGATGGGCTCGTAGCTGATTTCCGCGCTGACGTCCTCGCCACGCAGCTCCTGCACCAGTTGGGCGGCGGGCGGAAGCGCCCCCTCGCCCATCCAGGCAACGTACGCGGAGAGCCTGTCTCCGGCCTTGAGCTGCCCCGCCTGTTCCACCGCCAGCATCAGCCGGTCCTGTCCAATGGCAACACCGAACCCGGGAGTCCGTGGCCCACCCAGCATCTCCGCCAGCCCGTCGTAGCGACCCCCACCTAGAAACGCGTTCTGCGCGCCGAGCACGCTGCTCGTCATCTCAAACGTCGTGCGAGTGTAGTAGTCAAGCCCACGCACCAGCCGGGGCGTGATCTGGTAGGCAACACCACGTTGGTCCAGCTCCCCCGTGACCCGCTCGAAGTGCTGCCGGCACTCGAGACACAAGTGCTCCAGGATGCGAGGGAGCTTCTCGATGACCGGCTGGTCCGCTTCCACCTTGCAATCCAGCACGCGCAACGGATTCGTCTCCGAGCGCCGCTGGCAGTCCACGCACAGACTCGCTTTCGCGCGTTCCAGGGCATGCCGCAGCGTCTTGACGTATTCCGCGCGGCACTTCGGGCAGCCTACGGAATTGAGGAGCAAGGCGAAATCCCCCACGCCCACGCGCCGCAAGAACAGGACGAGCATTTCCAGGAATTCCGCGTCGATCGAGGGGTGGTCGGAGCCGAGCACTTCCGCGCCGATCTGGTAGAACTGCCGGTAGCGCCCTTTCTGCGGGCGCTCGCGGCGAAACATCGGGCCCATGTAGTAGAGCTTGTGGATGCCGCCTTCGTTGTACAGCGCGTGCTCGATGTAGGCGCGGACGACGGAGGCCGTCGCCTCGGGGCGCAGCGTCAGCGACTCGTCATCCCGATCCTCGAACGTGTACATCTCCTTCGTGACGATGTCCGTGTCGGCGCCCACGCTGCGCGCAAACAGCGTCGTGTGCTCCAGCACCGGAGTCCGAATCTCGCGGAAGTTGTAGGCGACAAAGACGCGGCGCGCCTCGTCCTCCACCCGCTGCCACAACCGAGTCTCGGCCGGCAGCAGGTCGCGAGTCCCTTTTACGGAGCGCATTGATTCAGGTTTCTTCGACACGTTCCTTTGTCGCTGCAAGGGCTGTTTCTCGTCCGCGCACGGGGTCGGCAAGTGGTGAATATCCGCCGACTTGCCCAGTCAAACCCTTCGCAAATCCCTAAGCCTTTTGAAATTAGCACAGACGCGCAGACACCCGCAAGACCGCTCTATTGGCGGTTGAGATTGCGGCAGCGGGCTGGCTTCGCCAGCAGTCGGGCGCGGGAGAGGGACCCGCGATCCTCAGCGCGAAGATCAGCACTGCCGGCAGTCAGCTCGGAAAGCTCTCCGAGAGAGGCCATTCAAATTTTCGGCAGGACGATTCCCTTTTGGGCTTGATATTTTCCCTTCTTGTCTCTGTAAGAGACTTCACAGAGTTCGTCTGACTCAATGAAGACGATCTGACAGAGGCCTTCGTTGGAATAAACGCGCGCGGGTAATGGCGCCGTGTTGGAAATTTCCAGGGTGACGAAACCTTCCCACTCCGGCTCGAGCGGCGTGACGTTGACGATGATGCCGCAACGCGCGTAGGTGGACTTGCCCACGCACACAGTGATGACATTGCGGGGAATCTTGAAGTACTCGACCGACCGGGCGAGGGCGAAGGAATTGGGCGGGATGACGCACACCAGGCCGCGGAACTCCACAAACGACCGGTCATCGAAGTGCTTGGGGTCAACGATGGTGCTGTTGACGTTGGTGAAGATCTTGAACTCATCGGCGACGCGCAGGTCGTACCCGTAGGACGAGAGCCCAAAAGAGATCACGCCTTCGCGCACCTGGCCCTCGGCAAAGGGATTGATCATGTCGTATTCCTTCACCATCTTGCGAATCCAGCGGTCGTTCTTCACGGACATATGTGACACCTCGGGGGACATGAGAGTCGGACTGATTCTGCTGGATAGGTGGCTGCCACTCCCGCCGGGAAAAGAGCAGGCATGATAGTACAGGTGAAAAGCCTTGACAACGCGGAAACGCTGCCTCTAGGATAAGGGCCTCTGTTTTCAGGAGGTTCGCGTGATCAAGCTCGACATCATCAATGAGGTCGTAACCCGCACTGGGCTCACCAAGACCAAGGCCGAAATCGCCGTGGAGACGGTCTTCGAATCGATGAAGAAGGCCCTCGCCAAAGGTGACCGCATTGAACTGCGCGGCTTCGGGGTGTTCAACGTCAAGCCCCGCAAGACCGGCATCGGGCGAAACCCGCGAACCGGCGAGGAAGTCAACATCCCACCCGGCAAGGCCGTACGCTTCAAACCTGGCAAAGAACTTCAGGCACTGGA
>CAZBWJ010000001.1:11976-49281 GCA_964495535.1 uncultured Acidobacteriota bacterium | reverse complement strand
TCCCACCCGGCAAGGCCGTACGCTTCAAACCTGGCAAAGAACTTCAGGCACTGGAATAGAGCGCTGCGTGCTGGGCCGAAGAATTTCTGTCTCTCGCTTCGGTTGCGCATTTGCACCCCCAGGCCGCCGAGACCGTTTCTCCGCTCTCGACGAGGCACCGCCAGTCCACTCCGGCATATAACGGGGAAATCGCTTGCGCGCTTGCGGACTCATCGAGCGCCGCCCCTAGGGCGGTCTTGAGGAGCCGAGCCATTCTCCTCCTGTCGATTGATTGATGGAAAGGGGCCGCTGCCTGAGGCCCGGGCCAAGGCGTCTTTCTTCTCCCCCGGGTGATGATAGCTGGTTCCCAAGTTGTTGAGGCCCTGGCGTCCTCAGTACACAAGCATAGAATGCGGTGAATACGTTCCCTGGTGGCGTGAAGCGGTGGAAAGCTCACCAAGCTGAGGCAGCAAGGAGTTCCTTGCGATCTGTTACATGATGCTGACTGGGTCCATGTCAATCACCACGGACTGCGCCCGGATGCCGCCCTGCTCGCATTCGTCCGCCAGGCGACGCAGGATCTCGTTGAGGCGGGCCCGGGAGCTTGCCTTGAGCAGGAACTGGATGCGGTAGCGCCCCTCGATCTTCGCCAGCGGCGCCGGACTCGGGCCGAGAACCTTGAGCGCGGGGGCGGTGCCTTCCAGGCGCGCGAGGAACCCCTGAATGCGTTTGGCGACTTTGGCTGCCTGCTCCAGCTTGGCGTCCTGGGCGATGACGTTGGCCAGAGCGGCGCAGGGCGGGTAGTGCATGATGCGGCGGAAGCGCAGTTCTTTGCTATAGAAGCCCTCGTAGTTCTGATCCGCGGCCAAGCAGATGGCGTAGTGCTCGGGGTAGAAGGTCTGAACCAGCACGCGCCCCGGCGCATCCCCGCGCCCAGCGCGACCCGCAGCCTGAGTCAGCAGTTGGAAGGTACGCTCGGCGGCCCGGAAGTCCGGCATGCCGAGGCCAAGGTCGGCGGAAACTACACCCACCAGCGTGACGCCGGGGAAGTCGTGCCCCTTGGAGATCAGTTGCGTTCCGACCAGGACATCGATCTTGCCCTGACGGAAATCGGCGAGGGTCTTGCGGTAAAGCCCCGCGCGGCGGGCCACGTCGCGGTCGAGCCGCGCGACGCGCGCTCCCGGAAACACCTCGCCGAGCTTCGCCTCCAACTTCTCCGTCCCCTCGCCCACGTAGTACAGGTACTCGCTGCCGCACGAGGGGCACTTCGACGGGACGCCGGCCGCATACCCGCAATAGTGGCAGATCAGCCGATGCTCGCGCCGGTGGTAGGTGAGGGAGATGGAGCAGTTCACGCAGCGCTGGGTCTCGCCACAGCTCCGGCAGAGGAGGAACCACGAGTAGCCGCGCCGGTTGAGCAGGATCATCGTTTGCGCTCCGGTGCGTAACTGTGTGTCGATCTCGTCCTTCAAGCGGCGGGAAATCGGCACCTGGGTGTGCGTCTCGCGGAATTCCTGCCGCATGTCCACGATCTCGACGCTCGCCAGCGGGCGGCCGCCGATGCGCTCCTCCAGCTTCAACAGGCGGTACTTCCCCTCCCGGGCGTTCCAATAGGACTCAAGCGAAGGCGTCGCCGAGCCCAGCACCGCGAGCGCTTGTGCCAGTCGCGCTCGCACTACCGCCACATCCCGCCCGTGGTAACGCGGCGCCTCTTCCTGCTTGTAGCTGGAATCGTGCTCCTCATCGACAATCACCACGCCCAGGTCGGCCGCGGGCGCAAAGACCGCTGAGCGGGTTCCCACCACGACCTTCGCTTCGCCGCGCCGGGCGCGCCACCAAGCCTCGTGCCGTTCGGTCTCACTCAGGCCGCTGTGCAGAACCGCCACCTGATTTCCGAACCGCGCCAGGAATTGAGCCTGGACGGCCGGCGTCAAGGCGATCTCCGGAACCAGCATCAGGGCCGCGCGTCCCTGCTCAAGGCACCGGGCAATCAGGCGCAGGTAGATTTCCGTCTTCCCGCTCGCCGTGATGCCGTGCAGCAACACCGGATGAAACTGGCGGGTCTCGAGCAAACCGATCAGCTCATTCAGAACTCCCATCTGTGCGGGCATCAGATCTGGCCACGTCGGGCGCTCCTGCTCCAGCACACCTTCAAAGCCCCTTGATTCGCTAAGTTCGAGCCAGCCCTGCTGGCTGAGTTTCTTCAAGTGCGCCAGATTCGCGCGCGCCGTCTTCAGAAGCTCGCGATGGTCATCCACGGGGCCCAGGCGGTCGAGGGCCTCCAGGATTCTCCGTGCCACCGGGGACAGTCGCGGCGCCCGTTCCGGCACAGGCCCATGCACGCTCTGCTGCGTAAGTGGCGCGGCCAACCGCACGGCCAACACCTTCCTTTCCCCGCGCTCTCGCTCCACCTCGAAAACGGCTACCCACCCCTCTGCCAGCGCCTGCGCAACGAGCTTCGCGGAGAATTTTCGGCGGACACCCTCAACAGGAGCTCCCTTGGACTCCCCCTCGCGCTCTCGGAGGTATCGGAGGAAGGTTGCTTCCTCGCCCCGGCGAACCTCCTCCAGCAGACTGGAGTCGAGTTCCCCGAGTTTCCGTTTTCCCGCCTCGGTAAGTTGGAGCCGACGCGCGCGGCGGGTCTCAGCCCGCAGCGGCAGCATGGCGCGAAAGACCTCGCCCACGGGAGCCAGATAGTACTCCGCAATCCACAGCCCGAGTGTCAGGAGCTCAGGAGAAAGCAGGGGCTCTGGGTCCAGGACGCGCAAGATATCGCGAACCTTGAATCCCGGGGCCACGCGCGCCAGCGGCCCAAGCACGACACCTGTCGCGCGGCGTGTCGCCAGCGGAACCAGCACCCGCTGCCCCGGCCGGACATGCATCGACTCCGGCACGCGGTAGGTCAGCGCGTTGCGAATGGCAGCCAGGACAGCAACATTGATCAGCGAGCCAGCGGGCTCGGGACTTTTCTTTCGTCCCATGCGGGCATTGTATGCTGGGGAGGGCTACATTGGTAGAGGAGTGAAGACACCGCGCGCCCTGCGCTGACTGGTAATGACTGCGCGCATTTCAAGCCAAGTTCGCCCGCGCGCGGGCGCTGACCAAACCCGCATAAAGGTTCCCCAGTTGGTCCAGCATCTTGACGGCAGAGGGAAAGTTGCGGCGATTAATGTGCTCCACGTTCAGCCCAATCGCTGGGGAATCAGGCGGCAGGTTGTCAAACACATCCATCAGGATCCGTTGCGCCAGGTCCAGTGACCTTCGGAAACAGGAATCGGCGGAACCTTCGCCATCCCGCAGCAGGAAGCGGTCCAGGTTCGGGGGGATATCTGCTCCTAGCCAGCGCATGAATTCGAGATCGCGGGGATGGCTGACCGGGGCGAAGCTGAGGAAGATCCGCGCCTCCAGCCCGTTGAGCCGCTGGATAAGCCAGACAATGTCATTGGAGTCAAACAAGATCTGGGAAGTGAAGAAGGTGATCCCGGCAGCATTCTTGCTGCGGATGCGGTCGGCCTCGTTCGGACGGCTCGGAATGGTAATGCCGCCCAGGGAGATCGGCAGCCCGGCCGCTTGCACCAACGCCGCAGCCTGAAGCGGGTCTGGCCCCGGGTACCGGGTTGCTGCCGATTCCCCACCTACCAACACCATGTGTTGAACGCCGAACTGCTCGTGGGTCTCGCGGAACCAGCCCTCCGCGTCCGAATCATGCACCACGACGCGGTTGACCACAACCTCCAGCGCGAGTTCGCGGAGGATTCGTCCACCCAGAACACGCGGTTCCACGCGCGGCACAAAGCGGTGCGTGCGCTCCGTGCCGCGTGATTCGGCGTGGACCTCTGGCAGGTTGATGGCGTCCACCAGGTGGCGGACTCCCTTCGCTTCGGCAAGCGTAGCCTCAAGGGCTTCCGGCTTGCCTACTACCGGCGGAACAATTTCGAAGAAGGTGACCGGAATGGATGAACTGAGAAACTTGTCCTTTAGACTCACGGCTCAGGTCTCGCTCTCCCAGTTCAAGTGTTCGCCCTGCCGATGTACGCAGCTTAGTCGGAAAGGCCCGAAACCGCAACTTCGGAATAGCCCTCGAGCCGCAAGCCTCCGTGTGCTAATCTACGCGCGGACATCTCAACGAGAGGCAAATCTGCCATGACCCGAAGAATCGCTCTGCTCCTGATTCCGACCCTATTTTGCGTGTTCTTGCTGCTGCGTCCCGGGCGTGCGGAGGCTCCTCGCCCGCCCGAAGAGACTGCGCAACAGAAGTGGTTTCGCGAGGCCAGGTTCGGCATGTTCATTCACTGGGGCGTTTACAGCGTCCTGGAAGACGGCGAATGGGTGATGAACATCCGGGGAATTCCGGTCGCCGAGTATGAGAAGCTTGCGCCGCAGTTTAACCCCACCGAATACGACCCGTCGGAGTGGGTGGCGCTGGCCAAGGCCGCGGGAATGAAGTACATCACCATCACCAGCAAGCACCATGACGGCTTCGCGATGTTCGCCACTAAGCAATCGGATTGGAGCATCGTGGACCGCACGCCCTACAAGAAAGACCCGCTGAAGATGCTCGCCGATGAATGCCAGAAGCAAGGTATCAAGCTGTTTTTCTACCACTCGCAGCTCGATTGGCACCATCCCGACTATTTCCCGCTGGGTAACACCGGCCACACGGCCGGCCGTCCTCCAGGCGGAAATTGGTACAAGTACCTGGATTACATGGATGCCCAGTTAACTGAACTGCTGACGAACTACGGCCCTATCGGCGGAATATGGTTCGACGGCTGGTGGGACAAACCCAAAGCGGACTGGCGGCTGGAGAAGACCTACGGCCTGATTCATCGCCTGCAACCCACGGCGCTGATTGGCAGCAATCACCACCAGAAGCCCTTCCCCGGGGAGGACTTCCAGATGTTTGAGAAGGACCTGCCGGGACACGCGACGCAGCAATTCAACGTGGGGCAAGAGGTAGGCTCGCTGCCGCTCGAAACTTGCGACACCATCAACGACTCGTGGGGGCACAACAAGAACGACAAGCACTTCAAGAGCGCCACGCAGTTGATTCACTACCTGGTGCGCGCCGCGGGCTACGATTCAAATTTCCTGCTAAACGTGGGCCCAATGCCCAATGGCAAGATTCAACCCCAATTCGTGGAGCGGCTGAAGGCCATGGGCGAGTGGCTCGCCAAGAACGGCGAGAGCATCTACGGCACGCGCGGCGGGCCCATCACGCCGCGCCTCTGGGGCGTGACCACGCAGAAGGGCGACACCATCTACGTCCACATCCTGGACTGGCAGGACTGGGCGCTACTCCTGCCGAAACTGGGCCGACAAGTGGAAAGCGCCAGCATGCTGGGAACCGGAGACAACGTCGAAGTGGTCGAGGCCGACTACGGCACAGTCCTAAAGCTCCCCGCCTCCGCCAGGGACCCGGTGGATAACATCGTGGTGCTGAAAACGCGGTAGGCCTGAACCACCAACTCGCAGAGACACCAAGGCAGAACACACGCCGGAGGAGGTGTCACTTGGTATCGTGGCGTCTTGGCAGTGAAAGGTTCTCTCTACCCACCCGACTTCAGAAACTCGCGGATTCTCTCGAAGTCTTCGCGGAGGATTCTTTCTTCGCGCGGGTTGCGCAGAATGTACGCAGGGTGGAAGGCAACGAAGGCTTTCGTGGCTCCGTAGTCGTAGAAGCGGCCCCGAATCTTGGTGATGCCTTCCTTGATTCCCAGCAGGGTCCGCACCGCAGGGGCGCCCAGGCAGCAGACCAAACGGGGCCGAATAGCTTCAATCTGGCGAAAGAGGAAAGGCGAGCAAGTCTCGATTTCGTCCGGCTGAGGCGTGCGATTCTGGGGAGGTCGGCACTTGACGATGTTGCAGATGTAAACCTCCTCGCGCTTCACCCCCATGAACTGAATCAGCCGATTCAAGAGCTGCCCGGCGCGGCCTACGAACGGGAGACCTTGCTCATCTTCGTCGGCGCCGGGAGCTTCACCCACGAACACCAACTCGGCGTGAGGATTCCCCTGGCCAAACACAATTGTCTTACGTCCCGCGGCCAGCCGGCAGCGCTGGCAGTTGCCCAGCTCTCGGCGCACCTGTTCGAGGGTCTCCGGCCCGTGGGGCAGCGGGGGCGGGGCCTCAAACAAGCTCAGCGAGCGCGCGGGCGGCGAAACACCGGGGGCTCGGGGCTGGAGGCTTGCAACTCGCGACTCGGGGCTCGGGACTCGGGCTTCAGGAACTGCAGAGGTTGTCTCAGCCGCAACCAAAGCTTCGGCACGTTGGTGAGTTCCGAGTTTTGAGTTTCCAGACTCGAATGTCGTCCCGGGCTCACGCCGGTAGAAGTCCTCGATGCCCAGGTCGCGGTAGAACTCAAGCCAGGCAGCGAGTTCGTCGCGGAGTTTGTCGTCCGTAGGCATTAGGTGTCAGGTGCCGGGTGTCAGGTGCCGGGTGTCAGACAGCAGCTTCCTTCTGCCTAGCGCCCCGTACCCAGAACCTAGCCCCTGCTCTTCCTCAGTTCGACGATTTCGTCAAAAATCTGGTTGGCGACATCCAGCTTCGGCATTTTCTCGAGTGGCTTTTCGCGGCCGTCGGGGAAAAGCAGCGTGACGATGTTCGTGTCCACCTCGAAGCCCGCGCCCTGCTGGGTGACGTCGTTGACCACGATGAAGTCGAGACGCTTGGCTTTGAGCTTTTGCGCTGCACTTTCCAGCACCCGGTCCGTCTCGGCGGCAAAACCAACCACCAGTTGATGAGCGCGGCGGCGGCGCGCGATTTCACCGAGAATGTCGCGCGTGGGTTTGAGTTCCAGTCTCACGGGTCCCTTCTGCTTCTTGATCTTCTGAGAACGGAACTCCGTGGGCTGGAAGTCCGCGACGGCGGCCGCCATCAGGATCACGCTTGCTTCATCGAGGTGTGACAGCACCGCGTCCGCCATCTCTTCGGCAGTGCGGACCCGCTCGACCTGAACGTCGGCGGGCAGATCAAGGTGCGTCGGCCCGCTGACCAGGATGACGCGCGCGCCGCGCCGCTGCCCAGCCTCCGCCAGCGCGTAGCCCATCTTCCCCGAGGATCGATTGCTGAGGTAGCGCACGGTGTCTAAAGGCTCTTCCGTCGGCCCTGCGGTCACCACCAGCGTCTCGCCTTTGAGGTCCTCGCGCAGCCCGAGGGTTTCGAAGACCACACGCGCGACGGCCTCGACGGAAGCCAGGCGTCCGGCGCCGGTCATGCCGCAGGCTAGGTAGCCCTCCTCCGGTTCGACGACCTTCACCCCGCGCGCGCGCAAAACCTTGAGGTTCTCCTGCGTGGCCGGATGCTCCCACATCCTGACGTTCATGGCGGGCGCCACAATGATGGGCGCCTGAGTGGCCAAGCAGAGCGTGGTGAGAAAATCGTCCGCAACCCCGTGGGCGAGCTTGGCAAGGATGTTGGCCGTGGCAGGCGCAATCACCACCGCGTCAACCGACTGGGCCACGGCAATGTGCTCGATGGCGCTCTCCACGTTCGCCGGGCCGCCGCCCTCGCCGAACATCCCGGTAATCACCTTGCGCCCGGAGAGCGCGGCAAACGTCAGCGGCGTGACGAACTCGCAGGCATTACGGGTCATCACCACCTGCACTTCCAGGCCGCGCTCCTGGAGCACACGCAGAAGTTCCGCTGCCTTGTAGGCAGCAATTCCGCCCGTTACCCCCAGCGCCACTCGCATAGCAGCTTCCAGGTGTCGGGGCCGGGACAGAAACCCGACACCCAGCACCTGACACTTAGCCTTATCGTACACCCTACTTAGCCGACTTTTGTTTCTTGGCCTTGTTGCCGCTGTTCGACACCACCTCCAGATCTTCGAAGGGGACGAGCCCGGCTTCTACTTCCAACTGGGCGACCCTCGTTACTTTCTTGGTTTGGGTCTGAACCAGAGATCTCGCTCCTGCCTGTAACTGTCGGGCCCTTCTGGCCGCGACCAGGATGAAGCGAAACTTACTGTCAATTCCCTGAGGCATATTCATTCGACGTTATCCTCCAAAAGTCCGGCAAATCTGCTTCGCGCGTTCCTGCTGGACTTGCCGGCGGAAGCGCGCAGCTTCGACCGTGGCCCGCAGCGCCCGGGTGGCGGCGGGCAGCCGGTCGTTCACCACCAAGTAGTCATACTCCGGCCAGTGGCGTATCTCCTTGCGGGCATCGTTCAGCCGCCGCTCGATGACCTCGGGCGCGTCAGAGTGCCGGTGACGCAAGCGCCGCTCCAGTTCCCGGAAAGACGGTGGCAGCACGAAGATGCTCACCGCTTCCGGCAAGCGCTTCCGCACCTGCCGGTGGCCCTGGACATCGATGTCGAGCAGGACATCTCTCCCCGCCTCCTGAGCGGCGCGAAGCTGCTGGCGAGAGGTCCCATAAAGGTGACCGAACACGTCGGCCCACTCCACGAACTCCTCGGCGGCGACCATCCGCTTGAAGCGCTCGCGCGTCACAAAGAAATACTCCCGACCATTCCGCTCGCCCGGGCGGGGCGGGCGCGTCGTATAAGAGACCGAGAACTTCAAGTCTCGCAGGGAAGCGAGCAACTGCTTTACCAGGGTTGACTTCCCCGCCCCGGAAGGCGCCGAGATGACGATGATGCTGCCGCGAACTGGTTTCTTTGCTTGGGCCACGGCTACTCGATGTTCTGCGCCTGCTCGCGCAACTTCTCGATTTCGGTTTTCATCTCGACGGCCCGCCGGCTGATCTCCAGGCCCACTTCCGGCACGTCCGTCGTCTTGGAGAGCAACGTATTGGCCTCCCGATTCATCTCTTGCAGCAGGAAGTCGAGCTTCTTCCCCACCTCGGAGCTCTCTTCCAGCAGGTGCTGGGCCTGGTCCAAGTGGCTGCGGAAGCGCGTCAGTTCTTCCGTGATATCAGACCGCGACGCCAGGAATGCCACTTCCTGGGCCAGGCGCACGCCGTCCAACTCCGCGCCCCACAGCATCTCTTGCAGGCGCTTTTCCAGCCGGCGACGATACAACGCCGGCACGTCCTCGGCGAGCTGGCTGACGCTCGCTGCCAAGGCCGCGAGGCGCTCCAGGCGCGCGCGGATGTCACGTTCCAACGCTTCGCCTTCCCGGGCGCGCATTTCGTTCAAACGCTCCAGAGCCTGCCTCGCGAGACGCTCCAGAACCTCCCGCAAACGTTCCGACTCCTGATCCGAGAGTTCGCCATTGCCAGCCGTCACCATGCCCGGAATGCGCAACAGCGCCACCAGGTCCGGTTCCGAAGCAAACCCAAACTCCTGGCGCAGTCCCTGAAGCGTTGCGACGTAAGCATCCAGCAACTTCCGGTCAAGCTGAAGCGTGGCCGAACCCGCCCTTTCCAGGGTCACCTGGACTTCCACGTGACCTCGGGAGATGTGGTCTTTGACCAGGCTCCGCACGACGGGCTCAAAGGGCTCGAGCCCAGCGGAAAGGCGAACTTGCAGGTCCAGAAAGCGGTGGTTGACGCTCTTGACGCCGACCGAAAAGGCAGAATCGCCTTCCTCAGCCTTAACCCTGCTGTAACCGGTCATGCTGCGGATCATTGTCACTAGTCAGTTGCCAGCACTGAATGCGAGTTCACATCTCCGTCCGGCGCGTGACTCTCAACTTTCGGCTTCTAACTTTCGACTTCTCCCTACGGTTCCGCGTCCACAAACTGCAGCTCGTGCAGACGTTGATAAATGCCCCCGCGATTGATCAGGTCGTCGTGCGTCCCGACTTCCGAGATGGTGCCGCGGTCCAGGACCACAATGCGGTCGGCCCGGCGCACCGTCGAGAGCCGGTGGGCGATCACCACCACGGTGCGCCCCGCCATCAAGTTGTTCAGCGCTTTCTGTACCAGCAGTTCCGACTCCGTATCCAGTTCCGAGGTTGCCTCATCCAGGATCAGCAGGGGCGGATTCTTGTATAGCGCCCGGGCAATGGCTATCCGCTGCCGCTGCCCACCGGAGAGGCGCTGGCCGCGCTCGCCGATCACGCTCTGGTAGCCCTGGGGCATCTCCATGATGAAATCGTGCGCCAGCGCCACGCGGGCCGCTTCTACCACCGCTGCCTGATTCTGCGGTTTCCGCCCGTAGCAGATGTTATTGAACACCGTGTCGTTGAAAAGGATGGTCTCCTGCGTGACCATGCCGATCTGCGCGCGGAGCGAGCTGAGCTTTACATCCCGGATGTTATGGCCGTCCACCAGAATCCGCCCCCGCGTGACATCGAAGAATCGGGGAATGAGGTTAGCCAGGGTAGTCTTGCCGGCCCCGCTCAAGCCCACGATGGCGACGACCTCACCCTGCGCAATCCTTAGATTCACATCCCGCAACAAGGGCACGCCGTCGTCGTACTCAAAATCCACGTGGTCGAATACAGTCTCCGCCCGAAACGGCGGCAATTCGATGCAGCCGGGCTGGTCAACGATCTCCGGATGCGCATCAAGATACCGAAATACCTGCTCGGAAGCGCCCACCGCCTGCTGAAAGGCGTTGTTGACCCCGGTCAGCCGCTTGATGGGCTCATACATCTTGATGAGGGCGTACAGGAAAACCACGAATCCGCCCGTCGTCTGCATTCGGTGAACAATGGCGTTGCGCGCATAAAGCAGCAGGCCGGCGACGGTCAGCGCCCCCAGAATCTCCATCAAAGGCGAGGTCGCCGCTTGCGCAATAACCCAGCGCATGTTGATCCTCAGCAAGCGCCGGGTAGCCGCCCGGAACTTGGCCACCTCGAACATCTCCATCACAAAAGCCTTCACAATTCGGATGCCGGTGAAGGTTTCCTGAAGGACGTTGTTGATTTCAGCCATCTTGTCCTGACTGGAACGGCTCGAGACCCGGATGTAGCGCCCTATATTGGCCGAAGGAAGCACCACAAACGGGATTAGCGCCATCGAAACCAACGCCAAGCGCCAGTCTACATAGAAGACCACCGCCAGCAGGCCCACAAGTGTGAAGGAATGCTTCAGGAAATCCGCCGCCACCTGAGACACGGCACTCTGGATCTTCTCGATGTCACTAGTGATGGCGGACATCAGGCGGCCCGTGGGATTCTTAGTGAAGAACCCCATCGACTGCTGAATGATCTTGGCGTAGAGCAGATCCCGCAGGTCTCTCACCACCGAGTGACCAATGAAGTTGGTGAAGCACGTGGCAATGAACTCCGCCAACCCCTTAACGAGTGTCACCCCGATGATGGCGATTGCCACCATGGTCCACACGTTGTGGATGCGGTCGGGAAGGAAGTCCTGCAAGTAAAGTGGGCCGCCACCGAGTGGGAAGCGGAAGAGGAGAATGGGAGTGGATTCCGCCTTGGGGTCCAGGACGCGGTCAAATACAGGCCCGAGCAAGAGCGCGGTTAGCGCCTCACATGCTCCCACCACCGCCATCAAGATGACGGCAACGAGGAACCGCAGGCTGTATGGCCGAAGGAAACTCAGCAGGCGTCTGATCTGACTCATCCAGTGTCCCGCCCCAGATACGGGGGTAGCGAGAAGTGTCCGAGATTCTTATCCTAATTCGTCGGAAAGGGGCACGTCAAGCCAACACCGCCTTTCCTGCCGCTGGCGACCCGCCCTTGTTTGGATATGCCGATTGTTTTCAATGAATTACGCGGCTAAAGAAAGTTTTCCACAGGAAGTTATTAAACGGTAATAAGCGGCCCCCTCAAGCCACTTCCAAGGCCAGGGCGGCTGCCCCGTACAAGGCTGAGTAAGTTCCCAGTTCAGCCAGAACGATTTCGGTGGAATAACGGATCGAGGGTGATCCCAGCTCCTCCAAGGATTCCTGTACGGGGTCGAGCAGGACTTTTCCGGCCTGTGCCACGCCGCCGCCCAAGATGATCTTCTCCGGATTGACAATGCGGATGACCGTCAGGAGCGCGCGGCTCAGCCAGCGCGCAGCCTCGCGAATGATTCGACCGGCCGCGACGTCCCCTTCGGCCGCCGCCTGGACCACGGCCTTTGATGTGATGTCTTCAGCCGTGCCGCCGCTCAGTTCAAGCATCCGCGCCACGGCCTCCGGCCGACGAATCGCCCACTCGCGCCCCCTCTGCGCGATGGCGGTACCCGAGCAAAACGTCTCCAGACACCCCCTGGCCCCACACGCACAGAGTACCCCCGAATCCGACACCGGCAGGTGCCCGATTTCTCCCGCCATGCTGTCTTTGCCGCGGAAGACCTTCCCACCGAACACCAGGCCGCCCCCGATCCCTGTGCTCAGCGTGATGAACACAATTGACTGGGTTCCCCGGCCGGCCCCAAACCGGTATTCACCCAAGGCGCCCGCATTGGCGTCGTTGTCTAACTGGCAAGGCAAGCCAAAAACCTCCTTGACCCACTCGGACAGGGCGTAACTCTCCCAGCCCGGCGAGTGAAGCGAGGTAACCGATTGGCGCGCAAAATCAACCGGGCCTCCGAAGCTGATGCCGCACGCCTTCACGGGGTAGTCACTTTTCAGACGGATCGCTTGGCCGTGCTCGCGGAGCTGCGCAAGCATCCAATCCCGGCCGGCGGAACGCACGGTCTCGTCCTCGGACACCAACAATCGCCGGCCCTCCTCATCAAAGAGTCCGACGCGGAAGCGGCTTCCGCCGATGTCTGCTGCAATGACGTTGTTCACGATGCCCTCATTCGCTGAGTCCGAGCGAGTATGGGACCCGCTGGGAGCCTGTGACCCGTTTCACTAGCCCGAGCCCCGCCCGATGTCACGGTGCACGATCCTAGTCCGGTAGCCCTCCCGGGCCAGGGCGCTGGAAGTCTCTTCGGCCAAGGCCACCGCCCGATGCCGCCCGCCCGTGCAGCCGATGGCAATGGTGAGGTAGCTCTTCCCCTCCCGAACGTAGTTCGGCAGAAGGTAGAGGAGCAAATCCGTGAGGCGTTTCATGAACTCCTGCGTCTGGGGATAGGAATCCAGGAAGCGCCGGATGGCGGGGTCCCGGCCGGTCTTGCTCTTCAAGCGGCGGACATAGTTGGGGTTGGGAAGAAAGCGCACGTCAAAGACCAAGTCGGCGTCCGGCGGAACACCGAACCGGAAGCCAAATGAAACCACAGAGATGAGCACGGTCTGGCGCGTCTCCAAACCGCCAAAGCGCGCCTGCACGAAGTCGCGCAGCTCGTGCACGTTCATGCGCGACGTGTCGATCACCGCGTCGGCGAGCTGGCGCATGGGCTTCAGCAACATCCGCTCCAGTCGGATTCCCTCCCGCACCGGCAGGTCACGGCCCAGAGGATGCGGCCGGCGCGTCTCCTCGAAGCGCCGAATCAATGCCTGATCGGAAGCCTCCAGAAACACCACCGTAGGCCTCAGGTTGTTGTCCGTCAGCTTGTGGTACATGGCGGGGAGCTGGCTCAGGGCTTCTCCCCCGCGGATGTCCACCACCACCGCAGCGCGTTGAATGCGACTTCCCGGAGCCGAGCAGAGTTCTGCGAATTTGGGAATCAGATCGATGGGGAGGTTGTCAACGCAATGGAAGCCCAAGTCCTCGAACGCCTTCAGCACCGACCCCTTGCCGGACCCGCTGAGCCCAGTAATCACGACAAACTGCGGTGGGAGTCTCTTGGCAGACGCGGATTTCATAACAACAGTGACAAGTGACGAGCTGGCGGGCTTCGCTGGTGACCTCTTACTCGTCACTCTTCACTCGTCACTTGTCACTAATCTCCTCAGGGTTCGGGCTCGATCAGAGCCAGGTTGCCGTCTCCCCGCCGATAGACGACGTTCACGCGCTCGGTCTCGGAGTTGCGAAACACCACCAGGCCGGTGCGGGCCCCATCCAAGGACTCAATGGCCTCTTCGACCGTCAAGGGTTTGATGGGGAAGCGTTCCGTCTCCAGAACCCGGTACACCTCGTGGTCCACGCGCGCGCTTTTCAGGACGTTGAGCAGAACCACGGAAGTCGGCTTGGGCCGACGCTTCCGTGCCCGGCGCCTGGCCAGGAGGCGCACGGCCTGCCGCTCCAGTTTGTCCAGGGCGCCGTTGATGGAACTGCGAGCATCCCCGGTCTCCTCGATCCCGACCAGGATATGGTCCCGGAACTTCAAGGTGATTTCTGCTATCCGCCGGTGTTTTTCAGCGGTCAGGATGACGTGGATGTCGAAGCGATCACGCAACAGGCGCGTAAGCTTTCGCAGGCGTTCTTCCGTGTAAAGCCGCAAGTCGGGGCTGATTTCCATCTGCCGACCGGTAAAATCGATCCGCATGGGTAGACCTCCTCGAACTTCGGGGGAAGGAAGATGAACTGGTAGGGGCTGCTCACGCTTTCACCCTGCGCTGGTGGGTGCTGGGAATCCGCATATCTTCGCGGTACTTGGCCACGGTCCGACGGGTCACGCAAATGCCCTTTTCCCGCAGGCGCTGGGCAATGTGGTCGTCGGTCAACGGATGCACCGCGTCTTCCTCTTCGATCATTTTCTTCACCAGCCGTTTCAAGTTGATCAGCGAGGTGGAGGCTCCCGAAGGTCCCTGCACAGCCTCCGAAAAGAAGAAGCGGAGCTCGTAAACGCCCTGCGGGGTGTGGGCATACTTGCTCGCCACGGCACGGCTGACGGTGGAAGGATGAACGCCAACCTCTTCCGCGACCTCCTTGATCATCATCGGGCGCAGGTGGTCGATCCCCTTGTCCAGAAATTCACCCTGCCGGCGGATGATAGCCTCGCACACGCGGATGATTGTCTGCTTGCGCTGTTCGATGTTCTTGATGAGTTGGATGGCGGAGGTAAAGCGTTCCTTGACGTAGTTGCGGACCTCCCGCGTCGTGCCGCTTTCCTCCAGCAGACGGCGGTAGTGGCGGCTCAAGCGCAACTGGGGCAGGCCGTCCTCATTCATGATGATCTGGTAGCCGTCCCCCATCTTGACGAAAGCCACGTCAGGCTCGATCAGCCGGGCCTGGGCGTTGTTGTATCGCTGTCCGGGCCGCGGGTCGAGCTTACGAATCACTTCCACGCAGCGCTCGACGGCCTTGACGGGGCGGTCCAGCCCCCGGGCGATTTCCCGATACTGCTTGTTCTGGAGCTGCTTGAGGTGGTCGGAGACGATCTGCTGCGCCAGCGTGGTCTCCGGGGCGAGCGCGCGGAGCTGAATGAGCAGGCACTCACGCAGGTCTCGCGCCGCCACGCCCAGCGGGTCAAACTCCTGCACCAGCGCGAGCGCGGCCTCGACGTCTTCCGGTTTGTGGTCGCCGGTCTCAGCGATCTCCTCCAGGGTGGCCGTCACGTATCCATCCTCGTTCAGGTTCCCGATAATGGAGTGGCCAGCCTCCCGGACGGCATCGGGACAGGTGGACAGGCTCAGTTGCCATTCCAGGTGGTCGGAGAGCGAGGCAGGTTGGGAGAGGAAATTTTCGAAAGAGGGTTTTTCGATGACTTCCGCTGCCGGCGACTTGTAACCGGGATCCAGGTAGTCAGCGAAAAAGGACCCGAAATCGATTTCTTCAAAGGAGTCGCGAGTGTCACCCGTGACGACTTGCTGGTCGGAGGCCGGCGCGGCAGGCTTCACCGCTTCGTTTTTTTGCTGCTCGACTTCTTCCGGTGAAGGAACGCTCTCGGACAACTCTTCCAGGACGGGGTTGGCGATCATCTCCTGGTTAATCATCTCGCGCAGCTCGAGCTTGTTGAGCAGGAGCACGCTGACCATCTGCACCAGGCCCGGCGTCAGAATCTGCTTCTGCGCCACCTTCAGGTTCAGCCCGATTCTGGGATGAGGTCCGCCCATTAAACCGCCAAGCGGAAAGTGTCGCCCAGGTAGATCTTCTTCACCTCGGCGTCGTTGCCCAGCTCCTCCGGCGTGCCGGCGCGGAAGATCTGGCCGTTGTTTATTATATATGCTCGGTCGGTCACGCGCAGCGTCTCTCGCACGTTGTGATCCGTCACCAGCACGCCGATCCCGGATTCCTTGAGCTGGACGACGATCTTCTGGATGTCCAGCACCGTCAACGGATCAATTCCGGAGAAGGGCTCGTCTAAAAGCATAAAGGATGGCGAGATCACCAGCGAGCGCGCAATTTCCACGCGCCGCCGTTCTCCTCCCGACAGCAGGTACCCGGCGCTGCGCCGGACCTGCTGCAGACCCAATTCCTCGATTAACTCCTCCAGCCGCTCGCGCCGCTGATGGGCACTGAGGGGCAGCGTCTCCAGCACCGCCATAATATTCTCTTCCACAGTGAGTTTTCGGAAGATGGAAGGCTCTTGGGGGAGGTAGCTGATGCCGTTCCTCGCCCGGAGGTACATCGGCAAATGCGTGATGTCCACTCCGTCGAGCAGGACCTGACCCGCGTCCGGGTCTGTCAGGCCCACAATGATGTAAAACGTCGTCGTCTTGCCCGCGCCATTCGGCCCGAGCAACCCTACCACCTCTCCCTGAGCGATCCTGAGGTTGACGTCGTTAACGACCTTCCGGCCCTTGAACGACTTCGTCAGATCGACTGTGGAGAGAATCTGCATTGTCGCTCATTGCGCGATGCGGTGCCTGGAAAGAGTGGGCGATTCATCACCTCCATCCACGCGCAGCCTATCATCGCGAATGAAGAAAGTCAAACGCTGGCCCGTGGTGAAGCCCTTCTCTGCATCATAAAGCGAAGGCGGACCGCCACTCAGCAGGATTTTTCCCTCGCGCGCGAAGTACTCGGCGCGATTTCCCGTCGCGCGGCGCGCCGGTTGCACCACGATCACATGCCCTTCGGCCACCGCACGCTCCAGTTCTGTTTGCTCCAAGCTCGCCGCACTCGAGAAATACACGTCCATGCCATCGGCCTCGAGTGTCGTGTTCTCCGTGCGGAGCCGCACGTTTCCGCGATAGCTCGCGCGCCGCCCTTCGTCGAAGTATTCCAGGCGGTCGGCGCGGATGACTACCGGCCGCGTTTCCCGCTGCGCACCGGAGGCACTAGTGGCCCCCGGCAGTAGCAACGCAGGTTGGAGATGCGAACTCTGCACCTGCAAGCCCGAGCTCACCCGCCGCTCCGTCCGGTAAACATCCAGCGCGGACGATTCCACCACGTCCGTGCCATGCCAGGCGCGGACGTTCCCCTCGTAGTGCACGAACTGACTCCGCCGCTCGGCCACCACGCGATCGGCCAGCACGTTCGTGGGATCGGTCCGGCGGCCGCCTCCGCCGCGGCCAGCGGCTCCCAGGTGCGCGGACTGAACCTTGCCGACTCCCTCCGCCGTGTCGGTCCGCAGGTCGAGCACGAACCGCTCCGCGCCTGTCCGCGTCTCGAGGTCCCAAAGCTGAGGACGGCCCGTGAGCGTCAGGGTTTCAGTTTGAGCTTGATAGGAAGCCTGCTCGGCGGTGGCCTGCCGATCGCCCTCGCGGAACTGGAAGCCACCCACTTGCCGTACCGCGCGAACCGCCTGCGTTGTGGGATCGAAGGAAGCTTCCAGACGTTCGGAAGAACTCTCCTGCGCCAGGCTTCCTGCCGGGGCGTTCGTGCCCGGCTGGAAAACAATTCGGGTTCCGGAAATGCCGCGCAGCGTCTCCAGCCGGTTTCGCGCGTCGAAATCCATGAGGAATCGGCCTGCGGTAATCACTCTCTCCCCTACTCGGGGGTCAGGTGGAATTATCACCAGCTTGCCTGAACCCTCGGTCTGCGCCTGCTTGAGACTCTGCCCCGCGGATTGAAACGTGAACCGAAACGCGCTGGAGGTGAGTTCCTTCTTTTCCACGCGCAGGCCTTCTGGCGCAACTCGTGTAGACGCGCCATTGCCAGCAGGGCGGGAGGATTCGATCGTGAGCCCGACGTTCCCGGAGGCGCTTCCTTTCTGGGCCTGCGGCTGCGCGCCGGCAAAAGTCACCTCAACCTGTTGCGCCACGAGCCGGCTGATGCTTCCCTCGCGCCTCGATTCCACCTGAACGTCACCGTCCGCCAAAACCGTGCGCAACCGCTCGTTCTCAGGATCGAAATCGCCACGAATTCTCCGGGCGCTGCCCTCAAGCTGCCCTTTTGCGGAAGAATCCACCGCGCGCGTGCCTTCTTCAAGCACGGCCTGGACGATGCGGTTCTGCGCGTTCAGAACAACGATCCCCCGCCCCGCTTGGACGCGGCGATTACCCTGGGTGAACTCCACCGGACCCCAGAGAGTCACTTCACCTTTTTCCTTGTCGTAACGCGCGCTGCTGGCCGTGAGCCGCAGGGGAAGCTGCGGCTCGGCGCTCTCCGGCGGAGTCAATTCCGCGCTGACATCCTTCTTGAGTTCGAGCCACCCGTCCTTGGTGGCATATGCCATGCCTTGCGCCGACCCGGATATGGCGCCGATGCGGTACCGCACGGGCTCATCACTCACCACCAGCGACCCGTGCTGTCGAAAATACACCCGCGAGGTTTCAAGCAGCACTTGCCGCCGCGCGCGGCGTCTCCCTACTGCCTTTCCTTCCGGCCCGGCGTTCAATTCAATTTCCACCTTCCCCGCGCTGAAGAGATCTCCCGACTGCGTGTTATAGTCGCAGCGGCGCGTACGCAGGACGTCGCGGCGCGTGCCGGTCCGGCCAAACACCTCCACAAACACGTCCTGCAGAACCGTCGTTCCGCCTTGCTTGAACGCCACCGTGCGGGCGGCATGCACGCTGAAAATCTGCCGGCCCTCATCGGAGCGCGTGAAGGTGTACCCGGAAAGCTGTTGATTGACGTTGGTGGGTAGAGTCTGCGGCACGCGCGCGGGCTTGTCGTCGTGACGCCGGCTCCACCAGTAGCCCGCCGCGACCGCTATCAGCGTGGCCCCCAGCGCCCCCGTCACAATCCGGGTGATTAGCTTCCTTCGTCGCGCAACTTGGCCTGCAGAATTTGCCAAACTCTCAGTCCTTCATCAAGTGTCAGGTGTCAGTTGTCCCTCGTCCGTTGCTTGCGGTCGTCAGCCTAGTACGCTTCGAGTCCGCCTTCTGACTCCTGCCCTTCAACCTTCAACCGGTTCCCACTCCCCGCTCGCCCGCACGTCTCTCACTACCAATTGGAGCGTCGTCACATCCTGAAACGTATTCTCGTCCAGCGCAAACGCCAAGTCCACACGTTGCCCGGCAGCAAGGCCAAGGGCTTGGTCCGCCATGTTCCATCCCAACGCGTCGAATGCAGCGGCCCCCTGGGCCACCTTCAACTTTAGATGCTTTTCCTTGAGAATGCGAGGCGGCGCCACCAGGCGCGCGTCCCGCGCCACGAAGACGGGAGTGGGATTCCCGAAGCCGTACGGCTCCAGCCTCCGCACCTCTTCATAGAGTTTCCAGTCAAGCTCCGCTAAGCGGACTTCCGCATCCACACGGAGCGCCGGCTCCAAATCATCGGGAGCAAGGACCGCCCGCGCCTGCCGTTCAAACCGCGTTTCCAGCTCCCCGATCCGCTCCGCGGGCAGGGCAAACCCCGCGGCCTGCGCGTGACCACCAAAGCGATCGAAGAGGTCACTCGCCTGGCTCAGCGCCTCGAGCAGGTGGAATCCCTTGATGGATCGCCCGGAGCCCACCCCGACGCCCTCCTCTACCCCAATCACGAGCGCGGGCCGATGATACCGATCCACAACGCGCTGCGCCACGATGCCAATCACGCCTCGATGCCATCCCTCGCCCGCGAAAACCAGGGTGTAGCGCCGAGCCTTCTCGGGGTGCCGCTCCAAGAGGTTCTGGATGGCGCGGAGAATCTCGTCTTCCACCCGCTGCCGGTCGCGGTTCAGGTTCTCCAGCCGTTCGGCGATCGCGCAGGCCCTGGCGGGATCGGAAGTCGTAAACAGTTCGATGACCTCGCGGGCATTCTCCATGCGCCCGGCGGCATTGAGGCGCGGCGCCAGGCGGAAGGCCACGTCGCCTGTCGTGACGGCCCTGCCCTCCAATCCCGACACAGCCAGCAAAGCCGCCAGGCCGGCATGCGAGGGCTCCCGCATGCCTGCCAGCCCGAAATGCGCCATCACGCGGTTCTCGCCCACCAGCGGCACGACATCCGCAATGGTGCCCAGCGCAACCACCTTCAGATACGAGTGGACCTGCCGCTCCGTCAGCCGCGGCCCGAGCAGCGCCTGGGCCAGCTTGAAAGCCACGCCGACCCCCGACAGGTTCTTTTCCGGGTAGGCGCAATCTTCGCGGCGCGGATTCAAGATGGCGCAGGCCGGCGGCAAGTGGCTGTCGGGCAGGTGGTGGTCCGTCACGATGCAATCGAGCCCCAGCTCGCGAGCGCGTGCCAGGACCTCGTGCTCGCGCACGCCCGTGTCCACACTCAGCACGACGCTGTAGCCTTCTGCCTGGGCGCGCTCCACCACCGGTACGCGCATGCCGTAACCATCCGTCAGACGGTGAGGGATGTGAGCCTCCACTTTCCCTCCGAGCGAGCGCAGCGCCGTCAGCAGGACCACCACCGCCATCGTCCCATCCACGTCATAGTCGCCGTAGATGAGAATCTTCTCTTGCCGCTCGATGGCCTGCCCGAGACGTTCGACTGCCACGCGCATGTCGGCCATCAGGAAAGGGTCGTGGAGCTGGGTGAGAGACGGATCGAGAAAACGCTCGGCCACCTCAGGCTCCGCGAGGCCGCGCAGAACCAGCAAGCGCGCCACCAGCGGCGGAATGCTCAGCTCGCGCGCGAGCCTGGCGACAGCTTCTGCGTCAACCGTGGAAGTCTGCCAGCGCATGGATTAAATGACATCCTGACAGAGGATGCGGCGCGTGGCAAGAGTAAGGCCATCCCGCAAATATGGGCAGCAGCCCCGGCAGCGGCGGCATAATTTAGCCCGCGGCACCCGCCGTGGGGAAAACAGGTGAAAGGTACTTTTAGATTTCTATTTTCGCCATCCCTTTCCCAGCGCTTGCGCGCTGGGCTACGTTATGGTGCCCCCTCCGGGGCTCTCACCCCGAGGATGGCGCCGACCCTTGCAGTCGGCCATTTTGGCGCTTGATTTTCAGGGACAAGTGTGCTAGACTAGAAACCATATCACGGGTGCCTGCCAGGATGGCTGTCGCACCCGACCGGGAGCTGACCGGGATGATCGCGAGACCGATCTTTAGACGACGGGAGTATGGCACTCAGCAAACTCCTCCACTGCATCTCTATAAATACGACATTAAAAAAACGAAGCTGGTAAGTATCAGTGGATCAACGTGTTACAATTTCCGGAAGCGGAACGAAGCTGGTATGTTGTTGAAAAATAAAGAGGGGCTTAAATCTCCAACGAAGCTGGTAAGTCATGGCCTTTCTGTAGGTTACAGACCCATTGCAGAAGCGAAGCTGAACCAGACGCGTTCCCGACCCTGTCCGACAGGACATGACTCTACACCCTCGGGCAGGCATCACTCCATGAAGGACGAGGGAACAGCCGACCATCATCAGGAGGCGGGACTTCCTGAAGAGTGCAGGGACGCTGTGCGCAGCAGTCCTGGAAGGCCAAAGACGGCGATCGTGAACCGCCGCCACCGCACGGGTGCGGCACGGTTAAGAGCCGGTCCTTTCGGAGGGGAAGTCAATCAGGATGGCGCTCAGGCTTTCTAAGCTCGGATGCCCTCGCCGGCCACGGCAATGTTGTTGCGGGTAGTGTTCTTGACCAGGTACATGGCCTCGTCGGCCATGCGCAGGAGTTCCCGGCGGGTGCGGCCATCGGCAGGGAACGAGGCCACGCCAAAGCTCGCGGTCACCGTGATGTTCAATCCCTCATCGCTGAAGAAGACCCTGGAGTTCAGCAAGTCCTTCAGGCGGCGGACCACCGTCACGGAATTCTGCTTCGGCGTCTGCGGCAGCAGGACCACGAATTCATCGCCCCCGTAGCGGAAGGCATAGTCGATCAGGCGGAGGTGGCCCTTGATGAGGTCGCCGATCATCCAGAGGAGCTTCGAGCCGACCAGGTGCCCGTGCGTGTCGTTCACCTGCTTGAAGTGATCGAGGTCGAGAAAGATGACTGAGAACTCGTACCCGTAACGCGTGGAGCGGTAGATTTCCGCGTCCAGGACGAAGTTGAGGTGGCGGGCGTTGTAGAGCGCGGTGCAGTCATCCGTGATCGTCAATTCGTGGATGCGCTGGATGTAGCGCGCGTTTTCCAGGGCAATGGCGGCGTAGTCCGCCAAGCTCTTCAGGATGGGGATATCCTCCGCGCGGAAGCTCTCCCGGCCCAGGCAGTTGACCAGCTCGATGACTCCCAGGACCTTCTCCTTGCCCTTGATGGGAACGCACACCACGGAGCGGGTGTCGATCTGGGTCACCTCGTCAATCCGCGAGGTAAAGCGCGGATCGCGCTTGACGTCTTCCACCAGGACCGGCTCGCCCGTCTGCGCCACCCAGCCGGCAATGCCCTCCCCTACCTTCAGCCGGACGTCCTTGAGCTTGTCCGCCCCCGCGCCGATCGCGATCTCGAAATGCAGCTCCTGCGTGGCCTCGTCCAGCATCAGGAGCGACCAGGTGTCGGGCTGGAGGAGATCGCTGATCTTCTCCATAACGGTCTGGAGGATTTTCTGGAGATCCAGAGTAGAGGCCAGCGCCTTCCCGATCTCGTGGAAAAGCGAGAGGCGCTCGATCTGGCGTTTCAGTTCGGCAACTTCCCCTTGCGGTTCCATAGACAACTGGCGACGCCACCCTCCTGAACGAGGTCATTCACTTTTAAACCATCGGCGGGCCCTTTTCAACACCTTTTTGGCGCCCCGGCATTTGCGGGATGGAGTTGGTCAGAATTCCCCAGCCAGTATTGGCGAATGGGCTAACTCCTTTGAAATGATTTGACACTCATCTGGAGGTGGAAATATCATCCTGGGTGAATCCCTTCGGTCGAGCAACGAGAGCAATCCGATGGCCTCCTTTGGCGAGAACCTTCGGCGCGAACGGGAGATGCGCGGCGTGACGCTCCAGGAAATCTCCGCCGCCACCAAGATCGGCGTACGGTTCCTGCTCGCCCTGGAGGACGAAGAATTCGCGAAACTCCCCGGCGGCATCTTCACCCGCAGCTTTATTCGCGCCTACGCCAAATACCTGGGCCTGGATGAAGAGCGCGTCCTGGCTGAGTACCAGTTGGTGGCTCAAGTCCGGCCGGATGTCGATCTCACCCGGCTGATCGTGAGCAACCCGGAGGCCAGGCGGGAGAGGTCGCGCGCGCCAATCCTTACGTTGGCTCTGGCCGTTATCCTCGTGGGCGGTGGCTACGGGATTTTCCGTTACTCTCGGCGTGCCGCCGAACCCGCGCAGAAGGTTCCGACCCCCGCCCAGGTTTCACCGGCCGCGCCTTCCGCCGCGCCGGCCGGCGAGGTTCCCGCCCCGGCTCCTGCGCCCGAGTCAGCCCAACCCTTGGCGGAGAGAAGCACAGCCAGCAGTCCGACCGCCGCGAGCCCCGGGCCTGCGACGCCTGGTATCGCCGAGGCTGAGGGAGGTCTAGTCTTGCAGGTGGCCGCGACCGAACGCGCCTGGGTGGCGGTTGACGTTGACGGCAAGACGGTCTTGCAGCAGGTTCTGAACCCCAGCGAAATTCAGACGCTCAAGGCGAAGGAGTCCTTCGATGTAACCACCGGCAACGCCCAGGGCATTATTCTGACTCTGAACGGTGAGACCCTGAAGCCCCTGGGCCGGCGTGGCGAAGTGAAGTCCATCCACCTGACGCAGAACGACTTGAAGAAAATTTCTCCCTGAGGGACGAACCATTCCGGAACGCCTGATCGATGTCCTGCGTGAAGGCAAGGCCCCTGAGGTCATCCGGCGCAAGGCCGCTGACGGGACCCTTACCATCCCCGTAGATGAGAAAATTGAAATCCTTATCTATCTCGCCAACGACCCGGACGACTACATCCGCAACACGGCGTTCTACACGCTTCAGACCTGGAACCAGGAAGAACTTCTGAAGGTGCTTGGCAACCCCTCCACGCCCATCGCAGTGCTCGACTTCGCCGCGAACCACATGTTGGCCGGCCGGAAGGAAATCGGGGAAGCCCTGCTCCATAACCCGGTGCTTCCCGGCGACCTCCGCGAATATGTCAAGCAGACGATGGTGCTCGGGCGGGAAATGACGCTGGTGGCACCCAAGCCCGAAGTTGTCGCGCCGGGTCCGCCGGGCGTCGAGGAAGCTCAAGAACGCGAGACCCTGCTCCAGCGAGTCGGCCGCCTGACAGCCGCGGAGAAAATCGCCTTGGCCCTCAAGGGAAACCAGGAGGAGCGGCTCCTCCTGATTCGCGATTCCAACAAGATGGTGGGCCGCGCCGTCCTGCAATCCCCCAAACTCACCGACGCTGAAATCGAGGCCTACGCGTCAATGACGAGCGTCAACGAGGAAGTGCTGCGCCTCATCGCCACGAACCGCCGCTTCATGAAGAGCTACGCCGTGGTTCGTGCCCTGGTGAATAACCCGCGCGCGCCGATCGACATCGCGCTCCCTCAGCTGAACCGCTTGAACGAGCGCGACCTGAAAGGGCTAATGGTCAACAAGAACGTCGCCGAGGTCCTCCGCAGCATGTGCACAAAAATGGTTAAACAGAGGGAAGAGGCAACTAAGCCAAAAGTCCCAGGCAAGAAGCATTAGCCGCGCGACCTGGAATGCTCGCCGCCTGGTAGCGACTGGGCAGGTTTGTCAAAGGAGAGTGCGGTCGAACGGGTGGGGAAGCAGATCAGCCAGGCGGCATGTTTCTCTTTCTCCCTGCGTGTTCGCCAGGATAACCTCGAGGTCGTCGCAAAATTCCCATAACAACTGACGGCAGGCACCGCAAGGATAAACCAGGCGCTTGCCCTGCGCGACGACGGCGATGCGCGCAAACTCTCTTTCGCCCTCGGAAATCGCCTTCCAGAGAGCTACTCGTTCCGCGCACACGGTCAGTCCGTAGGTCGAATTCTCCACGTTGCAGCCCGTGAAGACCTTGCCGCTCGACGCCTCAAGCGCGGCACCGACCTTGAAGTTCGAGTAGGGCGCATAGGCGTTCTCGCGCGCCTGGAGCGCCAACTCAACCAGTCTCTCAGCGGTCATCGACTGTCCTCGTTCAAATGCCGGAGCATCGTATCAAGAAGGCGGGCCAGATCCCGCGCGGCCCGCTTCCCTGCCTCCAGGACTTCTTCATGACTCAAGGGCCGGCGGCTGAGTCCGGCGGCGCGGTTGGTGACGGCGGCAATCGCCAGGACTCGCATGCCCAGTTGTCGCGCGGCCAGCACTTCCGGCACTGTGGACATGCCAACCGCGTCCGCTCCCAATCGCCTCAATGCCTGAATTTCGGCGGGCGTCTCGTACGTCGGCCCCAGGAGCGCGGCGTAAACTCCCTCGAGGCACTTCAGGCGCCACCTCGCCGCGGCTCTCCGCGCTTGGCGGCGCAGTTCCGGGTCGTAGGCTTCGCTCATATCCACAAACCGCAGCCCCCAGCGCGAATCGTGTGAACCGGCCAGCGGATTGGCCCCCTGCAAGTTCAAGTGATCGGAGAAAAGCATGAAGCTGCCCGGTGTGGCCCGCGGCGAGATTCCCCCGGCAGCGCACGTGACCAGCAGAACTTTGATGCCCGCTACTGCCAACACGCGCACGGGGAAAACAACCTCGGCGGGCGTGTAGCCTTCGTAGAGGTGCATCCGGCCTTGGAGCGCGGCCACGGGAACACCGCACCAAGAACCCAGATGCAATGTCCCCCCGTGGCCTGGCACGGTTGGTCGAGGGAAGAATGGGATGAGCATGTATGGAATCACCAACGGGTCGCGAAGGCTGCGGGCCATATCCCCCAGGCCAGAACCCAAGACCATGCCGACACGCGGCCGTGCCGGCCATCGCTTCTCCAGAAAGCGCACCGCTTCCCGGGCCTCACGATAGCCTAGCAGCGAGGGACGAGGGACGAGTGGCAAATGACCAGTTCCTAGATTCGCGGGTCCGGTTTCGAGCTTCGAAGTTCGAGGTCGAATTCTCACTCTTGGAATCGCTACCTCCCCGCAAGCCGCGAAATGAAAAGCTGAATGAAACGCCTCGCGTCCGAGTCCACGGCGACATGGACATTGGGCTGCACGTTCTCAATCCCGTCGATGATGTAACGGTTGTCGCGCAGGACCGTGCGGTCTGAGGAATTGTGCCGGTTGGCCACGGTCTCCCCCCGCGTGTGCTCACCGCGCGTCTCGACATCGACACGCATGTCCCGCGTGGTAATCAGGCTGCGGTCGATCACCGCACCGACGGCCAGGGGATCGTGCATGGGTGTCCCCTCCGCTCCCAGCTTTCCCCCAAGGTCCACCATGAACTTCAGGACACGAACCGCGAAGTCGTTCTCCCGGCCGTGAGTCTTCGCCAGTTGGTTCAGGTCGGCGCGGGTGAAGCGAGTCCTTTCGGTGACATTCAGGCCGACCATGGTCAACGGCCAGCCTGCCTCAAACACCACTCGAGCCGCCTCAGGATCGTTGTAGATGTTGGCCTCGGCGGCGGCCGTCGCATTGCCTCCGGAAATCGCCCCGCCCATCAAGACCACTTCCTTGACGAGCGGAACAAGGGAGGGATCTTTCGCAACCGCGAGGGCAATGTTCGTCAGCGGTCCGACCGGCACCAGCGTGATCTCGTGCGGGTACTGGTGGACAAGTTCAATGATGAGGTCGGGGGCGAAGCGCGGGTCAGCGTGGCAGGCCGGCGCGGGGAGTTCAACATCGCCCAGCCCGTCTTTCCCGTGAAAGAACTCTGCGGTGGTCAGTTTCTGAACCAGTGGATGCTCGGCGCCGCGTGCCACGCGTATGTCACAGTGTCCGGCCAGCGAAACCAGCTTCAGCGCGTTCTCGAGACCCTGCTCGACGACTACGTTCCCCGCAACCACCGTGAGGGCTTTCACGTCGAGTTCGGGCGAATTCAGCGCCAGCAGAATCGCCATGGCATCGTCGGCCCCGGGATCCGTGTCAATGATGATCTTGCGTGATTCCTGCGGTGCGCCGAAGGCCGAGGCGGCGGATACCAGCAAACTTCCGACCAGGAGGGCCGAACGCAACATCCTCATCGTGATAGCCTCCTCAGCGCGGTTCAGGCACACGGCCAATAATGAGCGGCGTCGGAGCCACAGGCTCAGGAGAAATTGCGATGGCGCTGCGCACCATCGTGTGGGCTTGCGCCAATCGCACCCGATCGTTCGCGTAAAGAGCGCAAACCCTCTCGCCGGCGCTCACCGGGTCGCTGACCTTCTTCTCTAACACCAGGCCTACGGCTGGGTCGATGGCAGAATCCAACCGTTCGCGACCAGCCCCGAGAAACATCGACGCGCACCCCAGGGCCCGGGCCTCCAAGCCCGCCACAAAGCCCTCCTCCGGGGCGACCACGGAGTCTTCGTACTGCGCCCTGGGGAAGCGCGAGTAGTCCTCGACCACTGCGGCGTCGCCACCCTGCTCGGCGATAACTTGCGCCAATTTCGTCAGGGCCTGCCCGCTGGCAAGGAGAGAGTCGAACCTCACGCGCGCGGCAGCGAGCGTGGTTTCCAGGCCACCTAGCATGAACATGTGCGCGGTCAGTTCGCGGGAAATCTCAACCAGGTCGCGCGGCCCGCGGCCCTTAAGGGTCTCGACGGCCTCGACGACCTCGAGCGCGTTGCCCACGGCGTTTCCCAGCGGCTGGCTCATGTCCGTGATGAGGGCGCGAACGCATATGCCGCACGCGGCCCCGATCTCCACCATGCGCCCCGCGAGTTCGCGCGCCTCCTCGAACTTCCGCATGAAGGCGCCGGAGCCGGTCTTGACGTCGAGCACCAAGCCGTCAACGTCCTCCGCCAGCTTCTTGCTCATTATGGACGCGGCGATGAGCGGGATGGACTCTACTGTCGCCGTCACATCCCGCAGCGCGTAAAGCTTGCGGTCGGCTGGGGCCAGTTCCTCGGTTTGACCGATTAGGCCCATGCCGCAAACGCCGAGCACACGGCGAAACTCGGCCAGTGTCAGGCGCGTGTTGAAGCCCGGTATGGATTCGAGCTTGTCCAGCGTGCCACCGGTATGCCCCAGCCCGCGGCCGGAAATCATGGGCACCAGCAATCCGCCCGCGGCCGCCGCGGGAGCAACAACCAGCGAGGTCTTATCACCCACGCCGCCCGTCGAGTGCTTGTCGATTTTGGGCTGCGGGAAACTGGAAAGATCAAGCTGCTGGCCTGACCGCCGCATGGCTTCGGTCAGGTCAGCGGTCTCGCGCGCGTCCAGCCCGCGAAAGAAGATGGTCATCAAGAGGGCCGCGCACTGGTAATCGGGGATTTCGCCGCGCGTGTAATACTCGATGAACTCGAAGATCTCCCCGCGCTCCAAGGCGCAGCCGTCGCGCTTCTTTCGGATCAGTTCAGGGGCGTTCATCGGCGCGTGTCAATGGGGAGGGTATATCAGAAGTTTTCCGGGTTTGCATACGAAATCGAATCAACGCGCCCGCCCTTCAGCCGTGTCGCGCGACGCGCGCCAGGAACTGACGAATGCCCTGCTGGAAGATCTCCGCAGGTGGCAGCAGGCTGACGACCAGATGGCCTTCCGAGGGGAAATCGTAAAAGTGGCCCGGATGGACGAGGACGCCGTCCTCGGCAAGCAACCCGACGGCCCAGTCTTCGTCGCTGCGGATAGCTGGCAGCTTCAGAATGGCATACCAGCCCCCATCTGCCTTGAGGCGGCTCACCGGCAAATCCGCAGCAAGCCGTTCGTCGAGCCAACGCAGGTTCGTTCGGACTCGCTCCAGGATTTGCGGCTGGAGGCTGCGCCGCGTCTCCAGCATTGTGGGCAAGGCATACGCCAGCGGCGCACTCACCGAAAGGTAAGTGTCCGCAATGATCTCCAGACGCGCCAGCGCCTTGGTGAGCACATCCGGCGGTCCGCTCACCACCACCCAGGCCAGCTTCATCTGCGGCAGAGCGGAGATCTTCGACAGGCCGCTGAGTGTGAAGGTGAGCGCTTCAGACATCCCGGCGTGGCTCACAACTCGCTTGTCGTCGGGCGCAAAGGCATAGTCGGCGAAAACTTCGTCCGCCACCAGCGCCAGCGCGTGCTCCTCGCAAGGCTTCAGGAGACACTCCAGCTCTTCCCGGCGCACGAACGAGCCGGTGGGATTGTTGGGATGGACAACCACAATCGCCCGCGCTTTGCGCCAGGAAGAATCCAGAATAGCGGCGAGTGTCCCCAGCTCGATCCGCCACCCATCGTGGTACGCGAGAGGATAGGGCACCAAGTCAACATCGTTGAGACCGGCCAGGAAATCAAGGAGCGGATAGCTCGGCCGCGGTACCAGGATGGCGTCGCCGGGATTCGCCAGCAGTCGGAAAACGTACGAATAGGCTTCGCTCGTGCTAGTGGTCAAGAAGATTTGGTCGGGCTCAAGTTGGACGCCGCGCTCGGCGTAGTAACTTGCCACCGCCAGGCGCGCGTCGAGCAGTCCGCGCGGGTCGGGCTCGTAGTTCAGCGACCGCACATCTGCTAGCGCGCTCAGCAGCTTCTCCGCGTCGAAATTGAATCCGCAGCGCGTGGGGTTGGATTCCGTCAAATCCCGACATGATAAGCCTTGCCGCCGACGCCCCTCAATCAATTGGGAAAGGCGGTTGGGAGTAAGCGACCAGTCGGTGCGCGATGCGAACATGAGTGCTGACAAGCATGCCCTCTCGCCATCTCGCTTGGCAAGGGGTTTGCCTCTAGACTCGCAGGCACGTGCTTACGGTCGGCGGAGGCGAAGGCAGGCGATTTCCGGCGGGCAGCCCAGACGCACGGGCAAGAGCACCTTGCCGATACCACGGCTCACGTAAATCTGCGTGCCATCCAGCCGGTTCCAGCCTTCGACAAAGCGCTCGCCGAGCTTCGTGCGGCCGTAAACCGAACCCACGACCGGAAGGCGCACTTGGCCGCCGTGCGTGTGGCCCGAGAGGACGATATCAATGCCGTGCGCCGCTGCCTGGCGAACTCCCAAAGGGTTATGGCAGAGGAGAATCTTGGGATCGCGCGCGGGAACAGCGCGCAGGGCCGCCGCGAGATCATCCGCTCCCCACCACAGGTCGTCCACTCCGATAACCCACAGGTGGGCGGACCCGGCGCGCAAAGCGGAGTGAGAATTCCGCAGCACGCGGATGTGCTGCGCCCGAAAAGCGCGCGTGATCTCGCCGGCATCCACCTGGAAATCGTGGTTGCCGAGAACCGCAAACATCCCCAGTCGCGCCCGCAGCTTTCCTAGCGCCCGCGCCACCGGCCAGATGTAGGTGGGCGACAGCGTTACATAGTCGCCGGTCAGGGCAATCAAGTCTGGACGCAGAAGATTCGTCAGGTAAACGGCGCGCTGCACGTCTTCCAGCGGGGTGAAAAGGCTGTGATGGATGTCCGTGAGGTGCACGATCCTCAGGCCGTTGAACGCCACGGGAAGCCGCCGCAACCAGATGTCGATTTCGGTGATTTCGGGATCGGGGGAGAAACTCGGCGGGGCGGAACCAGGTTCCGGGCTGTTCAGCGCGAGAGAAATCAAGCCCCTGCGCTTCCAGAATCGCCGCGAACCGAATCGTCTGGCCATAAGAACTCGCGGCTGGGGACAGGGGGGTAGCGGTCAGACTATAGGGTCTTCACTAACCCCTGATCCCTAGCCCCCGACCCCCGGGTTTGTGGGCAAGAACCTCGGCGAAGATCGGGACCATCTGCTCGTGAATCAGACCGTTCGAGGCGAAAATCTCGTCGGCCTGCAGGTCGAACGGCCGACCGGCGAGGTCGGTGACACGCCCTCCCGCCTCCGTCACCAGCAGCGACCCCGCAGCCTTGTCCCAGGGATTGAGCTTCAACTCCCAGAAGCCGTCGAAGCGTCCCGCCGCTACGGTGCAAAGGTCGAGGGCAGCAGACCCCGCCCGCCGAATGCCATGCGAGAGAAGCGTGAAGCGGAAATAGAACTGAATGTTCAGATCGTGGTTGGAGGCAAAGGGCGGAAAGCCCGTGGCCAGCAGGCTTTCGGATAGGTTCGCGGTCTTCGACACCTGGATGCGCTTGTTGTTCAGAGACGCTCCCGCGCCCCGTTCGGCGGCGAACAGCTCGTCGCGGGTGGGGTCATACACCACGCCGGCGATAACCTCGCCCCGGTAAACCAGACCCAGCGTGACGCAAAACACCGGAAACCCGTGAGCAAAGTTGGTAGTGCCATCCAGCGGGTCCACGTACCAGCAGTAGTCCGAGTCAATCCTCTGGCCCCCACCTTCTTCTCCCACTACCGCGTGAGTGGGGAAATGGCGGTGCAGGCGCTCAACAATCAGAGCTTCAGAGCAACGGTCGGCTTCTGTGACCAGGTCCGAAGGCCGCTTGTAGGAAATCTCCTGCGGGTCCTTGAAGAGTTGAGCAAGGAGCGCGCCGGCCTCCCGCGCGATCTCAACTGCTGTGTCAAGATAGCTCTGCATGCAAATGAAAGCCCTCAGCCGTCAGCTCTCAGCCATCGGCTTTCAGCTAAGACAGGCTTACCTCCGGGTTTCGTGCCGCCCGTCGGCGGCTGACGGCTGAAAGCTGCTTTGCCCTTCGCCTTCTGCCCAGATGGCGCCGTCCTCGAAGACCTCTTTCTTCCAGATGGGGACGACCTGCTTCAGCCGGTCGATGGCATAGCGGCAAGCCTCGAATGCCGTGCGCCGGTGCGCCGAGGTCACGATGATGGCGACGCTGGTCTCGCCGATCTTGAGCCGGCCGACGCGGTGGGTTATGCCGATGTGATCAACGCCGAACTTCTCTTTCGCTTCGCGTCCAATCTCCTCCATCTTCCGGACCGCCATGGGCTCGTAGGCTTCGTACTCCAGGTAAAGCGTCTTCCGGCCTTGAGAATGATTCCGAACAATGCCCTCGAAAATCACTACCGCCCCGTCTTCGGGCGCCTTCAGTTGGCAGGCAAGGTCCTGGGTAGGAATCGGCTCGCGAGCAATACGATAGAAATCGTCCTCGGCGCCGCCGCTCACCGGCGGCAGGAAGGCCACCTCGTCGCCGTCGCGCAAGATTTGGGATCGCTCCGCGACCTCCTGGTTCACAGCAGCGAGCAACGCCCCAGCCACTTCCCGCAGGCGGGGAAAGCGGCTCTCGTAACGGGCCTGAAGGTCGCCCACGGTCTCGCCCGGCGCGATATCCACCTGTTCGTGGTCGAACCCGGTCAGATCGTGGGCAAAACCCAAGAAGAGGATGTCGATTCTCATTCTATTTCGTGGCGCTGGCCGCCCTTTGCGAAACACGTTCAGCCCGAGCGCTTAGTATACACGCCCCGCGCCGGGAACGCATGGCCCGACCACTATGCTTGAGCAAGTGAGATTAGTCACAGGGCCGCGACGGATACACCGGCACCCCGGGCGATGCGAGAAAGCGTCTCAACTCCGGGGAAAGGGCACCAAAAAGCGGCAGTGCTCGTCTTGCCTGCGCCGCCCTTGCCGGTGTAAAGAATGATGCGCACGCCCGTACGTCGGCGGGCGAAGCACCTGGAACCCTCCGCCCCTGTTGCCAGCTTAGCACCGCAAGGGGCTGGCTACAAACTTGGACGCGGGCGCACCCGCCTCCGCTGGCATGTCAGAGGAATGTCATGACCCACGTGGTTCTCGTCGGGGGGGATTGGCAGTTTCGGGCGCTGCTTCGGGCCCAGTTGATCGAGGAGGGCCTGGAGGTGAAAGCCTACGAGACGGTGCAAGCTGCACTCGCGAGCTTGGAGGAAACCGACCTGCGGCCCGCGATGCTCGTCGTTGACCTTTTTGCCAGTGACGATCCCCCCGCCGACATCGAGCAGCTGGCGGCCTGGACTTTGCAGATTCCCATCTGGATTGTTGCCAGCCGGAATTTGATCGCCGAGAAGCGCTTCAAGGGTCGAGGCTTTGAGGTAATCCTCTTCCGCCCGGTGGACATGGGCGAATTGGTGGAGCAGATCAAGCAGCGGCTGGAAAGGTAGTCACAACCAGATTAGATATTGAAGAACGCCAGGTAAGGCTCACCGCGAACTTCCCGTAGAAGCAGTAGTGCCAACTCGCGCGCGTGATAGTCACCCCACATCGAAGACTCCCCGCAGGGAATCTTGCGACCGGGCGGGACGTAGTCCCAACCGTTGGGCCGGTGATACACGGAGTGAAGAATCAGTCCCTGGTGGGCCGGGTTGCGGGAAAGGTAGGGATCGTCGAATAAAGTGTCAGCAATCGTCAAAGCGGCCTGCCGATACCGCTGGCCGTCGGCGGCGCGGCTGCGCGCTCGAGCCAGGTACGTCCCCAGCCGCCAGAGGCCCTGCGCCGCGATGGCCGGCGCTGAGCTATCCACCGGCTCCTGATCATTGAAAGGGTCGCTGGGCCGGTTCAGGTAATCCCCCAAGTACATCAGGTTCGGCGCGCCCGTGTCCCAAAATGGAATCCCGTCCTGCGGCGTTATCTCGAGATAGTAGTCGCAGGTGGCCTGGGCCGCGCGGAGCATCACGGCCTCAATCTCCTCGCGTCCACCCAAGGGGCGAAGTTCGTCCTCGGGCACGGTTGCCAGGAACTCAAGCTGTTCTGCATAGCCACACATGATCCACGCCAGGCCGCGCGTCCAGGTGGTGAAGGGAGAATAGCCCTGCTGAGTGTTCGGGCACCGATAGGTTCCATTGTGGGGGTTGAAGATCGATTCGTGAGCCACCCGCCCACGCACATCGTAATGGTCGCGCCCCTCCCCGTAATAGACGGAATACTCGGCCGTCACCGAAGCGTGATGAACCAAACGCTCCAGCAAGGAAATGCGCTGGTCCCCTTCACCCAGCAGCACCTGACCCAGGCGATGGGCCACCGCCAGAGAACGCAAGGACCGAATGGCGTCTGCGAACAACGAATGCGGACCATTGAAGGAGTATATGTACCCCCGACCATCGTGGAGACGCATCCAGCGAGCCGCCTGCACAGCCCCGCTCGCTTTCAGCGCCAGCTCGTAGAGGTCCTTCTCCTGAGGGGGCGCCTCGAACTTCCCCTCCACTAGAAGACGCAGAAGGTTGCCATAGGTGCTGAGGACATTGAATCCGTGATCGTGAACGCCCGTGTGGGTCACGTAGTGCGCCATCCGCTTCACGGTGTTTCGCTGGCCATATTCCAGGAACCAGGGCTCGTGCGTGGCCTCGAACTGAAGCAGCGCCGACCCGAACTGAAATCCCAGTGTCCATTCCGTCCAGCCCCGCGAGGTATAGATTCCCCGCCTGGTAAAGACCGGCGTTCCCTGCGAAAAATCCCACGCTTTCTCGATGGCGCGAATCTTCGTCGCGGACAACTCGAAAAGGCGTTCAAGTTTTGGCTTGAGCGTTTCCGGTGTGAGCTGGGGCTCGATGCGCATCCTGATTCAAAGGCGGCGGAGGTGGAATCCGCCGTCAACGTTGATCACTTCGCCTGTAGAAAAAGGGAGTCGTTCTTCCGCAATCGCCGCGACGGCACGCCCAACGTCCTCAGGGGTCCCCCAGCGGCGAATGGGCCATGCTCCTTCCTGGATCATGCGGTCGTACTTTTCCTTCACCACCAAGGTCATGTCGGTCGCGATTACGCCGGGGCGAATTTCAAACACGTGGATTCCGTATTCGGCCAAGCGAACGGCGAACAGCGGCGTCAACATGGAGAGGGCAGCCTTGCTGACGCAGTATTCTGCGCGGTTCAGGCTGACGGCATACGCGGAGGCAGAGGAGACGGTCACAATCTTCGGCTTTCGGGCCCGAGAGCGCAAAGCGTCCGGGTCAGACACCCAGAAGTTGGCGACGGCCTGGGTCAGGAAGTACGGTCCCTTGACGTTGACGGCCATGAGGCGATCGAAACTTTCTTCGCTCGCTTCGAGGATGTCCTTCCGGACATGCGGCGCAACTCCCGCATTGTTCACCAGGAGGTCGATCCACCCGAATCGACTGCGCACCGCGTCGAGCAGCCTGGCGCGGTCTGACGATTGCGCGATGTCGGCTTGAAAAAACTCGAACGACGTGTTCACTGGGTGAGGGGCAACCTGCACGCACAGCTTCCTGCACTCCTCGGCCACCGCGTGATTGCTTATGTCATTAATCGCCACGCTGAAGCCAATGCGCGCCAGTTCCACCGCGATCCCGCGGCCAATGCCACGTGCTGCGCCCGTTACCAAGGCTGCCGGAGCAGTCGACACCATGCGCCGGCATTGTACTGCGTCGGAAAGTTTGCTGCCCAAAAAATCGCGACTGTATTACATTCAAGTGCGCCCCGAGAGCCGCCGTCTGTTCCCATCAGGCAGGGGTCAAGAGGTTGCGAAATGAAGTCCCATACCGAATACCTGTGGTTCACCACCCGGAAGAAGCGCGAGTTCATCAATATCACGGGGGAACTGGAGAAAGCTCTGGCGAAGGCCCAGATCCAGGAAGGTCTGGTGCTGGCCTCGGCGATGCACATCACCGCCGGGGTTTACATCAACGACGCCGAGGACGGGCTGATTGCCGACATCGAGGAATGGCTCGAGAAGCTGGCCCCTTTCCGGGCCGACTATCGCCACCACCGCACGGGCGAGACCAATGGCGACGCACACCTGAAAAACCTGCTCGTTGGCCACCAGGTGCTGGTGCCGGTCACCAACGGCAAGCTCGATCTGGGCCCGTGGCAGCAGGTTTACTACGCCGAGTTCGATGGCCAGCGGCGCAAGCGGGTGCTCATCAAAGTCCTGGGCGAGTAGTGCCCCGCGCTGGCGCGGCTCAAGAGGCGAGCGGCTGGAAATCTATAGTTGCCGCAACTCGACGCTTCCCTGCCCAACGATCGATTAACCCTCTCCGTCGCCGTTTAAGACGGCTTCTCGAACCGCTTCGGATCCACGGTCGGGTTAGCTTGAACCTCCCCGACTTCGGCCGAACCTTACTTTTCTCCACCGCGAGTTCGGGTTTCCTTGAAGGGAACAGGCCCTCGATTACTTTGGCAAAGAGAGCGTTCCCTTCGGCTTACCCGCCGCTCCGGTGGGAATCGTGATGTCCACATTCGTCACCGGCCCGAAAGAGGAAAGCGGCCGGTCGAAACCCGAGGCCTTCCCCACCACAAGAACCGCTAGCCGATCCTTGTGCATATAGCGCCGCGCCACCCGCGCCACGTCCTCCTGCGTCACCTTCTCGATGCCGGCCCGATAGCGCTCCAGGAAGTCAGCGGGGTAGCCGTAGAACTCATACGCCATGCGCTCGCGCAGGACCTTGGCCTTGGAGTCGAAGCGGAAGACAAAAGAATTGAGCAGTCCATCCTTGGCTTTCTTCAGCTCGTCCGCGGAGGGCGGATTCTTTTGCACGGCGTCGAGCTCTGCGTACAGGGCGTCAAGGGACGTAGCCGTGGTGCCGTTCTTGGTGCCCATGGCCACCTGGAAAATGCCCGGATGATCGTAGGCTGCGCCCACGCCGCCGAACACGTAGTAAGCGAGGCCGCGCTTGGAGCGGATGTTGACGAACAACCGCGAGGAGAACCCGGCGCCGAAGGCCTGATTCAACACTTCCAGGGCGTAGAAATCCGGATTGTCCCGGGTCGTGCCGAGGTGCACCATGCGGATGGCGCTCTCCGTGACGTCGTCCTTCGCGATGAAGTAATAGCCCGGTTTGGGCCCCTGGAACTCGCTTTCGGCCTTCTTCGCGGCAGGACCACGAGGCCAGGACTCGAAAGCCTCACGGAGCTTTGCCTCCATAGTCTTGGAGTCGAAGTCGCCCACGACGCCCAGGATGATGTTGTTCGGATGCACGAAGGTGCGGTGCCAGTTGAGCAGGTCGTCCTGGGACACGGCGGCCACGGTGGCATACTCCGGAACGCGCGCGTAGGGGCAATTCGCGCCATAGACGAGCTTGTTAGCCTCCCGGCCTGCAATCTCGAAAATATCGTCGTTGCGCCGGGCAATGCTGGTATCGACCTGGTTTTTCGCCACGGCGATCTTGTCCTCGCGGAACTCGGGCTGGCGCAGCAGGTCTACGAAGACCTTGAAAACCTCGTCGGAGTTTTCCTTCAAGCAGTCCAAGGAGACGATTGTGGAATCCACCTGCCCCGAGGTCTCCACCTTGGCGGCCCGCGCTTCCAGGAAGTCGTCGAGCTGATCGCCGGTTTGGCTCCTCGTGCCACCGGTGCGCCAGACCTCGCCGTAGATCTGCACGAGCCCCACTTTGTCGGCAGGCTCTTCCCGCGAGCCGCCGCGAATCCGCGCCGTCGCTCGAATCAGCGGCAACTCGTGGTCCTCCTGGAGGAAGAGCACCAGGCCGCTGGCCAGTTCGATCCGGCGCGGCTGCACGGGGTGAAACTCGTGGAGGGGAGGGATAACGATTTGCTTCCAGTCGGTGGCCTGCGCACGAGCCGCTGGCGGCGCGGGAACAAGGCATAGCGTGACAGCAAGCAGGAGAAGGACTTTTACGCGGCCGCTCATTGCTGGACCTCCTTGGCGGGAGCACCCGCCAGTTGTGTGGACTCGAGAAAGCCCACCGTGGCGTTGGACTCCACAAAGGTCTTGCTGGCCACCCGGCGGACATCCGCCGCGGTGACCTTGTCGATCTTCTCCACGCGGCGAAACAGTTCGCGCCAATCGCCGAAGAGCGATGCGGCGA
>CAZBWJ010000001.1:0-11876 GCA_964495535.1 uncultured Acidobacteriota bacterium | reverse complement strand
ATCTTCTCCACGCGGCGAAACAGTTCGCGCCAATCGCCGAAGAGCGATGCGGCGATACCCATTTCCAAGGCCAGGCCCTGGTTATTGTCGAGCTTGCGGAGCAGCGCGGCCTTGGCGCGCGTCTTCACCATCTTGAGCTCATCGTCGCTGACGTTTTCGTTCTTCAGCCGTTTGATCTCCTCCTGGACCGCGGCCCGGACCTCCGTCGGCGTGTGCCCGGGCGCCGGAACGGCATAGAACACGAACAAGCTCGGATATTTCTGGCCGGGGAAGCCGTTGAACCCGCCAGAGGAAGCCGCGAGCTTCTTATCCCGCACGAGCGCCCGGTAGAGCCGCGAGGTGCGCCCCGCCGACATTAGATCCTGGATGACGTCGTAGACCGCGTCATCGGGATCGCGGGCGTCGGGCTTGTGATAGCCTTCCACGTAGAAGGGCTGGCTGGCCTCGTGCAGGACCACGGTTCGCTCGGCGTTCTGCGGGGGCTCAACCGTGCGCAGCGGCTCCGGCCGTGACCGCGCCGGCAGGCGACCGAAATACCTCTCCACAATCGCCAGAACCTCGCTCGGCTTCACGTCGCCGACGACCGTCACGACCATGCTGGATGGGAGGTAATACGTTTGGAAGAACTTCTGCGCGTCGGTGGCGGAGAACGCCTGCAGGTCGGACGGCCATCCCACCACCGGCTGCCCGTAAGGGTGGGCAACAAACGCGGTCGCCAGGAACTGCTCGATCAGCCGCCCGGTAGGCTGGCTCTCGGCACTCATCCGGCGCTCCTCGTAGACTACGTCGCGCTCTTTGTAGAACTCGCGCATCACGGGGTGGAGGAACCTCTCCGAGTCGAGATAGGCCCAAAGTTCGACGCGGTTGGAGGGAAAAGAAAAGAAGTAGCCAGTCTCCTCGTTGCTGGTGAAGGCGTTCAGGCCCTCGCCACCTTCACGCTCCACAATCTCGCCAAAGGCTTCTTTGACGACGTACTTGTCAGCCGCAGCGATGGCAGCCTTCCAAGCCTTCTCGAACTCGGCCACCTTCTTTTCGTCGCGGCCCACTTCCTTGCGGCGTTCGCGATCGTAGGTGGCGTAAGCCCTCTCAACCTTCACGAGCGCGAGCTTCTCCGCCACGTAGTTTGTTGTGCCGATCTTGTCCGTTCCCTTGAAGGCCATGTGCTCGAACATGTGGGCCAGGCCGGTGATTCCGGGGACTTCCCGGTCCGACCCGACATCCACGTGGGTGAAAAAGGAGAAGACCGGAGCCTCGTGTCGCTCGCAAACGATTACCGTTAGCCCGTTCTTCAAGACCTTGAGTGTTACCCGCTTCTCGAATGACGCCAGGTCCTGCCCGCGCGCCAATGCGGCAAAACCCAGCAGACACACGAGCACCAGCAGTCTGCTAAACGTGTGCTTTCTCATTGGAATTGGCCCCCAGAAGTCTGAAGTCCGTCCCAGCCGGGAAGGCGTTAGCGTGAATCAGGTCGAACTCAAACGCAAGTAAAAACCGGCGCCCGGCGCGCATCCTGCCACAGCGTCCCAGTTGAGCCGACTGGCGAAGGCCCGGGTTAGGTTAGAATGTTGACTTGGGGTCGCCCGTGGGACGCCACCGAGAAGTTTGGCTTTCATGCCGCCCATCATTGAAGTCCACGACCTGAGCAAGGAGTTCCGCACTTTCCGCCGCCGGGAAGGAGTGCTCGGCGCGCTCCAGAACCTTTTCGTGCGCGAGTACATCACGGTGCACGCCGTGGAGAAGGTCACTTTCTCGATCGAGCCGGGCGAAATGGTGGGTTACATCGGCGCGAATGGCGCCGGGAAATCCACGACCATCAAGATGCTGACCGGAATCCTGGTGCCCACCAGCGGGCGCGTCCTCGCCAACGGTTACGTTCCGTATCGAGATCGCCGGCGTTACACAAGGCACATCGGCGTGGTTTTCGGCCAGCGCACCCAGCTCTGGTGGGATATCGCCGTCATCGAGTCGTTCAAGCTGCTCAAGGAAATCTACGAAATCCCGGACGCCGACTACCGCCAGCGCCTGGAGATGTTCTCCGAAATTCTGAACCTGGGGGACTACCTGCATACGCCGGTGCGCAAGCTCAGCTTGGGAGAACGCATGCGCTGCGACCTGGCGGCCTCGCTGTTGCACAATCCGCCGCTGCTTTTCCTGGACGAACCCACCATCGGGCTGGACGTCGTGGCCAAGGACCGCATCCGCGAGTTCCTGAAAGAGGTCAACCGCACCCAGCGCACTACCGTGCTGCTCACAACTCACGACCTCTCCGACATCGAGGAACTCTCGAAGCGCCTCCTCATCATCGACAAGGGAAGCATCCTGTTCGACGGTGAGCTACGCGAAATGAAGCAGCGCCTGGCGAAATTCAACCAGGTGAAGTTCTTCTTGAAGGACCGCTCACAGGTGGCACGGCTGCCGCTGATTGCCACCGACGGCATTTCCTGCGAGCGCGTGGACGAGCTGACCTACCTGATGCGCTTCGACCGCGACCAACACTCGAGCGCCGAGGTCATCCGCAACCTGGTGAACACGCTCGAGGTACGCGACATCCTGGTCGAGGAAGAACCCATCGAAGACATCGTCAAGCGAATCTACTTGAGCGGTGAGGTGGCATAGAGCAGTAGGCAGTCGGCAGTCGCCAGTTGGCTAAGGCTGGAAGAGAAATGAGTACTCCGGCTGCACTCTCGGCCCCTGGGCCATATCGTCGCGACGAAACGCCCCTCGTCCACACGGCCCGAATCTATGCCGAGTTCGTGCGCGTGGGCTTCGTGAATACGCTCGCCTACCGCCTGCGGTACTACACCGGCATCGTTACCTACTTAATCTACGTCACGGTTTACTACTTCATCTGGAAGGCCATCTACACCCATAGTTCGAGCATCGAGGGCTTCGACTTCAGCCACATGCTCACTTACATCGCGGTAGGCTGGATCATCCGCTCCTTCTATTTCAGCAACATCGACCAGGACATGGCTTACGCGGTCGCGGAAGGCAAGCTCGCCATGGACCTCATCAAGCCGGTCAACCCGCAGCTCATGTACGTGGCCCAGGCGCTGGGCGAGTCGCTTTTCCGGCTGGGGATGCTGACCGTGCCCACCGCCTTCGTGCTGCTCCTGGTGTACCCGATCCGACGAGCCGCGAGCCTAACGCACTTCCTTGGCTTCTTCACGAGCGCCATGCTGAGCTTCTTCATCGTGGCTGGCATCAATTTCGCCGTCGGCACGTTTGCCATTCGGCTGAAGTCCATTTTGGGCTTGCTGCGCGCCAAGTATTTCCTGCTGGAACTGTTCTCCGGGCTGCTGATCCCAATTTCGTTCTTCCCGCAGGTCTTTCAGGACATCTTCAGCCTGATGCCCTTCCAGTACATCAGCTACATCCCGGTGCTGATTTACCTGGGCAAAGTGAGCGGCATGGGAATCCTGAAAGCACTCCTCGTGCAGGTCTTCTGGGTGTTTGCGCTCCTCGCCCTCGGCCATGCGTTGTGGCGATGGTCAAGCCGCAAGATTACGATTCAGGGGGGATGACCGCGATTGAAGATTGACGATTGCCGATTGTCGATTGAACTGCCAGCTTTCCGCACAGCTTGCTCTTGCGGGGCGCGCCACTACCAATGAAGCAGCACTTAAGACTGTTCCTCCTTTACTTCGCGCAGTACGCGAAGGTCCGCCTGGCGTACAAGGCGGATTTCTTCATTGCCGTCTTCTCCTCCATGACCGCGACCGTTCTGGGCTTTGGATTCGTCCTGGTTCTCTTTTCCAAGATTCCCAAGCTACAAGACTGGTCTTTCTACGAAGTCCTTTTTCTCTACGGCTTCTCCCTCATCCCGCTGGGCTTCTTCAACGTCATTAGCTGGAACCTCTACGAATTTGGCGACCTTTACATCATCCAGGGACGCTTTGATCGCGTTCTGCTTCGGCCCGTGGACACGCTCTTCCAGATTCTGTTCGAGAAGTTCCGCCTGGAATCTTTGCAGGAAGTGCTGACGGGAGCCGTGGTGGTGACCATCTGCGTCCGGCGGCTGGGCCTGCCGTGGCAGATGGCCGATTACTTCTGGTTTGTCCTGATGGTGGCCAGTGGAGCCGTGATCTACGTATCCGTATTCCTGTTGCTGACTTCCGTCTCGTTCTGGTTTGAAGACCGCGTGGGGATTGTCCCGCCGGTTTTCAACATGCTTACCTTCGGACGCTATCCCCTGACCATCTACAATGTTTTCATCCAGTTCCTGCTGAGTTGGATCATCCCCTTCGCTTTCGCCTCGTTCTATCCGACTACGCACTTCCTCCGCCGCGAAGCGTTTGCACCGCTCTTTCGTCTGGTGCCGCTCATGGCGCTGACGTTCATGTTACTGGCGCGAGTAGTCTGGGATCGCGGCGTGCGCAATTACGCCAGCACGGGATCATGAGCGGAGGCGTGGGAATTCACGGATGTCGGGCGCGCGACGAAAAACGGATCGGAGCAAATTCTCTAAAGCTCACGACTCTGCTGAACGACCATCTTGGTGAGGTCAAAGTCGGCCCTGAGCGTTACATCTCGGGCGAGGCAGAGGAACTCGACGGACCTTTCTTTTTCGTCGATAATCGATTGTCCGTCTAGTTCGCGCGGGAACCCAAAATGCACGACACTGATGCGGTGGTCAGCCCCCCTCAGGACGCTGACGCGGGTGGCCGCCACCTTGGCCTTGGATTTCTTGGGGCGAAGGTAGGCCCCCGCCTGGAGTTGAGACTCTTCGAGACCCTCGAAAACCTGCAGGTCAGGCCCGCCCACCGTCAGCACATGGGCGTCCGGCACGAGCGGTACCGCTTCTTCAGTCCCCCGTCCTTCGAGCGCGCGCAGGTGAGCATGCCCTTGGCGGACGATCTTGGCCGAGGTCCACTGAATGAAATAAACCCCCCCACGCGACCAGGGATGCCAACTCCAGATTCGCTCCCGCTGCCTGCTCCGCTGGGCCTCTCCCTCTGCGGCTCGATGCGGGCACAAGACAGACACGCACCGCCGGACGACGTCAGTCCTTCGAACACCGAACCCGAAAACGGCAAGGAGTCAGATCTCGGCATCCCGGATTTCACCAAAGCCCTGCGGACCCAAGGCGAACTTCGGAAGAACTCTAGCGTCTCTTCGCGGGTCCACTCCTGCGCCGGCTTCCGCTTCTCGAACTCCTCGGCCCCCAAGGCCGCGACAACACCTACGATAGCAAGAAGTGTCGAGTAACGCTTCCGCATGGCGCTCACCCACCTCCCGGTGAGTCGAGACTCTAGTAACAGTCCAGCAACCTGCCCGCGCGGTAGCAATGAGGGCAGGCACGTACCGGAATTCAGCGCTGCGAGACTTACCAGGAGAGCGCTTTCTTGCTCAAGCCACGACAAGCTCCTCATAGACCCGGCAAGTTTCTTCCGCGGTGCGCCGCCAGGTGAACTCGCGGGCCCGCGCGAGCCCTCGGGCGATCATGCTTTCCCGCAAAGGACGGTCCTCCACGGCACGCTCGACCTGCGCAGCAAGCTGGCGAGGCTCATGCGGGTCCGCGTACAGGGCTGCATCGCCTCCCACTTCGGGCAGCGAAGACGTGTTTGATGTCACCACCGGCAAGCCGTGGGCCATGGCTTCGAGCACTGGCAATCCAAAGCCCTCTTCCAGCGAGGGAAATAGAAGCACAGTGGCAGCTTGATAGAGACTCGGCAGCCGGTCGGCGGCCACGTAGCCCAGCAAGATCACGCGGGACTCCAAACCTTCCTTCCGGATGAAGTCGTGAATGGCTCCGCTGCCGTGGCCCTCCCCTCCTGCCAGCACCAGCCGGAAGCGCGCCGGCAGGCTAGCCAATGCGCGCAGGGCGTTAATGGTGTTCTTGCGGGTCTGCATGACGCCCACGCTCAAGACCATCTCGTTTCCCTTACCCACCAGGTGCTCGCGCTCACGGAGTCGCTCCTCCGCCGTCAGCACCTTCCGCGCCGGCTCGACGCCATAGGAAATAACGGAAATCTTCTCTCTCGCCACACCAGCATGTCGCACCAGCTGGGCGGCAGTGTACTCGGAGGGGGTGAGCACTCGCACGGCACGCTCGACCGCCTCCAGCAGTAACGCCGAGAACTTCTTCTGGAAGTCAGGCGTGGAGTAGTCGCGCCCGGTCAGCGGGAAGACATCGTTGACCGTGACGATCTCGCGCGCGAAACGGAAGGCGGGAGGCCGCTGCGCCAGACTGTGGAACAGCCGCGCCTCCCAGGGCAGCCAGAAGGTGAGGCGTTCCTGGTACAAGCGCACGGAAAACTGCGGCCCGCCTCGCGCTCCGGCGCCGCAGGGCCTCAGGAAGTACCGCCGTTGTCTAAACCTCGAGAGGCGGTAACAGAGCAAGAAGCGGTATGGAGTTTCAAGCGCGGCCAGCGATTCGATCAATTTTCGCGAGTAGACTCCGACGCCGGAGGGTTGGGGATCGGCCGCATAGGTGGCGTCGAGCGCAATAGTAGTCACAGAGTCGCCAATTGATGCCTGAAGATTGTCGCTTGCTTTGTCAAACCCCCCAGACCAGCTCTTCGCAAGGTACCCGAGGAAACTGACTGCCTTTCGCGTTCAGCCTTCCATCATGAGCTTTCCATCGACAATCCTCAATCGCCAATCGACAATCACTCTCCCAGCACCTCCCGCACCTTCTGGGCCACCGCGTCCGCTGTGAAAGGCTTCCAGAGGAACGCCGCTCCTGAAGCCAGCACGCCATATCGGAGAATGGCGTCATCCGCGTAACCCGACATGTAAAGGACCTTCATCTCGTGCCGGAGGGGCGTCAGGCGCTGGGCCAGTTCCCGCCCGCTCATGCCAGGCATCACCACGTCGGTCAGCAACAGGTGGATAGGCCCCTGATACTGCGCGGAAACCTGAAGTGCCTCTTCACCCTGGGCAGCCTCGAGCACGGTGTAGCCGCTGTTTTCTAAACCCCTTCGCACCAGAGTGCGAACCTCGCCCTCGTCCTCGACCAGGAGGACGGTTTCCGTACCCCGGGGCGGCGCCGCAGCCGCTGCCTCCTCCGCGGCCCCTAGTGGCTCTTCAGTCCGCGGCAGATAGATCGTGAACGTCGTGCCTCGTCCCTCCTCACTCTCCGCCCAGATGTAGCCCCTGCTCTGCTTGATGATTCCGTAAACCGTCGCGAGGCCCAGTCCGGTTCCCATTCCCTTTGCTTTCGTGGTGAAGAAAGGCTCGAAAATATACGCCCGGGTCCCTTCGTCCATGCCGCAGCCCGTGTCGCTGACCGCCAGCATCACGTAGGGGCCTGGCTTGAGCGGATAGTGGCTGCGGGCGTAAGCGTCCTCCAGCATGACGTTGGCCGTCTTAATGGTCAACTTGCCGCCCTGGGGCATGGCATCCCGCGCGTTTACAGCGAGGTTCAGGATGACCTGCTCGATCTGCCCCGGGTCAGCTTTGACCCGCCATAGGTCATGCCCCTCGACCGTGACCAGGTCAATGTCCTCGCCGATCAGGCGCCGGAGCATGTTGTTCACGTCCGCCACCACACTATTCAAATCCAGCACCTGGGGCACGAGCACCTGCTGGCGGCTGAAAGCCAGCAATTGGCGCGTCAGCGCGGCGGCTCGGTCTCCGGCTTTGTTGATAGTGTCAACATACGCTCGAAGCGGATCGCCTGCGGCGAGCTTCTCATAGAGCAATTGCCCATAGCCCATGATGGCGGTGAGCAGGTTGTTGAAGTCGTGTGCTATCCCGCCCGCCAAGCGTCCCACGGCTTCCATCTTCTGCACCTGGCGAAACTGCTCCTGGAGCTGCTTGCGCCGGGTAATGTCGGTCACCATGGCGAGTGCGCCACTGTACCGCCCCGCCTCGTCGAACACCGGATTGGTGGCCAGGAGCGCCCAGAGTGAGGAACCGTCCTGGCGGCGAAACTTGAAGTCGTGCTGCTCGCTGACGCCGCGGCGCCGACGTTCAATAAGGCGCTCGGCCAGGGCCCGCTCCTCCTCGTCCATGAAAGAGAACAGGGACTTCCCCAGCATCTCTTCCGGGGTATAGCCGAGCATGTCGGCCATTTTCCGGTTGGCAAAGGTTGTCCTGCTTTCCGCGTCAATCATCCAGATGCCTTCTTCGGCCGTCTCCACGATGCGACGGAAACGCTCCTCGGAGGCCCGCAGCGCCTCTCCTGTCCGTTTACGTTCGGTAATGTCTCGGGCGATTCCAAGTTCTCCCACGACTTTGCCGTCCTTGACGTGTGGGGTGGAGATGAATTCTCCGACTAGGTACTCGCCTGACTTGGAGAGAACGCGTAATTCATAGGGGGGTTGCGTCTCGCCCCGCGAGGCCTTCTGAAACGTCTCGACGGCAACAGGCAAGTCGTCAGGATGTACAATCCCCACAAAAGGCTTGCCCAGCCATTCAGCGCGTGACCAACCTGTAAGCGTCTCAAACGCCGGGTTCAATGACGTAAGGGATCCATCCTCTGCGGAAAGGGTGTAGATAACGTCGGGCGCAGCCTCAACCAGGCTGCGATATCGTTCTTCGCTTTCGTGCAGCTCCTGCTCCGCCCGCTTGCGCTCGGTGATGTCCTGATTAACGCCGCGAGTCTTAACGATTAAGCCTTCGGAGTTCCTGTTCACCGAGATGCGCACGACGATGTGCCGTATTTCGCCGTCCCGTCGGCGGATGCGGTGCTCCAACGCCCACGAGCGATTCTGGTCCGTCGTGGCCGTAGCTTTGGCGATCTCGTCCGTAACGAGGTGCGCGTCCTCCGGAGGAAGGAACTCGCGGAAGTAGGTCTCAGGGGACATCTGGTAGCCACCTTCGCGCTCCGCCGTCGTGCCGTAGAGACGGTAAAACCGGTCATTGAAGATGAACATCCCGGACGCCGTGTCGAATTCCCAGTGCGCCAACAGAGCCATGTCCATCGCCTGGGCCAGTTGGCGCTCGCTCACTTGCAGCGCTTCCTCGGCCCGCTTGCGCTCGGTGATGTCTTCCGCGACCGTGAGAAGACAATGGACCCCACGGACTTCGATAGTCTCGGCGGAAAACAGGCCCACCCGTATCTGGCCTGAACGCGATCGGAGGAGAATTTCGCGGCCGTTGACCCGCCCACTCTTGCGCAACTCGTCAATCACTCCGACCCGATCGTCTGGGTTGACCCAGACGCCTAGCTCGAGGGCAGTTCGACCGACGACGTCTTCTCGCTGGCGCCCAGACCGGCGGAGGAAGCTATCGTTGACCTCAAGAAACCGCCCTTCCTCCAAGGTCGAGATAGCCATTGCGTTCGGGCTGGATCGAAAGGCCTTGGCGAACTTCTCTTCTGAAAGGAGGAGGGCTTGCTCCGCCCGCTTGCGCTCGGTGATGTCCTTCGCAATAACAGAGAGGCCGCGGTGAGAGGGATAGACGTTCAGTTCAAAGATCAAATCCTCACCTTTGACCTGATACTGGTTCACGAAGCTGTGAGGCTGGCCGGTTCTCATTGCGTCGAGGTAGAGACTCTCCGCCCTTGTCCCTTTCATTTCCGGGAACAGCTCGTAGAGGGATTTCCCGAGGGCATCCTTCGCGGAAATCCCAGTGAGCTTTTCAGATGCTTTGTTCCAGTAGGTGTATCTCAAGTCTTTGTCCATCGCAAAGAAGACATCACCTATGCTTTCGGCAAGTCCCCTATAATCTTCTCCGCTTTGCCGCAGCCTTTCTTCCGCCCGCTTGCGCTCGGTGATGTCGATGGATGTTCCTTCGATCACCGCAGGGGCGTCGTCCTCGCCTTCCAGCAGCGTCGAGTTCTCTAGAACCCAGACGGAGGTGCCGTCCTTTCGCCGTAGGCAGTATTCCATATTAGTGAGTTCCTGTTGATTCTTCAGGCGGGCAAGGAAGGCCTCGCGATCGGCAGGGTCATGGTAGAGTTCCCATGCCTGACAAGATAACATTTCTCCCCGTGAGGAGTAACCGAAGAGGCGGGCGAATGCCTCATTGCAGTCCAGGATGCGACCGTCCACGCTGGTCCGGAAGACTCCGGCAAGGTTTCGCTCAAAGAGCAAGCGATAGCGTTGCTCCGAGGCTCGCAGCGCTTCTTCCGTCTGCTTGCGCTCGGTGATGTCCTTCCCTATAGCAACCACGGAGTCCTGGCCCGCGATCTCAATGACCTCCGCCGACAGCAATAGGGTGCGCGTCTCGCCCGACTTCGTGCGAACGCAGATTTCTAGGTCACGAACGCGTCCCTGCTTCCGGAGGACTCGCAAATACTCGTTTCTTTGCGCCAAATCCCACCATAGCCCCAGGTCCATCGCCGTCCGCCCGACAAGCTCTTCACGGCGATAGCCGACAAGGCGCAGGAAGGATTCGTTGACGTCTATGTGGCGGCCTTCCGACAGGCTGTGAAGGACCATGATGTCGGGGCTGGCCTGGAAGGCCTTTTGAAACATTTCCTGGCTCTCGCGCAGCGCTTCTTCCGCCTGTTTGCGGTCAGTGATGTCGCGGGAGATGCCGAAGGTTCCGATGATGTTCCCGGCGGCGTCACGCAGGGGCATTTTCGTGGTCGAGACCCAGGTCTCACGGCCGTCGGGCCAGGTTTCCTTCTCCTCTTTGGCGAGCATCGGCTGGCCCGTTCTGATTATTTCCTGCTCGTCGGCGAAGGCCGCTTGGGCATGTTCATCGGTAAAGAAGTCGAAGTCCGTCTTGCCCACCGCTTGGGCAGGGTCGCTCAAGCCAAACCCTTTAGCGAGCGCCTTATTGATCCGGACAAAGCGGCTGGCGCCATCCTTGAAATAGATAGAGTCCGGAAGATTGTCCATGAGGGTGTGGAGCAGATGCCTCTCCTCGATCAGCGCCGCTTCCGCCCGCTTGCGCTCGGTGATGTCTATCCAGTAACCCACGATCTCGGCAGGATTCCCGAGCGCATCCGTTATCAACCGCATCTCGTCGCGCATCCACCGGTACGTGCCGTCCTTGTGCTGGAAACGGTACTCGTAGGTACAGACTCCCCGCTCGAGCCGCGGCAACTCCGTCAAGATGCGCCGGCGGTCTTCAGGATGGACGCGGTCGATCCAGAAAGTTGAATCCGCGATGAGCTCTTCAGGTTCATAGCCCAACATTTCTCTCACGTTCTCGGTGATAGAGGTAGGTCCGTAGTGGCCTGAAGTCCTTGCGGTGTATATAGCCACGGAGGCGGAGGCGAGCAGATACTTCAACCGCTCGCCAGTTGCGCGCAGATCCTCCTCCGCCCACTTGCGCTCGCGTTCGCTGAGCCGCCGCATTTCGACCGAGAGGCGCCGGGCGCGCAAACAAATCTCCACCGCCGCCAGCAATTCAGCCTTGTCAATGGGGGTGAAAACCAGATGGTCGATCGTCTTCCCCAGGTGTCGAGTCACAAGCCCTGCGTCCTTGCGGGCTGTGACCAGAAGAAAAGGAAGAAAGATCGGCTGTGCGGCTTCTCGTCTGGCTCGGACCCGCTTGGAGAGACGGCCCCAAGCCGGACCGTCGAGGATGCAGAGGTCGAACGCCGCCTCCAGTGCCTGGTCCGAGTCAGGCACGAGGAGCTGGTAGCGCCGCGCGAGCAACTCCGCCAGCAGGCGGCGCTTGCGCTGGCGGTCCACGAGGAGCAGGATGCGGCTCATTTAGTCTCCTCCAGCAGGCTCCGCACAATCCCCAGGAGTCCCTTCAGGACGAGGGGTTTAACCAGCACACCTCGGGCTTTCGCCGCCTAAGAATTCGGCACGAATCCCTCCCCTCCTCCAAAGGGGAAACTCACCCCTTACTCCAGAGCGAGTCGGGAGACGCCTCCTGTGCTCACGCAATGAGCCTGATTAGACATGCTAAGCATAGCGCAAAAGCAAGGGGCAAGGAATATGCAGCCCGCACGGTGGCTGGAAGAACCAAGGCAACGGCCTCTCTTCCCTGGTGCACGGCTCACGGGTAACTGCGGGGCAAAGCCG